>NZ_CP009505.1:3609829-4211468 GCF_000970045.1 Methanosarcina sp. MTP4
ATCATAGCAAATTTTTGTTAATGTACCATATTATTTTTGTATGCAAATATAGAAAAAAATTGCTGCAACCAATAGATAAGGAACTAAAAGACTTAATCTATTTGATTTCTGAAAGTTCAGATTTTGAAATTGTAGAGATGGAAACAGACAAAGACCATATCCATTTACTTGTAAAAAGCAAACCTAAAATTGGCGTACTTTCAATAGTAAGAAAGTTAAAACAGCTAACAACATATGTTATGGAAAACTCAAAAACAATATCTGAAACAATTCTACAGAAAGGAAAATACATTAGGGAGTGAGGGGTATTTTGCTTGCACTATAGGGAACGTTAGCAGGGAAACTTTAGAAATATATATACGGAATCAGGGTTAAGTTTACGCTTATATCCCCTAGGCTAAAGACCTAGGGGTTTTACGCTCTTATTTATAAAATCCGTGATCCAGCCCCGGATAGAGTCTCAAGAGTACCGGTTAAGCCTGAATAAATCGAAAATTAAAAACACTATAAAAACAAATAATCGAAGCTGATAGAGCATGAATTCAAGGTACACAGCATTTTTTGCATTGATAATCATAACGGTAAGCCTTGCATCAGGCTGCATAAATCCGGCCCCCGAAGAAGGAGAAGAAATTCAACTTTTTCAACAGACCCGGAGCATCATGGACACCACTGTAACAATTGCAGTATATGCCTCAGAGGAAAATGAAGCCAATGAGGCCATAGACAATGCTTTCGGAGAGATCGAAAAAGTAGATTCCCTGATGAGCCCTTCGAAGGAAGATAGCCAGCTAAACTTGCTGAATAAAGAGGCAGAACTTCAGGGGGCTGACCCGGCTTTTATCTATGTGCTGGAACGTTCCGTATATTATTCCGAAATAAGCGGCGGGGCCTTTGATATAACCATACAGCCGGTACTTGACCTATGGAAAAGCAAGTTCAGCCCCGGAGGAACCTATGAACCCCCGACCCCCGATGAGCTTAACGAAACCCTTAAATTGGTAAACTATTCCGAGATCAGGATCGAAGACGGAAACGTCACCCTCCAGCCAGAAATGAAAATGGCTGTAGGAGGAATTGCGAAAGGATATGCAGTTGACATGGCGATAGAATCCCTTGAAGCCGACGGGATCGAAAACGCCTTCGTAAACGCAGGAGGAGACGGGAAGTACATAGGCAGGAAACCCGACGGCACAGCCTGGATAGTAGGACTCCAGAACCCCGATAAAAACGAAGAATATGTTACGGCTATCAGAGCAGAGGATGTGGCAGTTGCAACAAGTGGGAATTATGAACGTTATTTTAACGAATCCGCAAAGATGTCCCACATCTCGGACCCTAGAACCGGTTACCCTTCCACAAGCCTTATAAGCAGCACAGCGATCGCAAAAGACGCGATTGATGCAGATGCCTTTGCAACAGCTGTGTTTGTGCTTGGGGAAAAAGAAGGACTCAAAATGATCGAAACTGTGGAAGGCGTTGAGTGTATGATAATAACAGAAGACCGCAGGCTCGTGTATTCCAGCGGTTTCAAGGAATACGAGGCCTGAGGCTATTTACCTTTTTTTCATTTTTACCCCTGGTAAACCAATTTTCCAGGGCCTTTTCCGGGATTTTGTTATTATTGTATTATATGTGATTGTATTTTATTTTCATGAACCAACTTTAGTTTTACACTTCATGAACCAACTTTCGAATTATTATTCCAGGATCGGTTTTCAGATTCTTATTTCAGTCAAGGTAAACTGTATGCATGATCTCGTAGATAGGGCCCTCCGGAGTAAGAGTACTCTTTTTGAGCATTATCCTGTTCACCCGCATGCTCCCTAACTTCAGGTCCTTCAAATCCTTAAGGATAGCCGAAAAGGCTTTTTTCTGGTCCTTGTTGAGAAACTTCACCCTGGCAAGGGTTGCATGGGCGGTAAATTCCCTGTTATCCTTCTCAAACTTAAAAGGCTCAAGCAAAGCCTCCACCTCATCATGGAGAGCCTTAAAATTCCCGACTCCCCCCAGCCAGAGTACCTTCGGGTTCGAAGGTTTGGGAAAAACTCCGACCCCTTCAATCCCGGCTTCGAAAGGTTCACACATCATGGAATCAAGCGCATCAGCCAGGGAAGTTATTTTTGATGCTTCCACATCCCCCAGAAACTTCAAAGTGATATGAACGATTTCGGGGTCCACTAACTTCAGGGGAAAATCCGCAAATCTGGCCTGAATCTCCCGAATCTGTTCCCTGAAATTCGGGTCAAGTTCAACTGCTATGAAAGTCCTGATCAAAGCATCTCACCAATGTAGATTAGAAAAACAGACAAGAAAAAAGTTTCCATGCAAAAGCTCTGGAAAACCCGGAGAAAAATCTCTTACTGCCGCATTGTAAACCTTCCACCCCCAGTGAAGCTTAAGGGACAGGCAGGAAGAAAAGAGACAGAAAGAGGGAAATAATTGAAAAAGACAGAAAGGAAAAAATGTGGACACCACATAACAATTATAATGTAGTAGATATAACGTTATAATGGAAAGAGATAGATTTAAGTAGAGGGTTCGACACCGCATAATGTCAACCTCAAGATGGGGCTAGGAACTAAAAAAATCGTGTGAGTGGAAAAACGAAAAAAGCAGAGGATCGAATGGACAGAGCACGCGTAATCGTAGAGGCGGCAACCCGGATAGCCAGGGAACTCGATGCCGCTGCAATAATGGTTTCCGGCGAACTGAGCTTTGAAGGGATTGAAACCGACATCCCGATCTACTATACCTCCATGCGCCCGAAAAGCATAATCGACCACCTGGTCGCCACCGGAAAAGAGGGGAAAGGCGCTGCAAGAGAGCTCATTGACCAGTTAAGTAGGGAATCTGCCGGCAACATCGAACACCTGCAAAACGCCGTTGCCATCGAATACGTGCTCGATGAACTGAAAAAAGGAATTGTTATAGGGATAATCGAGACCCGGGACTCCAGTTCCATTATAGTGCACAACCTGGACGAAAACCCCCTTATAAAAGCCATGAAGGAATGCGAGGAAAGGGTCAAACCCGAAGTAATCAGTGCTGTCCTGAAAATTGCATTTGACATCGCAGTTACGGGAAGGGAAGGAAAAAAAATAGGGACTGCCTTTGTAATAGGTGACTCCGAAGAAGTGCTGAAACGCTCCCACCAGATGATCCTGAACCCCTATGCAGGCCAGGAAGAAAGTGACCGAAACGTCCTGGACAAGAAAAACGGGGAATCAATAAAGGAATTTGCCCAGCTCGACGGGATCTTCGTGGTGGACGAAAGCGGCCTGATCCACGCAGCAGGACGTTACCTGGACGTCGACGGAAAAAATATAGACATTGAAAAAGGCCTGGGAGGAAGGCACGTTTCCGCAGCTGCCATAAGCAGAGATACCGTAGCAGTCGCAATCACCATTTCCGAGTCAGGGGGAGTAATCAGGATCTACAAAGACGGAAAAGAGAGTATCTGCATCGAATCCGTACAGCCTGCGACCAGATACCTCTGATTCCTCTGGAAAAACCCAGGAATCCATTAACAACCCGCATCATAATAACTGGTACACTTCATAATAACTGATGCCATATATTCCCACAATCAACAAAAAGAAGGGAAATCCATGAGGAGAATGTTTTATATCCCGTTCAGCCTAAAGTTCCTGATCCTTCTGATTATCATCTTAATGTTCGGGTTTGGCACCCTCTTTCTCGGGGTATTCATATCTACGTTCATGAAAATAGGTTTTTCCGCGGAAGATGCCCTTCTGATCCTCCTTTTATCATTACTGGGAAGCGGAGTTAACGTGCCCGTTGCAACCCTCAAGTCCGACGTTCCGGTTGTCAGGAAAAATTATGTCCGGAGCTTTGGAGTAAGCTACAGGATTCCGGTACGCAAATTCGTTAGGAGCGAAACACTGCTCGCCGTAAATGTCGGAGGGGCAGTAATCCCGGTCCTGATCTCCGCATATCTCCTCATAAAATTTCCCTCTTCCCTGCTCCTTGCAGGAACAGGAATTGCAATCGTAGCGGCTGTAACATATTCCGTTGCAAAGCCAATCCGGGGAGTAGGGATTGCAACCCCTGCCCTGCTCCCCCCCCTTACGGCCGCTTTTGCAGCAGTTATCCTGACTTCAGTATTCCAGATGCCGGAATGCCTGGCCGACCAGTGCCGCTTTGTAACTGCCTACACGGGAGGTGTGCTGGGAACCCTGATCGGAGCCGACCTCCTGAACCTGGGAAAAATAAAGAACCTCGGCGCCCCTGTTGCAAGTATAGGGGGAGCGGGGACCTTTGACGGGATATTCCTGAGCGGATTTATTGCCCTGCTCCTGATATAAAAGCAGAAAAAACAGAAAAAACAGAAAAAGCATAAAAATAGATAGGGAAAACCTCAAATTCAAAAACGAAAAAATATCCAGCCTTTACTGGTCCGTACCCTGATGGAACATGCCGTGTACAGAATCCGGAAAAGGCTCCACATGAATGGAAAAATACCCGTTATTGCCGCAGGCCTTCCTTAACCTTTTTTCCACCCGGGTCGAAATATCATGAGCTTCAACGATGTTAAGCTTGCAGTCTACCTCAATATGGACATCTGCAGCCACGACGTTTCCTATTTTTCGGGTTTTTAATTTATGACAGTCCACAACCCCATCAGTAGACCTTATGAGCCCTTCGATCTTGCAGCAGGTCTCCGGGTCCAGGGAAGCTTCCAGCAGTTCATTTATGTTTTTGTAAAAGATCTCGCCTGCAACCTTGAAAATGAAAAAACTCAGGACAACAGCAGCAAGCGGATCGAGCACTGCCCAGCTGCCCCCGAGCAGTATAGCCCCTCCGGTACCAAGGGCAGTCCCGACTGAGGAAAAGGCATCCGAGCGCTGGTGCCAGGCATTTGCGGCCAGCGCATTACTCCCCAGGTCCCGGGCACATTTAATTGTGTAACGATACATACCTTCCTTTGAGAAAATGGAGATTACCGCTGCAGCAAAGGCAATCCAGCCCGGAGCGGAGAGTTCGGCACCCCCCGCAACAGAGAGCACCTTCTGCAGCCCGGACAAGAAGATTTCAAACCCGACTGCAAAAAGCATCAGACCCACAAACACCGCAGCGAGGGTCTCGATTTTACCGTGCCCGTAATTGTGAGTGCTGTCCTCGGGCTTTTCAGCTGCCTGGAAGCCCAGGATTACCGCAAAGTCAGTCAGCAAATCCGAAAGGGAATGGACCGCATCGGCAACCATCGCAGCACTGCCGCCAAGCACTCCTGCCGCAAACTTGAAAATAGTAAGGGAAACGTTTACAAAAACCGCCAGTTTCGTTACCCTAACAGCCCTGGAGAGCCGGCTATTATTACCTGCCTCAGAGAAATCATTCTCAACAATTTCATTCCGAATACCGCAGCTCATAATTTCTCAGAACAATTTTGTTTTTTCAATTTTACTCTCAATAAGAAGAGATCAGAAATGGGGTTCAACCCTTATAGGTTTTACCTGTGGAAGCGGGAAGATTTATATAAAAAAGGAACCGGAACTCAAACCAAAAAATGACGAATCAAAAAAGGAGAAAGAAGGAAAGATTATGAATAAACAATTATTTCCTCCTTACAAAAACTGCACAAAGTCCCAGAATACAGGTCAGCAACCCGAATCCCGGGGATTGTTCCGAACTTTCATCATCGGATTCGGAAGAAGCAGAATTGGATACCCGGACTTCAGGAGCAGGGCTGGCTTTTGATCCGGATGAATCTGCTGTCGAATTCGTTTCATCGGGAGAGATCTCTACTTCTGCGAGCTCATTTTCTGCGGATTCGGGAGCTGGTTCAGCCTCAATTGTGACATCCGTTGCAGGATAGATGATGTATCCACCATTCGTACCTTTTCCCTCATCCGAGGTCTGGAAATACCAGGAATCCGTAAAGTAGGTCTTTTTGTCGGCATCTACATCGATGGTTATAGTATCCGGGTTTTTGAGGACTAGTCCGGTTTCGGAAGCCTCCTTTACCTCAAGGCCCTGATACTCATCTCCATTTTCGATCACCAGCACATTATCCTTGTCCACAAGCCAGGTGTATTTGAAAACGGCAAGAGAATCAACGCTGCCCATAAAGACAGAATCAACATAGGTAACGAAGTAAAGCTGGTCATTACCATCCCCAAAGTCGGCTGTTGCGGTAAAGGCCTGGCTTTCCACAGTGCCATCAGCCTCAACAATAGCGGACTCGAGGACCTCGCCGTCCTTTTCGAGAGAGAACCAAACCTTGTTCCCGTCGGTATCGACCTGGTGCACGGCAAGAGTGTAGCCCTTTCCAAGGTCCCAGGTCTCCCCGGTTCTCAAGGTTTTTTTGTCACTTCCACCCTGCATACAGATAATAGTCGAAAGCTGGGTGGCATCATTCTCAATGGCAATATAGGGTTTTGCAAAGAAGGGAAGTTTCCAGTAGAAGGCGGAACCCATGTCTTCAGGAATGCTATCCCCGCTAAGGCCAAGTTCGGAAACAAGCTTGTATTTGCAACAAAACGGTTTGGTGGAATAGACCAATTCTCCCTCGTCAAGCACGTGGTTTGAAGGAGTGGAGGTGCCCAGGGAACCATGGGTGCTGTCAATATCCTCAATCCATAGGCGTTCACCCCAGGCGATGCTATCATTAACAAAGTTCTGATGCTTGTTTACGGGATAACAGAAAGCCCCGAAGGTAGTTGCATCCCAGCCAAAACTGCTCGCATCGTTTATCCCGGTGTCAAGGGTAAGCCCTCTAATTTTGTAGGTCCCCGGGTTGCTGAGATCCATTGCCGGATAGAGAATATAGCCGATACCTTCCGTTCCTTTCCCATCATCCGAGGTCTGGAAGTACCAAGAATCCGTAAAGTAGGTCTTTTTGTCGGAATCGACATCGATAGTGATAGTATCCGGGTTTTTGAGGACTAGTCCGGTTTCGGAAGCCTCCTTTACCTCAAGGCCCTGATACTCATCTCCATTTTCGATCACCAGCACATTATCCTTGTCCACAAGCCAGGTGTATTTGAAAACGGCAAGAGAATCAACGCTGCCCATAAAGACAGAATCAACATAGGTAACGAAGTAAAGCTGGTCATTACCATCCCCAAAGTCGGCTGTTGCGGTAAAGGCCTGGCTTTCCACAGTGCCATCAGCCTCAACAATAGCGGACTCAATTTCCTCGCCGTCCTTTTCGAGAGAGAACCAGACTTTGTTCCCTTCGGCATCGACCTGGTGCACTGTAAGCGTGTAGCCTTTTCCAAGGTCCCAGGTCTCTCCGGTTCTCAAGGTTTTTTTGTCACTTCCACCCTGCATGCAGACAATACTTGAAAGCTGGGTGGCATCATTCTCAATGGCAATATAGGGTTTTGCAAAGAAGGGGAGTTTCCAGTAGAAGGCGGAACCCATGTCTTCAGGAATGCTATCCCCGCTAAGGCCAAGTTCGGAAACAAGCTTGTATTTGCAACAGAACTGTTTGGTGGAATAGACCAGCTCCCCCTCGTCAAGCACATGGTTTGAAGGGCCGGAAGTACCGAAGGTTCCGTGAGTAATGTCAATATCCTCAATCCGGAGACGTTCACCCCAGGCGATGCTGTCATTAACAAAGTTCTGATGCTTGTTTACGGGATAACAAAAAGCACCGAAGGTAGTTGCATCCCAGCAAAATTCCTCAGCTGAGGCTTCATTCGTATCAACAGTGAGGCCCCGTATGGAAGCCCCCATCCCTGCCGGGGCAAGGAGTAAAAAAACCGTGAAAGCGGCCAGAATTAAATATAGGGTTTTTGGCAGACTATTCATGAAACAACACCATCACATTCATCGAATTCCATACACAGAATAATAACAATATAGATATTATGAACACATGATAACATCAAATTAAATTAAAGTAGCAATAAATAATTTGCAATAATTTATAAGTTTTACTAATTTGAACGAAAAACCAAGAAAATAATATCTAAAAAAAGCAAACCGGGCGTAAACGTGTGTTAACAGAATAAAAAATATAGAAGAGGAAAAGAGGGAAGAAGAAAAGAAGGAAAATGAAGAAAGAAAATGAAAAAGAGAAGAAATAAAGATAAAATCGTGGGAAAGAAAAAAATCCGGGTGAAGAAAAGAAAGTGAAATAGCAAAATAAAAAGAATGAAAAAATATACCGGCCTGATTGAAACCAGTTCAAAGAAGCCGGGTCGAACTATAAAATCACGGGGGAAACAGCTAAAAAATTAAGAAGAAGGAAATTTCAGTATCCTTCTCCCGAATATATCCTTCTTACGGATTAGTTCTTCTTACATTCCTTTAAGTTACTTCCTTCTCACAAGGAAACAAACAGCAGAGATTCCGAAGATCGCTGTGAGGAGGCCAAAACCAGGAGACTTCTCTTCACTGGCAGGTTCTGAAGCTTCGGATTCGTCCTCTTCTTCGGACTCGGCTTTAACCTGCTCGTCTCCGGACTCACCTTCGGCAGATTCGTCTTCTGCAGGTTCGATAACCTCGGTTTCGTCGGATTCGGCTACTTCTTCGGATTCGGCTTCATCTTCCGGAGCTTCGAGTGTTATGTCGGAGGCAGGATAGAGGATGTAACCGTTTCCTCCGGTCCCTTTGTCCTCGTCAGAGGACTGGAAATACCAGGAGTCGGTGAAATAGGTCTTCTGGTCGTCTTCAACATCGATTGTGATGGAATCGTCATTGGAGAGAACAAGTCCGTCTTCAGCGGCGACATCAACGTTGAAGCCCTGGTAGACATCGTCGCTGGAGATGAGAAACACATCTTCAGTGTCGATAAGCCAGGTGTACCTGAAGACAGCAAGGGAGTCAACACTGCCCTGGAAGACCTGCTCAACGTAGGTCATGAAGTAAAGCTGGTCGGAATCATCACCGAAATCAGCACGAGCTACGAAGGTCTGGCTCTTGACAGTGCCGTCAACATCAATGATGCCGTCCTCAAGTTCTTCCCCGTCCTTGCACAGGGAGAACCAGACTTTGTTACCATCGACATCGACCTGGTTTACGTTGATGCTGTACCCAGAGCCAAGGTCCCAGCTCTCTCCGGCCCTAACATTCTTTTTGTCACTTCCGCCCTGCTTGTACACGAGCTTGGCAAGCTGGGTGGCATCGCCTTCAACGGCAACGTAGGGCACGCTGAACCACGGGGTTTCGTAGTAGCAGGTGCCGCCTACATCCGCAGGGACATCCTCGGCATCAAGCCCGAGTTCAGAAACAAGCTTGTAGGTGCTGGTGTAAGGCGTGATTGCGTAGATAAGTTCCCCATCATCGATGATATTGTTGTCAGGGTCTTCATCGTTCCCGAGAGGTCCGTTGTCACTGCCTTCTTCGTCCTGGAAGTAGAGCCTCTCACCCCAGCCGTCATTGAGGTAATTGGCATTCTTGTTTATGGAATAGTAGAAACCCCTGAAAGTGGCCGGGTTCCAGTCCAGGGAAGATGCCAGGGCCGTGTCAGCAGGCATACCCCTAACGGTATAGGTCCCTGGCTGGCTTTTGTCAACTGCGGGATAGAGGATGTAACCGTTTCCGCTGCTTCCTTTGTTCTCATCAGAGGGCTGGAAGTACCAGGAGTCGGTGAAGTAGGTCTTCTGGTCGTCTTCAACATCGATTGTGATGGAATCGTCGTTGGAGAGCACAAGCCCGTCTTCAGCGGCAACATCAACATTGAATCCCTGGTAGACATCGTCGCTGGAGATGAGAAACACGTCTTCAGTGTCAATAAGCCAGGTGTACCTGAAGACAGCAAGGGAATCAACGCTGCCCTGGAAGACCTGCTCAACGTAGGTCATGAAGTAAAGCTGGTCGGAATCATCACCGAAATCTGCACGGGCTACGAAGGTCTGGCTCTCGACAGTGCCGTCAACATCAATGATACCGTCCTCAAGTTCTTCCCCGTCCTTGCACAGGGAGAACCAGACTTTGTTACCTTCAACATCGACCTGCTTTACCTCGAGGCTGTACCCACAGCCAAGGTCCCAGTTCTCTCCGGCCTTAACATTCTTTTTGTCGCTTCCTCCCTGCTTGTACACGAGTTTGGCAAGCTGGGTGGCATCGCCTTCAACGGCAACGTAAGGCGCTCCGAACCACGGGGTTTCATAGTAGCAGGTGCCGCCTACATCCGCAGGGACATCCTCGGCATCAAGCCCGAGTTCGGAAACGAGCTTATAGGTACTGGTATAGGGAGTGATTTCGTAGATAAGTTCCCCGTCATCGATGATATTGTTGTCAGGATCTTCATCATTCCCGAGAGGCCCGTTGTCACTGCCTTCTTCGTCCTGGAAGTAGAGTCTTTCACCCCAGCCGTCGTTGAGGTAATTGACGTTCTTGTTCACAGAATAGTAGAAACCTTCAAAAGTGGTCGCATCCCATACAAGTCCACTTGAAGAGGTTTCGCTGGTATCGTAAGAAATGGTTCTGGTTATAGCAACCGCGAAAGCTGACGGGCTTAAAAGAGTTAGTAACATAAGCCCGGCTACAGCTACTGCTATCATTTTTGAAAACTTGAATTTCATGTCGCAACTCCACGTTGTTCAATTTTGTTAGGGGTTTTTGTCTTTAAAAACAAATTTTGTACACTTTGTACTGTATCCTCACAATTGGACGCTAGTCTCACCACAAGCTAACGAATTGACAACAGCGAGGAATATTATTGGCAGGGGTTTTGTTTTTAAAAACGATTATTATATATTTTTATATACAGTTCCATCATTTTATGCAATTCTCACCATTGTACGCCAATCTCACCACTGGCGAACAGATTAATAATAGTGAGAAATATATTTGCAGAAATATATGGGGGATGAATAACAGATAAGGATTATCACATTAGTACAAACCAAAAAATACAAATAGTCAATAAAGAAGGCTTGAAAAAAAAGACGGTATAAAGCGCTTAATTAAAGAAAAAAAGGATTAAAATGACTATTTAAAAAAGCATAAACTGAAAAAATATTTAAATAACAAGCTGAAAAAAAGTAAATTTTTAAATAGTAGTCAGCTCCGGTTCAACCCTGTACCTTGAAGCGGAGTAGAGCTGCGATACCTCCCAGTTTATTAAGTTTCTCCCCGGGCTCAAAAGCCGTACTGAATACAACCACCTTCCCCTGTGCCTGTTCGACTTCCAGGAGCAAACGGTCGATGTTTCCTTTTTCCCTTTCTTCCCTGAGGGTTTCGTCAGCTATCAAAAGGGTCTCAACTGCCCCGAAATCAAGCGCATTCCTGACATCTGCAAATCCGTAGGCAGCTTTCCCACCCATGGCAATTTCCTTGATCAGCTCTTCCATGAGAGTAGATTCCCGGGCGATCCGCGACTCCTGCATGATCCTGTCCACGGCTCCCCTGCGCAGCACTTCCTGGAAACCGGACATCCCGATCATGGAAGTGTCCTCGGTCAGAGCTTTTGAAGCCAGGTCCTTTTGGGCTTCCCGGAAGTATTTCATGAAATCGTCCTTGGTAAACCCTGGCCCTGCAACCACGATGGAAGCGTCTTCAGGGACCGCATGCCTGAGCTGTTCCACAATTTCCTTGAAAAACTCATCCCTGAGCCCGGATTCCCGCTTCCCCGACGACTGACTGATATGGGAGTAGACCTCGATTCCGTAGTGGCGCACAAAGCCGATATCCGCATCTCCCTCTTCCACGGCAACGATCACGACCTTCGGACGTTTTCCTGCCTCTTCGGCATCCTTGATGCGCTGGAGCTGGTCGTTCTTCCAGTGCTCCTTGAAAATGGAAAGGTTCGTCCCGAGTTCGAGATTCAGGGTGTGGTAAGAGCCCGCATCCATCCCGTGCTCTATTGGCCCATGGACCCGCAGCCTGTTCGCAAACTTGTGAAACTCCAGTTCCTCCACCCTTATCCCGAGACGGACTTTTACCTTCTCAACCTTTTCCGGGCGGATTTTGTCACTTGCAGCATCAGCCTTCCTTTTTGTAAGGGCAAAGACCATGTCCCCTTTTTCAATGATGTACTTCAGGTGCCAGAGGTCATCAAGGGTCTCGGCAGTGACAGCAATTTCCCCTTCCCTGCCTTTAAGGAAACGCTTCGTAACTCTCATACTTAAGCCTCTCTGGAATTATTTCCTGCTTCAGCTTCAACCTCACTCTCACCTTCATTCTCAGCTTCAGCTCCTACTTTAGTTTCTACTTCAGCTTCAACTCCAAATTCAGCTTCAGTTTCTACTTCAGTTTCTACTTCAGCTTCAGCCTCAGCTTCAACGTCGGTGCCAGTATCATTTACCAGCCCTGCTTTTTCAGCCTTTTTCTCGGGCTTCTGGCTCTTCAGGTCCGATTCTCCGGCAGGCACCATCATGGCGACCAGGTCAGGGGACGCTATCTGCTTGACAAAACGGGGGTCATTCAGCTCATCCGCATAGATCCTGTAGATCTTTTTAGAGATATCGTTCTGGTTGAACTTGCCAGGAACAGCTTCCAGAATATAGTCCCCGTGCTTCCGGACAGCCGAGACAGGTCCACCTATAACCCGGGTTTCGCCCTTCAACTCAAGCCCGACTGCAATTCCCAGGGGCACATCCTTGAAGTAGTTCCTCTCTCCACGAATGACAAAAGCCCCTTTCTTCAGGTACTCCCCGGACTCCGGGGTCTTGGTAACCTGCTCAGACTTGATCCAGTAGCAGTCCCCGCTGAAATGCCCGGCTTTCCAGAGGCTGGAATAGGAAACCGCAAACTGCGCTGTCTCCTGTAAGGTAGTTTCCGGAACTTCCTTGCCCCCGGTCTTGATGACAGTTAGGGGAGCTCCGGGCGTCTGGGTGTGGAAGACGATGTCCCGCTTTTCCATATACTTCTTGAAGATATCCTCATTCGTATCGGCATCCCTGCCGCCGACCACCAGGAAACCGTCCGAAGACACAAACCACCTGAAACGATCGTACCAGTGCTTTTTCCGGCGGGCCAGGACTCTCCTGCCAGCTTTCGCAGCCTTTGCAGGCCGTTTATCCATCGCCTTTTTCGTATCCTCGATAGCCCGGAGAGCCCCATCCTTTTTCTTGCTGAGCTTCTTGACCTTCTCATAATATTCCTGGGCATTTTGGGGAACGGTCTTCCGGATATCCAGATTCGCTATCATCCCGTCAAGGTCTATCTGGACAGTGCCGGTCTTTGCGTCGATGTTCACAATTTTCTGGGCTGAAGGCAAGGTCTTTTTGGCCTGCTTCAGGATGGAACGAATCTCATCCCAGGAATAACCCTTAGCCCTTGCCCCGTTAAGAACCGAAAAGAGCTCTTCGATGGTCTGGTAATTGGCATAGACGGTTTCGGCGAGAGCGGTATTTTTCACGACGTCCTTCTCGAACTTGGCAATCGCCCCTTCCTGCTGCAGCAGCCTGCGTTCATAGACATTGAGGGTCTTTTCCTTCTTTTCCGCCTCCTTAATCTCTGCAACCTGCTCCATCGCCTTTTTCCCGAAGAACTCATCAAGTGCCGTATTAAAGGAATCGAAGTATTCTTTTTCGTAATCGGAATAACGGGTCAGATCAAAAGGTAAGACATCGAAGGCTTCCACTTTGCCGTTGATTTCCTTTTTGACGTGGTGAGGTTTCAGTCCAGGGGCTTCGGCTCCGACTTCAGCTCCTGCTACAGGTCCAGCTCTAGCTTCAACTTCAGTTTCGACTTCGGCTTCAACTTCGGGTTCAGTTACAGCTTCGGTTTCGGCTTCAAGTTCGGATTCAAGTTCAGCTTTGACTTCAAGTTCAGCTTCGACTTCGGCTTCAGCTTCGGGTTCAGTTACAGCTTCGGTATCGGCTACATCTACAGCTTCAGCCCCAGTTTCAGTTTCAGCTTCGGCTTCAGCTCTCCCTACGAGCAACGGAGCAAAAACGTCCTGCATAGCATCTCGAATAAGGCCTGCTTCCTCTTCTGTGACCTCCTTTGCAAGTTTCGCTTTATCGACCCCGGCCCGGAAACAGACCTCCTCTGCCAGCACCCCGCCGAGATTGAAACGGGTAGCAATGGTCCGCACGATATCTGCCGTGGACTTTGAAAATGCCCCCATAAGGTCGGAGACTTCCGCGTCCACCGGGCTCATCTGCGCCTCGGGAAGCTCATAGGTCTCCCCGCTCCTGAGTCTCCTTGCCTTCAAGGTAACGGGGTTCATGGGCAGGATGATCCTGTTTTCGGAGTCAACAAGCACAATGTTCCCCCGGGCAAACAGCTCCACGATCAGAGTAGTCTCGACCTCCGCCCTGATAAACCCAATCTTCACGATCCTGTCAAAGTCATGCTGCTTAACAGAAGTAATCCTCCCCCCCAGGAGGTGCTTCCTGAGCAGCATCGGGAATCCCTGGGGAAGCTGAGGGCTTGGCCGAAGGTGCTTGCTCAGGTGGATCCGTTTCCCGACCTCGATCACAAGGTTATCCTTCCCCTTATTGAAAACATAAAGGTTGATCCTGATCTCCTCACCGCTGGGCTGATAGATCTTCCCGATCTTCGCATCGATGATGGACTTAGGACCGGCTGCAAGCTCGGAGACTAACGCAGCCACGTCGGCACTTGACATGTCCTGTTTCATGAGGGGAGTATAATAGAGGATTCCCGTATAAGGTTTCCTGTGCCAGCCTAGCTGCGCCAGCCGAGTTGCGGCTCGGCAGTGCGCGGTCCGTTTCGCTACGCTCAAGCGGACAAACTAATTTTTATTATCTAGATGGGGTGTTCAACTTTTTGAAGACGGTGAACTCAGCAAGCGAAAATCATGATTATTGTGGAAACAGGGGTTCAAAATAAAAACTCCATTTTGGTTAAAGTCTGGCAACGGGAAAAACCGCACCGCAGGTGCGGGACAAGACAGACAGAAGACACTATTCCAAGCACCCATGACATCGAAATTCTCCTACAACTGCCCGGCACATGGCCTCTTAGAAAACAGTAATATAATACTCCCATAATACTCTCTTTTTTCAAAAACATAATTTGAGACCAAAAACCCCCAAACTATTTTCAGAAACTCTCAGATAAACAAAAATAAAATATGAGATATACCATCATAAAGAATCCCACAGAAACCAGACAAACCCCAAAAACCAAACAAACTCAGAAACCATGGACAAACGAACAATCCGCTTTTTAAAATCCCGCTTCCAGCAGTACTATAAAACCGCCGATATCTCGCTCCCGGACCACCTCCCCAACCGGGAATGGGCTTTCATCCTCTTTGACGATATGGAGGAGAAGATAATGCGCAGGCACAAGTCCTTCGGCTTGCAGGGTGAGGCTCTGGACTACCTGTACGGGATGGCTCCTGCCCACGTATATAATTCTACGGCTTATTATGAGTACCCGAATGCGAAGAAGATGAACGATAAAAACTGGCTCGGGGCGGAGCTGATCTTTGACCTTGATGCGGACCACCTGCCAAATGCTCCCCGGAATTATGCAGATATGCTGGAGAACGTGAAGAAAGAAACCCTGAAACTAATAGATTTCCTTCAGGATGATTTTGGATTCTCTGAACATGACATGGAGTTAGTGTTTTCGGGAGGCAGAGGGTACCACATCCATATACCTCATCCAAAAGTGATTACACTTGACGGTTCTGCACGCAGGGAAATTATCAATTACATAAGTGGAAAAGACTTGAAAGACAATTATAATAACCTTATGAAGGAAGAAAAAATATACGGGGAGTATGGAGCAGGGTCAAAAGTGTATAAAGGAATGAAAAAGGGAGCAAGCGCATGGTTCATTAAAGAACCAAAATATGGGTGGGGGAAAAGAATTGCAAAATATATAGTTAATTACTTGCAAAACGAAGTTAATAAAGAAAGTGAAGCGGATATGTTTAGAGATCTTCAAGAAATGTTGAGAGAAGATGAAGAAGAAAGCAACTTGGGACAAACATCGATCAAAAAGTTAATCAAAAATGCTTCAGACGAAAAATACCTAAAAGACATCTTAAATACAGGCCGCCTAGACTCCAATGTGAGGAATTCCGGTAGGATGTTTAAATTTTTCGTCGAGCAATCGATTAAAGAATATGGTGTTGATTTCGGGGCAAGCGTGGACGAACCTGTTACCGCGGACATCAAGCGTCTGATCCGGGTGCCGGGGTCTTTGCACGGCGGGTCGGGGATGCAGGTGAAGAATCTTGCTTTTTCCGAGCTTGAAGATTTTAAGCCCCTGGAAGACGCCGTTGTGTTCGGAGAGAAGCCGGTAAAGGTAAATGTATCCAAACCTTTTACCGTGCAGTTGAAGGGCAAGGATTTAAGAGTAGAAGAAGGCATACAGGAAGTTCCTGAGTATGCAGCCGTATATCTGATGTGTAGAGGTGTAGCGGAGTATGGACATAGAAGAGATCAGCCAAACCCTGTATAAGGAAAAAAGCCAGACCCTGAAGGCTATTCCGGCTGATTTTTATAAGGAAGCGGAGAAGTATGTCCGGGAACTGGAAGAGGACATAAGGAAAATAAACAATCCCCGATCTCCAGAGTCAAAGATGCTCAACGACGAGCTTGATAGCGCATATTCGGACCTCGAGACTATCTTCATGAAGCGTATCGGGAAGGTTATTACCAGGGCAACGAATCAGTCCCATGCAGACAAGCCTATTTCAAAGGATATCGAAAAGCTGCTCCCGCCAGAAAAAAAGCTTTATGAACTGGTGCTCCAGGGAATCGAAGCCGCAAAAAAAGAACTCCTTGACCCCATAATTAATCCGGGAACTACAGGACAAAATGCTTCCTGGCCGCAGCCAAGAGGAGAAATCGGGAAAATGCCAGGCCCACAACCCGGGGATGTGAAGCAGGAAGGGGAAGCCGGAACCGGAAGCCGGGGGCAAGCGGGAAAGAAAACAAAAGCATCCGGAGCATCCGGAGCATCCAGGGCAAAAAACAATATAAATGAAGGATACGTTGTCGTCCAGATATTGAAGGACCTGCCTACATTCACAGGTGCAGACGGCCGGAATTACACTGTCAGCGCCGAAGATGTCGTCATGCTGCCGCAACTGAACGCGACCGGATTGATAAAGCGAAAAGCGGCAAAAATGATTTCAGAGCAGACCGCAGGACAGGCATCCGAACAAAAGGGATGAATTCAGCTGGAAACCAGCCTATTTCAGGCAGAAATATTCATTAAGGGGTAGGGAATCAAGTACAGGGGTTTCAAAGGCCAAAAAACACAGAAACTCTTCAAACTCTCCAGACTCTCCAAGCTCCTCCGAAACACTCGAAAAGTTCCGGATCAGGCCTGAAAGAAGGTAAGCTTTTAGTTGCCATTTTTAACTTGATAGTAAGTTGGGAGTATCAGCCGATAGTATCAGTTATATATGTGTAGCTATATTTGTGTAGCTTAACCTTGTTAGCATGACCGGTCCTCGCTGGATATCCGGACCGCCAATCCGAAAAATTCCGGGAAAAAGAGGTACCATCACAATATTCAAATTTATCAATTAAAGCTTCCCAAAAGATCTTCCCAGGATCCGAAAGCCACATACGTAATTTAAATATAACACATAATTGAGATCAAATTTAAATCAAATACGTGAGTTAAAACCGAACTTCCGGCTGCAGGACACAGCCGCAATTAATTCGCCTGACCGTGAAAGACCGGCGTGGGCATATAAAATATATACCGATAATCGAAAAAGGTGTAGAGAATGAAGATTCCAAAGAAATTCAGGACTTACTGCCCGTTCTGTAAGACCCACACCGAGCACGTCGTGGAAAGGGTCAAAAAGGGCAAAGCTTCATCCATGACTCGCATTGCGAGACAGAAGAAAAGACAGACAGGTATTGGAAACAGCGGAAAGTTCTCCAAGGTGCCCGGTGGCGACAAGCCCACAAAGCGCGTCTGGCTCAGATACCGCTGCACTACATGCAAGAAAGCCCACCAGAGGCCCTGCTTCAGGGCAAAGAAGTTCGAGTTCAAGGAGTAATAAAAATGACAGACTACACTCAGAGACCGAAGAGCAGGTTCCTGCGCGTAAAGTGCAACGACTGCGAAAACGAACAGATCATCTTCGGCAGCGCAAGCCGCAAGATTACTTGCCTGGTCTGCGGAAGGACCCTTGCCGAACCGACCGGTGGAAAATCTACAATTACAACCCACATACTGGAAGTGCTGGAATAATCGCGAAAGCGAAATCCAAAAAAGCATTTCACAGGATATGTATAAGAAAAGAAGCAGAACTCAGGAGAAGTGGTGCAAATGGGAAACGATAACTATCCCGAAATAGGAGAGTTCGTTGTCAGTACGGTAAAGCATGTAACTGATTTCGGGGCTTACGTCGAGCTTGAAGAATTCGAAGGTAAGGAAGGTTTCATCCACATCTCCGAAATCAAAGCAGGCTGGGTCAAGTATGTCAGGGACTACGTGAGGGAAGGGCAGAAGATCGTCTGCAAGGTCCTGAACGTTGACACAACCCGTGGACATATTGACCTTTCCTTAAAAGACGTGAACGAGCACCAGCGGCGGGCCAAAATTCAGGAATGGAAGAACGAGCAGAAAGCTGCCAAGTGGCTCCAGTTCGTGGCTGAAGAGACAAAAACCGATGAACAGACCCAGCGGGAACTGCACGAAAAGCTTGTTAGCGAGTTTGGAAGTGCGTATACCGCCTTCGAGGAAGCCGCAATTGAAGGCGAAAAAGCTTTCAAGGACCTTAAGATCAACAAAAGGGACCTTCAAAGCATTGTAAAAATCGCAGGGGAAAACATCAAACTGCCCTTCGTTGACATTGCAGGATATGTTGACCTGACCAACAACGAGATGGACGGCATAGAGCATATAAAAGAAGCTCTCCGTGCTGCGGATTCCATCAGTGAAGTGGATGGAAAAGACATCAGGCTCGAAGTAACCTATACCGGGGCTCCGAGATACAGGATCAAAGTGATTGCCCCCGATTATAAGAAGGCGGAATCGATCCTCAGGAAGTCCGCTCAGGCTGCCATCGATACCATCTCCGGGCTCGGAGGAACAGGGACCTTCAAGCGGCACATCGAATCCACAAAGGCGTGATGCCTTTTGGGACAAAAAATCCGCAAATGTAAAAACTGCGGCAAATATACTTTAAAAGAAAAATGTCCGGTCTGCGGGGAAGGAAGTGTACCCGCATTTCCGGCCCGCTTTTCACCACGGGACCCATATGGTAGGTTCCGCAGACTGGCAAAGAGAGGATAAGGGATTATTATGCAGAAAAGTATACTTATCCGCCTGAAAGAAGAATTTGAGCTTGAAAATCCTCTAATGGTAGTCGGGCTTCCGGGGGTAGGGCTTGTAGGCAAACTAGTAGCCGAACACCTGATAGACGAACTGAAAGCCGAAAAGGTCATGGAAGTCTACTCCCCTCATTTTCCACCCCAGGTGCTGGTAAACAATGACTCGACCGTCCGCCCCGTAAGTAACTCAATTTACCTCGGGAGGGCAAACGAAACAGATGTCCTGTTCCTTGTGGGAGACCACCAGAGCACGACTTCTCAGGGCCATTATGAGCTCTGTACCCTCTACCTGGACCTTGCGGAAGAACTCGGAGTAGGCAGGGTCTACACGCTTGGAGGCTACCCGACAGGCAAACTGACCTATGATGAAACAATCCTCGGAGTCACTAGCGCCCCGGAGCTGATTGAAGAACTCAAGGGCTACGGTGTGGATTTCAAAGAATCCGAACCAAGCGGAGGTATCGTGGGAGCATCCGGCCTGCTGGTTGCCTTCAGCCGGCTTCGGAATATTGAAGCTGCCTGCTTCATGGGTATGACTTCAGGGTACCTGATGGACCCGAAAAGTGCCCAGTCCCTTTTGAAGTTACTCTGCAAAATCCTCAATATCGAGGTAAACATGGAAAACCTTGAGAAAAAGGCAGAAGAGATGGAGATTATCGTCGAAAAACTCAAGGAAAAAGAAGAACAGCAGAAATTCCCGGAAGTGAAGCCACCGGAAGAAGACCTGCGTTACATAGGCTGAGTAAAAATAAGGCTAATGAAGCCATATCAGCCTGAAAAAATTGCAGGAAAGGTCCGGAAATGAAAGTCAATGCAGACCTCCACCTCCATTCCAGATACTCCATGGCTTGTTCCGAAAAGATGGAACTTCCGACCATCGCCCGGGAAGCCGCAAAAAAAGGGATGGAACTGATAGGCACAGGAGACTGCATTCACCCGAAATGGCTGGACGAGATAAAGAAAGCAGCTATTTCCGACGAAGAAATCCGGATCGAAAACACTTATTTTGTTCCAACAACCGAAATAGAGGACAACAGGCGAGTCCACCACCTCCTTATTTTACCTTCGATTTCAAAAGCTGAAGAGCTTGCGGAAGCAATGGCTCCCTTCGGAGACCTGGCAGTCGACGGCCGTCCAACGGTCAAACTGGGAGGCCTGGAAATCGCCGAAATCGCAAAAGAAATGGGAGCCCTTATCGGCCCCTGCCACGCCTTTACCCCCTGGACGGCTCTCTATGCTTACCACGACACCCTTGAAAGCTGCTACGGGGACATGACCGATTACATTTCTTTTCTTGAACTCGGCCTGAGTGCAGACAGCAGCTATGCCGACCGGATTTCCGAACTGCACAGGCTGACTTTCCTCTCAAACTCGGACGCCCACTCTCCCTGGACCAACAAACTTGCCCGGGAATTTACCCAGTTCGAAGTCCCGGAAATCACCTTCAACGGCCTGAAAAAAGCCATCCTCAGAGAAGAGGGCTACGGAGCCACCCTGAACGTAGGGCTTTTCCCCCAGGAAGGGAAATACAACAAGTCTGCCTGCATCAAATGCTTCACCCAGTATACCATTCCCGAAGCAGAAGCGCATTCCTGGCGCTGCCCCGAATGCAGAGGGACGATAAAGAAGGGAGTGTTCGACCGGGTAAACGAACTTGCCGACCTCGACGAACCCCGGCACCCGAACCACCGCCCACCTTACCTCCACCTGATCCCTCTTGCAGAAATAATCCAGATGTCCCTGGGGCACGCAAGCATCCAGACCAAAGGGGTAAAGACAGCCTGGAATACCCTGGTAGAGCGCTTCGGAAACGAAGTTGAAGCCCTTATCTACGCGGAACCCGAAGCCCTTGCTATTGTGGACAGGCGGGTGGAAAACGCAATCCTGGCTTTCAGGAACGGCGATGTAATCATCCACCCCGGCGGAGGCGGGCAGTACGGCTGGCTCGAGCTTCCAGAACACCTGAAAACAGAAAAGCCGGAGCCTAAAAAAAGAAGCGAAAAGGGCGGCAGGGAATCAGGAAAGACTGGTAAAAAAGAAAAAAAGGACACATCCAAAGACCCGAAGCAAGCATCCCTCTTCGACCTTAACCCCGGAGAAACGGAAAAAGAGGATGAGGGAGAAAAGGATGAGGAAAAAAAGGGAGAAGAAGCAGAAAAGCCTGCAGGTCAGAGATCACTTTTTGATTTTTAAGTGTCTGAGTCCGGTTTAGAATAAAGTATATAAGAGAGGAAGGATATTCACTAAATTCGCTTCAAATTGCCCAGGTAGTCTAGCGGTAGGGCGACGGTCTCGAAAACCGTTTCTTCTTTGGGAGAGCGCAGGTTCAAATCCTGCCCTGGGCGTAAATCCCTAAGTTAAAAGCCTATAAAGAACTATTTTGAAAAAACACTGTTTTATCCCTAAATCATTTTAAGTTTTTAATTTCTTTTATTGCAGTAACATATCGGACACATGCAACCCACTATTTTACTTCAACTTCAAATTAACTTCATTTTATAGAATGTTTTATCCCGAAAAAGTTTCTCTTTTTTAAACTTAGTGGAGAGGGGAAGAGAACTAAGCCTAAAAAGAAGTAAATAAGCCGAAAACGACCTTCTAAGGTCCTCCATCTTTATCCCCCATCTATCTTTCCGACCTTTACGGACCCTTACGGACCCTTATTAACCTATTTTAATACCTGGCAGATAAGAAGCTCAAAAACTCCAAAACATTATAAAAATAAAAAAACAATATTGATATTTTTAAAAATGGATATATAGTGTGAGAAATATTTATTTTTTGAGAAATATGAAGAAATTTATCACATATTCTCTGCCAGTAGTTACGTTTTTTGTTATAGGCGACTTCATAACTACATTAATTGCCATTGAATTTGGATATGTTGAAAGAAATCCCATCCTGTATGAGATAGTGGCAAACCCGGGTTTGTTCCTGTTAGTAAAGATGTCAATAATGCCCGTGTTTTTCTATCTTTACAAAACTTCTTCACCATTACTAAGAAAAGTATATACGGCAATTCCTACTTCAGCTGGAATTTTCCTCTGCCTTAATAATCTGTATTTCATTTTTAAGTCGATGTTTCAATTCTTCTTTTAAAGAATCTTGCACTTCTTCATTTTAATGTGGTGCTAACAATGCATATATTATATAGCATATAAAATATACCAAATTTATACAGGAAGTTTTGACGTAGAGATATTTTCGTTGTGTTGAGCTGGCCTCGGATCATTCAATACAACTTTTTCGGCAGACATTACAGATTTGGGATCAACCTTTAAGGGCCTTTCTTCTTCAGGCATCATAAACATCTTTAAGTGCAAAAACTCCCAATATAGGAGGAAAAAATAGAATCGGGGGCTCCAACAGCATTGAAATTAAATAAAAAAGTCGCAAAATACTTCGACCGTAAAGGTACGGGCGAGATTACCGTATACGATTTCATAATTCGTTTGCTGGGATATATCTCGTTTACCCTTGTGATTCTGGCAACTCTTGCATGGATTTATTACAATTACCTGATTTGAATTCCCTACTGGAGGTTCAGGCTTAAGGGGTCAGGCCTAGAATCCTTCCATGCAAAGAGTTCCATCGAGTTCCATCGAGTTCCATCCAGGTCTTAAAGGTTCACCAGACACTCGGGGAATACTCGAATTCGAATTCATCCACCTTCTCAGGCGGCAGCCCAAGGTTTCCGAACATTTCCCTGAAAACAGCCCTGTACTCTTCTTCAGGGATCTCCTTTCCGGCACTGAAGCGGTGCATTTTGATGTCCAGCCGGGCAAAGCCTTCACTGCTTATGTCAATGCTGTATTCGTTAAACTCCTCTTTAGTACTGATGGTAGCCTCGGGGACAAGGTAGGCGACATATCCAAGCCTTTCCCCGTTTCTTAAGAATTCCTCATCGTTCCACATGCCGGGATTGAAAACGGAATCCGTGCTGCTCTCGTTCAGGTAGGCATAGACTGCCGGGAAGTCAAGGGTTTCGTTTACTTCGATCCAGACCGAAAAACCGGTCTGGTTCTTAGCTTCATTCCGCAGTTCTTCCAGATATTCTTCCGAAGCAGCTTCATCAAGCCCTAACATAAGCCCTATCATATCAAGCATCCAGCGCTCGTCAGGGAATTCAGAAGGTTCCAGGGGTTTGGAAAAAGAGGCATGGCTCTGGTTTATGAAACCAAGGCTCGTTACGTTCTGATACCGGTTTACTTCAAGATACGTTCTTTTATCCGAATGGATTTCAACCCTGGATACAAGAAAATCAGTGTCAAACCTCCCGGCAACTTTTTCCACATTCCCGGGCTCGAACCCATTAGAGTCATCCATCCACCGGGTCCGAACCTCATATCCCTCATTTTCCGCATTTTCAAGCACCTCAACAAAATCCACAGGCCCGAGGTAGATATCGTCCGAATTATACGAGGCCATGTCCGAAGAAAATAAGAGCAGAGCAAACCCCCCGTAAAAGAACACGATGGAGATCACTACGAGCATTCCCAAAGTAAACAGTATTTTCGCATATTTATTCATTGAAACCCTTCTTTGAGACCTTTTTGAGATATTATCCAGCATTCACAAGTTTTGATTCGACAGATATGAGTATACATGGTTGAGATATAGAAGTTCCGTAAGTAGCAAGCCCGATTAATTAAATGCCGATCACAGGTGAATCAGGGACTGCAACCAAAAAATGCAACCAAAAAATGCAACCAAAAAATGCAACCAAAAAATGCAACCAAAAAATGCAACCAAAAAATGCAACCAAAAAATGCAACCAAGAAAAGAAGCTTAGCATTCTAACATCAAATCCCCGGTAACCATTAAAAGAAAAAAGCTAAAAGAAAATTAAAGACTAAAAGAAAAGTGGGCCCGCTGAGATTCGAACTACGACCCTCCACCGTGTGAATGTGTCTTATGATGTCGAAAATAGGCTCGTAAACTTATATGTATATTATGTGCTATTTTTTATATGGGCAGTTATGCTGCTTAAATTAAGTGGGGGAAGTGATAAGATGGCTGAGAAAAAACCTATCATCAGAGTGTATTTCGCCAAAATCAAGGAAGCATATTATAACCTATCTGAAGAGGAAAAGCAAGAGTTCATGCGTAAGGACCGCGAGCAAATGGACGAGCTCGGTATGAAACTCCTTATGATGATTGACTGCCGCTGGTCCAGTGAAGAGTGGGATTTTATCGGGATCGAGGAATGGCCAGGCATAGAAGCTCTTGAGGAGCGTGCCAGATTCGAAAGAGAAGAACTGGAAGCCTTCAGGTATGCTGAATCGAAGACTTATCTGGGTACCGGTACTTTTGGAATTGGCGAATATGGTATAGAATGAAAGCTAAGGCAATGGGGACCTGGGACATTTCCATAGTGTCTAATCTTACTCAAAGAGCTTGTTGGGCTTATTGAGCTTTTGAAGCAAGAAATATAAAATCGGCCATTGATAGACGCTATCCGTTGGAACAGATTGCCAGGGCTCTAGGCATGCCGAAAAAGGACACAAAAAGCGAAACGTAGTCATAACTTCGGAAATTTTGCTTTCCAGAATCCTGGAATCACGGTTTCATTTCCTCCATGTGAGAAGAAATCATATTAATACAGCAACAACATCTCTAAATCATGGAATACCAGAACGAAGAGTTTGAAGCGGAAACCTTTAAAGATATTGATCTTTCAGACGTATCTTTCAAAAATTCAAGGTTTATCGATTGTGATTTTGAAAACTGCAACTTATCAAACGTCGATCTGGATAACACAAAATTTCAGAATATAAGATTCAAGAGCTGCAAAATCCTGGGATTGGATTTTTCAAAATGTAATGACTTTATACTCGCTTTTGGATTTGAAGATTCTTTTCTTTCCCTGTCAGTATTTTCCGATATGAATTTAGAAAATACGGATTTTACCAATTGCCAGGTATATGACTGTGATTTTGTGAATACTAATCTTACAAATGCGAATTTTGAAAATTCCGATCTTAAGAACAGTCTCTTTGAAAATGCGAACCTTAGCTTTACATCGTTCAGGAATGCAAAAAATTACGATATAAATCCAAATAACAATTTTCTAAAAAAGACAATATTTTCTATCCCTGAAGTTATCTCCCTTTTAAATATCTATGACATTGTACTGGAATAAACCACGGTTTTAGCGTCTCATGGTGAAGATTTTCTAAAAAATATTACTTCAATGCTCTAATAAAATTTTTTGAAAACAAAATAGTATACAAATGCCAGGGATTAGAAATTAAAATATGTGATTAAATGGTAATTATTAGCTTCTTAACAGCATTGATTTTAACAATATTAATAGAAGAGACTGTTTCTTTTCTTCTTGGTTACAGAAATAAAAACACATTCTTAGTAGTCTCTTTAGTCAACGTAATAACAAATCCAATTGCAAATTTCATTGTAATGACAAACAATATTTTCAATATCATAAAGCCTGATATTTCACTGGTAATCATTCTTGAAGTCTTGATTGTTTACATTGAGTGGAAAATACTGGAATACGCTCTTCCAAATCAGGAAAAACAATCCTGTTTATTCCTTTCAATAATAATGAACCTCGCTTCTTTTTTAACAGGAATAATACTATTCGGCCTGCCATAGACTTATATATCAAAATCAATCAAAATAGCTTATGCCTTCTAACTTTACAAAAAATCTTGCAGTTTACGGATTATCTCACGCAGCAATCGATGCAAGTTGTGCTGCAGTGGCATTTTCATTATTATCTTCAAAATCAATAACTAATGAATACTTTATCCAGCTAGTCATCATGTATAATGTTATTGCTTTTGGCTCCCAGACTTTAGTCGGCCTTCTGGTAGATAAGTATAGGTGTCCAAAACTCTCAGCAATTTCCGGTTCTATTATAACAGCCTCGGCAATACCTGTCTCTTTTTTATCGTCCCTATACGCAATAATCCTTGCAGGCATCGGAAATGCCCTATTTCATGTAGGCGGCGGGATAATAAGTCTCAACCTGACAAAAAATAAGGCCTCAGCACCAGGGATATTTGTAGCTCCCGGAGCATTGGGACTTTTAATAGGAACGCTTTACGGAAAAAGCGGATCCTTTACAGCCTGGCCGTTGCTAATAATAATCGCTATTCTCTGTGCCCTCATGTATTATACGAAATATCCGGAAATAAATTACAAAACAGACGAGAAAATAAACACAAACTATTTTGAATCAATCATACTCTTGCTTCTAATGACAATCGTAGCAAGATCAGTAATCGGCTCAGTGGTCGTTTTGCCCTGGAAATCAGACCTCTTTCTATTAGTAACACTAACCTCAGGTATAGTCCTGGGAAAAGCTTTCGGTGGAATTATAGGAGATAAATACGGATGGCAAAAGGTAGGAGTCATATCTCTTTTAATATCTGCTCCACTACTCGCATTTGGAGCAGCAATACCGGAGGCAGCAATACTCGGAATTTTCCTCTTCAATTTTACAATGCCGATTACTCTGGTAGCAATCTCAAATACACTTCCAGGAAGACCAGGCTTCTCATTTGGCTTGACGACACTGGCCTTAATAATCGGAGTTCTCCCGACATACGCAGGCGCAGGCCGTTTCCTTTCACAAAGTCCTCCAGTATTCGCGGTAATCATCAGTTCAGCAATAGTCCTGTATTATGCACTATTTTTATATAGCAAAAAACCAAATGTCTAAAAAAGAAAAGAAAGTTGCAGGTAAAAAATGAATAAAGCAAATATTATCATAATATCATTGTGCCTAAGCGTATCCATTTTACCTTCAGTAGTTCGTGCAGATATGATTTTTCCAGGGGCTACTGCTGCCTTACTATTGATTATTATAGCACCTATAATTGGAATAATTGCCCTAATTGCCTGGCTGGTGATTAGAAAAATTAAAAAAGATTCTGATTCCAAAAGAGAGCCAGAAATCAAAGCCTAATGCCACAGAAATAATTTTTCAAGAATACTGGTTATATTCAGAGGAACAATAGTTTGAATTGTAATTATACTTCTTGTTTTAGTATCAAGAATATTTTCTCTGAGTTATATTTCCTTCTCAGTCAACCGGAAAATTAATTCCTGTTTTAAAAAGATTAGGTCGTGTCATCTAAATGTGGAAATTGTTTGAATTTTAAGACGGTCTCTTAGAGAATTAAATCAATTCATTAATCCGATCTTGAAGCAAGAATCGAAGCATTAGAAAAAGAAGTATGTAAAATCTCTAAATCCGAAAAGAATGAAGATAAAAGTAGTGGGCCCGCTGAGATTCGAACTCAGGACCTCCGCCGTGTGAAGGCGACGTCATAACCGACTAGACCACGAGCCCATGGTGTATAAGGAAACCCCTAAGGGTTGAGCAACCATAAAATAGAACTTCTTACGTATAAGCTTATCGCCTGCTTGTCGGTTTCGAGCTTTCCCTGACCGGTTATACTGCTCTTTTATAGCGAAGCCGGATTTCTTGCGAGTTCTCTCTTTTTCCAGGTCTTCCGGCCCAGCCAGACCGCAGGTTATATAACCGTTCTTTGATATCTTTACAGTGGCAATATCATTACACTGATATTTTACTTTACATGGCATAAATTTTCCTTTATACGATAAATTTCCCTTTATACGGCAAAAAAGCTTCATCCCGGTTTACATGATCGAAATACTGAAAATCCTCTTCTGCATGCCCTTTTTGCTCTACTCATGCTATTCCGACCTGAAGGCCCGCCGGGTCTCAAATAAGGTCTGGAAATACATGCTAGCCTCGGGCTCGGTTTTTGTCCTCTATGAACTTGCTATGGGAGGGGTTCCCCATCTCAAAGCCCTTCTCATTTCCGGGATAATCGTATTTGTTATCGTCTACATCCTTTTCCAGTTCGGGGCTTTCGGAGGCGGGGATGCAAAAGGGTTGATCGTGCTTTCCATTCTCCTTCCCACTTACCCGGTCTTCCGGCTGGGAGGGGAATTTTATCCCCTGCTCGGCCTTCCTCCTATCGGGCTTTTCACATTCACGGTGCTCGGAAACGCCCTGCTCCTCACAATCATCGTACCCCTGGGGATGTTCTGCTACAACCTTCTGCACTTTTCGCCTGAGATGCTGAAAAAGCCCCTCTACATGTTCATAGGGTACAGGACCGCGATTTCTTCCCTGAAATATAAAGAGCATCTCGGCCTGCTCGAGAAGTTTGAGATGAATGAAGCCGGAGAATTGAAAAGGAGCTTTGCCAGGGCAGGGCTTAACTTCGATGCAAACCTGAAGCCCGAACTTGAAGAATACGTAAAAAAAGGTTTGATTGGAAACGAGGTTTGGGTGACCCCAGGTCTTCCGTTCATGCTTTCGATTACTGCAGGTTTTGTTGCCGCAGTTGTGTTCGGAGACCTCCTGTTTTACATAATCATGCGCTTGATGCTTGAGTGAACACCTGTCTCAGGCATTGCAGTGACGGAAAAACAATTCTATCAGGCATTGCAGTGACGGAAAAACACTTATATCAGGCATTGCAGTAACGGACACTTTTAGTTGACCGACACTTTTCTGTGGTTATCTCGGCACCCTTCACAGTCACCCATATATACTTCTTTGCTATCCATATACCCTTTATACGAGTCATTCCAATACCTATTTTTTGTCTGTTTTTGTTCCCAAAGCTTGAAATAGCCTTAAAACAGCCTTTCAGAAGCTATGAAAAAAAGAGGCTTTTCCCCCGTCCTGAATGAAAATACCGATATTCTGGTGCTTGGCTCCCTCCCGAGTGATGAGTCCATCAGAAAACAGCAGTACTACGGAAACCCGGGCAATGACTTCTGGAGGCTGCTCGGCGGAGCACTTGGAGTAAACCTGCAGGAAATGGACTATGAAAGGCGGCTTGATATCCTGAAAATGCACGGGATTGGTTTATGGGACGTATTCAAAGCCGGCCATCGGGAAGGAAGCCTTGATACGGGGATCGGGGAGGAAGAAATAAACGATTTTTCAAAACTGAAGGAACTGGTTCCGGAGCTCAGGCTGGTCTGTTTCAACGGCAAAAAAGCGGGAGAATACGAGTCCTTGCTCAGGAAAATGGGTTATGAGACAAAAGTTCTCCCCTCCTCAAGCGGGGCAAACCGGAGGTATTCGAAAAAGAGGGTGCAGGAGTGGGAAGCTGTTTTCAAGCGCGGCACTGAGTGATAATGAGTGGTAAAGAAAAATAAAAATCAATGACGGGCACTAAAGGGTACTAAAAAGCAATACAGGGCAGCAGCGTCTTTACATTCTTATTTTTGGGCGGCTTACTTATTCGACCTTAATAGCTTCTGAAGTGCAGGTCTCTTCACAGGCCCCACATTCCACGCATTCCTCTTCGTCCACGACGGCAACGCCCTCTTCCTCGTCAAGAGTAATTGCTTCTACAGGGCACTCTTCCACACATGTTCTACAGCCGGTACATTCTTCTTTGTTGACTTTTGCTGGCATGAGGTTTAACTCCTTTGTTCCGTTAAGGATTGATAATATCTAATTTATTTATCACCATTTATATATTTGGGTGGAGAGCTTAATTATAGCTTTCTGAATGCTGAGGGATCATTCTCCTGGAGCTAATGTTCTTTTGTTCCTTCTGAAAGTTTCTCTCCCTATTTTGCTCCGGCGTGTTTTTCTTTATCTCTGCGGGTGGGAAATTCTTCCATAAGCTACTCATTTGTCAATGATCCTATCTCTTTCCAGCATATCAAGAATTGCAAGCAGACTTCTTTTGAGCCTATTCTTTTCCCTGATCTCTCTGAGATAAGACTCCCATTCGGCTTTTTGTCCCCTGGCTTCCATAGCATTCCTGACCATCCGGAGATAGATGGAAGCCGATTCGTATGCATCTGTCTTTTTTCTGTCTATAAGTTCCTCTGCAATATTTTTCCAGATATCGATCGCAATTTCCGGATATTTATCCTGTACGGCGCGGGCAATTCTAGCTCGTCGGGTAAAATACCTGTCATGCCTGTTTTGTCCCCTCTTCTCCCTTATTTTCAGCTCTTTGTACCACCTGGCCACTTCATCAGGATTTTCTTCTTCGACGGCTATGTCGATCAGGAGTTCAAGGGCAGGTGCATCAATTTTCCAGAACGAATCCCTGTCCGTCAGACCTGTCTTTGGAAGGATGCCAGGCAGGCTTGAGGGCTCTTCACCGGGTCCGGGCCTGTCTGCGGGCAGGTTTCCGCTTTCCAGGTAGGCATAGACAGCTTCCCTGACTTCTTTCCAGACCCCTGCTTTTTTTGCTACATCCCGCAGATCTGTGTAAAATTGCAGTGAAGGGTACCTGAAAAACTCTTCGGCTCGCAGGGCTGTTGAATATAGCCAGTTCTCTTCTTTTTCCTTGATATCAAGGAGAATCCGGAAGAGTTCAATGGCTGTTCCAGGGTCCGATTTTCTGGTTTCTTTTATTTCCCGGTAGAGCCGGTCTTCTGCCTTTTCTTTTTGCCCTGCGGCAAGCAGCACTTTAACCAGCTGGACGCTGCTCCATTCCTCTCCAGCTTCTGCTTCCTCTTCGCAAAGGGATATTGCTTCTTCATAATTTCCAGCTTTTTCCAGGGCAAAGGCCCTCCGTTCAGCAAGCTGGTCCCGGCCCCAGCCGGAATATGATAGATTTTCCCCGCTGTCGATCGCATCCAGCTTTTCTTTAAGGACTTTGGAAAAGTGGCTCCACTCCGAGGCAGAGAAATCCGAATTCCAGAAGTTTTTTCCGTCAAAAATCCCGTATTCATCTTTTAATTCAAAGTCCAGGACCCTGAGCATTCTTTCGTGGGCCGGGCTTTCGGACTGCAGGAGGGCTTTGATTACCACTTTCATGCAGTTGCCAATGTCCATGCCGAAATCCCCCTCTTCATCATAAGGGGCTATTTCTTCATACCCTTCCAAAATTTGCATCCCTATATCCGCAACCTCCTCCGCATGTCCGGCTTCAAGGAGGCTTTCCAGCCGATTCCGCATATCCGAAAAATCAGGGAGTGGAGATTCGTAATCCCTGTAGTCATAGTTTCTGGCTTCCTCCCAGAGCTTTTCCAGTTCGGAGTAAATGCCCCCTATCGTCTCCTCCGTATCCCCCGACGCAAGCTTCAGCATGTCCCACAGGTGTTTGGAAAGCAGGGAATCCCTATCTGATAAATTCATCAAAAGGTCAATAAGTTCCTCTTTTTCCATCTGGTCCAGGTACTCCCGCAGATCTTTTCGGAAAAACTGATACGTATCCAGGGGCTCCCAGCCTTTCAAGGCAGTTTCCTGTCTGGCCATTATAAGCAGCGTGTCCCCTTCGGCAACAATGGGGATTTCCTCACCCATCTCTACGAGTTCAAGGTATTCAAGCACAGCTGCAACCCCGTGTTTGCAGTCATGTTCAACCGGACAGGTGCAGGTGGAACTCAGTTTCCCGTTTTCCAGGGAAACTTCCGTGAAATATGCTTTCGTCCCCTGAACCCGGGCGACAAGCCCTCCCTCAAGAGTGCGTTTTATCTCTTCTACCCGCCCTTCATCCTGGTACTTCATTCCTTTCGCAGTGGCTTTATCTCCTGCCCAGGTCTGGAAGTCGCTCCATTTGAGGGCCTGGAACGGGTTGGAGGTTTCGCTTTCCGATGGCATAGTAAGGTATTTCCATCTATATTATAAAAAGAGCATCTGGTAGGGATAACTGGCCAGGTTTCGGCGTTTTTCCGGTGAATTTTCAAAGTGCCTGCCGAACACTTTCCTGTCTGAGCTTTCTCGAATACGGGAATTCGATACTGTTTTAATATATGTAGTTCCATATACCCTTTATATTCTTTGATCTTGTTATCTGTCAGGTTTGTTCACATGGTGACAACATTTAATTGTCAAAATTTAAGGGAGGGGTAAGAATGAATTTCATCTCTGTACTGACCTCGAAGGCAAGAGAAGATATGCATTTGCGCATTACGCTAATTAATGGTGAAACTATAGAAGGGGATGTCATTGACATTAACAACGAGGGCGTACTCGTCATAAACAATAATGTATTGTCGGGCATTTCTTTCAAGATGATCGGGGTATGGCAATTAGGCCTTAAAAATACTAATAAGCCCACTGATCCCCTCACTCCGAAAGTAGCTCCCATTTACGCTGAGAAGGAGGAAAATGATTCATGTCTGTCTGAAGGTCTACATGAAGATTTACATGAAAATCTACATGAGAGTCTGCCTGAGGATCTGCCTGAAGATCTGCTTGAAGATGACGTTGAAGTTTTCCTGGCCGGGTTTTCCCCGAGGAATGCAGTTCTTTCTGACATAGAACCAAATAAGCACGTTCCCACACCACCTGATTTTCTCCATAAGGAGGAGAAGGATTCCGATAGGAATATGTGGGATAGCATTCTAAGCCATTATCAGAACGCTGAGGTAAATAACAACCCGGAAAATATGGAATTTTTATCTGAAGAAATGATTTTTCTGGGGAGCAAATACCCGGGGTCAGGGGTCTTTTACTATAACGCTGCCTGTTTTAAGTTGAAGTGCTGCAACTATCCCGATGCGGGCCAATTGTTTGAGAGAGCGTTTAAGCTCGATAAAAAAAGTGAGTCTCTTTATAACGCTGCTTTCGCCTACCTTCACGAAGAAAACAAGCCGAAAGCCCTTGTCAGTCTTGGGATATATTTCTGCATTGAGAACCCCCTCTCGGACATAAAAATGTGGTATAAATTCTGTGATATTGTCAAAGAGACCGGGGACTACTATGTTTTCAAAAATGTCCTGCATGAGGTTTCAATCAAATTCTGCTCTCCTGAAGAAGAATCAGCCGATTTGTTGAAGCTGCTGCTCCAGTCGGTTGTTTATGTATTTAAGGACGTAAATATTTTACAGGAGAAACTGATCCCCCTCCTTCGCTTAGTTAAAAACAACAACTGGGACCCGGGCTGCGAGCAGGTTAAACTATATATAGATCTTTTTGATGAATTAACGGACGTTCCCGGCTTATGTAAGGTCAATGATTCTTTTGATCGGATGGCACTGTTCTTGAACTGCGAAGAGGGAGGGTGTGGTTCGGTTTTCGGGCCCGAGCTTAATGCAGGGGATGGTATGGGGAATGGATGCGCAAATCCCGAGAACCTTGAACCTCCCCTTGAAATGTACGTTTCTCCCGCAGGTCTCCGGGTTCCGGGCTTTATGACTCCGGATAACCCTGAGTTTGCAATTAAAGGAAGCTTTGAGTTTGCAAATAAGGGGAGCCCGGAGGGTTCAAACGAGGAAGGTACGGAGTGTCCGGGCAAGGATGAAGATGGAATTTCATTATCGGAACATTACTCTACAGGCCTGAAGTGCGGGCATATTTACCGGACGATTCCTCCGGGCAGGTATGGTTTCCTGAGAGACGGGGACGGAAGGGAATATCATTTCAAATACGAGGACGTTTTGGGGAACGCGGGGTATATTGACAGTGCTACCGAGGACAACCAGTTTCCCGTATTATTCAAATCCAGAGCCAGTACCCTGGAAGATGTGGCTACTCCCAACACGGCTTATATCGTCTTTTCCCCTGAATTACTGGATAACATAATTTCTCTGGCCAGGCAATTTTCCCGGGAAAAGGATTACCCTCATGCAATCCTCGAATTAAAAACCGTACTTGATTATGATCCTGATAACTTCGAAGCCGGAAATTTGAAAGAGAGGTGGGAGAAGTTATACGAAGAAAAGTACATGACAAATCTTGACAAAAACAAAATTAATTTTGAACCTAAAAATGAGGCTGAATGGAGGCATAAAGCCGATCTGATGCTTAAATTGGGCATGTGTGAAGAAGCTCTGGATGCCTTTAATCATGCCAGGTCCGGGATGTCGAGTTCTCTTTACGGGCAGGGTATTGCATACCTGAAAACGGGATCATATGCTGAATCCGTTGAATGTTTTAAAAAGGTCCTTGTAAAAAATCCCCTGCATTACCATGCCAGTTATGCGAGGGGGCTTGCGTACCAGCGCCAGGGGATGTATGAAAGTGCCCTGGAAGATTTCAATGAGGTTATAAGGCTCCGGCCTGACTATCAGGATGCCTGGAAACAAAAGGCATTTGTACTGGACCAGCTGGAAAAATTTGAGGAATCCATAGGGGCATATGATATGAGTCTGGCCCTGGTCCCCACGGACTGGACGGCCCTTTCCAGAATGAGTTCGGTCCTTACCAAACAGAACCGGCTCTCTGAAGCAATGGAATGTGTAGAGGAAGCTTTAAGGCACGTCCCTGACAACCCGGATTCCCTTTTTGCAAAGGGGTATATCTTCCAGAAAGAAGGTAAACTCGATAATGCCCTGGAATGGATCGAAAAGAGCCTTGAATATAATCCGGGCAATGTAAAAGCCCTTACCAAAAAAGCGTATATCCTTGCAAAATTAGGGAGCCACGATGCTGCAGTCGATGCAATTGAAAAAGCCATCCACCTGAACATGAATAACCCCAAGACCTGGTATTACCGGGGGGTCATTTTCCATTATTCGGGGGATTATGAAAAAGCAGTTTCTTCATACCTTTGCTCTCTCGAGCTCAAGCCCGGGGTGAAACGGGTAATCTCCTGTAAAGAAAGAGCTGAAAAGGACCTGGCTCTTTCCCTGAAATTGGTTCAGGAGGCAAATGAGGAAAAAGCCTCCCCTTTGAATTCAAGTCCCGAATTAGACGAAATTGTCTCACAATTCAATAAAATTCATTCTCACAGCAGCTAATAAATTGCGGAAAGTTGTTATTTTATTGAGATTCCTGCATGGGTTTCTTGTTTAAAAAGGTGTTCTGGCTGTCGATATTGCTTCACATTATAAAGACTGCGAGATATGCCCTTGCGTAATAAAGTTCAAAGCGCAGTTAATATGGAAAACTATTTGTATTAATTGTGAATCCTCACTTTGTTTATAATTATAGGGTGACCGCCTCGACAGCTCAGTCCGGGAAAAGAAGGATGAACACGAATCTGATGGGTAAAGACATATGAGTAATAACCAGAATCCGGAGCAGAAAGCCAGAAATAACATCGATAGAAAACTAAATGATTCTGGCTGGATAGTGCAGGAAAAGACCAGGGTCGATTGGAGTGCTTCCAGGGGCATTGCAGTTAAGGAATACCTGACTGATGTGGGCCCGGCTGACTATGTACTCTTTGTTGATAAAAAGCCTGTTGGAATTATTGAGGCAAAAAGGGACGAGGAAGGCCACCGGTTAACCGTTGTTGAGGAACAATCCTCCGACTACGCTACAAGCAAGCTAAAGTACCTGAACAATGACCCTCTTCCTTTTGTGTACGAAAGTACCGGGGAACTTACCCGATTCACAGACTTCCGTGACCCAAAACCAAGGTCCAGACCTGTTTTTTCATTTCTCCGTCCCGAGACTTTTGAGGATTGTCTCAAAAAGAAACCTTTGAGGGAAAGGTTTCTGGATATACCCGGATTGCGCACCTATGGGCTTCGGGACTGCCAGATTACCGCCATCTCAAACCTTGAAAAATCCTTTAAGGATAACCGCCCGAGGGCTCTGGTCCAGATGGCAACAGGTTCCGGAAAAACCTATACTGCTATAACCTTCATCTACCGCTTACTAAAATTTGCGGATGCCAGAAAGGTCCTGTTCCTTGTCGATACAAAAAACCTGGGGGAACAGGCAGAGCAGGAATTCATGGCTTAAGTGCCCAATGATGATAACCGCAAATTTACCGAACTGTACAATGTGCAGCGCCTGCGTTCCAGTTATATCTCCTCAGACAGCCAGGTCTGCATTTCCACAATCCAGCGGCTTTACTCTATTCTGAAAGATGAGGAGCTGGACGAAAAAACCGAGGAAGAAAACCCGGCTGAGAAAGGGTGGCAGCCAAAGGAACCGCTTCCTGTTGTGTATAATGAGAAGGTTCCCCTTGAAGAGTTTGATTTTGTGGTCATAGATGAGTGCCACCGCTCCATATACAACCTGTGGCAGCAGGTCCTGGACTATTTCGATGCTTTTTTGATAGGCCTGACAGCCACACCCGATAAACGCACATTCGCGTTTTTCAATGAGAACGTGGTGAGCGAGTACAGCCATGAGGAAGCAGTGGCATACGGCGTGAATGTGGGCTATGATGTCTACACCATAGAGACCGAAATCACCAAAAACGGGGCAAAAATAAATGCGCGGGAGTTTGTGGACAAAAGGGAGAAACTTACCCGCAAAAAACGCTGGGAACAACTGGACGAAGCTGTTACCTATACTTCCAGGAAGCTGGACAAAGACGTGGTCAATCCCAGCCAGATCCGGCACGTCATACGGACCTTCAATGAAAAGCTCCCCGAGATCTTCCCCGGCAGAACGGAAGTTCCAAAAACCCTGGTCTTTGCCAAGAACGACAGCCATGCCGATGATATCATCAATATACTGCGGGAAGAGTTCAACGAAGGCAACGCCTTTTGCAAGAAAGTGACCTACAAAGCGGAAGAAGACCAAAAATCGGTGCTGTCAGATTTCCGCAATGCTTACAATCCCAGAATAGCGGTTACGGTGGACATGATTGCCACGGGCACGGACGTTAAGCCCCTTGAGTGCCTGCTCTTCATGAGGGACGTTAAGAGCCAGAATTATTTTGAGCAGATGAAAGGCCGGGGTACACGGACCCTGGGCTTCGATGACCTGCAAAAGGTGACAACCTCGGCTGTTTCTGCAAAGACGCATTTTGTAATTGTGGATGCCGTGGGGTTACAAAAACCCTGAAGACCGACAGTAGGCCTCTGGAACGCAAAAGGAATGTTTCGCTGAAAGACCTGCTGGCAGCAGTAACCTTTGGCGGCCGGGACGAAGACCTTTATGTTTCCCTGGCGAACCGCCTGGCAAGGCTGAACAGGCAGATCACCGAGGACGAAAGAGCCACTTTTGCCGAGAAAGCCGGCGGAAAAACGATCAACCAGACCGTTAAGGACCTGCTCAGTGCATATAACCCTGATATCATTGATTCCAAAGCAGTTGAAATTAAACAACGCCAACCGGAAATTCAGGAAGCCGATTCAAAGAAAAAGGCACAGGAAAACCTGATTGATCTTGCAAGGTCCACTTTTTCCGGCGAGCTGAACGAGTATATCGAAAATGTCCGCAGGGTCCATGAGCAGATAATCGATACCGTGAACACCGACACCGTTCTCAGAGCCGAATGGGACAAAGACGCCGTTGCAAAGGCAGACGAATTGATCATTGACTTTAAGGCATATATGGAAGCCAACAGAGACGAACTCACAGCCCTGGGAATCTTCTACAACCAGCCCTACCAGCGCAGGGAAATCACCTTCACGATGCTAAAAGAAGTCCTGGAAAAGCTGAAACTCGAAAAACCTCATTTCGCCCCCTTCAGGGTCTGGCAGGCTTACGAGCAGCTGGAAAAGGTAAACGGCAACTCCCCCAAAAACGAACTCACAGCCCTGGTTTCCCTGATCCGCAGAATAACCGAGATTGACCCTGTTCTCACAGCCTACGACCAGACCGTAAACCGAAACTTCCAGGACTGGGTATTCAAAAAACAGGCAGGAACCCTGAAATTCAATGACGACCAGATGAACTGGCTCCGAATGATAAAAGATTATGTTGCAAACAGTTTCCACCTGGAAATAGATGACCTTGATTACACTCCCTTTGATGCCCCTGGCGGGCGGGGTAGAATGTACCAGCTTTTCGGGGACGAGATGAATTTGCTTATCAGTGAATTGAATGAGGCACTGGCGGCGTAAGCAAAAATCGGAAATTAGTAAATATTATCGTGATGAGCGTAATCTTCGAGTGTTACGGTCTTTACTTCCTCATCAACAGAAAAAACCAGAACAAAATGTTTGTCAATGTGCACTCTTTTGAGATGGTTCATCGGAGCTCTTAAATTTTTGTATCTATGTGGGTCCTGGATTATCTCATCAGCTTTATTTAATATAATTTCAAGTTGTTTCTTATTCTTTTTTGCTAACTTTTCAAATTTGTAATCAAGCTCCGCTCTGATTTTTAAATTATACATGAAAATCAAAGCCCATATCGTTTTCTCAAGTTTTCAACTGTGCCTACTTCTATCGCTTCAGTTTTTTCTATTTCTTTCAATTTTTCAACGTACTCAGGTCTTAACTCTGGCTCCAAAACCACGTCTTCATACTCTTCAGCCATTTTAATAATGGCTGCACTTTTATCTTTTAACCCGTACTTTGCTTTAACTATGTTCAGAATTCTGTTTGTGTGGTCATCGATGTTAATAATAGCTTTTACCATAATATCATATTAATATGGTATTAATACGATATTAATATATGTCGTTCCTTTTTGATACTGCAAGGTCCACTTTTTCCGGCGAGCTGAATGAGTACATCGAAAACGTCCGCAGAGCCCATGAAAAGATAATCGATACCGTGAACACGGACACTGTGCTTACACCCCCTTCGATGCTCCTGGCGGGTGCGGCAGAATGTACCAGCTTTTCGGGGACGAGATGAATGCGGTTATTGGTGAATTGAATGAGGCGCTTGCGGCGTGAGTTCGGAGAAAAGTTCGGAGAAAACTGTGGTGAAACTGTGGTGAAAAGTGGGGTGAAAAGTGGGGTGAAAAGTTGGGAGAAAATAATCGGATAAAAGCAAAAAAATAAGCAGCTTGCGGTGGAATATTTATCATAAAAGAGGAGAATCGGTTGAGAGATAAGTTGGGAGAAAGGTTGGGAGAAAGGTTGGGAGAAAAGTTGGGAGAAAAGTTGGGAGAAAAGCAAAAAAATAAGTATCTTGCGGTGGAAAATTGATCCTAAAAGAGGAGAATAGGTTGGGAGATAAGTTGGGAGAATAGGTTGGAAGAAAAGTGGGGTGAAAAGTGGGGTGAAAACCAGCATCCTGGGGAAATTCATAGACTTTCTTTTTCTCACCGTTTTCAGTACTGGTGGACACGACCTCAATTACGTCAGGAATGTATATTATTAATGAATTGTTATTATTAATGGGGCGGTTTATGATGGGCAGGCTGAGAGCATAGAACGCTTCTCTGTACTTTTGGAAGAGATAAATAGAGACTATAAGTGAATAATATATTCGGAGTGAGGTGTATGGGAATCGATGAAGAAATACAAGTTCCAAGGCACAGGACTTTTGTGGCGGCAACGGAAATAAAAGGATCTAAGATCCTTACTGTTAAAGATGAAGAACTCGGAACGATTAAAGAAGTCATGATAGACTCCGAACGGGGAAGAATCGCATACGTAGTATTTGCTTGTGATTGTTTTCTTGGTATGAAGTGTAAATACTTTGCCATTCCCTGGGGGGTTCTTGAAGCAAATCGAGGTGCTTATATCCTTAATGTTGATAAGGGAGCATTCGAAACGGCAGAAGGCCTGGATAAAGATGTGTGGTCTTTAAATCATAATGATCTGGTTAAAGTGTATGAACAGTATAATCTTCAACCTTACTGGGAAATTTAAAAGCTCATTTTCGGACGATGATATGAGAATTGTTGTTTCCGATCCGATTTTCTTACCGAAGAATACAGGAAAGATTTGAGGTTCCCGGGAACCTTACTATTTTTGAGGACATGCCCTTTTCCCTTGAATAATTTATTTCAGTCGAATTTATGGGCCTTATTTCCTTAAAGAACATGCTTTATCTCATTTAATTCTAAATGAGGTGCATATGGTGGCTTTTTAGCCATATATGGGGACTATAGGGCGTTGTTTAATAATGTAATAATTAGTAAAGCATTTGGTGTACACACTGATCGACAGAGTATATGACTGATGATTTACAGGTATACTTAGCAAAAAACGAACTGGTCCTATTATTATGGGTAATATAAACGCCAGTATTTTATAACCGCCAGTATTTTATACTTTAACTTACATATTATATATTGTTCACAAGGAACTAAGCTGTAAAATGAAGCAAATTGAGGACAGAGTAAAACCTGATCTCGTAACCTACTTCATTGACGCGTAAGCTGTAAAATGAGGCAAATTCAGGACAGGGTAAAAGCTGATCCCATAATAATACTTCATTGGCGCGTAGCTATAAGTTGGAGCAAATTCAGGACAGAGTAAAATCTGATCCCGTAATCTACTTCATTTATGGCGTAAACTGCGAGATGAAGCAAATTCAGGACGGCTTGAAAACCGATCTTGAAATCTATTTCATTGACGCGTAAGCTTAAAATGAGGCAAATTCTGGACAGCCTGAAAACTGACTCCGTAATAATACTTCATTGACGCGTAGCTATAAGTTGGAGCAAATTCAGGACAGAGTAAAATCTGATCCCGTAATATACTTCATTATGGCGTAAACTGCGAGATGAAGCAAATTCAGGACAGTCTGAAAGCTGATCCCATAATCTACTTCATTGACGTGTAAGCTTAAAATGAAGCAAATTCAGGACGGAGTAATATCTGATCCCGCAATAAACTTCATTGTTGCAGACCAAACCTTGTGAACCCTTTATTGACTATTTTAATCAAAGTTAAAGCGTATAGATGTTGTTTCCTCTTTTTTTACTGTTTTTCTCAGCTTTTCATTTTAGATATTTAACAAGCAACGTCATGATACTGTTTTGAGACAAAATGAGCAGAATTCCTGTCTACAGACACTTCCACGTAGTATGAAAAATATTTTCACTTTAGAAGGATGAAAATTTGTGAAATACTGAACCTGGACATCTTCTGGCTCAAAGACAAAAGTCTCGCTGACCTGGACAACCTTCCGGACCCCGATGTGCTTGCAACCGAGATCATCGAGAATATGGAGGCTTCACTGGCAAGTTTCAAGGAAATCATGCTCACAATTAATGGAAACGAGGGCGTGAATGAGAACGGTAATTGAATAGGGGTGTCTGCTTATGTGGGCACACTCACATTTTTATAAAATGTATTTGTATTTCTTCCATTATTATCTGGTAATATCTGCTAATAGCCCTTCAGAACACATAATAGTTGCAATCATTTCAAAGCAGTTAGTTAATATATGGGAAGTGTTTATATGAGTGAAAGGCAAGTCGAAAGCGTGGTTGTCGAAATTCCGAAAGGAAGTCGGAACAAATATGAGTACGATAAGGAAAGGAAAGTGATTAAATTCGACAGAATGCTTTTTTCTTCAATGATGTATCCCTGTGATTATGGTTTTTTTCCTGATACTCTGGCACTTGACGGCGACCCTTTAGATGTCCTGGTTTTAATGTGGGAACCTACATTTCCGGGATGTGTAATAGATGTACATCCGATTGCATTATTTGCCATGGAAGATGATAAAGGAGTAGATGACAAGATACTCTGTGTTCCAAAGGGTGACCCCTTATGGAATTATATAGAATCAATCGACCAGGTCCCTCCTCATCTCTTAAAAGAAATCACTCACTTTTTTGAAACTTATAAGCATTTAGAGCATAAACACGTGAAGGTCATTGGTTGGGATGGTCTCGAAGCAGCAGTCAATATAATCCAGGAAGCAAAATCCCGATACATTGAACAAAATAAATGATTTCCCGGTCTTACCGGAATAGCCTTCTTCGTTCGTTCCTGTCCCGGACGAAGTCCGGCTTTTCCCGAATCAAAAGTAAAAAGATACTCTGGGAAGTAAAAATGGAAACGTAAAATTTGGTGCCTGGGATAAACAGTCTTTACTTATTTTTTTATTTGCTCAGTTTATCGATTTATTTTACTCATTTAGTTTATAGTAAATTTTGATCTCAAATGATTTTAATACAATTAACTATTAATTCGAAGGCATGAGGGGATTTTCAATCGATATCGAAGATGCCACTCTGGAAAATGGGAATTTTCGCAAGGTGCTTTATACTTCAAAGCACAGCCAGCTGGTACTTATGAGCCTCAAACCCGGGGAAGAAATCGGGATGGAAGTGCATGAGGAAAATGACCAGTTTTTCCGTTTTGAGAGTGGGCAGGGGAAGTGCATAATTGACGGCAACGAGTATGAACTTGCTGACGGGGTTGCGGTTGTGGTGCCAGCAGGCGCTCAGCACAATGTTATCAACACTTCGGCAACTTCGGACCTGAAACTCTATACCATCTATTCTCCGGCGCATCACAAGGATGGAATCGTGCGCGCCACAAAAGAAGAAGCTGAAGCCAATGAAGCGGAATTCGACGAAGTGACTACTGAATAAATATCATAAGAAACGGTAGCCGGTTAAAGATTGATAATCGGTTAAAGGTCAGTATCGATCAAACATCGAATATACAAAATAAAAACGCTTTATTTTATCAGGCGTTTTTACTTTTTTATCTGATTTTTTTCGTCATCTTTGGAATCATTTAAATACACCTACTTTTGAATAAAAACAGTTTTAGGGACCGTAATGCCAGTCTATGAAAATATGAAGTTGACTCTTGAGGAGATCGGAAACACAAAGCTAGTTTGTGTCACCAAGACGATTGAACCTGAAAGGATAAATGAGGCTATTAGGGCCGGAGCCGCTATCATCGGAGAGAACCGGGTCCAGGAATATGAGGACAAGTGTGAGGATATACTGCCCTGTGAGACACACCTTATAGGCCATCTGCAGACAAATAAAGTCAAAAAAGCCGTAGATCTCTTTGATCTTATCCAGTCAGTTGACTCCCTGAAGCTAATAAGGAATATTGACAGGAGAGCCAGGGATATTGACAAAGTACAGAAGGTCTTCCTTCAGGTTAACATCGGCAACGAGTCACAAAAATACGGATTCGGACCCGGTGAAATAAAAAATGCAATAGATGAGATTCACTCTCTCGGGAATGTCCGTTTGGAAGGCCTCATGTGCATCCCTCCTTTTCTACCTTCTGAACAAACTCGTCCATATTTCAGGAAGATGAAGACCCTTTTTGATGAAATGAAGCAGGAAAACCGGGACAACATCGATCTCAGGGAACTATCAATGGGCATGTCCAGCGACTACATGACTGCCATCGAGGAAGGAGCCACGATGGTGCGTGTGGGTTCTGCCATATTCGGGGAGAGGAAGTACTGAATGTGCTACTTTGTAGAATATAGTGAAACAGTGCATACTTTTTTTCTAATAGAAAAATTGAAAATATTTAACTGCCGATAAAATTGGAAAATACTGAAATCCATAAATGCTGAAATCAAGGCATTAAAACCGGAAACCGGCAAGGAAGCCGGCCCTAGCAGCGGAAAAATCACGCATAAAGAGTTGCAACAATAATAACGATTATAAAAATTGCAACAACAATTACATTAACCACTTTTTCAAGCAGCAGGTCACCCATCCAGCCCTTCCGGATATTCCCGGTAGTACTGCCCGATACCCAGCAAAGAGATGCCGGCTATGACCAGGGAAATCCCGAGCCACCTGGAGGCCTGGTAGGCTTCCGCACCGATGAAGATAATGGGAAAACCAAATGCAAACCGGGAATTGTTCGAAAAGGTATTCCGCATGAAAGTGTCAAAACCTTTCAGAAAGGATTCATCCAAAAAGCGGTTCAGACCCGTGAAATATTCACCCTGTCCAGAGGCATCAAAATTATTTGCAGAAGTTTCGCCTGCAAACGAGGAAAAACTACTCGAAAATCCCCCTCCCTGAACACAGAAACCTTTCTTGGATGATTCAAACCCCGAAAAGTCACAACTATTTTGGAATGGTCCGGGGGAAGATAGGTTCAGATCATTAGAGAGTGAAACCTTCCGGTCTTTGCCCAAACTTTCAGACAATTTGTCATCTAACATTTTACCAAATTTGCAATCTATTGCATCAAGTTCCAGATCATCATTCATGTTTTTGCCCCCGGAATTGTAATGATTATTAATAGAAAACCAAATTTTATAATATATAAATATAATTAAATATCATTATAAAATACGAGATTAAAAATATAAACCATATTACAAACTCTCAGAAAGAAAAAGCTAGATTGTCCCATAAAAAACGTCACCACGAAGTTCATAAAAAAATTATTTTAAAGATGAATAAAAAATTGATTACATGAGAAAATTGCGATTTTCCGTCTACTGCCCCCGAATTAACCTTTGACGTCCGGATCCCGGAAAAACTTCCTTCAAACTCACAAATCGAATTTTAGTGAACAGTAAACCATCCATACCCCACAAAAAAAGCCAGACCTTGCCGACAACTATATAACATAGAAAGTAGATGTTCATACGCTTACCCTTATAAGGGGCTGTGGCCTAGCCCGGTATGGCGACGGGCTCCAGCGGATAAAATGATGAACAACGGGTCTACCGAGTTCTTCCCGACGGGGAAGGACGATGAGGAGCCGTTGGAGCACTGATTGATGCTCATAGAACTAAAACTGTTGAGGCAGTTGTTCGGAGAGACCCGTCGATCGTGAGTTCGAATCTCACCAGCCCCACCTTTATTTTACCTTTATTTTAATACATTCTAAAAGAATTAGTTGTTTAAAATATAAATATTTTTTTTCCATGCTAAATACGTCTACATTTAATGCTGAAATACGTCTGAGTTTCATGCTAAAATACGCTTCGATTTTCCAACGATTAACAGGAAATCCATTATCTTAAACCTTTTTTAGCTGATCCGTTTTTAAGTCATCATGTTTTATTCAGAATTATTTAGCCCGATTTGAGGTCAGATAATCCTGTGTTCAGCCAATCCTTTTGCCCATACAAAAGAGTTTTCCAGGCATTCTCAATCCGAATACTGCTTTTAGACTGAAAATAGGAGGTGGAAAAGGTATCATTGATCAGGATAATTAATCCCGGGGGATATATATAAAAAACAATAGATATTTTGAAGAAAATATAATTTTTAGAGTAAAACACCGGTAAGATAGAATTTCCGGCCTAAGAATCCACAATAAAACCACACTTTGAAAAATCCGAGATGCAGGGGGTTTACCGCCAGGGCAGTGTGGTGAATGCATCAAATGCCCAGTTAAAGGGGGGGAGCATATGGAGAAAAGAAGAATATTAGCGTTCTCAGGAATACTTATTATCCTGACGGCGCTAGCTGCAAGTATGGTATATGGAGAAGAAATTACAAATATTCCCAGGCAAGGGGAAAGCAAAATAACCTTCCAGGAAGATTCCGAGGGGATCGTGACAGCGGACCTGAATTCGGGACTGACAGCAGAAGACCTCGTGAATAATTTGCTTGGGGAAGGAGTTGCTGTTTCTAACGTTACGTTAACAGGGGCAAACGTAGCAGCCGGGACCTTCACCGGAGGAGAAGGGATAATCGGCTTTGAAAACGGGATCATTCTAAGCACCGGAAACATCTCATTTGTAACAGGCCCGAATGAAGAGGATTCCATAACAGCTGTAAACGGCCTGCCGGGAGATCCTGACCTTGATGCCCTTATCCCGGGCTTCCAGACCTTTGACGCCACAGTTCTTGAATTTGATTTTGTGCCCGAGACAGGGATCATACAATTCGAATACGTATTTACCTCCGATGAATACAACGAATATGTTAACACGCAGTTTAACGATGTTTTCGGATTCTTTGTCAACGGAGAGAACATAGCTCTGATTCCGGGTACCACCACAGCGGTTGCTATCAACAATGTCAATAACGGGAATCCCTTCGGCACGAACGCGAGCAATCCGGAATACTACATCAACAACGACCTGAGTGACGGGGGAGGGGAAATAAATACCGAGATGGACGGTCTAACGGTGGTCCTGACCGCTACAGCCGAAGTTAACCCTGATGAGACAAACAGTATCAGAATGGCTATCGCTGATGCAGGAGACTTTGCGCTGGACTCCAACGTGATCATAAGGGCCGAGAGCTTCGTCTCTCCGAGGCTTACGCTGGAACCTGAATCCGCAACCAACAATATCGGCGAGACCCACGCCCTGACCGCCACATTAGTCGACGAAAACGAAACTCCGATAGCCGGGGAAAACATAAGCTTCAACGTAACAGCCGGCCCCAATAACGGGACAACAGGCACGGGCACGACTGACGAAAACGGCATAACCACCTGGAACTACACCGGAACTGAAGCCGGATCTGATACCATAGTTGCTACAGGCGGAGGAGAGACCTCTAACAAGGTAACAAAGGTATGGGAAGAAGGGGGCGCAGCAGAGCCCAGACTGGTTCTGGAACCCGAATCTGCAACCAACGTACTCGGCACTGAACATATAGTGAAAGCCGTCCTCACCAATGAAAACGGGACTCCCGCACCCAATGAGACGATAACTTTCAATGTAAGCGACGGACCGTTTGCCGGGCTTTCAGCCACCGCAATAACGGATGCTAACGGAACCGCCACATGGTCCTACGGGATAACTCCGGGCACAGACACCATAGTTGCTACAGGCGGAGGGGAAACCTCAAACGAAGTCACCAAGACCTGGGAAGCCGCCGAAGGAGCTTCTACCCTGCTTACCCTGGAACCCCGCTCAGCCACCAATAGCATTGGCAGTTCCCACATAGTGAGAGCAAGACTGGTCGATGAAAGCGGAGCCCCGAGAGCCGGGGAAATGATCACCTTCGTCGTAAGCGACGGTCCCCACCTGGGAACCTCCGGCACGAGCCTGACCAACGCAAACGGGACAGCCACCTGGTGCTACTACGGCATATTCACCGGCAACGACACAATATCCGCCAGAGGAGGAGGCCAGGCCTCGGAAGAAGTCTTCAAGACGTGGGAAGCAGCCGGCAACAATAGCGCCCAATCAAAAAGCTTCATGAAAGTCGATGGTTCGGACGAAAGTAAAGAAGGAGGTATCTGGAGTCTCTTTGCGGGCATCTTTGAGAGAGTGAGGTGAAGTCTCAAAAACAATACTTTAAAACAAGCATCATCCTTACCTTCTTTTCCTTTTTTGAAGACAACAGTTACTTTACTTTTCCTCAATACTTTCACTTCGCTTCCTCAACGGTTAATATCCCCCAAATCCAATCTACTTTTACCTGCTCAAAAAACAACTACCAGCTGAAAAATAAATACCTGCTCAAAAACAACCCGGAGGCCACCCCCTTGAAACGAGAAAAAGAAGAAATAATCGTCCTTGTCAAAGCTACTCCAGAAAAAAGCGAAAGACAGGGGCATGTTGTAGGAGTTACCGGCATCAACAAAGACGGAGAACTAAGGAGACTGTATCCTCTTAAATACAGATACGGCGAGGGGCTGGTGGATTTCGGGAGAAATGACCGGATGGAAGTCACGGTTACAAAGCCGGAGCATGACCTGAGATGGGAGAGCAGGAAGGTGCTTGATTATGTAAACCTGGAACAACCCCTGAAGAACAGAGAGATCAGGGAGCTTGTCCTGCCTCTGGCAACCTCGGTTGAGAGGCTGAACATCGAAGGAGCGAGCCTGGGAGTGGTTAAGCCGGAACTTCTGGATGTTGAGATCAGGGTAAACAGTACAGAGGTCCACGATAGGCAGCAGTACTTTAACCTTATGGGCGATTTCCTGGAAAAGCGGGAAAAAGTGAAAATGCCGGTTGAACTCAGGTATGTTTTCAGGTGCGAAGGGGAAGAAGCCTGCAGGGGGCACAAAATTATCGTGCTGGACTGGGAATTAAACGAAACCTCAAGGAAGATGATAAGGAGTGAGCAGAATACGGGGGTGGTGGAAAAGAAGATACGCGAAGAGTTCTTCGAACGAATGCAGGAGAGGGACCTTTACTTTATCATGGGGACACATTTCAGGTACGGGACCTGGATGATCCTGGGAGTTTTCTGCCCGGAAAAAGATTCCAGGAACCAGAGCAGCCTTCAGGATTTCGAAAAGCAAGGAACTGTTGCTGCCGGGTCAGGGACGTGATTTGCGGATTCTCAAATCTGAACAAGGGGAGCAAAAGTAGGTGAAAAAAAGGGAAAGGAGATATAAATATATAAGATAAGAAAAAATTACCGGGTAGCAGACATGTAATATGTTTAATAGAAAATAAGCAATAAGATATCAGCTGAAGATATAACTGAAAATATCAAATCAAATCGAATAAAGCCAGTTACGGATATAGATTGCTCAAAACGAAGGGATCCTCAATAAACCATAAATCCTATCTGAAATTGAGAGGGTTCAAAAAACCCCTTGCCAGTTTAATTTTCATTCTCCTGATCCTCACTTCCGTATCAGTCGGAAATGCTCTTGCCGATACATCTGCAGCCAGCCCCGGCCAGAATGAAAATGGCAGTGATACAACGGCACAGCAAAACAGCTCCGCAGATGAAGAGCTCGAAAATGCAGTTAAAGAAGAGGCTGATTCAGGAAAGATCGAAATCACAACTACCCCAAATGGCTCAGAAATATACATAAATGAGATCTCCAGGGGAACAACTCCTGCCCGGCTAACCGATGTACCCCCCGGATTCTATGAAGTGTTGCTTGAGCAGGAGGGGTATGACGACGTCTTTGAGCGTGTTCTTGTTCGACCCGGAGAAACGTCTGTGATCTCGAAAAAGCTCAGCTTTAAAGAAGGGGTCTGCAGCATCTCTTCCAAACCCGGCGAGGCAAGCGTTTACCTTGATGGGAAATACAAAGGAATCACACCGGTGGTCTTCCATGCAGACGAGGGAACACACTCGTTGAAAATCAAGAAAACCGGATACGGGACGGTTTCAAAAGAAGTGAATGTTTCCTACGATGAGCCTTTCGTGCTTAAGGAAAAGCTTCACCTGAGCATTTTAGTGTACCTGGCTGCGGTCCTGATTCTGCTTGTAGGTGGCGTTTTCATAAAAAAGAAACCTGAAATTCCGGAATTCAAGGTCCCGACTGAAATCAGTTCTCTGGAAAAATACAAAAAGAAACTCGAGGCAGTTGGGAAAAGAGAAAAGAAAGAGAAAGAAAAAGAGAAAGTGTGGGAAACACACACATCCAGAGAGAAAGAAATCCCCGGCCAGGTAGATATGGAAGTAGAAGTGGAAGAGGGAGTGGAATCAGGAACTGAAGCAGAACCAGTCAAACTTGTTGAACTGGAAAAAATGTCCGAGCCAGAATTCAAGTATACCGTAAAAAAGAAAGACAAAGATTAAAAAGAGTAAGAAAAAAGTGAAAGAGGTAAGGAAAGAGCGAGAAAAAATTTCCTTTACCTTCAGACCTCAAGCTCTTTCTCGAAGAACGCAGCCAGTCGGTCCATCCCTTCTTTTATATTTTCAAGGCTGTTGGCATAGGAAAAGCGCAAGTAGCCTTCGGCTCCGTCCCCAAAGTCAATTCCGGGGGTTACGGCAACGCCGGCTTCGTAGAGGATGCGGCGGCTAAGTTCAAGAGAGTCGTTGCTGAACTTGCGGGCATCAGCGAGGACATAAAAAGCGCCCATGGGCTCACTCCTGACGTCCAGGCCGATCTCGATGAGGCGTTTGAGCACATACTGACGGCGTACATTGTAAGTTTCAACCATCTCGGCCACGTGGTCCTGAGGGCCTTTCAGGGCAGCGACTCCGGCTTCCTGAACAAAAGCATTTGCACAGATGAAGAAGTTCTGGTGTAGTTTTTGCAGGGCGCGGACGCACTCTTTGGGACAGATGATGTAGCCAAGCCGCCACCCGGTCATGGCATAGAGCTTTGAAAAGCCGTTCAGGACAAAGGCTTTGTCCGTGTATTCCAGAATACTGTGCTCCTCTCCGCTGTAAACAAGGCCCTGGTAAATCTCGTCAGAAATAATCGGAATATTAAGCTCCTCCGCAATTTCGGCAAGCCCCCTAAGGCTTTCTGCGGACATCACGTGCCCGGTTGGGTTTGCGGGACTATTGACCAGAATGGCTTTGGTGTTAGGGCTCAGGTACTGGCGCACGGTCTCGGGTTCCAGGGCAAAGCCCTTTGTCTCGTTTGTGTAAACATAGACAGGCGTGCCGCCCAGATATTTCACGAAGTTCGGGTAGCAGGCGTAGTAAGGGTTGGACATGATCACTTCGTCCCGGCTTTCAAGCAGAGCCATGAAGACCATCAGAAGGCCCGGGCTTGTCCCGGAGGTTACGATCACCTGTTCAGGGCTCAGGTCCACTCCAAACTTTTGCCGGTAAGACTCCACAATTGCCTCCCTGAGAAAAAGGAGCCCCTGGCTGTGGGTGTACTTCGTATTCCCCCTTGCCATGGCAGCGGTAGCGGCTTCACAAATATGGGGGGCGGTGGGAAAGTCAGGCTCTCCGATTTCCAGGTGGATGATGTTTCTCCCCTCAGCTTCCAGGGCCTGGGCACTTTCCAGGACTTCCATTACATAGAAAGGAGGAATATCTTCGGATTTTTTTGATAAGATGCAATCTAATTTCTTTGAAAGCATAGAAAACCTTCTGAAAAGCATTATAAGAGGGATATATGTAAAAGCGACTGATGTATCTGAATTTGCGTATGTTCTCAAGATTTATATATTCTGTGGATAGGCAATTTATGTTCCGTAGGTAAAAAGGAAAAAATAACCTTAAAGGTAAAACATTCAGAATGGTAAAAAATCCCGGATGTCAAAATATTCTGAATGGAAAAAGATCCTGCAGGCAAAATACAAAAAGAGGAAAGAAAAAAGGAAAAAAATAAAGATCAGGGCTTCCAGCACAAGTTAAATGACCAGGCCCTGTAATCATGCACTGAGTAAGACCATTCCTCTGGCATGATAATCTCCTGAACATGAGCTTCCTTGAGAGTGTCCAGTCCTGAGAATGGTCAATCTTTGGGCATGATCTTTTCAATTACTTCAACATCCGGCCTATCCCAACCGTGTTCCTCGAGAACTTTTGAAAAATCCCTCTGGAAAGCCTGGAATTTTACCACGTTTTCAGGGATAACGTTCAGGTACTCGTAATCCCCGTAAGCTCCCGTAAAGAAGGAACAGACAGTCTCATCAAACTGCTCCTCAATCCGCTGGGGATACCAGAAGCCGTACTGGGAAAGTAAAACAAGGTTCGGATCAGGAATCGGTGTCCCGTTAGAATAACTGTAAAGCCCCACAAAAATCTCCTCCCCGTTTTTTGCGGCTACGAATTTTTTCGAAAACCCGGGTTTTCCGAGTTTCAGAAACCATTCCCCTTTAAGCAGGTCTTCAAGCTTTTTGACCAGTCCATGGGCCCTCAGGATCTTTTCGGTCAGCTGCTGAATTTCCAGAATAATGGATTTACGCTGCTCTTCAGGCATATCAAGACAGGACTTGCAGAACTCTTCCCCTCCTGGCTTCAGGGGTTCCGGTTTATCTCCACCCATTTCCGGACCTTTTGCGCCTTTTTCAGGCGCCTCTTTCTGCGCAGAATGAACTGCCACCTCTACTCCCCCCAATTTAATCTCAGGCTCTTTTACCACTGTGTAAGCACCCCCAATATAACATAGGGCGGGAATCCTATAAATATTGGGGAGCCTTAAACGGCTTATTCTGAAAATTTTTTAACTCCGAAGGTGGGAAGTCCCCTTCCTCGATTCCTAAGGAGGCAGGGAGAGGTAGTTCACCAGGTTCTTTTTGACCCGGTTCTAAGTTCCCCCTTTACAGCCTTAACCATTGGAAACTCTCGTTCCCCTGGAATCACCTGAATCCGAGAGACTGTCCTCAACATCAGATGAAAGCCACCTGACCCCAAGGTACACAAAGGGAGTATCGAGCAGAGCAAAGACAACTTTAAGGACCCAGTAAGGCATAGCCATGGAGAAAACAAAGGCAGCGCCCATTTCCGGGGTCTGGTGGTAGAAAGCGACAAACATGAACACCAGGGAATCGATCAACTGGGAAACGATCGTTGAGAGGTTGTTCCTGAGCCAGAGATGCTTTCCGTTTGTCTTTTGTTTCCAGAAGTTGAAAGCCCAGAGATCGTGGTACTGGCCTATGAGAAAAGCCATAAGACTTGCCACTATCAGCCGCAGGGAACTTGAAAAAACATTGTTGAAAGCTTCATTGCTCGTATACTGGGCAGCAGGTGGAAAATTAGTACTGAAAAAGACAAAAAACACTGCGATGCAAAGGGCCAGGAATCCGGCATGCACGAAAACCCTGGTGACTTCCTTTCCTTTAACCTCTTCCACAATATCCGTGATGAGGAAAGTCACGGGGTATCCGAAAAAGCCAACTGAGGTTATAATGCCAAATACACTGATCAACTTGCTCCCAAGGATGTTTCCAAGGAGCAGGGAACTGATAAAAACCGTAAGCAAAAGCTGCAATTTGTAATCTATGGATTTCATGATTTCTCGGGTTTGGGGTTTTTGGTGGTTAGGGTTATGAGTTTAGAGTTATAGGGTTTAGAGTTATAGGGTTTAGAGTTATAGGGTTTCTGGGATTTCTGTTTATTAGTATGTACAGCAATTAAGTCCCGCCGGGTTAACCACTGAGAATAAACAAATCTGGCTATTGAAATTAGCTGAAGCGTTCAGCCCTCATGAAGAGGTTTTCGGGAGACCGGTCCACCTCGTCGCATATGATCCTGTGAGGGACTGTGGTGGGCAGGATAGACTGTGCCTGGTTGTCCGTCCCACGGAGCCCCCAGGTCTCGTCCGTAAGCAGGAAGTAAGAATTTTCAAGCCTGACCCCTTTTACTTCAAGATCGGAGCGGATTTCAGGGTCAGAGAGGTCTTTACGGATTTGTTCGGCGGCCCGGACCTGAGTTCCCGGACCACCCTTTTTTATCGGATAAAGCCTGTCATCGGAAAGAATCTTTTTAAAGGAACGGATGACCAGCCTGTAGCAGGTCTTCTTATTCGTTGATTCTTCCGGCACCTTCTCCAGGTAGAAAACGCTGCGCTCGTTTCGAGCAATGTCGGAAAGGATATCTTCCCGCCTCGAAAAAGATTCAACTTCAAAGGATAGGACATCCAGGAAAAATACAGGAAACTTTTTGGAGAGGCTATCTGCTGTTGCCTGATGAACCTTTTCCCGGGGAATATATTCAAAATTGAGGCTGACTCCGGAACCCGGGAATTCCTTTTCGATTTCAACCCGTTTAGCCTGAAAAGCCCTTACTGCTTCCGTAGAATCGTTGTAAATGAAGATTTCTTTATCAGTTCCACAAAAAATCCTGGCAAGAGACACGGCAAAATCCAGGGCATCAAGCTCGCATTCAAGGTTATTTTCAGGGCTTGCGGGAACCCTTGTGGTGGACTGGTGGATCTGCCTGCCACCTCTGAGAACCGTGCAGCCGATATAGGAGTCTTCATTTTCGTTGTAGGAAGAATCACAATAGATTTCAAGCATAATTGTCTTCACCTTTTCAATAAGAAGAAATCCCCATGACAGGTGGGAAATCCCAAAGATTGCAGTATTCAGGATATTGTAATCATATAATGAATAAGAGATAAAATATGATCTTACAAAAGTATTGTGATGGAGAAGTGAAAGATAGCGAAAAGAGAAATCATGCGCTGAGAAAATAGAGGGATGAAAAGGGAATAAAGACGTATAAAATGGGTTTGGGGATTACCGGAAAAAGTAAGTTTTTAAAGGCAAGTTTTTAAAGGCAAGTTTTTAAAGGCAAGTTTTTAAAGGCAAGTTTTAAAAAGCAAGCTTTTGAGAATAAGTTTTTGAAGTAGAGAAGACAACATAAAAATAAATAATACCAATTTTTGCAAACATGAGTAAAGTCTCCATAGTCCGCTGCCCTGATTATTCCAATGCAAAAAAAGCCATAGTTGAAGCTGTAGACCTCGTAGGTGGGCTGGGCGATATAATTTCCCCCGGAGACCAGGTGCTCCTGAAACCGAACATCCTTACAGCAAGCCCTCCGGAAGCGGCTGTCACTACCCACCCCACAATAGTAGCCGCAATGTGCGAATTAGTGTACGAGGCAGGTGGAGTTCCGGTAGTCGGAGACGGAGCAGGAATCTCCAGGCCCGGAGCGACTGCAAAAGCCCTGAAAGCCTCGGGGATCGAAGAAGCAGCCCTAAAATCCGGAGCCGAAATAGTTAATTTTGAAACCGCAGGTTTTACAAAGGTGAAGGTCCCGGATCCTCTGCAGTTCTCGGAACTCTACCTGGCAAAACCGGTCCTTGAAGCCGATGTTGTCATCTCCCTCCCGAAACTCAAGACTCACGAACTTACCTATTATACAGGGGCAGTCAAGAACTTTTTTGGGGCGCTTCCCCTGAACACACGAAAAGAAGCACACTTCCTTGGCAAACGGGACCTTTTCGGGGAAGCTGTTGCAGACATTTACTCGATCATCAAACCCCGGTTTGCAGTTATGGACGGAATCCTGGGGATGGAAGGAAAAGGTCCTTCCCATGGAAAAACCGTAAATTCAGGCGTGGTTCTGGCAAGCTCCGACTGCGTAGCCCTTGACATCATAGCCGCAGAAATGATCGGTTTTGACCCCATTCAAATCCCCACAACCGCCGGAGCCCTCAAAAAAGGATTCGGGAACCACTGCCCCCTTGTGGTGGGAACCCCGCTAAAAGAAGTGAAAATGAAATTCAAACCTTCGAGCGGTGGTATCAGCACAGCCCCCCCTTTCCTTACCCGCCATTTCGGAAAACTCTTCACCATCCGGCCCCGGATCAATCAGGAAAAATGTATCCGCTGTGGGGCCTGCTACCTTAACTGCTCTCCGCAGGCTGTGGAGAAGCTGACAGACGGAAGCTACCGGATCAACCCAGAAAAATGCATCCTCTGTTACTGCTGCAGAGAACTTTGCCCGAATGACGCGGTGGACATGAAAAAGTCACTTATGGCAAGGGTATTGACCAGCGAGCACTGACAGGACTAAACTATCAGAGAGAATAACTAATCTGTTTTTATTGCCCAGTTTTGCGGGATTTAGAATTTAACAAAGCAATCAAATTTCATGGATTTTATCAAACAAAACTACAGCTAATCGGATAAAACCTGGACCTGCAGTGAAAAATGCGAAAAACGATTCACAGCAATTATCCAACCCTCTTTTTGCAACCTGCAAATAATTAATACAACCCCTCTTACAGCAAATTTATGTACAATTATGACATAATAAAAAAATCATGCCTGAACTGGTGGAAATTCTCACCGATTCAAACCCCTGGTGGGCGAACAGGGAATTTAAAAAGGGTATCAAGAGAGAGAAGTATGTTACAAAAATAATGGAGTTTCTGGAAGACGGCGAACTCGTTGTCCTGGACGGGATCAGACATTCGGGAAAAACGACCCTGCTGTACCAGACTGTCCGGGAACTGATGGAAGCGGAGAAAATCTCCCCGGAAAAAATTCTTTTTGTCGACTTTGAAAACCCCACGTTTGCTTTTCTTGAAAATCCCCTGAGAAATGTCCTGGAAACGTATAAAAGGGACATTTGCAGCGAAAAAGGCACCGTCCTGATATTTGATGAAATCCAAAACATGCAGGGATGGGAAGAGGAAATCCAGGTGCTGCAAGGCAAAAAAGAGTGCATGATCATCCTTTCAGTCTCTTCGGCCCGGTTATTTGAATGCAAACTCTCAGCCCTCATGGGGAGAGGAAGCTACCGGAAAGTCCCCATATATCCCCTCGACTTTTCCGAATACCTTCTTTTCAGGGGGTTTCCCCTTGAAGAGTCCCTGAAAAACCCGGAAGCTCTGGAAGAAAGCAAGTACAGGATAATGAACCTGCTGAAAGTTTACCTGCATGAAGGGGGCTTTTCCCAGGTTGCCCTTGAAAAGGACGAAAACCTCAAAACCGAACACCTGCTGGCATACTTTGACAGTATCATGTACAGGGACATTGTCCTCCAGAATGAAGTAAGAAATGCCAGGGTACTGCAGGAACTTGTCCACCACTTCCTGGCCAATTTCACTGCACCTTACTCATACAGAAAACTTGGCAGGTCCCTTAAGCTGGATTTTTCCACCCTGAAAGAATATATCTACTATGCCGAACAGGCGAAACTCCTTTTAGAGGCTCAGCACTTCAGCCCTTCCGGAAAAGTCGGAGGGAGAAAAAACAAAAAAATATACTGTATCGATAATGGACTCAGGAATGCCGCGGGCTTCATAAGCTCGGAGTCTGAAGGGAAGCTTGCCGAAAACCTTGTTTTCATGGAACTTCAGCGCAAGGGGTATGAACCATCTTACTGGGAAGGCAGCAGGGGAGAAGTTAAGTTTGTCATCAGAAGAGAAAACGGTTCCCTTTGCGCAATAAACGTATCCTACAAAGACAGGCCCGAACAAGCTGAGACAAAAGCCCTGCTTGGATTTGCAAAGACATTCGGCCCGGCAGTTAAAGAACTGGTCCTGATTACAAAAGATATTGAAAAAGAAAATGAAGGAATCAGGCACCTCCCACTCTGGAAGTGGTTACTTAGAATAGAATAATAAATTAGAAAATATAAATATGTTAAAAACTTACAGAAGAGAGGGATTCGATTCCGAAAAAAGTCGAAATTCCGGCAATCAGATTATAATATTTTTCATTTTAAGTAGAATGAAAGCCCTTTTATCCCATAAGGCTAAAAATATGTATAAAAAGCGGTCTTTTAATAGAATAAAATCCCAATGAATATATAAATATAATTGTATATTATGATGGTCGTCGGCTATTGCTATGACCGTATACCATCACAGGTGATAATATGCTCTATATTGATACAGATTACGCCCCTGAAACATGCTCCCTTTGCAAAGGGGCAGGGCATACGGGAAGCAGGATCTGTGAAGCCTGCGGGGGAAGTGGCACGGTTCTGGTTGCACAGCCGGCAAGAAACTGTCCTCTCTGCGGTGGAGCGGGATACCTGGGCACCGATATCTGCAGGGCCTGCGGAGGAAGCGGTTGGGCACTGTATTGAAGAAGCCCATTAAAGAAAAAAAACCCAACTTTTTGAAAAATAAAGATTACCCATACCGGGAGGTATGCTCCCGGTTAAGGAGATGACCGAAGGAAGAAGTAAAGAAAGAAAAACTATAGAAGAGGAGATAGAAAAAGGAATAGATGTAGAAAAAAATAACAGAAGTTGAAATGGAAAAAAAGACAGAAGTGGAAATGGAAAAAAAGACAGAAGTAAAAATAGAAAAAAATGATAGAAGTAGAAATAGGAAAAGGAATAGAGAGGGGATAGAAAGAAGAGGAATTTAAAAACAAATATTTTTTAGTTAAAGATGGACCCGGCAGAACTACATTAGTCACACGTAACAGGCAGGAAGCCTTTTTTTGCTTTAGCGTGAGATAGTTGGCAGTTACCGAATGATTGGGCATTAATCAGGATTTTTCATTTTTAATATCATCTCCGCTTTCAGAAACGTACCCTTCAGTTTCCAGTTCCACCTGCCTTTCCAGAATCTCCTTCTTCCGCCCCACAGGAAGGCAGTCAAAACAGGTCTCGTACCGCAAGGACTTGTATTTTTTTCTGCACACCGGACAGAGGTCCATCCCCTTCAAGCTTGCGAAATGACAGCGCCGGCAGAGGACAACCACATTTTCCAGAGACTCGCATTCTTCCCTGGCTTTTTCTATTTCCTCTTCGATCAACTCTTTAATCCGGTTTTCTTCAAGCCATTCATTGTAGAGCTTTTTGAAATTGCCTTCCTGAACGTCTTTAATAAGGACTTCTTTGTACTGCTCTTCAAGGTCACTATGATCAGGTTCGGCTCTGTGCACTGTTGCTGCTTTGTGCCAGTTGGGATGGCTTTTGTGCCGGTGCTTGCCAGTAGGGATGAGCTCGAATTTCTGATACTTCTGCCTGTAGATTTCCCTGAACTGCTCGTAGGCGATGCCGTAAATCTCTGAACGTATCCGGCCAGGCGAGCTGGAGACTGCCTGCGGGTTGTGCAAGCACAGATTTTCTGAAGAGCCACACCAGGCACAGGTTTTTTCTTTGAGGAATTCAGCCCTTTTTTCCTTCCACTCTTTTGAGTTTCGCTTCATGGAAATACCAAAATTCTTTTCAAGAACTGGTTCTTAACGCACAGCATGTTTTATAAGTCAGGGGAAATAAATGTGATTAAAAGACTTACAAGGGGGAAGGAGTGCGATGAATAAAATCATTTCGTATTCGTTGAGATTGCTTTTGATTTCTTTTCTTTTGATAACTCTGGGAGGCTGTGCGGAAAAACAGAACGCAATCCCGGAAGAAGAAGAAGATGGAGAAAAAATAGAAGACGAGGAAACAGGTGAAGAGATACAGGAAGGAACTGCGGGAGAGATAGGGGAAGAACCACTCGTGGAACTGCAGTTTGAGCCGATCCCGGGAATACTCAACCCCTGGGACCGGTGGTACGCCGAAGGAAATATCCAGTATATAGAGGCACCCACGGAAAAAGAACTGATTACCGCCTACTATGGCAGTGAATACAACATAGAAATCATCGATGTTATCAGAATTGAAGCCTGTGAACTTGCTTACAGTTGCGATGAAACCTTCTTCTACATAGTGACAGTAAAAGAAAACGATTCCGAAAAAATGAAGGACCTGGGATGGAAAGAAGCGGAGAAAACGGGAGTGACTTAAGCAATGGTCAACCCGATACACTAACAACCTGAGACACGGAATAATCCGAACCACTGAAAAACCTGAGACACGAAATAATCCGAACCACTGGAAAAACTGAGATACGGAATAATCCGAACCACTGAAAAACCTGAGAAACGAAATAATCCGAACCACTGGAAATACTGTGGAACACAGGATCAAACTGAGGATCGCCAGATCAACTAAAGAAAACCAGATTATTTTTGAGCAGATTCAGGAGGAATTGGATCACAAAGACCCGGCTCTTCCAGGGAAGTGACTTTCCGGGCTCGTTCTTTGTAGAAGGAAAACAACTCCTCCCCCCACTTCACGGCGCAGGGTTTGCAACTTACCACATACTGACGGTCGGCCCTTTCCCATTTGTTGAGAAGCCCAAGAATCAACGTACTCTCCGAGATCGCAACCACGGAGGGAACTTCCAGAGCATTGTCCTCCAGAACAAAGACATTGACATTTTCATGCTTAAGGATTTCTTCACCCTCGTCTCGAAAATCCGTCAAAAACCTCTCAAAGACCCCCCTGTTAAGTATGAGGGGGAACTCAATACCTTTTTTTGCGACATTCAGGAAAAAGGAGGGAAGCAGGGGGTGGAAATAAGAAAAGAGCATCATAGCCCGGGAAGGTTCCCTGAAAGCGGATACGATTTCGGGAATGAGGTCAAATACATGTTCAGGTTCAGGTTCTACCAGGCAGCAGCCTTTTAACTCCCCAACCCTCCCCAAAAAACAGCTGGGAAGCGTATCAAGTTTCCGACTTACCCAGAAATATTCATCGATATCGAGGACTAAAGCCGCATCTACAAGTGGCTGCAATTTACGGACAATGATATTCCCGAGAATGGTCAGGCGGCAATCGTCCCCATCCCTTACAATCAACCCTTTTTCTTTAAGTTTCTTGATCTGGGGTAGGAGAGAATTACGAGGGACTTTGAGTTCGTCCACTATCACATCAATATTTTTGGGTCCATCTTTCAACAATAGAAGAAAATCCCTTCGTTTGTCCGAAAACAGAAGGAGATTGATCATCCAGGAATCCACTTACTTCAACCTCTTCCACGAATATTTGTACAGCAGGTTAACATCAATTAACCAACAAAGTATTAGACCAATCCTATAATAAGTAGTTTATTGATGGAAGAAATATACTACAGAAGAGAGAGGAATTTATCGGAAAAAGGATCTGGCTGAGGCAAACTATAGAAAAAACAAAAACAAAAACAAAAACAAAAACAAAAACAAAAACAAAAACAAAAACAAAAACAAAAACAAAAACAAAAACAAAATTGGAGAAAAATTACTTCAATATTCATTGAAACAAAAAGTAGGTTCCAAACCAAAAAAAGCAAGAGCCGCCGGAGGGAGACACACCCCCAGTTAAAAGCCTTACTCTTTTATTGGCGTATGAGATGATAAATTTATGCCTTCATCTTTTGTACAATCCCCTCATTCACATATAGATCCTCTAAGGTAATAAATGATGACGCTTCGCTACTTTGTATTTGAAATTTAATATATATTGACACGAATATAATTTAGAGATTAACCTTTTCCTTCATATACTTATAGGGGTTTGATTCACCATTTACAAAGAGCTTTTCCAGAAAGCTTTGAATATTGAAGATCCTTGGTACATTAAAGATATCGATTTTGATCCAGACATAAAACAACTTGATATCTGGATCGATTTTAAGAAAGGATCCAAATTTCCTTGCCCTAACTGTGGTAAACTAAACTGTTCTGTCCACGATACGGGTCGAAAAGGAGTCAATTGAGGAGTAGTTGGAAAGGAGTCTTCGTATTATGAAAACTCATAGGTCATGGGTTTACCCTCTTCTTAAGATCTTTGCGATTTTGTAGATGATCCCGCACTCAAGGATGTTTGTAGGCATGTAGAACCCCTTTAAGTGCCCGATAAATTCTTTCGGGGTAAAATACAAGAGTCATCAAAAAGATGGGCAGGGTGAGCCTCTGACAGCGTAGGCATGGCACGTCACGGCTAACAGGATGACATTCCCCTCAAACTCAAAACGAAAATTACTTCATAAGATTGAGCAAATAGTATCCTGGCTTTCAGTTTGTAATCAAGCTTCAATTCCAATGCCATGAGGGCGATTATCATTGAATCCACCACTTCGAATTACCCGTGAAACTGAATTTTATCAGGGCTTCATCCGCTTCAAGATGTCTATTACTAATGAATCGCCTTCAATAATAGCAGACGTCATCCTCGACTTCTATTTTGAAGAAGCCCTGCTTCGAATCGACCGACATGAACCGGACTTTCAGCTGAAGAATGACAAGATTTTTCTGGGAAACATCCACAGTGGGGAATCCAAGTCCGTTGCTGTCTATTTTGACCCCCTTATGTGTTCAAGGGGCACCGAGATCAATTGCCAGGTTACGTACAGGGATGCAGGCGGAAGGCTTGGTTCGGCATTCATGGAGCCTAAGGTAGTCAGTGTTGTCTGCCCGATCCTGTACACCGATTCCGACATTAACGTAGGCAGGCTCAAGGAATTCATCGAAGTGCTTCCGAGCAGGGACAGCAAGGTATATAATATCCAGAATGGCTTCGACATCTCCAGCCTCGTGCACATCGCAAGGGAAGTTGTCGAGAAGCACGATGTCAGGCATATTCGCACCTTCCGCATGAAGGACGGGAAAGAGTGTGAAATCTGGTATTACGGGAAAACCAAAGTTCATCAGGAAAACCTTGTAATAAAAATCTCTCTCAGATTCGAAAAGCAAAGCTTAGAACTCTTTGTCACAACTGAAAGGGCTGAAACCCTTACCGGTTTTTTGGCTGAAGTTGGGCGCAACCTGAAAAATAGCCTTGAAACCAGAGCAACTGGCAGGGGCAACGTTACCAATCTTACTATAAAGGATTCCATTATCCAGCGGAGCAACCTTCTGGACCACTGTGATATGGACGGAAGGTGTTCAACGAACATTATTGTCGAGGACAGTGTGATCCAGCATTCCAGCATCTCGTCTGGAAGAGCGGGGAGAGCTCCTCCAGAGATGAAAACGGGAATTAGAATCGATGTTGGCGAGTCTGAAACTTTCCGCAAGCAGCAGGAAGAACTGAACCATTTGAGGAAAGAGATTGAAGAGCTTCAGAGACATAAGGAAAACGAAGATCGCTTGCGTCAGGAAAGAGAGCATCAGGAAAAGCAGAAAGAAGAAAAGGAAAAGTTAAGGCAGGAGCTTGAAAGGTTAATGAAACAGAAGGAGGAAGAAGCAGAAAAGCTCCGGAAACAAAGAGAAGCCAGGAAGTTAGAGGCTCCGAAGACCCTGACCTGCCATGGTATTGAGTTTGTGCATATTCCTGTCGGGGAGTTTATGATGGGTTCAAATGAATATGATACCGGAAATCCAATTCATAAAGTAAAGATTGGGATATCTTTCTACCTTGGCAAATACCCGGTTACCCAGAAACAGTGGAAAGCTGTAATGGGCAGTAATCCTTCACATTTCAAAGGTGATGATCTACCCGTTGAAAAAGTATCATGGTATGATGTTCAGGAATTCATTGAAAAGCTCAACGGAATGGAAAGCACAAACAAGTATCGTCTGCCATCTGAAGTTGAATGGGAATATGCTTGTCGTGCCGGGACAAAAACAGGTTATTACTTTGGAGATAGCGAATCGAAACTTGGGGATTACGCATGGTATCGGGATAATTCAAATAAGAAGACTCATTCAGTTGGCCACAAGAAGCCCAATCCCTGGGATCTTTATGATATGCATGGAAATGTGTGGGAATGGTGTCAGGGAAGGGGGCATGGTAATTATGATAGTGCACCATTTGATGGAAGTGCTAGGGGAAATATATCTGCCTGGGTAGTGAGGGGGGGCAGCTGGTTTGACAACGCCGATAGCTGCCGATCGGCAGACTGCAGCAGGGTTCTCCCCGACTGTTGCAGCTTCGACATTGGCTTCCGTCTTCTGAGAGAATTGTAATCACTTTCTACTTATCACTTTACACCGCAAGTTGGAATAAACTCCGGTGAAGTCCGAAGACCCGAAGCGTACTTCAGCCGCCGGGACTGAGGTGCTGAGCCAGTGTATTTTAAATTTTTGATTTATTATTCCAAAACGAGATCAAATGAGTGTTTTAAGGATAGCGATGGGAAGATACAGCGCCACTCCCATAAAAAAGAAGAAAAAACAGTAAAATCTAAAATTTCCAGCTATTCGCTTTTCCTTTCTAGGAGCCAAGAAATTTTTCGCTGCAGTTCCGCCGCCCCGACTAGTATAGCTCAAGAAGAGCATATATAAATATATATAACATCGTAGGTAATTTTCTTAGTTCGCATTTATTGCTATTTTGTTCCATGCTTTAGTTTACAGTTGTTACCAGTTGTTCGCAGCAAATCCCCAAATACATCAATTTGTTCTCAATTGTTCACGTTTATTCGAGGACATTCGCACACATTATCATTTATTACCAAAAGTTATTTGCCACCTCAGTCAATATATTATTCGAAAGATTCCATCGGTGATTTTATGCCAGGACAAAAACCAAATCCGGAAAATGAAATCGAAATCAGGCCGGTCTACTGTTTGACCTGCGGACGTGTTTATTTAAGTAGAGCACAGCGGCCTGTGTGCTCTAAATGCAGATCCAGGAAGGTTGTTGAGTATTCGAAAATGGGAGATAAGTCCGAGCTCCACAGCCTCCGTGTGGTCGTGGGGGAGGTCTGTGAGGCCCTGAAATCGTTTGAAACTGATCAGAAAATAATATCCGAACAGCAAAATGAATTATATGTTAACCAAAGGGCGCTTCAGGAAAGTTTCCAATCAAACACACAAGTACAAAGTAAAATCGTAGAAGTCCTCCGCAGACATGAGCTTATTCCTTCATCGAAAACCAGCAGAAGAGCAACGGCATCAAACCCTGATCCCGTGCCCAGGTCAGAAAAGAGAAAACATGGCAAGGAGAATGCTTCCGGCTCTCAGGGTTCAGGAAATCTTTTGGGAAAACTAAATCTGATAAAGGGCTAATAGCTTTTAAACAGGCTTTTTCTTTTCCCTTCTTTTCCATTTCCCTGTGATTTCCATTAACTCAGGGTACTCTGGCAACTTCGGAAGCTCTGGCAACTTTTGTTCCTTCTGTTGACCTTTTCCTTTCTTTATTTCGCTTTTGGAATCCTGTACTAAAATCTCCCTGGTTTTTTCTATTCCTGCCAGGACCTCTATTTTACACTGGAGTTCTACCAGCTCCTGGAGCTGCCTTTCAGCTTTCTTTTTTCCTTCCGGGGAAGCTCTCGTGATATAGATTTCCAGCTTCTCCTTGACCTCCTCGTGAGCTTCGGAGAGCTCTTTGAACGATATGGATTCCAGATCGATCTTATCCATTTCAGACCTGCTCAACTGCCGCTCATTCAGCCAGAGTTTTGAGTCATTGACTTTTCTGATGGGCCTCAGTGTCAGGTGGAATTTCAGCATTTGCAGGAGATGCCATTTCGAAACCACTACCCTGAAATCATCGTTATAGGTGCTCCCGATAACGGAAAAATATATTCTTCCCTTCTTATCAAAACCAAGATGCGCATAGCCTTTGCAGTTTACACTGCTTTGGTACCCGGTTGTTTCGCCACGTTTTTTGAATGAAATACTGGCAGGAGCAGTCAAAAAGTTATCTCCTTTCGGGAACGGGTTCAGGATCGGGGCCGTCAGGGGTTTCATGTTCAAATCCATATTCATTCCTCACCTTCGCTTTCTTTGGAATCGCCCTTCTCCAGAGTCTCTATCCTGAAAAATAGTTCGATTAGAGCCGTGTTTGTAGCATCGGAAACACTAGAGAACTTTTTTCCTTTCCCTACGTATTTTTGCATTTTTTCCTTTATGTAAGGACTCACTGTGACCGTGATCCTGTCTTTTCCGCCTTCGCCCATTGTGCTTACTATAGTATGAAAATCTATTAATAGTTTAGTGTCCTACTTATTTACATACTATAGTAAGTGAATAGTAAGCATTTATCCAGCAAGGTTGAAAGCGGCATTAATATAAGAACGGGGGGTATACTGGCCTGGGGAGGGCTGAAGCAGAGGGTCAGGGGTTTAAACTGCTATGCTCAGGATCAATGGTTGGGCGAATCCGGCTTTGAAACGCCCTGTTTTGCAGATTGCAAGCATTTCCCTAAAGATCCGGAAACCAGGGAAGCAGATCGTAATCAAGTATGTAATTTCTGGATTCATCCTGACTGCTGGGGCAGGGATGTTGGGGTCGTGACCTGGGATGAATTCGAAAGGGAATTTAAAACAAAAATCGAAGTTTGAAGGATGACTCTTTGAGGGGCTCTCTCTCCTTTTAAGGCATGAAAGCAACCTAGACCTGCGGAGTTCCTGATGCTTATGGCAGGTATTCCTGAATATGAGGTCTACCAGAGGCAGGGGCATGATCCTCTTACTTCTATGCGGCATTATCAGGGGTTGGCTTTCACGAAGGAAGAGAAGGAGGAGATTCAGAGAAGGTTGGCCGGGTGGATGGAGTGATCGGGGATTTGTTGGGTGGGTGCGGGAAAAATGGCTTCCGAGGAAGCTCTGTAATCGATTTTTGACGGATACCGGAAGAGACATGGGCAAGTACTCATAAAAGTTGCTTGTGTGGCTTGTGTGTCACCCTAGTGAAATGAAACGGAACTGCATGTTGTCACATTAATGTTCGGTGAGATAGTGGTCTGGGGTAGAGCCTGATTATATATCCATCTCTCCAGCAGCTTTCATATCATCTGTTCCAGCAGTTGTCCATTCTCCTTCAGCCAGACCTTTGCCTTTTCCATTGTCGGAGATTGAGCACGAATAATATTCCAAAACCTAGGAGTATGGTTGGGCTCAATGAGATGGGCAAGTTCGTGAATGATAACATAATCAATGACGAACATCGGTGCCTTTATCAGCCGCCAGTTGAAATTAACGTTATTATTCACGGTGCAGGATCCCCAACGGTAGCAGTTGTCGACTATCTTGACCTCGGCAAAATCGACCCCTAGTTCGCGAGTGTGATGCTTGACCCTTGGGACAATTTTTTTCTCTGGCTCTGCTGATATACCATTCCCGCAAGGCCTCTTCTCACTTTTCTCCTTGAGTAGCAGGAATAAGGAAACGATGGGCAAACTGAATCTCGGATAAATCCGTATTAACCAACTCGATGCGGTATTGTGACGGCCCAGGTAAAGCGCAGATTCACCGCTGACCAGTTCTTTCCCTGGTGGATGAGGGAGGTCCTGATATTTCTGGGGATGGTTAATTTTTTCGTATATCCATTGACGTTTTGAATCCACTACCTCAGGCTGTATTTTTTCTTCAGATCTTGGTGCATAGTTCAGTTTGAAGATACGAGAGGAAAAGGGCACGTCAGCAGGATGATCGGGCATGAGGATGTGCTGGCGGCGGTTGTGTAACTGGCGGACTGGAGAAATCAGTGCGTTTTTTTGGATTGCTTTTCGGGTACCGGAGTTCTCACCGGCCGAAGAGCGAAGCGAGGCGGACGGCTTTTTCAGAAAAATTAGAATGAGGATGCATGTGTTCCAATCCTTGTTTTAGTGGATTTTGCTCATGGACAACGCTCGCCACATGTCCGCGCCCTACCTCGATATTTTGTTTCAATCCTTGTTTTAGTGGATTTTGCTCACGGACGGTCATCATCTGCGGGAGTCTCGGTTTGACTAGATCGTGTTTCAATCCTTGTTTTAGTGGATTTTGCTCACGGACGATACCGGGCAGGAGGCATTGCGAGGGTGCTTTAAGTTTCAATCCTTGTTTTAGTGGATTTTGCCCACGGACGGCGCGGAGAATGGAATTTTCGATTATGTTTTTTCAGGTTTCAATCCTTGTTTTAGTGGATTTTGCTCACGGACTGCTTTATTAGGGTTGAAACTGCAAATTTATCTGGTTTCAATCCTTGTTTTAGTGGATTTTGCTCACGGACTGTAGGTGTAAATATTCCAAAAACTGAAAGATTATAGTTTCAATCCTTGTTTTAGTGGATTTTGCTCACGGACCCTCCACAGATACCCCGGCGTTTTTCATGGTCTCATGTTTCAATCCTTGTTTTAGTGGATTTTGCTCACGGACATTTAGAGAAAACCGCATAAGCGGGTTTCGACTTTTGTTTCAATCCTTGTTTTAGTGGATTTTGCTCACGGACGTATTGGAAACTATATGTACACTACAGCCAAAAGGTTTCAATCCTTGTTTTAGTGGATTTTGCTCACGGACTTTTACCATCCTGATTTCATGACCTATCATGCAAATAGTTTCAATCCTTGTTTTAGTGGATTTTGCTCACGGACGCAGCCACGGCGGCGGTTTTGGTTGGAATCAGGTATACGTTTCAATCCTTGTTTTAGTGGATTTTGCTCACGGACCCTTTCCAATATTGGAAAGTGCCGGAAGATGTATCGGTTTCAATCCTTGTTTTAGTGGATTTTGCTCACGGACCTAGACGGCGGGAACGTTCCCATATCTACAGCATTGTTTCAATCCTTGTTTTAGTGGATTTTGCTCACGGACCAGGTCCAGTTACGGCAGCCCATAGCCCAAAACATAGTTTCAATCCTTGTTTTAGTGGATTTTGCTCACGGACACAAGCTCAGCGCCACCAGCCAGTGGAACAGTTCAGGTTTCAATCCTTGTTTTAGTGGATTTTGCTCACGGACCCGAGTTTACCCCGCCCGCGTCAAAACACATATCAGAGTTTCAATCCTTGTTTTAGTGGATTTTGCTCACGGACCTAATGAATCACTCTCACCCCCGGACCGGTGATATAAGTTTCAATCCTTGTTTTAGTGGATTTTGCTCACGGACTTTAGAAACTGGGATAAAGAGCTACTTGAAGACTTTGTTTCAATCCTTGTTTTAGTGGATTTTGCTCACGGACTCAGCGAAATCTTTACACCAATGTAATTGAATTTCTGTTTCAATCCTTGTTTTAGTGGATTTTGCTCACGGACACAAAAATGTAAGACACGAATAGAAGAGAACGTACAAGTTTCAATCCTTGTTTTAGTGGATTTTGCTCACGGACGCTATATGTGTTGTGACAATTCGGGGCTCATTTGAGTTTCAATCCTTGTTTTAGTGGATTTTGCTCACGGACAAAGCCATGTGATACGACAGGGGAGAGAGAGAATAAGGTTTCAATCCTTGTTTTAGTGGATTTTGCTCACGGACATAGCCCTTGGAGCATGTATGGCTATGGTCCTCATGTTTCAATCCTTGTTTTAGTGGATTTTGCTCACGGACGGCTGAGAGAAATACAAATAGCTGGAGCATTACGATGTTTCAATCCTTGTTTTAGTGGATTTTGCTCACGGACACCATGACCAGCGACTTCATCGATAACGGAAACGAGGTTTCAATCCTTGTTTTAGTGGATTTTGCTCACGGACGGGACTTGAAGCAGGCGACCCGGACAAAGGTGGAAGGGTTTCAATCCTTGTTTTAGTGGATTTTGCTCACGGACAAAGAATATAAAAACCCTAGCCAAATACAGGCTCAGATATCAGCTGTATTAGGCGAAGGCAGACATTTACTAGTAAAGTATAAGGGGAAAAACAGAGGCATAGGGAAAACTACCAAGTATTTGACGATCGACGAAGCGTTTCAATCCTTGTTTTAGTGGATTTTGCTCACGGACTTGTTTCTATTACCTCGATCAATCGACCAAGTTTTTGTTTCAATCCTTGTTTTAGTGGATTTTGCTCACGGACCCCTTCATCATCTATGAGCCTGCTTCCATCATCTTGTTTCAATCCTTGTTTTAGTGGATTTTGCTCACGGACCCCGGTAATTCGTGCCTACATCAGCTTTTGGCGTTGTGGTTTCAATCCTTGTTTTAGTGGATTTTGCTCACGGACTTTATCAAAGTGACTGGTCCACTTGAAGCAGGCCCTGAGTTTCAATCCTTGTTTTAGTGGATTTTGCTCACGGACCTCCTGAATGGCTTTTCAGGTTCCAGCTTGCGCTGTCAACGGCAGTTTACTTTTCCCCACTTCGGACGGTTTAAAATTCCCCACCTTTTGATATAAAGTTTGCTTAATTTTTCAATAACTTCTGTAGAATTAGGTGTATGGAATTACCGTTTTTATGCCCTGTCTTTTCCTCTCCTTAAGCCTGTAGCTTTCTCCTTTGATGTTGATTGTTGTGCAGTGATGGAGTATACGATCAAGTACAGCCGCCGCTATTACATGGTCTTGGAATATTTCACCCCATTCTCCATAAGACTTGTTTGAGGTAAAGATAGTTGAGCTTTTCTCATAACGTTTTGATATAAGCTGAAATAAACAATGTGCTCCTTCTTCATCAAAAGGAAGATAGCCCATTTCATCGATTATCAGTAGTTTGTATTTCGTAAAGTCCCTCATCTTCTTTTCAAATACACCTTCCCGATTTGCTTTTTTTAATCTCTCTATAAGGTTGCCTGCATTGACAAAGTAAACAGAAAAACCTGCTTTCACGGCTTCCATTCCAAGAGCGACTGCAAGATGGGATTTCCCAACTCCAGGAGGACCGAGTAAAACAATATTTTCAGTGTTGTGTACAAATCTCAAAGTAGAAAGGTCTTTAATCACAGTTTTATCAACGGACGGTTGAAACTCGAAATCAAATTCCTCAAGAGTCTTTTTTACAGGGAATACTGCACTTTTCATCCTTCTGTTAATTGCCGCAGCATCCCTGTGTTTCCTTTCCTGTTCAAGCAGATGATCAAGAACTTCCATTGTTGTCTTGCTGTCTTTTGCAGCGAGTTCCAGATAGTTGTCCAGGATCTCTTCAATGGTATCCAGTTTCAGACACTGAAGGTTATTGTGAAGCCTTTCGTATGTGAAATTGTTCATACTGAACCTCCTTGACTAAAAGCTTCATAGATCTCAAGAGATCTCTTCTCCACTTCTGGGCCTGAAAACTTCATTGGAGGCTTTGAAGTATTTCTGCAAGCAGAATTCTCTTTTAGAATCTCACTCAGGAGTCCCTGAAAGTGTTCCTTTCTCCTGATCACACTACCGTATTCATGTAGGATCTCATGTTCACAAATGCACTCGTTATCGACACAAACCTCGAACTTTCCCTCTGATATATGAAGCTCTGCAGTTCTTCCTGCAAACTTGTAAGGAACAGAATATTTATTTCCAAGATAAGAAATATAACAGTCTCTTGAAATCTTTCTGGTCTCTTCCTTAACAACTCTGTATGCGGGAACCTGATCCAGAGAGGCCAAGTTCTCCTCCTTGAAGCGTTCAAGAGGGATTTCATGAGTTGTTCCATGGACACTTGAATTCACTCTCTTTAACCATCCCATAACCTGAACATTTAGGCTTTCAAGGGAACTGAACTCTCTTCCAAGGAAGAAATCCCTCTTGACGTATCCAACAGTGCTTTCAATTTTCCCTTTCGTCTGAGGTCTGTATGGCCTGCACAAGCGAGGAATAAATCTGTAATACTTGAAGAAATCCTCAAACTGAGGGTTCCACTCTGAATCAGATGATTTCAATGCTCTCCTGATTACAACCTGTTTCATGTTGTCATACAGGATCTCCTGTGTCCATCCACCAAAGTACTGAAACGCATTCAAATGACACTGAATAAGTGTAGGTGTGTCGATACTCAGTGTAAATTCTACATATCTCATTCTGGAGTATCCAAGAATCATGTTAAAACAGAAAAGCTTCTTGAGTTTTCCATCGAATTCAACTGTTCCTAATTCTCCCCAATCAACCTGGGATTGGACACCAGCTTTTGTCTCATAGCGGAGTACCGCATCTACTCCCTGTTTAGGTCTGATCTGTCTTATAAAATCCTTAACGATGGTCTCCCCACCTTCATAGCCCATTTCCTTGATTTCGCGAAAGAGGCGAGCTGCGGTATAGGGGGATTCACTAAGCTTTTTGAGTATGTGAGGTTTGAAGGAATCGAGTTTGCTCGGTCTTGTCGGACGTTTTTGGGGTTCAAGAGGTGTCTTCTTGTTGAGATATTTCCTCACAGTTTTCCGATCATGTCCTGTTTTTCTGGCGATTTCACTTATGTTCAAGCCTCGTGAATTATAATCTCTTATCACTAACCAATCCTCCATTTTCAGCATGATCCACAATCCTCGAACTTTTCTCAAGGATTGTGAATTGGGGAATTTTAAACCGCCGAAAATGGGGAATTCTTAACCGCCGTTGACAGCGCCGAAGTTTCAATCCTTGTTTTAGTGGATTTTGCTCACGGACTGTTGTCTTCTGTCCTGCTGAGAGCCCCGCCATGAGTTTCAATCCTTGTTTTAGTGGATTTTGCTCACGGACCGTTGCTGAATATTTCGGTTTTTTCGATGAGTTGAGGTTTCAATCCTTGTTTTAGTGGATTTTGCTCACGGACTTCTGAACAAAATCTGCGAGCGTTTCCACGATGAATGTTTCAATCCTTGTTTTAGTGGATTTTGCTCACGGACCGGGATAACAGATATATTAAGCATGGAGTGGAAAAAGGTTTCAATCCTTGTTTTAGTGGATTTTGCTCACGGACGAACTCCATCAGGTCATCAGATGCGCCGAAAACTAGTTTCAATCCTTGTTTTAGTGGATTTTGCTCACGGACTCCCCAAAGGTGTGACGCCCGGAAGCTTTGCAACAGAGTTTCAATCCTTGTTTTAGTGGATTTTGCTCACGGACCTGAAATACATCCAGCAGAAAATACAATAATTAATAGTTTCAATCCTTGTTTTAGTGGATTTTGCTCACGGACCAGGACAAAAGTTTCCAAATGCTGCAATTCTCTTTTGTTTCAATCCTTGTTTTAGTGGATTTTGCTCACGGACCACTTCCATATCTTTTAAAATGGTCACATAATATGTTTCAATCCTTGTTTTAGTGGATTTTGCTCACGGACATATCAGGAATCAATAACCGGCTTCGGTGACTACAGTTTCAATCCTTGTTTTAGTGGATTTTGCTCACGGACAATAAGGAAAATTGAACAGATCAAAGAGCACACAGAGTGTTTCAATCCTTGTTTTAGTGGATTTTGCTCACGGACATACCCACATTGTCCCGAAAAAGACCGCAATCGAGTTTCAATCCTTGTTTTAGTGGATTTTGCTCACGGACCTTCCCACTCATAACAAACAGCAAACAAGACCAAAGTTTCAATCCTTGTTTTAGTGGATTTTGCTCACGGACATTTACCCCCGTTATATTTCGGTTGCCGTTTTAGGTAGTTTCAATCCTTGTTTTAGTGGATTTTGCTCACGGACAAGAAAGCCGGGCCGTAAGTAGAATACATTGAATCGGTTTCAATCCTTGTTTTAGTGGATTTTGCTCACGGACCCTGCTCATAGGTCTAACTCCCAATATAGCAGATTGTTTCAATCCTTGTTTTAGTGGATTTTGCTCACGGACCCCTGGGACCTGGTTCCGGACATCAGGGAGCGCCGGTGTTTCAATCCTTGTTTTAGTGGATTTTGCTCACGGACAATACATCCTAGAATCCCTTTCCCCTACGATATTGCTGTTTCAATCCTTGTTTTAGTGGATTTTGCTCACGGACAATACAAAACATTGAAATTGCAATGTCTCGGTATTTGTTTCAATCCTTGTTTTAGTGGATTTTGCTCACGGACCTTCCACAACAAATTCAACCCCGCCAACCTCCGAAAAGTTTCAATCCTTGTTTTAGTGGATTTTGCTCACGGACGGCAGTTCACACGCTCAGAAAAACCAAAGCCACTATGTTTCAATCCTTGTTTTAGTGGATTTTGCTCACGGACAAGCTCAATAAAGCCAACTGCTTTATATTACAATCAGTTTCAATCCTTGTTTTAGTGGATTTTGCTCACGGACACCACCAACACAGACAGCAGCCAACGCCGCCGCAAAACGTTTCAATCCTTGTTTTAGTGGATTTTGCTCACGGACAGCCACCTGGCAAACATACTGGACCCAGACTTCGATAGTTTCAATCCTTGTTTTAGTGGATTTTGCTCACGGACACGAAAAACGAGAAAAAAACACGTATATTATTAGGGTTTCAATCCTTGTTTTAGTGGATTTTGCTCACGGACTGCCTACACAGGCACAGCAGATGCCACATTAGGAGTGTTTCAATCCTTGTTTTAGTGGATTTTGCTCACGGACACATACCATTTAAAAATTTATCAAACTCTTCAACGGTGTTTCAATCCTTGTTTTAGTGGATTTTGCTCACGGACGTCGCTGGATTTGTTGTATGCATTGTATGAATAGGTTTCAATCCTTGTTTTAGTGGATTTTGCTCACGGACATCTAACGCCGGGTCAAATACCGGCATGACGATAAGTTTCAATCCTTGTTTTAGTGGATTTTGCTCACGGACACTGGGGAACTCTCAGAGTTCACATCCGAAGATTCGTTTCAATCCTTGTTTTAGTGGATTTTGCTCACGGACACTTCGTGATCTGCCCGGACATCGTGCAGGGTGGAAGTTTCAATCCTTGTTTTAGTGGATTTTGCTCACGGACTTAATGTTTTGCATTTCACCATAATTGCATAAGTAGTTTCAATCCTTGTTTTAGTGGATTTTGCTCACGGACGCTTTGCTTCTGTGAATACCAGGACCCGGAGATAGGGTTTCAATCCTTGTTTTAGTGGATTTTGCTCACGGACGTGCCATTAATGAGAGGGTTGCTTTTTGACTGCCTGGTTTCAATCCTTGTTTTAGTGGATTTTGCTCACGGACAGTTGCTAATTTGCCTGCTGAAAGGCGGACAACTGCGTTTCAATCCTTGTTTTAGTGGATTTTGCTCACGGACTCCAGATCGAGAACGTTAACCTGTTTTTTCAGGGTGTTTCAATCCTTGTTTTAGTGGATTTTGCTCACGGACAATTCGACCAAATTAATCAGGATTCTGTCTTTGATCGTGTTTCAATCCTTGTTTTAGTGGATTTTGCTCACGGACATAATCCTTCGATTTTAGTATACGACAGCAGGACATTTGTTTCAATCCTTGTTTTAGTGGATTTTGCTCACGGACATACATATTTTTAGTCCGTCCTCCGTAGTTGTTAATTTGTTTCAATCCTTGTTTTAGTGGATTTTGCTCACGGACTTATGTTCAGCGACCAGGGCAGCCTGTAGCTTACAGTTTCAATCCTTGTTTTAGTGGATTTTGCTCACGGACAAGCCGTTTTGGGGTTGAGCGAATGTAATGCTGTGGGTTTCAATCCTTGTTTTAGTGGATTTTGCTCACGGACCCAGGACTCCGGAGCACATAGCCAGGACCCCGGCAAGTTTCAATCCTTGTTTTAGTGGATTTTGCTCACGGACAGGATGTCGAAACGTATACCGATTCAACTCTTGATGTTTCAATCCTTGTTTTAGTGGATTTTGCTCACGGACCAGACGTCCCCGGCAGTTTCCCCGGGATCGCTCAGGCTAGTTTCAATCCTTGTTTTAGTGGATTTTGCTCACGGACTTGTATCTTCTCTCTACCGGTTCTGTCTCTCTTCGTTTCAATCCTTGTTTTAGTGGATTTTGCTCACGGACGAATCATTCACGGGCATAACAAAAACCGACAGGAGTTTCAATCCTTGTTTTAGTGGATTTTGCTCACGGACTGCAGGCATCCCGTGGGGAAAAGTAGCCGTGATAAAGTTTCAATCCTTGTTTTAGTGGATTTTGCTCACGGACGTAACAAGACAAAACTACGGAGTCGCAAACATGGCGTTTCAATCCTTGTTTTAGTGGATTTTGCTCACGGACAACGTCGAAAACTGAAATATCAAGACCACAAAAAAAGTTTCAATCCTTGTTTTAGTGGATTTTGCTCACGGACTCTAACTCCGATTATTTTTATGCCTCTATCATCCCGGTTTCAATCCTTGTTTTAGTGGATTTTGCTCACGGACCAGGATAGCTACGGCTCAACTCCCTGAGAACTATGGGTTTCAATCCTTGTTTTAGTGGATTTTGCTCACGGACGATTCATAATCAGTGTACTCTTTGAAATTAGCAAGGTTTCAATCCTTGTTTTAGTGGATTTTGCTCACGGACTGAAGCCGCAATCCTTGAAACCATGACGAAGTACACGAGGTTTCAATCCTTGTTTTAGTGGATTTTGCTCACGGACATAGAAGTCGAAGGCTCAGACGAACTCCGAAGACAGGGTTTCAATCCTTGTTTTAGTGGATTTTGCTCACGGACGTAAGGGGCTTTTGTGGATTTGCCCGAGCCCATAAGTTTCAATCCTTGTTTTAGTGGATTTTGCTCACGGACGATTATGAAGGGCTTCTCAGAAGTCCATGTCCACCAGTTTCAATCCTTGTTTTAGTGGATTTTGCTCACGGACGAATCAAGATAGTTCCACCCATCCGGATTAATTTCAGTTTCAATCCTTGTTTTAGTGGATTTTGCTCACGGACCCGGTTTGCAAGTCCATACTACGGTCAGGCATTGCGGGTTTCAATCCTTGTTTTAGTGGATTTTGCTCACGGACAGATCAAGAGGGCTGCCAGGTGTTGAGCGTCGGATGTTTCAATCCTTGTTTTAGTGGATTTTGCTCACGGACACCTGCTCTCATTGCAGTGATGAACAGCAAAGGACATGGTTTCAATCCTTGTTTTAGTGGATTTTGCTCACGGACCGTTTGGGAGATCGGACGGATGGCATGGAGGCAGGTGTTTCAATCCTTGTTTTAGTGGATTTTGCTCACGGACACGATACATTACCCATACGTCATTATGAGACATTCATAGTTTCAATCCTTGTTTTAGTGGATTTTGCTCACGGACAATGACCGTCACTGAACTGTTCTACGCCTTTGTGACAGGTTTCAATCCTTGTTTTAGTGGATTTTGCTCACGGACTGAAAAAGAGATATTGAAAAGTACATACAATAGAGGTTTCAATCCTTGTTTTAGTGGATTTTGCTCACGGACAGGACACCGACGGAATCACAAACCCGGTAGTCTATATGTTTCAATCCTTGTTTTAGTGGATTTTGCTCACGGACAACAATGAGTTTAGATACCAATGAAAACATAACAAAGTTTCAATCCTTGTTTTAGTGGATTTTGCTCACGGACATATCGAAAAATAATGAAATTGAAAACAATCTCATGGTTTCAATCCTTGTTTTAGTGGATTTTGCTCACGGACGGGCTTCTGCACAGTTTTTAATTAGGGATAATAGATGTTTCAATCCTTGTTTTAGTGGATTTTGCTCACGGACTTCACATACAATTTAGGGTCAGTTTCCCAACTAAGAGTTTCAATCCTTGTTTTAGTGGATTTTGCTCACGGACAAACAAATTACAATTGAACCTGAACAAAACGAATGGAGTTTCAATCCTTGTTTTAGTGGATTTTGCTCACGGACGGGACAGAATACGAAGTACCGCTGGAAGGCGTGGAGAGTTTCAATCCTTGTTTTAGTGGATTTTGCTCACGGACATTTTCCTCACCTTATATTTTATTGAGTATAGGGGAGTTTCAATCCTTGTTTTAGTGGATTTTGCTCACGGACAAGAATACGCGGCGACAGATGGAACCCGGCAAAGTGGTTTCAATCCTTGTTTTAGTGGATTTTGCTCACGGACTTGCTAGTACCGTGCCGACTTTTACATGAGGTGAGGTGTTTCAATCCTTGTTTTAGTGGATTTTGCTCACGGACAAAACCGATTGAAAGCAGTCGGTTTTGATGTTAATGTTTCAATCCTTGTTTTAGTGGATTTTGCTCACGGACACGAAAATTTGATGGTTTTTTGATCAAAGATGGGCATAGTTTCAATCCTTGTTTTAGTGGATTTTGCTCACGGACACTGATGGGGATACGTATTCCTGCACGGTCATAAGTTTCAATCCTTGTTTTAGTGGATTTTGCTCACGGACTTCCTGATAATGTGCATGGTACATCGGTGGGGGTGGGTTTCAATCCTTGTTTTAGTGGATTTTGCTCACGGACTAAAACCTAAACATTACCAAGTGATAATAAAACCAATGTTTCAATCCTTGTTTTAGTGGATTTTGCTCACGGACTAGAAGTCGAAAGCTCAGACGAACTCCGGAGACAGGGTTTCAATCCTTGTTTTAGTGGATTTTGCTCACGGACCGGCTGTAATGATTCCTAATGGGCTTTCTATCAAGAAAGTTTCAATCCTTGTTTTAGTGGATTTTGCTCACGGACTAGAAAAAACAAAGTTTCTAAGTTCAGTGGACACGGGTTTCAATCCTTGTTTTAGTGGATTTTGCTCACGGACACGAGCGGCTTATGAGTCCGGAAACAATAAGGAAAATGTTTCAATCCTTGTTTTAGTGGATTTTGCTCACGGACTCGAGAGCCCCTTTATCAACGCTGACAAAAACAGTATGTTTCAATCCTTGTTTTAGTGGATTTTGCTCACGGACACATCCCCTTTGCAATCCTAATAACCTCTTCCCCCGTGGTTTCAATCCTTGTTTTAGTGGATTTTGCTCACGGACAAAAACAGGGGGTCAAACTGGACCGGAACGCCCTGAGTTTCAATCCTTGTTTTAGTGGATTTTGCTCACGGACGTATCTCATGCCATGGTCTTTATCCTGGAAACCCCCGAAAGTTTCAATCCTTGTTTTAGTGGATTTTGCTCACGGACCGGTTGCGTAGTAATAGGCTAATATGTCCGAACTGCTGGTTTCAATCCTTGTTTTAGTGGATTTTGCTCACGGACTAATCGGAGGGATTGCAAAAACATCCATTGAATATTGTTTCAATCCTTGTTTTAGTGGATTTTGCTCACGGACTCAAATTATAAAGTATTAATTTACTTTTTTCTTTTTTGTTTCAATCCTTGTTTTAGTGGATTTTGCTCACGGACTAATTGCCCGGGGGTCAACTATCCCGAGCACGTCTTGTTTCAATCCTTGTTTTAGTGGATTTTGCTCACGGACTCCATGGAGTCCACGTAATTACCAAGGACATAATGTTTCAATCCTTGTTTTAGTGGATTTTGCTCACGGACCTGGATAGATTACAGCAGTTCCACAAACAACAGCTATGTTTCAATCCTTGTTTTAGTGGATTTTGCTCACGGACAACCCCCATTCATACCAGCAGCAAAAAGCGGGTTTGGTTTCAATCCTTGTTTTAGTGGATTTTGCTCACGGACGTGGTGCTTTTTTTTGTTTTTTTTCGTTTTTGAAAGTTTCAATCCTTGTTTTAGTGGATTTTGCTCACGGACAACATTGTTGCGTTCGGTGAACAGTTGACCAAGACGTTTCAATCCTTGTTTTAGTGGATTTTGCTCACGGACTTGTTTAGTGGCGGCGGTATTTACGTTATGTTACATCAGTTTCAATCCTTGTTTTAGTGGATTTTGCTCACGGACTGGAATCTGCTTTAATTTTATCCGTGGTTGGGTGGTGTTTCAATCCTTGTTTTAGTGGATTTTGCTCACGGACTAATTCTTCTTTGCTGACCATCTTTCCCACACTCCTGTTTCAATCCTTGTTTTAGTGGATTTTGCTCACGGACTTTTCTTTGGGTTTAGTTACGTCAGACATTATTAATGTTTCAATCCTTGTTTTAGTGGATTTTGCTCACGGACAGACACGGACGGCCGGACCGCCGAAAGCATCAAGCTCGGTTTCAATCCTTGTTTTAGTGGATTTTGCTCACGGACCGAAAGCATATCAGGAACAAAAGCCACCGGGACACGTTTCAATCCTTGTTTTAGTGGATTTTGCTCACGGACCCGAGGAACAAATCGACCGACTATATTTCAGTTTGATCGTTTCAATCCTTGTTTTAGTGGATTTTGCTCACGGACGTGTATTTTTCGAGTAGTTCTATCGTCCTACCAATGAGTTTCAATCCTTGTTTTAGTGGATTTTGCTCACGGACATACGACACAAAAATGGGCTCAGTTACAGGATCATAGTTTCAATCCTTGTTTTAGTGGATTTTGCTCACGGACGAAAAATGCGATACCGATTTCCAAGAAGAAGAAGAAGTTTCAATCCTTGTTTTAGTGGATTTTGCTCACGGACCCGGCAACACCTACACAATCACAACCGGCAGCGCAAGTTTCAATCCTTGTTTTAGTGGATTTTGCTCACGGACCAGATCATGAAACGTGGGGACCCGATTCAGTATATTTGTTTCAATCCTTGTTTTAGTGGATTTTGCTCACGGACTGTTATCCGCCAGGCACAGGTAGTCGGAAGCGTAAAGTTTCAATCCTTGTTTTAGTGGATTTTGCTCACGGACAACTCAAAGAAGAGTGAATCCCGGCCCTTTAATTTTTGTTTCAATCCTTGTTTTAGTGGATTTTGCTCACGGACCGAATTTGTAAATAATCATCATCCTTTATGAGGTGTGTTTCAATCCTTGTTTTAGTGGATTTTGCTCACGGACCCTCGTCGTCAGGATCAAAAAAATCAGGACAATCGGTTTCAATCCTTGTTTTAGTGGATTTTGCTCACGGACTGTCATGAGCCAGGTTCCCTATTACTTGGAGTGATTTGTTTCAATCCTTGTTTTAGTGGATTTTGCTCACGGACACCGCAAGTTTTTACCTCTTTTTAGGTAAATAAGGTATATTAAACCTTCTTTTTTGGCATCAAAATTCTTGATGGTAATTTATCAAATCCTTTATATAGGGAAGAAAAGTGGCATGAAAAATAGCATCAAACACAAATATTTCTATAACAGCAATCTATGCATTTTCTTGAGGATCTTGTTGTTTTTGGATACACGCCTTTATTCATTACGTCTAAGATTTCCTGTATTATTTTCAGGGATTTGTCAAAATCGGAAGGTTTAATGGCAATTTCTTTGACCAGGTTGTTGCTTCGAGTGAAGCAGATGTATCCCCTGTTTACTTCTATGTTATAGTTTTCCTGGATTAAAAGGGCTTGCAGGATCAACTGGTTTTTATATGTCTTGAATATCTTGTCCTTGTATTCGGCAAATTTGTACTCTAAGGGAGCTGCAGTTCCGTCTTCCAGAAACAGGACTTCATCAACGATTCCTTTTATGTGGTTTTTACTGGAGGCTATGAATACTTCGCTCTCTTTTCTTTTGCAGTTCAACCTTTTTCTCGTATGATCCCTGTTAGTGAGTTTTCGGGTTTCATGCACTTCCCTGCCTTTCTGGACCTTGAAGCGTTTTTCTTCGTGTTGTGGAATATCAAGGCAATACATATAAAAGATGAATCTGGGGCAGAACAGGTATTCTAGCACATCTGAAATCGTGATTAAGGTCCCTTCCAGAGCTTCTTTTTGGTTTTCTCCTGCAGCCTGCATAAGTTCCTCAAAAGAATTTTGTAATAACTTCGTCACTGACGAGTTCTTTGTCAAAAGCCTGCCCGATTAGCTGGACTTTCTTGAATGACTGTTCATCCATCGGGAAAACATATACTGAATCCCTGTCGGTATCAACCAATTCTTCACATTCAACTGCCAGTGAATCTCTTTCATTTGCGTTCAGGTCTCCCAGAAATACACTTTTCTGGACCCTGTAAAGCCCATAACTCTTGCAGCAGTCACTGACCTTCTGGCGAGGTCTGTTTTCCGTGATGTCGTATATTACCCAGACAAGCAGTTTTAATTCCTCCGGATTTGCCTTCTTCTGATTTGCCTTCTTCTTCTGATTTGCTTTCTTATTCACCTTTTTTCTATTTTCTTGTTTTTTCACTTTTTTATCAGGTTGTTTGCTATCCTGTGGCAGTCAAACTGGATTATGTTCCCAATTTTTATGTTCCTGCCATAGTATGTAATGCTTTTTTCAAAAGTTTCGTTTACTGCCGTTATGAGTACGGCTTTACCCTCTCTGTTTAGGGTCATGCCTTTAGGAATTTCATCAAAAAAGCTTTCCTTGACCTGTTTCCTTGAAAATAGATTGAATACTGTCCTGTCCGCATAGACCCGATACATCTCGATCAGGTCGAAAACTAGAGATTTTTTGTTGTAATTATCCGTATGGTTGAAACCCACATAAGGGTCAAGCCCCGCTATGATGCAGGCCTTTTCAACCTTTGAATAGAGGACCCCATACCCATAGTTCAAAAGGCAGTTGAACCCGTCCTGAGCAGGGTTCCGGCTCCGCCCGTTAAATTTCCAATCATCAGGCATAAGGAAGTTAAGGGCTTCAAAATAGTGCCTTGAAGCCATCCCTTCAAGTCCCATTATGCTATTGCGTTTCCCTTCAAGAGTTCCCTCAAGCTCCTCAAGCTGGGTCTTCAGGTCTTCAATGTCAGAAATGTAAGCTTCGAGTTCTTCCTTTTGCTCAGGCCGGTTCTTTTTAAGGTCTTTCAATAATTGGACCTGATTTTCGACCTTTTGTATGACCCAGCCTTTTGCCAGTTTGAAACCTTCCGGCTCATCCGATATCTCAAGCTGCCTTCTCCGGATGTACGTTGTGCTTCCCAGTTTTGAGTGCCAGACTCTGCCATATGGGTCCCCGAACTTGTCCAGAAAAACGATGTCGATATTGTTTTCTACGGCAAATTTTATGGCGTCTGTGGTGATGGTAGCCGAAGTCGTAATCAGGATGCTCTCCACTTTCTTTTCGGAGACTTCGAAGACTTTGTCGTCGTTTTTGACCAGGAAGCAGTTGTTTTTCTTTTTCAGGTAGGAACCACGGGTGTTGATTACGAGTTGTATGCCACCATCCCCTTTTATCGCTTTTTAATCGAACCATATCCTCTGGAAACGGATTTTCCAATCCCTACATAATCAGGGAGATTAAAATTGGATTTGAACCCGCCTTTAAATCCAGCCATTGTTTTACCTTTGAAATTTACTCTTATTGGTTTGACATCCAGCTTAACTCTAATTTTATCTTCAATCCGGCAATCCAGATATTTAGCCATGGAAAGCAAGTTTCCTATCAATATTTTAGTTAATAAGTCGTCTTTCTCGATTTCATCCGCCGCATTATACTTATCTATATTTTTTTGATTCAATGCAAACCAGGGAGTTTTGAAAACATATTCATTAATCTCGTTACCAACACCAAAAAAAATAGATTCGGTATTAATTTCTGCTCTCTCTAGACAAAACCGGGTTCCCTCAATATTTATTTCCTCCTCACAAATACCAATGTCCAAAATAAGGTTTGCACCTTCACCCAACCCCACAAGAGTAGGTATGCCATCGATGACTTTGTACTGAACTAAAGGATACCTGTAAATCGGTCCTTTTTCCCCATGATTATGCATTAGTTCTTCAAAAGAATATTTTTTTGCAAAGAAACCTCTAAGTTTTGAACCATCACGCATATGGAGACGAACATCGGGATACTGTACGGAGCTGTAATCTATATGCAAAAGAATACCTCAAAAAATTTCAATACTCGGGGTGTTTGAAATGATACCCCTATCTTCGGAATAAAGTTGTCTGGTACCTTGAGTCATTGGAAGATATTCGACGTCAAATCCTTCTATTTCATGAAGGTCATCACGGATTGTTAAATAAGTTTTTTCGTTAATAGATATTCGATATCGATTCAGTTGACGAAATAGATTTTTAATCTCAAAATTATGTTCCCAGGGGTTCTTAGCTACTTTCCCTTTCTTTTTGATCTCCCGGAGTTTTTCAATAATTTGGGAACATTCCGGGTCTGCTTCGATAATGATGTCTTTCTTAAAGGCATAGTCTTTTTTTATCAACTCAAAAGAATCCCTTAACTTTTCAAAATCAAAATTCATTACGTGTTCAAGCATTTCTGCGGAGATATCATGACTAACCTTTTCAATTATTTTGTTTGCATAAGCCTCATTCAGGAAATAGATGTCTTTTTCCTGGATTTCCTCTTTATCCCCAAGAATATCCAGGGTGATATCGGTCAAAAATGCCGGGTATATATAATTATGAAAATAAGAACCTGTTTTTTCATGTTTTAGCCTATATACATGAACTTCCCCTGGTTCCCGGCCAACCCCATTTCTGTTAGCTCTTCCTGCAGTTTGGTTTATCGAACTGAGAGGGGCAAAGTCTCTGTAAACAACATCAAGGTCAATATCAACACCAGCTTCTATTAGCTGTGTCGAAACAACAACTAATTTTTCAGGACTATTTTTTATGAAATTGATCTTTTCAAGTCTTGCTTTTGGATATATTTCGGTTGAAAGATAAAGACAGGTCCTGTCAGTATTTTCCTGAAGAAATTCAAATATTTCCTTTGAAGACTTGATTGTATTCAGTACGATCAAAATACTTTTTTCATCCTGATCCTCGATGTCTTCAAGTAGTATATTTTTGAAATCATCCAGTGATTCTTCCTCATGAACATGATTGCAAATCTTTATTCTGTTAAGCTTTTCAAAATAAGTTTTCTTCCCCGGTACAAGCTCATGAGTACCAACTAACAAAGGCATTGTTGCGGTTACAAAAATGAACCTTGTATTATATTTTTTAGCCAGTAATTCAAAAAATTCCTTTATTACCGGATAATATTTCTCATCCACTGCCTGTATCTCATCGAGGATAATTATTGAATTCGTAAGACGATGAAAACGGTGTGCTATGGAGTTCTTTCCTAATTTAAAAACAGTGTTGAACAACTGTACAAAGGTAGTCGTTATAATTTTGCTTTGCCAATTATCATAACAAAACCTGGCATCATAATTTTTGTATTCTTTTTCATCAGATTCATATTTTATTTCAGAAAGAGAGTGATGTTTTAAAATTTCTGTATCTTTTGGTTCGTCCATCCCCTGATTAAATTTAATTATGTTTATTAACTCATCATAATTTTGATCAATTATACTCATGTAAGGGAGGGAATATATAACCTGTGACTCTTTACCATAAAGTTTCTCCAGTTTGTCGGCAAGGTAAAGGGCTGAGTAATATGCAAGAAATGTTTTCCCAGAACCCGTTGGGACATTGATCGAAAAAAAGTATTCGGAATTCAAATCAACAAGATCAAGCTCCTTTTTTATTTCCTCAAATATCTTGTCTCTCATCTGGAATATTTGGGAATCTGCAATTGCCTCATTCTTCGACAAAAGCTTGGAACGTACATGGTCCTTATATTTTTCAACAAACCAGCTTGGTTTTTGGGCCGGTAATTTTGGGGACTCGGCTATCAACTGCATTTTGTCTGCAGTGAGTAGAAGGGAATAAAAATAATTGAAATCTAAAGTGTCTTCTATTGAAAACTTGTTTGATTGCCACCTTTTACGAAAATGCTTTTTAATTTTACGGATATTATTTTCATTGATTGACTCAAAAAACTCATTCAAATCTAAACCATAAAGTTTTTCGAGTTCAATCTGACTATATTTCTTAATATCCTGTATCTGCTCCTCAATAACGCTATAATCATCTGTTAGATTAAACTCATCTCGGGCATCTTTTACACTCCCATGATGACGTTTTACAATTAAATAACCAAACAGTTTGTATTCTTCAGGAAGCCACCAGTATGCAAAAAGAGCAGATAAAAGAGAATGATTTTTATTCGGTCCGAAGTGTTTATCTTTTTCCCGTTTCTCTCCTTTTTCTTTTGCTTCATGATATGCAAGATATTCCTGAAAAAAGGAAGTTGCTTTCCCAAAATCGTGGGCCATGCAGATTTTTCTTATAATCTCTAGCCTTTCAGTGCTTTTATTCTGGGAGCCATAGATCTCAGTTGCTATGGTAGTAACTCCTTCCAGGTGCTCCTTCAGCAACTGATGAGGATGTGATTTTAAAGTAAAACCATCATTTGAAGAAGAAAACGGCATTTCCATCAATTCCGTAAACATCCCTTTTTAAATCGCCCTTTATAGAGCAGGCATTACCATTTCTGAAAGCAAATAATACTTTTTCATAACCTGTATATTCCCTTTTTTCGTTGTTGCAAACAGGAATATTATCTGTAAATATACGGTAATCAGAATGCTGTATATTTATGAAACGGGAAGGAATTATACTCTCCACACTGTTTGCACTGTTTATTATTTCTGCATCGCATCGACTTTCATAACTGAGTTTTGCAATATATTCACTTACCCCCAGATAGGGTGTAAATACAGGTTGTTGCTTGTTTAGTCTCTCCTCAAGTTCATCGAGCTTATCAGGAAGCCACGAAACAAAAATCCTGTACTCTGGATCTCTCAGAAACTCGGCATTTACCGGGAAACTGAATAGGTCTCTTTCCGCCTTCATGCTCACTAACTTCAAAGTTTGCATATCTTTACGAACTGGAGAAAGAACCTGGATGCCGATCTTCAAATTGGAGCTTTCTTTATATAGGTCTGTTTTGTCAATACCCATAACTGCCCCGATAAGTCCTTTTACAGCTGGCGGGTGGATACACAAAAAAGTAAGAGCTGATGTAGTGGTATACGGCTTTCTAAACTTAGCATACCCACTTTTTGCCCTAAAAACCAAGCAATCCATTAAAGAACGCCTCTGTTATTAAATTTCAATTACTTCAAAATCTTCAAGGAGGTTTTCTACCCTTACACTACCGTGCCGGTAGATGCGTACGGTATCTATTGCGTCCTTTTTGTTCTCGTAATATCTGGAAAGTTTTTCAAGGTCAAGCGTGACCTGGGAAATGTCGCGCACTTCCTCTTTGTCGGTGTCAAAATTCACATCAACGTAATTGAGTTCACCATCAATCCTGTGCTCTTTGTATACAACCTCAACCAGTAATCTGGGCATCTGATTTTTTGACGTACTCCTATAATTGATAAGCCCATTAATCAGAGCTTTAGTGAATTCATTGAGGTCCTCTTCACTAACTTCAATGCCCTGTCTCTTCGCTGCGTTATCGTTGAAAACAGCATAGGTTTTGAAAAGTGCATAGGGAGATATGTATTTGGACCAGATTGTAGACTGGCTTTTTCCTTCTCCACTAGCATAGGCAGAATTACCCTGCATGAATTTTATTTCTGCGGGATTGACAGATTTGCTCCACATGACCTGCAATGGACCTGTGATGTCATACTTGGGCTTGGTAATTACTGCACCAAATAATCTAACATCAATATATTCATTTAAAAGGTGGCCAGGCAGATCATCCTCTTTTACACCGGAGTCTTTCATGATCTCTTTGATCAAACTGGTGCATGACATTACCTTTCCGCCCTCATCCTTTTTTGTGCGGACAAGAACATTGTGTCCCGTTGCCTGCCATTCGTCCCTTATAAAACGCTTTATCCGAACGTCGGAAACTTCAAGTTGACCCGTAACTTCGTCATGTCTGGGTTTGTTATCATTGAGCATATCCCCGTTCGGGTTTGCCATAGTGCTGTCCCATATAAGCAAATATTCTCTTGTGTTAGCCATTTATTCCTCAGCTCCTTTATCATCTGTAATATCATCTTTTGATTTCCCAATCCATTGCTGCATTCCCCAGAAGAAAATGTATTTAGCTTCGTCACTGGATAATTTCTCATCACCTATTCCCATAAGCTCTTTTGAGGAAGAAATCAGGTCTTTTAAATATCCTTTATTCTGTGCCCCATATTTGTACATCAGTTCCGAGCATTGGTTTGTGAAGTAAACAAATGTCTTGAAATCATACTTCCTTCCAAAGAAGAAATTCTTTTCAAGGTAAGATTCAGTATTTTGTTTGTCATCTCCACCTTTGTACTTTTTAGATTCGTATATCATCTTTCCATAAAGACGACCGAGCAAAAACCATGCTTTTTTGACATCACTATCAAAGAATTCTTTGTTAATTTCAAAGAACTCCTCAACATTTTCATATTTTGCCATATCGTAACCTCTATCATTTTGTTCAACAAAATTCCAACCCTTATCAAGGCAACCGCAGTCTACAAGGAAATTATATACCCGGTGGATTGTGAATATGCTTGATTTATACCCCGCAAAATAATCATGCTTGTATTTTCCCATCGCACGGGAAAAGAAAAGATTCCGGTTTATTTTGTTTCCATGAAATATGTTTTTCAGGAAGTTCTTAGCTTCGTTTGTGTTGAATATTTCACCTGGTTTTGAAGAATTCCCAAGTAAATTAGAAAGTATCTGCCAGAGAGCCAGATGATTTCCTGATTTAGTTTTATATTTACGTTCAAATTCTGCAATTTTTGTGAACTTTGAAGGCATTACATCGCTTATTTTGTAGGTAATTTTCCATTCAGATTTTCCCGCAGGGGCTGAAATGAAAAGAATATCAACTTCAGTATCACACTTTCCAACAGCTTCCATTACATCGGCTTCGTTTTCACGAAGGTTCTTAAGGAGGTTTCGACCTTCTTTTACGTCTCCAATATTGGAGAATTCAAAGATCTCTTTGATCTCTTCATTATAATCATGAGGCAGGAATAAAATTTCACTTCCTCCCCACCAGGTCTTAAGAAACGTGTCTACATGTTTTTTTCCGAAAAGTATGTGCTGAATGCAACTTTTACAGATGCCGTAAGAAAGGCCTTCTGTATTCGAAAATATCTCTTTATCATTCGTATAGCACTTATATATGATGCTATCACACAGCGCATCTGTGTGCTGACCGCATATCTGGCAAAATCCAGGTGAAGATCCTTTTCTTAATCCCTTTTTTTCTATTTCATCCAGAAACTTCTGTTTTGAGATATCGATTGGTTTTTGGCCGTTTTTCTTGAAAAGTACAACATAATTTATCCCTTCATAATCTTTGAGTCTAGAATCCAGTAATTGTTTGACTTCGTTGAGCCTTTCAAGAGGGATATCAATAAATTTTAATGAATCTTTGATTCTACTATCTTTTAAAGAATCTTTTTTGATAAGGGCTCCAACAAACCAGTTTCCCTGTGTATATAATAGTCCATCCCTGAACACTTGTTTTTCAAAATCCCTTGTATCTATGAAAACAGAGTCATCGCAGATATTAACATCAATAATTAATTCATAATCACCATTTTCTTCTTTTTGCCATAAATCGACCAGATCTTTTTCCCCTTCTATATCCTGGACGATTTTTCCAATGTTACAAATAGTTTCAATCATTTTTAATCCCGCAGCAAAGTCTTTTCATGGATTGAACCTTTGTTTTTTTCAATCACATATTCCCCGATTTCTTTCATCGTTTCGATCACAGAATGTACACACTCCTAATAAATATCATATGATGATCAAATTTAATTACTTATTAATGTTGTGCCTTTATACCCAATACCTAATCTTGTAAATATTAAACATTCATTACTAAACAAATAATATATACTTTTCTAATTTTTAATATATTAATAAATATATTTATTTAACTAAAACATATCTACTATATTTAGCAAAACATATATGGCATACACAACAATATTTACCATACAATGAAAAACCTCACATTAATATCCACCATCTATTCCCTTGAACCGGTCATTGTCTGTATAACCAGGCTCTCCCCCTCAAAGATCGTACTCATAAGCGAAGAGGGGGCAGTCGAGAAAAAAGTACGGTCCGAAGAAACCATCGAGAAGACCTTTGGAAATATACTCGAAGTCGAGAAAAAGTACACATCCCTTTACGATACCGTGCGCGTGGCTCAGGACGTTGCGAACCTCATTGAGGAGGAACATGCTAAGGGCAACCAGGTAATTGTAAACGTCTCAGGGGGGAGGAAGCCGCAGGCGTTCGGGGCGCTCTTTGGGGCGTATGCGCGGAATGATATGGTTCAAAGGATCGTTTACGTGACCGAGGAGGACAGCATGATTATTGATTTTCCGGTGCTGAGTTTTAACCTCTCGGATACTAAAAAGATCATACTTGAGCAGATTCAGGAAGGGGTTTCTGCAGTGCCTCAGATTGCGGCTACTGTCGGTATCTCCAAGGGTATGACCTACAACCATCTGCGTGAACTCAAGTCAATGGGATACATTGCTGACGGAGAAAAAGGGTACGAAATTACAGATGCAGGTAAAATCGCTGCCATTTGAGAGGGTATTTTTTTTTATTCCTTATCTTTTCTTCAACTTCTTTTTTCTTTTTGGTATTTTCATTGGAAAGTCCGTTTGAGCGAGCAGAGCGAGCGAAACGGACACCGTACTCCCGAGGCGGAATTGTATGAAGGAACAAATATGAGATCCGGTTTTCCATCTAAATCATTGCAGCAACTTCCAAAGTCTCTGCAAATCAGCACTGCAAATTTTCCGAACGGTGTTTCGTCATAGATGTTGATTTTCTCCCCGTGTACCATACCGAGGCCACAAGCACTGGGATCTTCAAATTCCGACGGTGTGATCTTGAAGGGGAGGAAGAAGGTTCCTATTGGAATACATAATCATGCGGCATACGTTGTGCCTTTCTTCATCGTAATAACTACCTGCAATTATAATCATTTCCGGATATTGTTTTTCGATGTCTGTCAGCCACTCTTCGCACATACAAAGCTCAGGCAGGCAAACGATGTTGACTTGTTTTAGTGGATCTTGCTCGCGAATCCTTTGGAAAATCACTTCTTTTAAATGTTTCCTTAAGTTTCAATCCATGTTTTAGTGGATCTTGATCGCGAATAGGATGAGATCAGAAATGGAAAATATGGTGTATCACAGTTTCAATCCTTGTTCAGTACTTCACCAACTCGTAAGTAGCGATTCTAACATCGATTTTCCGATATAATACCAAAATTATACATATTTGGATTATTTTATTCACAACCTATGGCTAAAACAAAACACAAATCAAAAAATATTGACGTTTGTACTTTGGATGGAGCCAAATGTATAACCCTCGTTGTTAAATTGCTTGTTAAGCATGTTCCAATGTCTATTAGATCAAGCCAAACCCCTAATCAATTTTTCAAGGTTCTAACGTCACTGGCCATCCAAAAGTTATCCATTCACTCAATTCAACGTCTAGGTTCAAACATACCCAGCGAAAACTCGTTACATCATAATCTGAAAAAAATCGACATAGAGCAGTTAGAAACAGTAAATCACCTTATGCTTGCTGAACAAGTTAAGCCTTTCATAATACCTGGAAAAAAGTATGCATTTGCTATTGATCTTACAGATGATCCTTACTATGGGGAAAAGGAAGGAGAACGGGTTTGAGTCCTGGTCAACGACTCTTGTCAATGACCCGCCTGGGAACAGGCCATCTGGCAGATCGCTGAGTCGGAGAGCGGAAAGGTAGCTATGCGATTCACGCACCGTTTCAGAATCGTTACCTCAAAAACAAAAAACAGAAACAAAAACAGGTGATCAGGTGACACCAAACCCAAAAGACTCGAAATTTGTTCCAGGAATATCAAGCTCTTTTTTATGCATAGGTTTTACTATAAAATCTATGCATTTTTCCTGAATTCCCACCTTCTCTTTAGCTATTTTTGACTTCTTCATCATCTTATACATAGCTTTAAATAAAATCTATGCATAAAACAATATAAAAAAATATTATATGATGCGGAGATCTCATGGAAAACAAGAAGTACCCTAAATCAGGCTTCAAGAAGGACCCTCAGGCCCTCCACAGGTACGTTAACAATATTCGGATATTAACCCCTCAGGAATGGGACCAGCTTAAAGACGTGATCCCAAAAGAGCATCATGTAACGAATTTTAAGATCCTGACAATAACCGGGCTGCGATATATCGAATTTTTGAGGTTATACGATCATCCGGAGTGGTACAACCGGAAAGAAAACCTTATCCATCTGCCCGAGGAGGCCCAGAAGAAGGGGAAACGGACCATGAAGGAAAGGACTATAACACCCTTGCCTTCCATGTTTGAGGATACTTTCAAGGCTTTCACCCAGGGACCCAAACCACCGCAGGAAGCAACCTGGAATAAGAACCTTCAGAGATGGATCCAGAAGGTCGGGATAGGCCCTTACGGAGTGAGTGCGAAGACAACAAGGAAAACTATTGAATCATGGATGTATGCCGCCCAGGTTCCGACTATGGATATCTGCGAAAGGCAAGGGCACGATAGCTTAACCTCCATGCGTCATTACCGCCGCAACACATTCAGTGCCCGGGAAAAAGGAGAGATTGAAGCAAAGTTGCAGGAATGGGGAATCCTGAGGCAAAAAAGAGGGATTTGAGTAGGGAAGTCTCGGATTAAATAAGTACTTTTATGGATAAAAGTAAACCAGATTCATAATAAAGGCGGTGGGCAAGACACGATTTATGAAACTGGTACATAAATAAATTGCCTTTACTACTAAATAAAGTTATGCAGTGTGAGAAAGAACGCTCTTTCAGATCAGGAAAACAGGGGTCTTCGTCTCATTTTAGAGGAGACGAAAATATAATGCCAGCCTCCTTCTACTATTACTTTTTTACTTCCTTTCACAACCCTTCTTTTTCATTCTCTGAATCCTCGACAGCCCACAAATAGGCCTTTCCCACAACCATCCTTTTAACCTTCCCCTGCTCGTACAGTTTATTTAGCCTCACCCGAACAATTCTTGACCCGCAACCTAATTGCTTCGCGATCATCGACGTGGTTTTCCACTCTTCCGATAGCGTCCCAAGTATTTTCTTGTAGGTAAATATACGAATCCATTTTCCCTTGGCATTTTTCGGTCTGTCTTTCATAATAACCCTCTCCTCTTCTGGATGCAGTAGGGTTCCTGTAAGGGAATTTTTCCGGATCAATTTCGAGATGTTCAAAGCTGGTCTAGAATTCGATTTAGAAAAGCGACCCTCTTCATGTTTCCTCTTCCTTCCTCTCCTGACCCGGTTTTAGCCTCCAGAGAAAGAAACTCCCGTAATCGCCTTTTTCGATTTTCCCTGCCTTCTGAAGCGACTTGAGGACCTTTATAACCCCATGGCTGCAAAACCCTGTTTTCCTGGCGATATCGCTGGTGGAAGCCCATTCAGTCGTGACGTGGGAAAGGACCAGCTCGGGCGTGATCTGTGCCATCCATCTCCCGTTCTTATCACGGGGTATCGTGGGTTTTGTTTCTTCTGGTATTTCTGGCATAATCTAATTTCCTTGATTGGCACGGTTTCAGGATAGTGCCGTTATTTTTTAGTACGTGTTATCAGCTTCAGTTTCCTGCCTGATAATGTCAGGGATTGTAGAGGAAAACGCATGCAAGCCGCATGAAACAGGGAGGAGGTGTTTGCAGCACAGCTTCCTACAGGGGGACTCAGACCCCCCCGTGTTCGAGAGCTTTGAACCTGCGCCCCCCTTTTTCTCCATCCCTTCTGCTTCCTTTTATTTTTCCTTACATCTATGTCCCGAAGCCTTTGAAAGCCTCAATCCCGTCAAGGGTTGCCTGCCTCGGCTCTGCTGCCTCTGCCTTTCCTTCCCCTGGCTCCTCTTCGTCTGGCTCTTCCTCTTCTACCTCCTCTCCGTAGAGAGGTTCCGTTACAGTCAAAACATGCCCCTGATCTTCGATTACCCTCTTGAGCCATGAGTTAAGGAAGGAATTGAGTTCTGTTTTTAGTTTCGGATAGAACTTCCCCGGCTCAGGATACACTTCCTGAAAGATCCCGAGATAGTCATTCTGAAAAGTCAAAGCTTCCGCCATTTTCATTTCAGGCACGATGCGGACGATCATATCCGGATCTGCCATGACATCCCCGTTTTGAATGCCGTTGTGGGCAATCGATATTTTGTCGTCATCGATCCAATCCACATGCAGCGGCATGAATCCGCTTGCTTCGAATTTCATGTACGAATAGAGGATTCTGCCCTCTGCGTTTATGATCCCGAGCTTCAGCAGCCTCTCGAAGATCATTTCATATACTGAACGTCTGCGGGTTTTCCCGAATGTTCCTTTGGTCATTTGATTCCACACTCCCATTACTTTTCCCATTTTTTTCTATAATCTTCTATTCGCAGGGGGAGGATATAAGCTTTTGCCTATTACCAGATCGGCATAAGAAAAGCTATAAAAACGATATGTACCGCTTTGTTATTAGGATGAATACAGACTAAAGGACGGATACAGAAAGGGGTTTTCAGAGTATCCAGAAGGCTTCTAAAGGGGGAGAAAAAGCCCTGTTAAACCAGCCAAAACCTATGTTCTTTATCTTATTTTCAAATGGCTCTCTGAGAGGCTCTATAATCGAGTTTCAGGGCTTGGAGGATGGAACATAAGCGACTTCCAAAGAAAATTCAACAGTGGGGCTCTCGGGAAGCTGATTATTCAGTTATTCGGTTTTCTTCTCGTTTCTCCGGATTTATTCTTCAAAAGAATGCTGGAAGCTGTTTTGCAACTGGTATTTCCAGAGGGGGATGAGGAGCTTGTGCTGGTTTCAATCCTTGTTTTGCTGGAAGCTGTTTTGCAACTCGAAAAGTGTGTAGATATGATGAACAAAAAATGGCATTTAGAGTTTCAATCCTTGTTTTGCTGGAAGCTGTTTTGCAACTATATATACACCATTCGAAGAATTTACGATAAAATTGTTTCAATCCTTGTTTTGCTGGAAGCTGTTTTGCAACTGCAAAACATGATGCCCCCTATGGGTTTTTTGAGTGTTTCAATCCTTGTTTTGCTGGAAGCTGTTTTGCAACATCATAACCAAGACCGACTACTAATAGGAAAGGTAGCGTTTCAATCCTTGTTTTGCTGGAAGCTGTTTTGCAACTAAACGAATAAGAAAAACATGTATAAATGGTTTTAGACGTTTCAATCCTTGTTTTGCTGGAAGCTGTTTTGCAACTTGGTAATAGTTGCCATACTTGCACTTCTGCTTATGGTTTCAATCCTTGTTTTGCTGGAAGCTGTTTTGCAACTGTGCAGTGAAGGGGTTACTGCACAATAAAAATAGTAAGTTTCAATCCTTGTTTTGCTGGAAGCTGTTTTGCAACCGGAATTTGTTCCGATGACTGATGATGGATATTTATTGTTTCAATCCTTGTTTTGCTGGAAGCTGTTTTGCAACCAGATGGTTGCAGGACAGTCCCAGGGTGGATGAGCAGTTTCAATCCTTGTTTTGCTGGAAGCTGTTTTGCAACGAGGAAAAGCATGAAATATTACCCTATACTTTTATTAGTTTCAATCCTTGTTTTGCTGGAAGCTGTTTTGCAACCCTTGAATGCGACAGAAAACCGCTCTGCCACCCTGGGTTTCAATCCTTGTTTTGCTGGAAGCTGTTTTGCAACTAGAAGGGCTGGAAATACAGCAGGAAGCTTTGTTAGTTTCAATCCTTGTTTTGCTGGAAGCTGTTTTGCAACAATGGACCTGATCCGCAACCTGTAACAATACAGGTAGTTTCAATCCTTGTTTTGCTGGAAGCTGTTTTGCAACAATGGACCTGATCCGCAACCTGTAACAATACAGGTAGTTTCAATCCTTGTTTTGCTGGAAGCTGTTTTGCAACTCATAAAGGAGTTAAGAAATGAACCCCCCCAAATTAGTTTCAATCCTTGTTTTGCTGGAAGCTGTTTTGCAACATCATGATGATAGAAGTAGATTAAGGAAAGGTGAGAAGTGTTTCAATCCTTGTTTTGCTGGAAGCTGTTTTGCAACGACGAAAACCTCGCCACCAATTGTGTGGCTTAAGCGTTTCAATCCTTGTTTTGCTGGAAGCTGTTTTGCAACGATAAATAATTAATCTATCACAATTTTAAATTATTAGTTTCAATCCTTGTTTTGCTGGAAGCTGTTTTGCAACTGAGGCAGAACTCGTCGTAAATGAAGAAGGGTATATAGGCGTTTCAATCCTTGTTTTGCTGGAAGCTGTTTTGCAACGTCGTAGTTATGGGTGCTTTGTTCTTGGTATCCTCGGTTTCAATCCTTGTTTTGCTGGAAGCTGTTTTGCAACTTAAGGAAGCAATCTCTTGTGGCCTCTTGGTTATAATGTTTCAATCCTTGTTTTGCTGGAAGCTGTTTTGCAACTTTGGTGGCGAGCGGAGTATGTATATCTGCAAGTGGGTTTCAATCCTTGTTTTGCTGGAAGCTGTTTTGCAACTATCCTCTTCGGCGTGTTTAATGTACTCAATTCGTGTTTCAATCCTTGTTTTGCTGGAAGCTGTTTTGCAACCTTTTCCTTCTTTAATTACTGGCTATAGATTGCGTTGTTTCAATCCTTGTTTTGCTGGAAGCTGTTTTGCAACCAAGGAAGATGCACAAGAGCTTCTTAAACAAGCGACAGTTTCAATCCTTGTTTTGCTGGAAGCTGTTTTGCAACGGGAGGATTGACAGATATTACTATTATGTAATAGTTGTGTTTCAATCCTTGTTTTGCTGGAAGCTGTTTTGCAACCCACATACTTCAGCAAAGGATACGGGCATCACGGGTTTCAATCCTTGTTTTGCTGGAAGCTGTTTTGCAACAAAATGTGACTGAATCCCAACAGTCACCTGAAGAGGTGATGTTTCAATCCTTGTTTTGCTGGAAGCTGTTTTGCAACAGTTACTTTCTGGCATTGAAAACAAAAAAACAAAATGTTTCAATCCTTGTTTTGCTGGAAGCTGTTTTGCAACGGACCGAAAGACATCTTTAAAATCGCTCTTTACGTGTTTCAATCCTTGTTTTGCTGGAAGCTGTTTTGCAACTGGCGAGTCCGAAAAAGAAGCAGTCTCGGTTCTAAAAGTTTCAATCCTTGTTTTGCTGGAAGCTGTTTTGCAACTCGATTTGGCTTAGCCCAGGCAATACGAAAAGTAAAGTTTCAATCCTTGTTTTGCTGGAAGCTGTTTTGCAACAGAAGAGGCAAGGAAAAGTAATGCGAGGAATGTAAGTTTCAATCCTTGTTTTGCTGGAAGCTGTTTTGCAACAAGGCAATGGATATGGCAAAGGCAAGATGATTGTTTGTTTTGGTTTCAATCCTTGTTTTGCTGGAAGCTGTTTTGCAACGATTGGTGCCAATTTTGTTCTTTTCTGTTATATTGTTTCAATCCTTGTTTTGCTGGAAGCTGTTTTGCAACGACAGGGGCTTATCAAATAAAAAACAATTAAAATCTAAGTTTCAATCCTTGTTTTGCTGGAAGCTGTTTTGCAACGTCCTAAATGTGGGACGGAAGACAATGAATATGTCAGTTTCAATCCTTGTTTTGCTGGAAGCTGTTTTGCAACAGGGGGAAGCCTTGAGAGGATTCAGACCAATAAGTTATGTTTCAATCCTTGTTTTGCTGGAAGCTGTTTTGCAACGGCACTAATGAGATTGCATGATCCAACAAAAATTTGTTTCAATCCTTGTTTTGCTGGAAGCTGTTTTGCAACAGGGTCTCAAAAAGCCCTATTATGCCTTTGTTTTCAAAATAGAGCAATTTTTTCCGCATACCCATTTAGGCATTTTCCGCTGATCTCCCTGTTACACTATGGTATATAAAGATCAGCGGTATATTAATTTTTCTAAAATGAACCGATTGATGTTGATATTATATTTTAATAATGTACAATTATGTACGTTGAGTAGAATTTCTTTAGGAACTTGGGGTAGATCAGCGGAAATCAACTTGTTCATTTTGTGTACATTCAAGCCTATTGATTATGAAACTGAATTTCGTACCTTGAGGGTCTGGAAACTGGAAATTGAGACCATTTTTTAAGGAGTTCTCCAGATGACACCCTTACAGCCGCAGTACCTTGACATATTTTTTGAATTCACATGCAATAAAAATTATTTCATAAAGATCAATCGTATTCAGAAGCCATCGCTTCAATTTCCCCTCTGACTTGACTTTCAAAGATAGAGCAAAAACGACATCAACATACAGCACAACTACCAATAATACATAAAACTGGTCCTACAAATTGCGATTTTGCATAACTTTCATCAATTTTTAAGTTTCAAAACCGATGTGAGTAAAGCCCACACGACATAACAATATTTTGAAGGGGGGACTATATTTCACCTTCAAATCTGGCATTTTTGTAATAATTTCTCACATATTATGGCAATTTAGCGGAGTTATTAGTATGAATATGTCTCATTTGTCAAGCAAATTGTCCTAAATAGGTCAAAAGCAATAGATTAAACCATATTCAAACATATGGATTATCTTTTTTCACAATCATTAGGACCAGTTTTCAATTATTGTATTATGGGGACTATACATTTTCACTAGCATGAGGGTCATTCAACCAACATCTTTGAAAGTTGAGTCTGATTGAGTGGAAGCCGAGATCTCCACAGCGAAGGCATAAAGTAGATCCAAGGACGGATTTTCCTGAAGGGAGGATACCTGGATGTGAGTTGATTGATTAGTACCGACTTATTCCCATAAGGAATGAATCCTTTTGTCCCCAATACAATTCTTACCTCGAGAATATCCTGAAAAAGGGCTTTTAACACCTTTTTAAGGACAAGGAAGAAAATAAAGGGAAGAAAAGATCAGATCAGCTTGATATCTATGTTTTTGACTGGATCTGGGGCTTTATCAGGGTCAATGGGCGTGGGTGTTGCGAAATATTTATGGACAAGGTTAAAACCGGCAATGATTATTCCGTCTTCTCCTTCCCTGTAAATGAAGTATTTTTGGGGCCGAAGATTGAATATTCTCATATACTGAGATCATACTACTGCCTATATTCGTAAGCAAAAAAAGCTGTTGTCATGTCTGGCTAACCTCAAGTTTATTATTATCTACACTCATAAGTTTTTCTTCAAGACTTTTTTCTTCAAGGTTTTTTCTTTCAAGGCTTTTTCCTTCAAGACTTTTTCCTTCAAGACTTACTACATTTATATGACTCACCGGAAGTGGTGCCACATCTGGATTCATAGGTGTGGGCTTGGAAAAAAACTTATACACAAGATTAAAATCTGCAATAATCATTCCTTCCACTCCTTCATTTAATTCGCATAGCTTGAAAGTTTTATCGTCTTTTTGCTTGTATCCTTTGCTTACCAGTCCTGGGAAATAGCTGTCCTTCATTCTCCCAAAAATTGCTGTTCCACCTTTTTTTGCTGTGTTTGACATGATAACATATGAACGGCTGTTTACTACATGTTCGTGAGCAATTTGATGGAACCTTCCATTGGCAGAATTGAATGAAGGAACAAATAGCATATCAATATCTAACCTTCTCTTAAAATCTGAACATAAATCACCGAAATCTCTGCAAATCAGCACTGCAAATTTTCCAAAAAGAGTTTCGTCATAGGTGTTGATTTTATCTCCCGCCATCATACCAACGCCACACACGCTGGAATCTTCAAATTCAGAAGGAGTTATTTTGAACTGGGGAGGAAGTAGATCCCTACTTGAATCCATAACCACACGGCATACGTTATGCCCTTCTTCATCATAATAGCTACCTGCAATTATAATCATTTCAGGATATCGTTTTTCGATTTCTGAAAGCCAATCCTCACAAACGCACAGTTCAGGCAGACATACAATGTCAACTTTTTTAGTGGAAGCGGTATCAAGAACCTTGAAGACTTTTTCTCTGGTAATCTCTTTATCTTTGATTTCCGGTGGAAATGATTCTGTAAGGTCAAAATTTATCTGGGCAGTGCCTATCCTGGCGACTTCTTTCTTTTCTTCAAAAATCGTATCGGATATAAATGCTTCATTTCCATAGCGTGGCTTATATGCAATTTTTACCTTTTCTCCAAATTTGCGGGATATCTGGAGCGTCAAAGAGATGTTAAGCTGAGGCGTGGCACCTGTGGTTGATACAAATACCTGGTCTGCTTCCAGAATATTTCTGGCTACCTGCTGATAGAACCTCATAAGCCCCTTATAATCAGTGGGGTTTTCGAAGATTACTGAGACTTTAACCTTCTTTTCATCAAAATTGTAGCGCTTACAAATAATCTCCTTTGCGATTGAAGCAATATAGATCGTGTCCTGATTCTTATGCGTGGCTTGCTCAGTTCCGAAAAGGATGATTTCCTGAATGTCGAAAGATTCCCTGATTTTCCTGATGGTGGGGTCCAGAATAGGAAGGTCGAGATTTTCATAGTTTCCGGATTCCCAAAGCTTTTTGCTATCTTCATATACGTTCCCTGTAAAGGAAGCGTTTTTGCGGCTGAAAATCGATTCTTCTCCTATACCAAGATCACTATTGCCTATGTTGGCGAGCAGGACAGCTGTTTTCATGTTTGATCTGCCTCAAAGTGTATTTTTACCCATAATCAAGGGTTTTCCTTCAAGATTGAATACTTTTATGTATTTGACTGGATGATGCTCTTCGGAGGGGTCCATTGTTAAGATCGTTGGAATGGATTTGTAACGTAGATTGAAATCTGCAATGATTATCCCTTCTTCATTTTTCTTTAATTCACACAATTTAAAAGATTGATCATTTTCCTCTTTGTATCCCATTTTTACGAGCTTAGGGAAATGCTTGTGAGCCATTCGTCCAAAGATAGAGGTGCCACCTTTATTTGATGCATTTGCAATCACTACATATGCTAAACTGTCGCTTACATGTGAGTGAGCAAGCTGGTGGAACCTGTCACTGGCAGAATTATATGAGGGAACAAATAATATATCGGTTTTATTTCTTAGACTGTCATAGTAATTGCCAAAATCCCTGCAAATCAACACGGCAAATTTACCAAACGGTGTTTCATCGTAAATGTTAGTTTTTTCACCCGGTACCATTCCCGATCCGCATATGCTGGAGTCCTCAAAAACTGAGGGTGTTATTTTAAATTGAGCAGGTAGAATGTTCCGGTCAGAATCCATAACAACCCTGCAGACATTGTGACCTTCTTTATCGTAATAACTTCCAGCTATCACAATCATATCAGAATATCGATTCTCTATTTCGGATAAACACTCTTCACACATGCAGAGTTCTGGAAGACATACAATATTAACTTTTTCTCGTTGTGCTATATCAAGGGTTTGTAAGATCTTTGTCTTTGTTTTTTGCTTCTCGGTTATTTCTGGAGGGAAGCTTTCTGTAAGATCAAAATCAATTTGAACTGCACCAATTCTACAAACTTCCATATTGTGTGGCATATTGTCCTGTTTTATTTCTTTTGAATTAATGTGAGAATAATTGGAAACATATGATTCCTTTTTTTCAGTAGCTTCTGTAGAGATACTCAATACATTTTTTTCAGTTGTTGGAATCATCATTAAAATTTCTTTAGCTTCATCGAATAAAACCCTTACAATTTTTCTAAACTTTATTTGTCTAATCTCTTCTATTGAAGTATTGATGATAGCCAATTTTTCTTTTCTCTTTGAAGGGTCTTTTTCAGACCAAAGTCTCACAACATCTTCAAGATAACCTTTTGTTTCCTTAATTCCTAATTCGTTTGGAAATCTGTCTATAATAGAAAACATCAAGTTATCTTTTTCAATAGTTGCATGTTTGTTAAAAGAAACTTCGTATCCAGTTCTCTGTGTATTTCTGAACTCAAGAAAAAGAGAATATATTTGGAAACATGCGTTAGATTTTTCGAAAATTTCATTGGCCAACACGCTCTGCTCATTGCCTTTGGATGTATCCATAGCAATTTTGAAACTTTCGATGGATTTCTCGACATAACTGAAATTTGGCGGATTGCAACCCATTGCTTCTGATAATATTTTTTTGCCTTGTAAATAATGATATATTGAATTACAAAGCTTAATTATCTTCTCGTCACTTGTATTATTTTTTAGCTTTTCTATTGAAGCTATGCAGTTTTCATATATTTCAAGAACATCTTCTTTTTCAGATTTTTTTGCTCTTACCAAAGATAAACTCAAAAGTGCTTTTAGTTTATATTCAATAATGATTTTCCAATTATCTTCAAAGTTGTTTGCACCGCCAAACTTTTTATATTCGTCACATAATTTTAGTGCATGGGTTAGACATTCCTCATTGTTAGAAGATTCTTCACCGATTTCGAGATGAATTTCAACGAGTTTGATGATAGTTTCTAAGAGAAGTGACTGAAAGTTAAATTTATGGGGGTAAATATTCAATAATTCTTTTGAAATCTCCAAAGATCCCTCAAAATTTGACTTTGCGACTACAAATTTATTTTCATCCAAAAAAGTTTCCCCGAGATTGAAAAGAATTTTTGCATTGAAATATCTGTATTCAGGAGATGCATATTCAGGATTTTCTGGATAATCAGTAGTTAATTGTCGCAAAACTTGTAATGCTTCTTCAAAATTTTCTTTCGCTTCATAGGTCAACTTCATTTCTAAAAGAAGTTTTCCTAAATCATTGAGAAGTAAGCTTTTGGTGAATTTATCTTCAGATTTACTAGAATTTCTAGTATCATCAGTGATTAATTTCTCAATGATTTTAATTTTTGACAATAATATACAACGTAAGATTTCATTGTTTTGTGTGCATTTTAGGTATCCCTCTAAACACGTCGATTTAATCGTAGATTCAAGGGCTCTTTCATATATATCATACACAAATATTTTATTTTCCTGGTTCTGTTTTAATATCAGTTTTGTTTTTGCTGGGAAAAAATCTATTGATTGGAGAACACCCGGAGTATTCTGCCTAGATGCTCCCCCAACAAGTGAAAAAAGAATGTTATCGATATCATGGGGTATTTTTTCGATTTCATTCCTATATCGATTAATTGTTTTTTCTTCATCAAAATTAGGAATAGGTTCTACTTTTATTTCAAATTCATTAAAACTATATTTTTTTAAACATAGTATTTTTTTAATTATGTGAGCGATAAATTTACCATGTGTCTGTTGAGCTGATTCTTCAATGTAAAAAATAACGATTTCTTTAATGTTATAATTTTTTTTGACATATTCTATAAGTGGATCCAATAGTAAAAGGTTAAAATCGTAAAAATTATTAGATTCTAATAGACTTTTAAAATATTCAAATATAGAATTTTCCACAACTTTGGGGATTTCAGAAAAATTATGGAGCTTAGAGTCACAGTGATGTTCAGATGTTTGAATGATTTTCTCTTTTTTTTTATAATACTCCTTTCTTTTTTGAACTGTTTTGTCATCATTAGGCTTTTTATCCGGAATATTTAACTGATTACCATTTTCACCTAAGTCTGTGATTCCAATTTTTGCAATTAAAACTGCTGTTTCCTTAGGATCCATAGGACCTTTTTGAATAAATTTGGAATTTGAACTACATCTAAGATTGCCTCCATTATCAACATCTTTACATTTGTCTTCAAATTTAAGATTTTTTTTTAGATTTTTACAAACTTCCTCAATATCATCTATAATTTTCACAAATTCACGATCAATTGAATTATCATTACCATCGGAAAGTGGAGTAGCGTAGTTAGGCATGATATTATTATTTGAAAGCCAGTCGAATTGGTTCCAATTACAGTGCCTTACTATAATAGGATAAATGTGAATGTATCCCAATTCATGTCTTTTCAAAATTCTAGGAATTTCTTTATCTTGGATAAAATCAGAGCCAAGAAAGTATTGGGAAAGCAGAAGAATAGCTATGCTTGAATTGTCAATGGCCTCAAAAATCTTCTCAGAAATACATTCTCCCCCATGAATGTTATCATCATGCCAGCAATCAAGTATATGCCTATTAATTAATATTTTGAGGTTGGCAAGAAGCCTATTTTTCCATATTTCATCTTCATGACTATAACAAATAAAAACTTTGGGAAGATTCAAATACTTAAATTCTGGATGATGACTTCCAGTCATTTCAATTCACCTGTTCAAATGAGGAGTCTAAATGTTTAAATGATAATTTCACCCATCCTAGAGGTTTGCCTTCAATTGTTAATCTCCTTGTTTTTGGAAAGTTGGATGAATATTTATTTGTTCCTGGTTTTCTGCCAAGTTGTAAATGTTCTCTTATAGAATTTTCAGTGTGTTTTCGATGATTTGAACTTTTTTCTAACGAACTTGTAAAATTAGGAAAAGAATCTAAGATCAAACCTATGGTTGTACTGTACCAGCCTCCACCCCAGCCGATATGCAAAATTGCTTCATTTTCTTCACATTTTAAAACTTCATTCCATAACATATCAAACTCATCAATTGTACTGTCACAATTGTAATTTTCCCACATATATTCCAGATGTTTTTCGAGAACATTCTTTGAAAATTCATTGCAAGCTTTGCAAATTGCCTGGACATTCATGTATTTTGCACAGGGATGGTTTTTGAAGTCTGGTTTCCCTTTATTCTGGTTAAGCAAATATTCATCAAAAACAAGATCGAAAAATAGTTCAGAGCCAGCTTTCAAGTTCTCAACATACACGGGGATTTCCTGTGAGTTCCCAACTATTTTGATTTCTGAAACCTCTAAATGATTTTTTCCTGCAATAATTGTATCTGAGGGTCTCATTACGCGAAGTATATCCGAATGTGTATCCTTTCCAAACACGATTTTTGAAATATTGTCATCAAGAGATTTTAAGTCCCTGCCGGAAATTCTATGCTTCTTTAACCAGGGCTTCAGGCCATTCTGGACAATCTCAACTCCGTCAGGCCTTTCTGTCAGGCTCTTCCACAATAATGCTGTCCTGATTGCTCCTTTTATGGATGAACCCGGTAAATACGGTCCTCCGCATTTTACGAACTCCTTGATAGCAAACTCGGATTCTCGACTTCGCGTTTCAATTTTTGCATCAACGGCATAGGATGTAAAAGCATTGGGATCGATATTGTTTACATTCATAAATCTGGTTATGGAAAAATCCCTGCCTGTGTAATATCTACGATTTTGCATCTCCTCTTTGAGGTCTATATTTTCCTTGATGCAGTGTTCAATGAATTTTTCAAAATTTATGAATTTGATTATCCCTTTTCTCTTATTCAGGTGAAAATCGACCATTTTCAGTTCGTTACCATTCCCAACATGCAGGGGAGATAAAAGTTTCATACTGCATTTCATGCTTTTTCATCCCCACTGATACTTATTGGGATCGAATAGGCAAACCCATAATGGTATATGTTTTTGATTTCTTCCAGGTCTGAATCGTCTTTGATCAGTTTGCCTTCAGGCTTTTTTTCAAATATGGACCCTTCCTTTATGAAAAGCCTCTGAGCTTTCTGAGAGGAATTTCCGGAGCCGTAGGGGTAAGCGTAGCCTCCTCTTAAAGAAAAGCCCCACCTTGCATTTTTATCAGAAAAAAGTTGTTTCTCATCGGTTGTTGGGTCCTCACTATCGTTTGGATAGAAGAGGGATAGAAGAAGATGGGCATCTGAATCCGGCAGTTCCAAATGAATTTCTTCTTCCTCAAGAGAAAAATTTCCGTATCCCCATGTTCTCTTTCCGCCGATTCCATCATGCTGGAGTAAACGCAGTGCTGAAAGCACTCTGTTTTCCAATTCTTTGTTTGCACATTCAAGGATGAACCAGATCCCTGAATCCTTTTTAAAACAAAATGAACCAAGGAAGTAGATACTGGATTCTGCGCTATCTCTACTTATGGACACCTTAGGAAGAAGTAATCCCGTTCCAAATCCTGAATCTTCACACTCTTTTGCAGCTTCGTTTTCCGTGATTTCTTTGAGGTCATTTTCCGATAATTCCTTTTCTGCAATCCATTTTTCAAAAAAATCTTTAGTTAGATAACTGGTCTTTTTTAATTTTTTAGAATAATCCTGAAGTAAGTCTTCATCAATATTCGCCCTGCTCATAGGTTTAGGAAAATAAAGGATTTTATCTGCGAAGGGAAAACCTGAAGAGATCCTGAAAAGGGGTTCGGTTTCAAAATTCTTGAGAAAATCTGTTACCCATTTTCTTCCATAGAGTTTTGCAAGAGCGTTGCAGATTGCGTTGAATATGGTGTCCGAGTGCAGTACAAGACTGCTTTCCTCAAGCCCGATTCCAATTTCTCCGATATGCAGGGGGGAAGTGAAATTAAGCTTTACAATCTTGACGTTCTCAGGCATTCTTTTCCCCTGTGAAGCTGCTTATTATATCTTCTACTGAGATTATCTCTTCTTCTGACTTGTTTTCCAGAATGAGACTCTCATCACCGGAAATGTAGTATTTCTTTGGATATCCGGTATACCTTATATTTTCAAATTTTACCTTTCCATAACCTCTTGAACCGTGGCCACCAAGAGCATCCTGTTCGAGCAATTTCAAAGCCATCTGGATTCTTGTGATGTCTTCTTCAAGCTCAGCTTCTTCTTCGGCATCATAAACAAGTTCGAACTCGAATCTGGCTCCTGCCGGAACCCTTTCGATCTGCCTCGGGTTTGCTGCCGAACTTATCCGATCGATGCTGTTTTCAAACTTCCACTCAGTGTAGGGGAGACCGGTGTCAATATTTAACAGTTCCTTGTCATTTGAAAGGAGCATGTCCCGGACAATTAAACGGCTGGGAATATTCTTTTGATCTTTAGTATCCTCATCTTTTTTACTGCTCCCGAAAAGTCTGCAGATTTCACAGTGTTTGTCCGTGCAGACATGCACATTGATATCGGGCTTACTGCTTATTCTAACGAGGTCTTTTTCCAGGGCCTTTTCGGAGAGGCTTCTTAGTTTTCCTTTCAATGAACTGCCAGGAATATATGGAAGATCTGTTAGCGGATCCCGGACTACGGGACTGTCGATACCTCCAATCTTTACCGTTTCTTTAGAAGCCCCGATGTGCATACCGGTAACTACTATCATATCACCTGTGATCTTAATCTTTCCAAGAAATTTGAGTTTCATAGGTTCTTCACTCATTTAATCACGCCCCCCTGCAAGTTTGTGATATGCTATTACACCTTCAAGCAGCGTCACAACCAGCTCGAACTGTTTATTATTCAAATCCGTGTTTTCCGGGAATCTTTCGTTGTCAAGCATGGAATCAAGGAGGTCTGTCAACCTTGTAAGATTAGAATTACGAGCTGTTATGTATGCAAGGTTAAGTTTTAATTTTGAAATATCGGCAGGCTTGATTCCAGACGTTTTTGTTTTCTCTATTTTTGTTTTCTCTTTAACTATCTGGAAGCCGGTAAGCAACCTGCGTAGCTGGGTGAATGTGATTTTGTCTTTTGAAAGTTTAATGCCCATTATGCAGGAAGCGTTCAGAATTTTGGAAGAATCAATATCTGAACCTGACATTAACGGCCGGATGTACACCCTTTCTTCCTTTTCGTACCACTTGTTAATCATCCATGAATCAGAATTTTTTGCCACATTACACAGCTCGATTAATCTTCCTATTTTAAGTAAGTTTGAAAGTTCATTATCTTCACTCATTAATTCACCTTCCTTCCCCGTAGATCCAAAATATTCAGAGGCAGATCGATATCATAAATCGGATTCACTTTTTCGTCAGGAACAGAATAGAAATATTTTCTTAGTTTGTTATTTTTATCAAGGATTTTCTTCAGGTCTTTATTCCGTGAAACAAAATAATGTAACTGGATAACCCAGTTGGCTTTTTCAGGATCTTTACAATACATTTCTCTCGCATCGAGAAGCTTTCTCACCATGGTTTTGGAGGAATTTCCTTTTTCTTTCATGATGTACCAGAAAAAAGGTTCAAAATTAGAGAAGAGTTTCCTTGCGTCTTCCCATTCAAGGGAGTCTTTTATTTCTTCAAAATCTTTTATTTCTTTAAACGTCTCTAAAATATGATCCTTCCCCACACCCCTATTAAGGAGATAGACCCTGTTTCTGCCTTCATCTTTGGAACATTCTTCTTTATTTCCGCAGACTCTGGCAATCTGGTACAGTGGGTGTTTATTATTGAAGATAGAAAATCCGGCTGAAATCGTAACGTGCGGATTCTCAGCTACATATTTGCGGAACAAACCTTGAATGTCAAAACAGAGTTCAAAAACGTCATCCCAAGCTCCGAGTATGAAAAGATCGTCACCGCCTGCATAGACTATGCTGATATTACGTGAAGGGTCTCTACTCTTTACAAGGTTTGGCGAATTGCTCTGCCAGTTGCAGACGTCCAAGACATTTTCTTCATCAAATTCTCCGAGAAAGTTTAGATAACCTTTGAAGAAATAGTTCATCATCCTAGATAAACTGGATATCCTGGTGATTGTTCGCCGATTATCGGGAAGCCCTAATGTGAAAATCTTTCCGAGATTGTCAACATCCATCCGGACCGCACCGAGCTTCTTCGAGCCCTCCGATTTATCCGCAAGCTGCTCAAAGGTAAGGAGTTGCCTGTCAGTTTCCTTTTCATCGGATTTGGCACAGTAAATAGCAATAGGCAAAGATGAAACATGAATATCAGGAGGAATTTTTTTACTTTTCATCAGGTTAATTATTTCACCTGTATCAAAGTTGTTAACAGCATATACTGAGGAAGACTTACTGACCGTCCCCATTGTCTCTTTATCCATAATCTTCATCGTACTGAATGGTATGGAAAAGCCTTCGCCCCTGTACTTTGTTTTTAATATGTAGAACGAATCACCTAACCTGGCCAGTTCACTTCCAATTTTCATCTGTTCACGGCAAAGGGGACAAAATGCCACATCCTCTTCATCAACCGATTCCAGATCTTTATATGGAGTTCTCTTCCTGCATGCATCACAGGGATCGCCTTTGTCTCCAAGTTCCAGTATTTTTGAAGGATTCTTTTCAAGTGCCGACTGATATTTTTGAGCCTTCTTCAATGAGTTTTTCTGGTTAATATCCATCCATATCTTGCTGAAATTTTCAAACTTCTTCCCGCAGAAAGGAATACAGGAAAGAGCCACGTAAAGGCTGCTACTGAGTCCGTTGGCAATTAGCCAGCCTTCCGAACCCTTTCCTTCCAGGTTATTTTCTATTCCATAAAGGTCATTTTCTATTTCTTTCAATTTATTTTTTGCATCCTCAGTGTTTGGAGCAAGAATGTAAAAATTTCCGCCTCCGGAATAGAGAATGTTTGTCTTCGGAAGCCCGAGCCTTTCAACTATCTCGTGTACGATGTCCTCGCAGAACATCTCCAGATAAAAGGACCGTCCTCTGAGAAGCCTCATAGCCCCTTTAGAGGAAATACGGTATATGAAGTCCTGGATTCCGGAAACATCCCCACCTATTAGCAGATAATTTTCAGCCTTCAAATCGGAAATTTCATTCACAAGATCCTTTTCGAGTTCCTTTTCATGGAGCCTGTACATGCAGGAAGCAATCGCACAGGTTGTCTTGAGGTGATCAAAAAGTGAAATATCATTGTTCGCACCAGAACCGGCCGGAATAAATGCAGTGTTCTGCTCAAGGAACATCAACAGGAGGTCTTCGTTAATCCGGTTCTCGTCGAGGTCCAGGAGTTTTCCAAAGAAATCCTTGAAAGATTTGTATATCTCTCCACATCCCTCCTCTGCCAGGGCAGGCAGGTCTTCCTTTAACCAGGGATACACAAAGGCCTTCGAGTCAAGTTTTACGGAAGGATAGTACTTTATGGGAACTTCAAACTTCTTACCCTCCTTCTCCTCCTTGATCCCCGAGATCCCCGAAAAAACAGACCTCAAAAGGTGCTTTCCAGCGGCATCTTCTCCATCACTACCGTCATTACCTGAAGAAAGCCTGGAAGCTTCCCTCACCATCCATAAAAGGTTCCTGGATTTTTGGCTCAGCCCCTCCTCCACAATTTCATCAACCGATCGGGCATGGTGATACTTCGCAAACGCAGAAAAGCCTTCGGTGTTCGCAAACGAGCTGAGAAACTCAAATCCCCTCTCAGCATGCCCTTTCGCCTCACCTTCAGGAGCCGGCACAACATGCCCTATGTCATGCAGCAGAGCTCCTATTTTCAGAAAAAGATAATCAGAATTGGTGTCACTTTTAGACATTATGGAATTGTTTAGTTATAGAATATTTAAACATTTCTAAATATTTTCAGAAATTTTGAGATATAAAATCAGAAAAAATATAAAAAAAGTTGTTGTTTTTATACTTGCTTTATCCACGTTTAAGGCTTCAATCCTTGTTTTGCTGGAAGCTGTTTTGCAACTTGGCTATTACATGTTTACTCTGCCACTTTTAAAAAATAGTTTCAATCCTTGTTTTGCTGGAAGCTGTTTTGCAACAAGAGAGAGATGACTGGAACCGTTTGGTTCTAGAAGTTTCAATCCTTGTTTTGCTGGAAGCTGTTTTGCAACCTTGTCCATATAGATGACATCTTGTTATACTTTACATGTTTCAATCCTTGTTTTGCTGGAAGCTGTTTTGCAACTGTCTATTTGGACGTCTCTGATGAATCAAAATACACCGAGGTTTCAATCCTTGTTTTGCTGGAAGCTGTTTTGCAACTACTGTCTGCGGTTTTTGTGGTAGGGTATGAATATAGTTTCAATCCTTGTTTTGCTGGAAGCTGTTTTGCAACTTGAGCTATGTGAGTAAAGCAAGATTATCAAGACGAATGGTTTCAATCCTTGTTTTGCTGGAAGCTGTTTTGCAACTCTGGTAGTTCTTAGGGACGGCAAAGAAATTTATGTTTCAATCCTTGTTTTGCTGGAAGCTGTTTTGCAACAAATCACTAAACATGGAAGAAGGGACAGAAATTTGTTTCAATCCTTGTTTTGCTGGAAGCTGTTTTGCAACTGGAGGAATTTGCTTCTTCCCCGCGTTCGGAGGAGGTTTCAATCCTTGTTTTGCTGGAAGCTGTTTTGCAACCAAATGGCTATCAGTAGCGGGCAACCTTATTTAGTGTTTCAATCCTTGTTTTGCTGGAAGCTGTTTTGCAACTTTGGGTTCCACAAAATTCTTTTTTCAGATTAAAGAGTTTCAATCCTTGTTTTGCTGGAAGCTGTTTTGCAACCCGGAATAGAAGTTTCCGTTGATGAGGAAATAAAGTTTCAATCCTTGTTTTGCTGGAAGCTGTTTTGCAACAAATATTTTGGGTCTGGTCTTGTACGAAGGGCATAGTTTCAATCCTTGTTTTGCTGGAAGCTGTTTTGCAACAGGGTTTCAAAAAGCCCTATTAAGCCTTTATTTTCAAAATAGAGCAATTTTTTCCGCATACCCATTTTGGCAATTTCCGCTGATCTCCCTGTTACACTATAGTATATAAAGATCAGCGGCATATTAATTTTTCGAAAATGAACTGGCTGATGTTGATATTATATTCTAAGAATGTACAATTATGTACATTGGGGTGAATTTCTTTAGAAACTTGGGGTAGATCCGCGGAAATCAACCTGTTCATTTTGTGTATATTCAAGCCTATTGATGTTGAAACTGAATTTCGCACCTCGAGGGTCCGGAAATGAAAACTCCTTTGTGATTTTTGGGGTTTGGGTTTGAAGACAGGTTTACTGGCGGCTGAGTTACTGAAAATTTGTAGATTTGATGGTGCAAAATCGGATTTTTGCAAAAAAGTGGGGAGAAAGAGCTGGAAGGGAGATTCAGTTGTCCCGGTATACGCGGATTTTTCGGACGGTGCCTCTGCCCATTGCTGTGGATTTGCCAATTCCCATATAGTCGGGGATGCAGAAGTTTGCCATGAAACCGCCGTAGAAGGAGAGGAAGTTTACGTCTTTGTACTCGCTATTTGTTACCCTTACATCGAGGTCGCATTTGATCCGGTCGGGGACGGTGTAGCCGAGGCCTTTTGACATGGAAAGGAGGTTTCCCGTGAGGATTCTGCGGAGCATTTCTTTTTGCTCTTCCAGGGTTTTGAGCTGCATGAACTTTTCGTGGTTTTCCTGGTTCAGGGGGAGCCAGGGGGTAAGGAACTCGTAGAAGTAGATCTTGTCCGAAAGCCCGAATTCCTGGTTCTTGATCGTCATGGACCGCTGGATTATCTCGTACTCGGTTTCCCCCAGCCTGACCGAGTCAAAGTCGTCAAAGATCTCTTTCAGGACATCGATTCCTTCGTTTATGCCCAGGATGAGGGGCCTTTTCCCGACCACCTTGTACTGGATTGTAGGATAACCGTACACGAATTTGTCCGTGTTGTGGTTGTGAAGCTGGACGTATTCGTTGAATTTCGTGGCGAAAAAGCCTCGGGTGCAGAGGATGTTTTCCTTGAATTCCTTTGTGGACTTGAAGGACATTTCGAGGGTTTTGAGTTTCATGTTGACCAGCACGGGATAGCCTGAAATTTTTTAAGGTGCAAAATTAAAAAAGAGTTGACCGGTTAAAAAGCTTTTGAAACTCCCCTGTCCTCTCCGCCTTCTCCACCTCCCCCGTCTCCTCTACATCCCCAGTCCCCTCCGTTTCTTCCTTCACCCTGCGCCGTAGAAGCTTCCAGTTCCCGTGACTTCCTTATATATTCACGGAGCTGGGCGTTGAAATAGCGCTGGATCTCCTCAAGCCCCTCGGTGTACTCCGTGTGCCGGTAATAATAGTACCAGGGGCACACAACCTTCTGGACCTCCTCAAGCACAGATTCCAGGGGCTCTGGAGCCTGTGGGTTGAATTCCGTTGCTTTTTCTATGGCTTCAATCACCCTTCTGACCGAGCCATCGGTGGGAGTTATCCGGATTTTCCCTTCAAGCCCCTCTTCGGAAGAGACCTCCAGAAAGTAATAGCCAAGGAATTCAAACCCCTTTTCAAGATTGCTTATCAGGGTCTTTTCCTTGTTTACTTCAAGGTCCAGGTCTGCAAGGACTTTCCTTATGCGAGCGAACTCCACCCAGTTCTTGCCAAGAACCACAAAATCATCCGCATACCTTACAAGCCGCTCCCCGGGCTCTCCCGCATCCCCTGCAAAAACCTCCCGCTTCCAGCACTTATCGAATTGATCGAGGTAGATGTTCACGAGCAGGGGAGAGATAACCCCTCCCTGCAGCACTCCTTTTTCGGGATAGGATACGGAGCCTCCCTTCACAACCCCTACCTTCAGCCAGGACTCGATGAGGGACAGAACATATTTGTCCCCGATCCTTGTTTTCAGGCAGTCCATGAGCTTTTCATGGGGGATATTGTCGAAGCAGTCCTTCACGTCCCCTTTGACCACCCGGTTCATTCCGGTTTCCAGCCACCTGTACACCTCAAGGCTTGCAAGTCTCGTGGACCTGCAGGGCCGAAAGCCAAAGGAAGAGTCCTCGAAATCCGCCTCGAAGATAGGCTCGATCACCAGCTTCACCGCCCCCTGGACAAGCCTGTCCTTCACAGTCATGATCCCGAGATGCCTTTTGCCTCCGCTGTCCTTCGGGATATCGACTCTGCGCACGTTTTCAGCCCTGTACCTCTCCGTTTTCAGCTCCTCTCTCACAGTCCGCAAAAACTCTTCCACGCCTGCCTCCTCGACCTGCCTGATAGAAAGAAAATCCACACCTGCTGCACTGCTGTCCCTGTTCAGGTTCTCCCAGGCTGCATGCAGAACCTCTTTTCTCACGAGCAGCTTTTTCAGGTGCTTGAAACGCTTTTCCTTCCTGCTGCTCGCTTTCCGGTACAGCTTCAATTGGAGATCTGCAACAGCTTGACTGCGATGACGACAATCTTCGCCCATAGCACAACCCTCCAGCAGATCTTACAAAAAGTCCCCGTACGCTTCAACACCCTCTTCCGGCCTTCCGGCTGCTTCTCAACAATCCCGTCCCAAAATTTCTTAAATCTCAACTGCGACTCTCTTACATGTTTGCAGGATATCACATCGCTCCTCCTTTTTTAATTGGTTAAACACCAATCATCTCCTGCTCCTGATGTCCCAGGTGACGAAGAATTCGATAGCATACGCAACGATTCGATAACCTATCTTATGCTTCGGAAGCACAGCTTTTTAGTCTGAAAAAACAGAGTTAATTTTTTAAGATTATACAGCCGGACAAAAGAGAGTTTTTGAGAAAAAAATCAGACTTGCCGCATGTTGGAGCTGCTTTGCGGCATGAGTCGTTAGTAGTATACTATGGTGAGGACATTTTTTTCGTATTGATCCTTGTTTTGCTGGAAGCTGTTTTGCAACGTGTTGAGAGAGGTCTAAAAAATGTCACTTAATACGGTTTCAATCCTTGTTTTGCTGGAAGCTGTTTTGCAACATTGGCACCCAATGGGAAGGGTGCACAAGGAGCTAGAAGTTTCAATCCTTGTTTTGCTGGAAGCTGTTTTGCAACTAAAAAAGCAGAGGATTCTTTCCTTGTGAGAGTTTGTTTCAATCCTTGTTTTGCTGGAAGCTGTTTTGCAACTGGAGTGGAGTATGGCTCAGGATATTAGATTAAAGTTTCAATCCTTGTTTTGCTGGAAGCTGTTTTGCAACAGAACTTTGAAGTCTTACAGCGCAGGGGATCAGGCGTTTCAATCCTTGTTTTGCTGGAAGCTGTTTTGCAACATTAGAACCGGTAGAGATAGACGCTATCGGTTACATAGTTTCAATCCTTGTTTTGCTGGAAGCTGTTTTGCAACAACAAAAAAGAAAGAGAAAAAGAGGATGATAAATTGGTTTCAATCCTTGTTTTGCTGGAAGCTGTTTTGCAACAGAGAAAAAGATTTTTGATGCTTCCAAAGTTTTACAGTTTCAATCCTTGTTTTGCTGGAAGCTGTTTTGCAACAGAAAAAGCATGGGGATATGCGGAGGTACAATATCGTTTCAATCCTTGTTTTGCTGGAAGCTGTTTTGCAACTTTGGACAACGATGTAATCACAATAATCACTAAAGTTTCAATCCTTGTTTTGCTGGAAGCTGTTTTGCAACTTTTTATTCGTGCCTGGTGTTAAAGAATGGGCAGAAGTTTCAATCCTTGTTTTGCTGGAAGCTGTTTTGCAACAGTGAATATGACTTCACGCCAAAAGCTCTAAAAAAGTTTCAATCCTTGTTTTGCTGGAAGCTGTTTTGCAACTGCAGGATAAAGTCGTCGATGCCATGAAAGACATCAGTTTCAATCCTTGTTTTGCTGGAAGCTGTTTTGCAACGACGAGAAAATTGTCGGATGGATTGCCGAATATAGTTTCAATCCTTGTTTTGCTGGAAGCTGTTTTGCAACCTCGATTATAATGGGAATGATTATAAAGACCTGTTTCAGTTTCAATCCTTGTTTTGCTGGAAGCTGTTTTGCAACAGGGTTTCAAAAAGCCCTATTAAGCCTTTGTTTTCAAAATAGAGCAATTTTTTCCGCATACCCATTTTGGCAATTTCCGCTGATCTCCCTGTTACACTATAGTATATAAGGATCAGCGGCATATTAATTTTTCGAAAAAGAACTGACTGATGTTGATATTATATTTTAACAATGTACAATTGTGTACGTTGGGGTGAATTTCTTTAGGAACTTGGGGTAGATCAGCGGAAATCAACCTGTTCATTTTGTGTACATTCAAGCCTATTGATGTTGAAACTGAATTTCGCACCTTGAGGTTCCGGAAACTGGAAATTGAGAGCATTTTTTAAAGAGTTCTCCGGATGACACCCTGACGGCTGCATTACCCTGGAATATTTTTTGAATTCATAGGCAATTTAGATTATTCCATGAAGGAAAATCGCATTCGGAAGCCGTTTGTTCGATTCCGCATCGAATTGATCGAAAGACGCTATATTTGCACGGGGAGGCATAAGGAAAAGTAAAGAACGGATTTTCTAAAAGGAGGACTACCAGGATGCGAGTTGTGATTGATGAATACGGGACTTATGTGCACAAGAAGCGAAACCGCTTTGTCACAATGAACAATAAGGACAAGGCGGTTAAATGGGAATTTTCGGCAGACAAGGTTACCCAGATTCTGGTTTACAGGGGAGCTGCCATCACTGCGGATGCAATTGACCTTGCGGTCAAAAAGGGCATAGACATCATTTATCTGGACAAGTTCGGAAAGCCTTTTGCAAGGACATATTCGTGCAAATTCGAGAATTCTGCTGCGGTCCACCGCTGCCAGGTGCGGGCGTATGACAGCGAAAAAGGAGCCCGGCTGATGAGGGGGATGATCGAGGCAAAGATCAGGAACCAGTCATATCTGCTAAAAAGCCTTGCAAGGAACAGGGAAGACAGGGAACTGGAAGAGACAGCCGAACATATCCTTTCCCTCTGTGCAGGGCTTCCCGAAGGCGGAGACATCGACATGTCCAGAAACAGGCTTTTCGGGATCGAAGGGGAAGCTTCCAGGGAATATTTCGGAGCCCTTGGGACCGTGCTTCCCGAAAAAGCATATTCAGGGAAAAGGACAAAGCAGCCCCCGGAAGACCTTTTCAATGCCCTGCTCAGCTACGGATACGGGATCCTCTACACCGAAGTGGAAAAAGCCTGCGTCCTTGCCGGGCTTGACCCTTACATGGGTTTCCTGCATACCGACAGGCCGGGAAAGCCCTCCATGGTTCTGGACCTGATGGAAGAGTTCAGGCAGCCCGTGGTTGACAGGGCAGCAATCTCCCTTGTCTCGAAAAAGGCAGTAAAGCCCGACGAACTCAAAGCGGTTGAAAACGGCTTTTACCTGGACCGGTCGGGGAGGCATAAGATGGTCGAAGCCATGAGCTCAAGGCTTTCGAAAATAATCACTTACAGGAAAGACCGGCACTCCTTTTCCAGCCTGGTACTCCGGCAGGCGAGGGAAGTCGTGAAGTTCATCTGCGGAGAGGAAGAGGCTTACTCTCCTTTCGTGTACGGGGGATGAAAGTGCTTCTCTGGCTCATCTACGATATCACGGACAATTCCCTTCGCTACCGGGTCTGTGAGACCTGCAAGGACTTTGGCCTCTTCAGGGTCCAGAAAAGCGTGTTCTTCGGGGAACTGGACGCCGACAAAACAGCCTCGATTCTGGATAAAATGGAAGATATCTTGAACGATGAAAACAAAACAGAGCATGATTCGGTACTCATCCTTCCGGTCTGCCGGGCATGCCTTTCAAAAATGCTCGCCGCCGGGAGAATGTTTGATGCCGGCCTGTACACGGACCGGGAATGTGTAATTCTCGGCTGAAATCAAGGGGAAATCAGGGAATATGGAGGATAAGCATGTCAGTATTGATTGCTACGGTTGGTGGAACTGAAAGTGTTGTAAAGCTCGGTTTTCGAATGATGGAAAACGTGGAAAAAGTAATACTCGTCCCCGGAAAGCCGTTCGAACAGGTAATGGAAAAGTCTGAAATCAAGCAAGGAAAAACCCGTTCCAACCCCGTCCGAAAAGCCTATGAACTGAAAAAGTCAATCGAGGACTTCGGAGCGGAGGTCGAGATTCACGAAGTAAACCCCCTCAATTTCAAGGAATGCCTGATAAGGATCATAGAACTGATACAGGAACAGCCCGAAGGAACTGATGTCGCAGTAAACGTAACCGGCGGGACAAAGCTCCTCTCCCTTGCTGCAATGAACGCCGCCTGCATGTGCTACTGCAAAGCTTTCTACGTCCAGGAAAAAGGTTCCGGAGACATAAAAGTTGACCTGCCGTCCCCCAATTCCGGCTACTTTTACGACATAGGAGACCAGGCGAAGAAAATACTATCGTACCTTCTGGACGAGCACAAAAAGTTGAAAAAACCCGTAGAAGAATGCAGTGATTACGAGTTGAAGAAATTCATAAATCGAGAGATAGCCGGTGGACTGAAAGTGACATCACAGACTATCACCAATAAACTCCAGATGCTGGAAGCAGACGGGCTTCTCATGAGTAAAAAAGGTGCCCTTAAAAACTCGTCAGGATTAGGGAAAAGCAGCGTGAAGATCTGGTGGCTTACTGATGAAGGTAGAATATACGCTACCTACTTCAGCAAAAAGGGTTCTTGATCTCTCTACTATTATTTTTTCACATTTTAGCCTGTTTTCATCTTCATTTACTTTTGTTGAAACTACCTTGCATTTGAGTTTTTTCTGTAAAATCTCTTGTTCTTTTGTAGTGAAATCCCTGTTTTAGTGGGTCATGATCACGAATCACCCCCGCCCCATTGTTTCCAATGGAAACAAAAAAGTTTCAATCCTTTTTTGCTGGAAGCTGTTTTGCAACTTGAAGTTGGAGTAGTAGACACCGATATGAAGAAAGTTTCAATCCTTGTTTTAGTGGATCTTGCTCACGAATGGAGAGAGTTGGAATTGAGTATGATAAGGAGGTGTTTGTTTCAATCCTTGTTTTAGTGGATCTTGCTCACGAATTCGTAAGATTTCATTTATTGCCTCTTTCCTTGCTTCGGTTTCAATCCTTGTTTTAGTGGATCTTGCTCACGAATTTGAGTAAGGCATTAACTAATAGGGCAAATGTAGTACGTTTCAATCCTTGTTTTAGTGGATCTTGCTCACGAATCACGGCAGAAGCGAAGGGAGATGGTCAGGGAAACTGAGTTTCAATCCTTGTTTTAGTGGATCTTGCTCACGAATGGAGTTGACAGAACATGAAAACCGTAGCTGATCTAAGTTTCAATCCTTGTTTTAGTGGATCTTGCTCACGAATGCTATGAACGTTCCGACGCTTGAGCAGTGGGGGGTATGTTTCAATCCTTGTTTTAGTGGATCTTGCTCACGAATTTACAAACGATATTACTAAGATCGAACAGGAAATTGGTTTCAATCCTTGTTTTAGTGGATCTTGCTCACGAATGGGGCATGATCCGCTTACTTCTATGCGGCATTATCAGGGGCTGGCTTTCACGAAGGAAGAGAAGGGGGAGATTAAGAGAAGATTGGCCGGGTGGACGGAGTGATTTGAAGGGTGTGAGGTGGGTGAGGGAAAAGTGGCTTTGTAGGAAAGCTTTCTGAGATATTTTTTTGGATTTAAGATTCTACCAAACTAAAACGTTTAACGCTTGAAGATATGATTTATTTTTTTGTACAGTGTAGAATTTCTAGAATCGTTTTTTGTGCCGATAAATCTGGAATTTTTGGAGCCTTAGTTTGTGAGTTACTCACTCAGTTTGTTTGAGGATTTCGGTTTGATTCATAGGATTTTTAGATTTTTCTTGTTTTTTCACAAAATCTGCTTTACACAAAGAAGCCAAAAGTTCTTTACCTTCTTCAGTTTGTAAAATAGCATTGAGCATTATTTCGGGGAGTTTAGTTTCACTTTGTTGAATTTCTCTACTAACCCTCTCATCATACTTTGCAATAAACTCAGCTATTGCTGTATTTACAAAATCTGAAACACTACTAAACTCTCCAGAATCTACGAACTCATCTATTCGATTTTTTAAATAAGGGCTTATAGTTGAGCTAATCTTTTCTTTTTTATATTGAATTGCCATAAGATTACACCAAAATCCTGTAGTTAGATTAACATTTCATAAAAATCATGAAAAAAGGCAGAATAAAAGGAATAATAATTACTTTAATATCACTTTTTTAGATTTTTCTTGCTTTTTCACAAATCTGCTTTACACAAAGAAGCCAAAAGTTCTCTACCTTCTCCAGTTTGTAAAATAGCATTGAGCATTATTTCAGGGAGTTTTGTTTCACTTTGTTGAATTTCTCTACTAACCCTCTCATCATACTTCGCAATAAACTCAGCTATTGCTGTATTTACAAAATCTGAAACACTACTAAACTCTCCAGAATCTACGAACTCATCTATTCGATTTTTTAAATAAGGGCTTATAGTTGAGCTAATCTTTTCTTTTTTATATTGAATTGTCATAAGATTACACCAAAATCCTGTATTAGATTAACATTTCCAACATAAAAAATTAGTGGTATTTTTTCAAATAAGAATTTATGAATTAATTACATCATTTCTTGAACCCACTACCCGCACAAAGTTTCTCTATTTTTCACGTTTTACCTGCTATCGATTTTGATATAATAAAATTTTATTGGACTGTTCGAGGGGATTCAAAGCGGATATATAGCGAATATAGGCATCTAAAAACAATAGCATGCAATTTTCACGGGATTCTATGCAGATTCTTCTTATTTTCGAATGTTGTAAAAACGTTCTCGTGAAAATTGTTGATTTTCATACAAATACTGTGGAATATGGACTTGAAAATCAAGATGTGCATTCGGAACCATGCAGAGTTTATTACGTGACGAGTCCTTACCCCTAAATTTAAAGAGTAGACAAAGTTCGAGTAGGGATCTTTTTTAGAGAGTGTCGGGAAAGTCCATAATTACCCAAAATTTTGTCCATATTAGGATGTCTTATAAATTTAACAAGTATGTACGATGGTGATTTTTGGAGTTGAAGTTCGATGAATGTGTGTTGTTAATTATAAATTCCAGACTTTTCCGATGATTTCCCTTCAAAAAATTAACAATATAAATATAATTGGGAACCAATAAGTAAATTACAACAATTCAAAAACGCAATTTTTATATAATTTAAGGGAGTTGCTCATGATAATCACCTTTTCTAGCTCTATAATGACTGCTGAAAGCATTATACTGACCTTTCCACGGGTATTATGCCCCGAGAAGTGTCAATCTAGAGAATGCTGACGAAGCCGACTTCGAGAATTTTGTTTACTGTGGTTTATGAAATAAAGGATTGAAAGAAAAATGAGTTCCGAAAAAGTTACACTTGAGGAATTCCGAAATCATCCTCTCGTCCATAAGTTTGCAGAAATGCCAGACGACATTTATTCCAACTTCGCGATATCTAACCCGACCATGAAAATCGCGGTTGATACCGTTCGGCAAGTACTTAAAATGTCCCAAAAAACACAAAAGGAGATGAAAGATGGAGACGAAACCGTTTCACGAAAAAACAGGAACAGTAATGAGGAGTGAAAAATTAACCCGCGGGCGCCCACCCTACGAATCAAAAATCACTCCAAATTTCAAAAACGCCTTTATTTTATATTTATTTTTTGCCGGGATGTGCAGACATGTACATAGGACACGTATGCCCCGCGTCCATCTCAGGACCTTGCCCCCTTTCGACTTCGTCGATCGCTCTGGTTCTGCTGCTCCATCCTCGCAGGGACCTTCTGAAACCGGCTCTATTTTCCCTTTAGTAGACCCCAATGATGTCATAAAAATGCAGGGAGGTGGTCCTGACGTCCCGCTTTAAATCTGGGCTGCATCCACGCACATTTGAGGGTCTTTCCGAAACCGAACGGAAAGCAGTGCGAGCTGCGATGGTTGCTTATAATTACCACTACCCCGCTGCTCCTTTTTTTGAAGAAGAGGAGTTTTACCAGAACGTGTACAAAGTTGGAAAGTGGGTAAAGGGGATTTTCCCATGATTCCTCGACGTGGAGGAAGGGATATGCAGGAGACGGTTTGATGGTATCGAAAGTTTGCCTCCGATGCAATCGCCCCCTCAAAAACCCCCTGAGTCAAGAGAGAGGGTACGGCCCGGAATGCTGGAAAAAGATTCAACAACATGTAGAAAAAAGACAAGATTATCCCCTCCCCTGCTCTATTTCTGACCCTATTATTGCCTCTGAGACCCTGGCAGAGATCTCCCGCAGGGCACGGGTAGCAAACCGTAAAAAATGCGATTGTGGGAAGTCGCTCGTTTCTGGAGAGGTGAAAACTTATGACCATGACTGTGGGGAGACCCTGGCAGGCTTCTCACATCCCCAGTGGGTATACCTCACATGTCCAAAGTGCGGGTATCAATGGGCCTACTGGAAGCTGCGCGGGCCTTCCCTGAAAGATCTATCTGAACCGCAGAGCACTCCAAACCCTTGTGAAGTGGACATGAGTCCTCGCCGACTATTTTGAAACCAAGCTATCTACTATTCCTCAGGAGATCTATGGCAGGACTTACCAAGGCCCAGATCTCTGATATCTGGGCGGAAACATCAGAAAAACCTCTCTCAATGAAGCAAATAACCCAGAATCTCGGTCTGGATGGAAAAAAAGGATATCTGCAAGTCTATAATTATTTCCAGACTAAAAAGGCAAGATCTCATTTTTTTATGAGAAAAGAAAATTCAATCCTCTGGATTCAAGCAAACCCCCAAAACAAACTAGACTTGATCTTAGATAAGCAAAATTCGAAAAAAACCAAACTCGTAATCGGAAGGCATCATTCAATACCTGGGGTAAAACGTGCCAGTCCTGAGAGGATGGAAGCAATCTTAAAAACCACCCGCTGCAAGGGTTATGGATATACTGATAAAAAAACAGGAAAATTTATTAAAACTAATAATATAAAAGAGGAAAACATAAAATTGTTTTGGAACTACATCAACCGTGTCTCAAAGGAAAAAATCACATATACCCGTTCAACGGATGGAGATCCTGTATTTTCCAGCGAAAATGTATATTTACCATATGCTACCAGGTTCACTTCAAAAAAGAGGCAGCTTAAGATTGTAGAGGGCTACAGGGGAACCTGGTCAAATGCCTCAAAACGGTATCTCATAGGGGTTTTCCTGACTCTCACAGCCGATCCTAAAAAGCATAAATCCCTGTGGCATTGCAATTATGAAATGCGGAAGGCTTGGGATCGTCTCCGCTCCCTCATAAATACCTGGTTCCCTAAAAAAGTCCCCTGGATCTGCATAAGGGAATTTCAGGAAAACGGAAGGTTACATTTTCACGTCGTTTTCTTTGGTATAAACTGGCTTGAAACAAAGAAAAAAATCCAGTTTTTCTGGACCAAATATGGCGGCGGCTATGTAATGGACATCCACGCAATCCGCCGGACTTCTGACGGCTGGACCTGGTCCCGAAGTTGCCCTCTAGAAGCCGCTAATCAGGATCCAAAAACCTTCTTGTCGGAGTATCTCGAAAAATCGATGTCTCCATTATTCGGAATGGATTACTGGCTCACGGGTGTACAGTATTGGACCGCCTCCCGGGAGATCCGGGCAACCCATAAAAAAAAGGAAAAGCAGGGGAACTGGATATTCAAAGGGGTCAAAAGCCCTGTTACAAAGTTTCGTGCTTCCCATAGGAAGGACAGTAATGCCCTGTACTCCAGTTCTCTGTTGAAGAAAAAGCGGGTCAAAACTGGAACTGAAAATGGACCTGAAACAAAGCTCAAAGTAATACAGACTGATCCCCCGCCCCACACGGAATTTAGAAGGGCTTCTGATTTGTCCTGTAGTGCTAAACGGAGTTATCAACATGAGTCCAGGTATACATGAACAGATACGAATGGTTGAGGGTGCATGGGGATATGACCCTATCCTATAAACGGGATTATACCATCACAGAAAATTCAGTAAGCATAACAACGTTCAGTTCCGGGAGAAAACAGTACAGTATTCAGAACTACGCTTATGCTAAACAGTATTTCGAAAACCCCTGGAAATTCGGAGCCTCGAAGGTTGTAAGGCACGATGACGGTGATTACTATTTCCATCTCACGGTTTCCAAGGAAGTTTAGGACGTAAACATTACCGAAGCGTCTACTCTTATGGGGGTTGACGTTGGGATAAATTACCTTGCAGTTGCCTCTACCACTGACAAGAAATGCGAGTTTTTTGCGGGTGGAGAGCTTAAGAACCTCCGGAACACGTACAAGAAAATGAGAGCAAGGTTACAGTCTAAGGGAACTTTATCGGCAAAACGAGTTATGAAGCGGCTTTCCGGTAAAGAGAAACGTCTAATGAAAGATGTTAACCACTGCATCTCCAAAAAAATTGTTGAATTTGCGCTTGAAAACAATGTTTCCGTTATTGGTTTGGAAGACTTGACAGGAATTCGGGACAGGACTCAGTACAGGGTCCGGAAAAAACAGCGTTATACCCACAGCAGTTGGGCTTTTCGGCAACTGCAAACCTTCATTGAGTATAAAGCAAAACAGGTTGGAATTCTCGTAGAATATATTAATCCTGAATACACTTCCCAGACCTGTTCCCGGTGCAACCATATTTCTAAAAATAACAGGAAAGGGTTGAGGTTCCGGTGCGGAGCCTGTGGTTTCGAGATGAATGCAGACCTGAACGCCGCTAGAAACATTGAGCATAGAACACGGGATTTCAGGTATAGCGTGGAGTCTCAGGGGTGCTTGTCAACCATCCATACGAATAAAATGATCTGAGAGAATAATCAGGGATATTCAAGCCCCTTCCTCGGCTCCGAAGGAGACCGGGAGGGGTAGTTGACTGCCGACTTCCTTTATGCAATCCGAGCTATTTTTATTGGGGAGTGCCCTTCCAAAAAATTAATTGGTATTCGCGTTCTCAAGTGCTTCTATGGCTTCGTCGCTTTTTAGAAATAGCTTCCAGATTTTTGGCAAGCCTTGTTCATATTCCTGAACCTTCTTGAGAGAATCAAAATCCATCGCCATTCCACAACGTGAACAGAACTTTGAGGTAGGACCGTTAACCTTCTCACAACGAGGGCATTTTTTGCTTGTAAGTTCCGGAATCATGGACTCTTCCTTTTTAATGCCATAGATCCTCAGTAATGCGTCATCGATCTGCTTTCCGGAAAGGTGAACATAGATCCGTGGCATCTCTGAGCCGGGTACCCAACCTAAATGTTCTTCGAGCTGAGACTCGGTAAGATGCTGTGCCAGTTCCGTACTCCTTGAATGTCGGAACAGATGATTATAGACCCTTTTTTTGATGCCCGCTTTTTTAGCCACGGTTTTTATGAGTTTGCGGAAGGCTGCGTACTGAAGCTGTTGACCGCTTTTTCTCCCCCGGATCATTATCCATAAGTGAGCATCCGGATTGTCCTTATGTGAGTGAATATCAAGCCACGCTGCAAGGTAAGGGACAGAGAATATAATCCGTACACGTCTCATGCCGGTTTTTCCGCTTACAATCAGAATAGCCCCATACTGGTCAAAAACAACATGTTTAAGCTTAAGGGATCCCATTTCCCCTATACGCGCCCCTGTGTCATAGAGAACCGCTATAATTGCTTTGTCCCTAGGATGTTCGGCAGCCTCAATCATCTGCTTAATTTCGGCTTCTGAAAGCAGTTCTTCAGGCAACTTGGAGGAATTTTTCTTCATGGAAGTTTTAATCCATTTGATTTTATCCTCCATACCAAGCCATGTGAAAAAACGCTTTACAGCAAGCTTATAATCGTGCTTGGTCCATTCAGCCCAATCCGAACGTTCAATCCTTGCAACAATAGACTGAATATCTTCAAGTTCCATAGAGGAAAACTTAGTATCCGTCCACCCTGCAATGACATTAAGATGTGACAGGTATTTCAAGACCCGAACATTGGATAGCCCGTTGGCAAAAAGGTAATTCTCGAATTTAAAAAACAGCTTTTTGTTGTCCTTGCAGTACTTTCCTTCCTTAATCCGCTTTTCCACCGCAGTTAAAGCCCTATCAGTCTCATAAATGCTCATATGTACCTACCTCTTGGAAGCCACATTATATATGCAAAATCCAAGCGAAGTGAAAGTAAGGCTTTGAACTGACAGGACGAAGCCGCCGGAGGGACTCGAACCCTCGGCCTGCTGATTACGAATCAGCCGCTATACCGCTAAGCCACGACGGCACATAGATAAAAGATAAGCAGATCTAAAATAGCGGTCAAGGATTTAACTATTTCGCTTGTGAGGGGCATCTCAAACTATAAAAAAGGTTTTTTCAGAAAAAGAGGAAACAATTAAATTTTCTTGAAATATTTGAGATAATACCAGATAAAGATAAGAGTTAAAACGGTAGCTATTCCTATCATCACATAAGTAAAGGTTGACATATAAATCGCACTCCTGAATTATTCCTATCTATACAATCCGGTTTTTGTTCCAATCTTATATATACAATCCGATTTTGATAGTTATTTCAGAGAATCCGGACCTCGATACATATATTATACTGATGGGGAGCATACGAGCGGACAGTTTTCTCTTCAAGCACTTCGATATTCCTGCCTGCCCTTTCTGCAGCTTCTCGGATCATTTTTATTGAACCTTCGAACAGGTCGTCCTCGGGCGTCATTCCGTAGTAGTGGATTATTCCTCCGGGTTTTGTAAGGAGGATAGCAGAGTCAAGAAACTCGTGGGCGCTGTGAGGGAGGTTCATTATTACGTGGTCGGCAGTGCCTGCAAACTTTTCGGCTTCTTCCCGGGCATCGCCTTCGATTGCTTCGATGTTTTTAACCGAATTAAGGGAGATGTTTTCTCTCAGTAAGCGGACAGCTTCCGGGTTTTTATCGATTGCGACCACTTTTACGGGCCTGGCTTTCTTTGCAATAAGGACACTGTAAGGGCCAACGCCTGTGAACATGTCCACAACCGTTTCACCTTCCTTTACCCAGGTAAGAATCCTCGAACGTTCGGTGGACAGGCGAGGAGTAAAATAAGCTTTTGCAAGGTCGATTTTGTAGCGGCAGCCGTATTCCTTATGGATCGTCTCGGTCCTTGGTTCTCCCGCCACCACCTCGAATTCCCGGACCCTGAACTCCCCGATCACAGGAGTTAGGGGTTTTAATACGGTTTTTACATTCGGCTGAGTCCGGAGCAGGGCATCGGCAATTTTTAAGGCAGTTTCCGGGTCCGGAGCCTCGTCTTCCAGGAGGGCAATGTCGCCAATTACCTCGTAGCCGGGAGAAAAACCCAGAAGACCCTCTGGTGTGGGCTTTACATCCTGCCCCTCAAACTCGTAAACCACAATTTCCGCAACTTCAGGGAGCTCTTTCAGTTCCACAGGGGGGAGTTCCCGGATAATTGGGAGATAAAGATACGTTTCGTCCGAAGCGATCTTTGCGGAATGATCCAGAATTTCAAGTTCAAGTAGAACCCTCCGCGTTGGTTCTCCTTCCTTTTTAGGGACTTTTATGCACTGCCTTTTCATGGACTTCGACCTTCCGGACCTCTAAAGTAGCCTTTTTGTTATTAAAGTTTCTCGAAGCACCCTGCCGGAGAACAAAAAGTGGAAAGATGGAAAACGAAGGGGAATAGGAAAAAGAAAGGGTTACATTGAAAAGAAAAAGAGAGCAGAGAGAGGAAAAAAGAGAAAAAAATGGAAAAAGAGGGAAAGAAGGGGAAGGGCAGAGAAAAAAGAAAAGGATGAAAAATCCCCGAGTTACGCAAGCTGGACGGGATTGTTATAGTTAAGCATGAAATAAAGCCCGAAGATCACTAAAAATATCCCGCAGGCATAGAGAATATTTTCATGTGCTTTCCGGGAAAGCAAAGTATTTCCACGGCTGAAAGAGGCAGAAACAGCAGTAAACCAGCCCAGGTCTGCCAGCCAGTGCCCGAGCACGTAGGCAACTGCAATAACAATTCCCATCCGGTATTCCTGAAGCACCAGGGCACTGCCTGCAGTCAGCCACCAGATCCAAAAATAAGGGTTTGAAGCGGAGGTGATCAACCCTGCAGCCGGGGGGCTGGAGGTCAGGTTCATACCGGAAGTTCCAGAAGCCATCCCTACGGAGGAAACTGCTTTTGCGTCTTTTACCGTAAGCAGGCCAAAGCCCACAAGCGCAAGCCCCCCGAGAAGGGATACCGCAGAAATCGTACCGATCCCGACAAAAGATGCCGCCCCGAAGAGGATAAGGACGCAAAGCACAAGCTCGATAAGCATGTGCCCGAGCACCACTTCCGGGCCTGCGATCCATCCTTTTTTAAGAGAAGTCTCGATGGTTGCAAAAAGCATGGGTCCCGGGACAAGGGCGCCGGTAAGCCCAACAGTGAAACCCAGGAGAATTGCCTTGGAAATTTCAAGAGCCAACATCGTGATCTAAAAACCTTTTATAAATATATACTTAATTAAAAATACTTCGATACGCATAACTATAGAACATTGATTATAAAGTGAATGAAAAAACATTTGAAAAATTAAGCAAGACAAGGATCAAGAACGAAAAAATTGATAAAAGAAAAAATGGAGAAGAACCTTAGAGGATAATTTCAATATCCAGCTCTTCTGCAAGCTCCTTATACCTGTTCCTGATGGTAACTTCCGTTACCCCTGCTACATCCGCAACTTCCCGCTGGGTTCTGCGCTCGCCGCAGAGAATGGACGCGATATAGATTGCAGCTGCTGCAACGCCTGTGGGCCCTCTTCCGCTTGTGAGTTCCTTTTCGGAAGCCTGCCTTAAAATCTCAACGCTCTTGGACTGGACTTCTCCTTTCAGGTTGAGCCCGGAACAGAACCTGGGCACGTAGTCGATCGGGGAAGTAGGCATGAGCTTCAGGGCAAGTTCCCTTGAAATGAAGCGGTATGTCCTTCCGATTTCCTTCCTGCTTACCCTGGACACCTCTTCGATCTCGTCAAGGGTCCTCGGGACGCTGCACTGGCGGCAAGCCGCGTAAAGGGCTGCTGCTGCCACACCTTCAATACTCCTTCCACGGATAAGGTTCTTGTCCACAGCTTTCCTGTAGACCACGGCCGCGGTTTCCCGGACAGTCCTCGGAAGACCGAGAGCTGAAGCCATCCTGTCCAGTTCTGATAAAGCAAAAGCAAGGTTTCTTTCAGTTGCGTTGCTTACACGGATTCTACGCTGCCATTTTCTTAAACGATAGAGTTGAGCACGGTTTTTGGAGGAGATAGACTTTCCGTAGGAGTCCCTGTTCCTCCAGTCAATCATCGTGGAAAGCCCTTTGTCGTGGATTGTATAGGTCATGGGCGCTCCCACACGGGAACGCTTCATGCGCTGATCGTGATCGAAAGCTCGCCATTCGGGACCTTCATCTACAAAGTCGGCGTCAATGACCAGTCCGCAGTCCCCGCACACGAGCTCAGCCCTCTCATAATCGTGCACCAGGTTCCTGCTTCCGCATTCCGGACACACGGCCTTTTCCTTCTCAAAATTTTGCTCTTTTTGCTTCTCCTTGCGAGCTTTGATCATGGCACGTATTTTTTCTCTTTCAAGATTGTCCGAATAGCGAACTCTTTCGACTTCTACCATTTCATATCACCTTACAACTTAACATGACCATATGTTGTTCCTGCTGTCCTGCAACTCAGATTATGTGCTGCATTAAATGACAGTATTTTTATAAAACCGGGGAAAAGAAATCCAGAAACTAAAACCAGTTGAAAGCAAATATACCAGTTAAAGTTAAACCATACTAAAGAGTTTAAATCTGCATCGAATGTCAGAGATCTCACCGAACATAGATCCTTTCATTGACCAGTCCCCGAAATTCTGAATCAGGAATCCGTTTAAAGCCTTTCACTAAAAAATATGGATGGTCCACCGGCCCGAAAACATTAACTATCGTGCCAATCTGATTCAGTGCCTTGTCCATAACAACCAAATTTAACCTAGGGATTTTTCCTGATGCATTTTCGGACTTAAACTCATCCCCTCTAATAACCAGGTTTTTGCTACCTGACCTGTGCAATACGGTACCGAGTCTTTTCATATTAGCCACAAATAAGAATATATCTCGGCACAGATCCGTTTATTTCCTGTCCCGAGTAATCGAACTACCAGCCTTAATGTAAGAAGATATAGTGCAGACTGAAAAGCATACCTACTCTACATCGATATTATATAAACATATCGCAAGACCTATATTATACATAACTTCAAAATAAATAGAATATATAAATTAAATGATGCGGGCGGGGGCGAACCACAAGCTTATATATTAAATGGACATTGTTGGCAACAACCAAATCAGAAGATTTGGCTATCCACACACTATTTCCAAGTCATATTCCAAATGATATCTCGTTCCAGGGAGGAGATTCATTGTTCAAATTTGTATATTTTTTCGGAAAGGATGTAACTGATGGCAAAAGTAGTATGAAAGACCTGCTCGGAGGCAAGGGTGCAAACCTCGCAGAAATGGCTAATCTCGGGGTTCCCGTACCTCCAGGCTTTACAATAACAGCCGAAGTCTGCGTACTGTACCTAAAAAACAATGAATACTCGGAAGAAATGGTTCAACAGGTTGAAGAAGCAGTAGACAAACTGGAAACCATAAACGGAAAAAAGCTGGGAGATCCCGAAGATCCCCTTCTGGTATCTGTCCGTTCCGGAGCAAGGGTGTCCATGCCAGGAATGATGGATACCGTCCTGAACCTTGGGCTTACGGACAAATCCGTAGTCGGACTTGCTAAAAAGATCAACGACGAAAGATTTGCATACGACTGCTACCGACGGTTTATCGCCATGTTCGGAGACGTGGTGCTTGGAATAGGATTCAGGAAATTCGACTCCCTGATAGGGGACAAGAAAAAGGAACTGGGAGTTAAGTCCGACACCGAACTCGATGCAAAAGCCTTAAAGCAACTTGTAGAAAGGTTCAAGGAAGTAATCAAGCTTGAAAAAGGATTTGATTTCCCACAAGACCCAAAAGTCCAGCTCCAGATGGCAATTGATGCTGTTTTTGATTCATGGAACAATCCGAGAGCTATTACCTACAGAAAAATTCACAACATTGATGACAAATGGGGAACTGCCGTCAACGTCCAGACAATGGTTTACGGGAACATGGGAAACACCTCCGGAACTGGAGTGGCTTTCACAAGGAACCCGTCCACAGGGGAAAAGAAGTTCTTCGGAGAATACCTCCTCAACGCCCAGGGCGAAGACGTGGTTGCCGGGATCCGGACTCCGAAATACATCAACACCCTGAAAGACGAAATCCCCGACGCTTACGGCCAGCTAGTAGATATCTGCCAGAGGCTCGAAGCCCACTTCACTGACATGCAGGATATAGAGTTCACTATTCAGGAAGGAAAACTCTATATGCTCCAGACCAGGACCGGGAAGCGAACCGCTGCTGCTGCAGTAAAGGTCGCAAAGGACATGGTAGAAGAAGGGCTTATTGATAAGGAGACCGCAGTCACCAGGGTCCAGGCCGAACACATTGACCTGCTCCTGCACCCACGGATTGACCCGGAAGCCAAACTCGAATTAATCGCAAACGGGCTTCCGGCATCCCCGGGAGCCGCAGTAGGGAAAATCGTGTTTACTGCCGAAGCCGCCGAAGAAATGGCTGAAAAGGGTGAAAAGACAATCCTTGTCAGGACAGAGACCTCACCTGAAGACATCGGTGGGATGGCAGCTGCCCAGGGAGTGCTTACCGTCCGCGGAGGAATGACTTCCCACGCCGCAGTCGTAGGGAGAGGAATGGGAAAGCCCTGTGTAGTAGGCTGCGGAGAAATTGTAATCGATACAAAAAATGCTCTTTTCAAAGTAAACGGTTACACGATCAATGAACACGACTACATCAGCATAAACGGAAGCAACGGAAACGTCATCCTTGGGGAAGTCGAACTGATCGAAGCCGAGATCAACAACGACCTCAAGCACATCCTCTTATGGGCTGATGAAATCCGGACCCTTGGCGTAAGGACAAACGCTGACAACCCGACCGATGCAAGCCTCGCCCGCGAACTTGGCGCAGAAGGAATCGGGCTTTGCCGGACCGAGCACATGTTCTTCGGGGAAGACCGGATCCCCGTTGTCAGGGAAATGATCATGGCAGAGGAGGAAAAATCCAGGAAGAAAGCCCTCAAGAAACTCCTCCCCATGCAGAAGGAAGACTTCCTTGGAATCTTCCGCAGCATGGAAGGTCTGCCAGTTACAGTCAGGCTGCTTGACCCGCCCCTGCACGAGTTCCTTCCGAATAAGGAAGAACTGGATGAAAAACTAAGGGAATACGAAACTGCAGGCGACATCGAAAAGATTGCCGCAGTCAACAAGATTATCGAGCGCGTTGTGTCCCTTACGGAACTCAACCCGATGCTCGGACACAGGGGATGCCGTCTAGGAATTACCTACCCGGAAATCTACGATATGCAGGTAAGGGCAATCATGGAAGCTGCCTGTGAACTGGCAGTCGAAGGGGTAAAAGTAATCCCTGAAATCATGATCCCACTGGTGGGTCATGTAAAAGAGCTCGCCCTTACAAGGCAGAAAGTCTGTGAACTGGCAGATACCGTCATGGCAGAAAAAAGCACAAAGTTCGACTACAAAGTAGGGACCATGATCGAACTGCCAAGAGCCGCAATCACCGCAGACAAGATTGCCCCGGAAGCCGATTTCTTCTCCTTCGGGACAAACGACCTGACCCAGACCACCTTCGGGTTCAGCAGGGACGATGTGGCCAAGTTCGTGCCAATCTACCAGAAAGCAGGCATTCTTGAAAACGATCCCTTCGCAGTCCTGGACCAGGAAGGCGTAGGCGAAATCATGAAGATCGGAATTGAAAAAGGCCGCTCCGTCAAACCCGACCTCAAAATGGGGATCTGCGGAGAACACGGCGGCGAACCCAAATCAATCCTCTTCGCCCACAAAATAGGCCTGAACTATGTAAGCTGCTCCCCCTACAGAGTCCCCATCGCAAGACTCGTAGCTGCCCAGAGCACCCTTGCAGCCAGGAACAAATAAATAAAAATCAGATCCGAAAATTCAAAAAATCAGCAGGATGAAAATCCTGCCATTCTCTTTTTTTTAAATTCCTCCCCCGGAGCGTAGCGGATAAAGTTGGCCTTTCCCCACGTATCGTGGACAAGACAAATTTCAATTCAAGACCACATCTGTTTTTGTAAGGATTGCACACAAAGATTGCACACAAAAAAACGAGGAGCCATAAAGTTCGGGCTGATAAATTCTGACAATTTGGCAGCACCTGGAAATAGATCAAAAAACAGAGCTACGGCTATCGCAAAAATAACATAAAAAATGAGGCTAAAGCTATCGCAAAAATAACATAAAAAAAGACTTTGAGGCATTGCGACATATTTCAGCCGCAATCTCCTCTGGACCGCCAGTTTTCAGACGGTTGAATTTCAATAGTTTCTTGAAATCATGTAGTCGGCAATCTGGAGGAGGAGGTCCTTTTCAGGACAGTCTTCCAGGGCATCCAGCTTTGCCTTGCCTTCTTCGATGTACGAGATTGCGAGGTTCTGTACGAAATCGATCGAACCGCATTCGTAAAGGATCCTGACGGCGTTTTCGGTTTCATCCTGAGTGGCACTGCCCCTCCCGAAAACCTCCAGCTTCACGCCTTTCCGGAAGGCATCGATAACGATCAGAGTGTACTTCCCTTCTTTCAGGTCGCTTCCCCGGACTTTTCCGAGCACCTCCTGAGGGGTGATCATGTCCAGGACATCGTCATACATCTGGAAACCAATCCCTATCAAGCGCCCGTACTCAGACAAAGCCTCGGCGACTTCATCCGAAGCTCCTCCCAGGAGGCCCCCGATCTTTGCGGCGGCTGCATAGAGGACCGAGGTTTTCTTCTCGACCATCTCAAGGTACTCGGATTCAGTGACCCGGTCACGCCTTTCAAAGTCCATGTCAAGCCACTGCCCTTCACAGATTTCCGTGCAGGTCCTTGAGAGGACATCCATGCATTTTAAAATCCTTTCAGGTTCGTTTTCGACTCTGGAGAGGATCTCGAAAGCTTTGGAATAGAGGGTATCCCCGGCGAGGATCGCTCCGGCTTCCCCCCATTTCATATGGACGGCAGGCATCCCGCGGCGGACATCGTCCTTGTCCATGATATCATCATGGATCAGAGTGAAATTATGTACGAGTTCCACGGCCACAGCTGCAGGAAGAACAGACTCTAGAGTGGAGCCGACAGCTTCCGCAGCCAGGATCAGAACCGCAGGACGGAGGCGCTTTCCCCCGGCATCCACGAGGTAGCGGGAGGCTTTGTAGAGCTCCTCCGGATGGGTGACAGGAAGCATATCCTCAATGCTGGCATCCACATGGACGGTCCTCTTCTTGATCTCATCAATCAGCGTCATACTATCACAAGCAAAGGGAATAGTTTTCCTAATACAATTACTCTTCGATATATAACACTTCACCGTTCCTGAGAAGGTGAACGGTGTCTCCCAGCACATACCCGGCATCTTCCGCCATCTCGATGTAGTGCCCGTGCATGTCCATGTTTCCGTGAGCCGGGATCACATGTTCCGGATTCACCATGCGGAGCAACTCCCAGTGATCTTCCTTGTATGCGTGACCCGATACGTGAACGTCGTCATAGATCCTGGCCCCCTTCATTTTGAGCTTGGTTTCAAGGGCATACCGGTTGGCCTGGGTCATTGGACTCGGGATAATGTTTGCAGAGAAAATGACACGGTCCCCGGGATCGAGGGTGTAAGGAGTATCTCCATTTGCAACCCTCACAAGAATGGAACCGGGCTCGCCCTGGTGCCCTGTGACGATCGGCAGATACTTATTTTTCCCACTCTGCATGATACGCTTGAAAGCTCTGTCAACATCTTTTCGATGTCCATAGATTTCAACATTGGATGGAAGCTTAAGGTAACCAACGTCCCTGGCAGCTGTTACATAGCGCTCCATGGAACGTCCCATAAGTACAGGGATCCGGCCCATTTCTTCTGCTGCCTCGATGATCGCCTTGAGCCTGGCAATGTGAGAAGCAAAGGTTGTGATAATCATCCCTACATCCGCCTCCTCGGTCCCGAACAGCACGTCCCTGACCATGTCCTTTGCGATCTGTTCGGAAGGAGTCTTCCCGGAGCGTCCGGCATTCGTGCTCTCAGCAATCATTGCGATAACCCCTTCCTTTCCGAGGGATTTCAGGCGCTCAAAGTCCGGAGCCTCTCCCATGGTAGGAGTCCGGTCCAGTTTGAAATCGCAGGCATAAAGGATTGCCCCTGCCGGAGTGTGGATGGCTGCAAGGACACAGTCTATGATACTGTGCTGGACCCGGATGAATTCGATATCGATGTCTTCCGTGACCTTATAGGTGCCTCCTGCTTTCAGGGGGATCACCCTGTTGCAGACCTCAAACTTCCTTTCGGACTCAATCTGCTGCTTGATGATAAGAGTGGTATAGGGGGTAGCAATGATAGGGGCCTTGTACCTGTGAGCGAGCTTCGAGATTGCACCTACATGGTCAAGGTGCCCGTGAGTACAGACGATAGCCCGGACAGTCCCGTTGATCTCCTTCATGATAGTATCGTCAGGGATTGCTCCCATCTCGATCAGTTCGAGGGAATGCATCTTGTCAATTTCAACATCCTCGTGGATCTGAACCCGGTCAAGCCTGAGCCCCATATCCAGAATGATGATATCTTCACCTACAATTATGGCAGTCATGTTGCGGCCCATTTCATTGTAGCCGCCGACTGCAACTATTCCTATTTCAGTCATATGTTAAACCTCTGATTTGATTCCTTTGATATTGTGAACCCAAAACCACCTAAAACGGTTTCAGGGAAGAACTTGAAATGATGATGTGTTTGATATAACGTTGGACATATATTAGATAAGTAAATGAAACCCGCCCCAGAATCAGCCACCACTAGAATCCGCCCTCAAGAAGACCCTTTCCCAGGATGAAATATCTCAGCAAACAGTTATGAACGGAACAATATCACCTATAATATATATTTGTTTCCTTATAGAAATGTCCCAAAACCCTCTACTGAAATAAGGGAACCCTTTGTAATCCAACCGAAAGCTTTGAGCATGAACTCAATCAATGCTTTCAGGGTCGGATATACCCTTCTGCCTTATAGCAATCCACAGATCCTTTACCAACCCGCAGACCTTTTACTGACCCGCAGATTTTAGATATATCCACAGAGCCTACTAAAGCCTCTTATCCCAGGTATAAGGCATACTTAGGGTCAATTCCCTTTTAGCTGATTTCTGCCTATATTCCCATCAAACTTCCTAATGGGCCTAGCATTTTTAACTAAGCTTCATTAAAATGATTCACATTTCCACGGATTTATTCGAGGGATTCCTGATTAGTGATGACTTAAATGTTCAATCAACCATTAACGAACTGATTCTTTTTCACTGATTTCAACTGATTCCCAATTAAATTAGTAATGATTTTGATATTAAATCAATCATTTAACGAACTGGTTATCTTCCAATGATTTCAACAGATCATTTTTCAACGGATTTTCTTATCAATTTCTTATATAATTCTTCTTTCAATTGATTCCTGAATGAGTGATGAGCAAGCATATTAATTAGTATTTAAGGAAAAAATTTCCCGGTTAATTATTCCTTCCCGGTTAATTATTCCTTCCCGGATAATTCTTCCTTTCCGGATAATTCTTCCTTTCCGGTTAATTCTTCCTTTCCGGTTAATTCTTCCTTTCCGGTTAATTCTTCCTTTCCGGATAATTCTTCCTTTCCGGTTAATTCTTCCTTTCCGGTTAATTCTTCCTTTCCGGATAATTATTCCTTTCCGGTTAATTATTCCTTTCCGGTTAATTATTCCTTCCCGGTTAATTATTCCTTCCCGGATAATTATTCCTTTCCGGATAATTCTTCCTTTCCGGATAATTCTTCCTTTCCGGTTAATTCTTCCTTCCCGACTTAAATCTAATGAATAAATTTTGTTTTTGAATTTAAGATTTTCGGAAGGGGGATCTTATTTAGCTGTTTCCGAACGATTTCTGCCAGGCCCTCAAGTTCAAATGAGCCCATTTACCGGGAATTTTGGTTTGGAGTTCTGGTTCTGGAATCCATTTAGTTAGCCATAATATGTTGATACATTGAGTTTCGGATAATATATAAAGGGAAGGGGAACCCCGGCAACATTCCCGGCAACATTCCCGGAAAAGTTCCACATTTCAAAGCATGTCCTGAGGCACCGCGTAATCCTTTACGTTAAAGCCGCGCTGGGTCAGGTATTCAAGGGTCCAGCCAGTGATAACCACGGGTGCATTGTGAAGGTCGGAAATGCTTCCGCAACCGCAGAGGAACATTGCAGCCCTGAATTCGTTAAACATACGGGAAAGTAGTTCTACAACGGCTGTTTTGCCTTCAAGGGCAGGCCCGACGAAGGGGAGAGCCGCACTTGCTGCATTGGCCCCCAGAGCAATGGATTTTGCGATATCCAGTCCGCTGCGGACTCCACCGGTTGCGATGATTGGAAGGGAAACCCGGGACTCGATGATGCTGGCAACTGTAGGGACTCCGAAGTCCCAGAACAGTTCACCTAAATGCTCAGATGCAGAATCTCCGCTTTCCCGGGCCCGGTACACTTCTACTCCGGCCCAGCTTGTGCCCCCGGCACCTCCCACGTCTATGGCCGAAACTCCGGCTTTCTGGAAGAGGAGGGCATCTTCCCTGGAGATTCCGGTCCCGGTCTCTTTCACGATCACAGGCACGTTCAGAGAAGAACATATCTCGGAAATCATACCCAGACAGCCCGTGGCATCCCTATCCCCTTCGGGCTGGATTGCCTCCTGCAGGAAGTTAAGATGGATGGCAAGGGCATCGGCATCAATCATCTCGATCAGCTTTTCTACCCCTTCTACCCCGTACTGCCGGATCTGGGCGGCGCCCACATTCCCGTAGACAAAGGCACTCGGGGCTTCGTCCCTGACTACCCTGAAAGACTCTTCCTGGGCAGGGTCATCGATTGCAGCCCTCTGGCTCCCTACACCAATCCCGATGCCAAGCTCTTCGGCCGCACCTGCAAGAGCCGCATTCACCGGAATCGTATCAGGATGCCCGCCCGTAATAGACGCGATTAAAAAGGGAAACTGCAGGCGTTTCCCGAGAAAATCCACCGAAAGATCGAGAGTATCCATATTGAGTTCGGGGAGAGCTCTGTGGATCAGGGTAACATCCTCAAAGCCCGCACTGACGTTCCGGGCCTCAACGTGGCTTTCAGCACACAGCTTTAAATGTTCGATCTTTCGCTTCGAGGTAGTGTTGATCATGATTAATTCCCTTTATCCGGACTGATCCTGGTCCCTATTGGATCCCCATGTAAGAACCGATGCACATTATCCGCTTTTCCTGCATTGAATATATAGGAAGTAATACATGACGTTTTGCTAAGCTCCAGGAGTTCCCGGACCTTCCCGAGCATCCCGCCGGTAACGTCGGTACTCCCCGACGCCCCTATGCAGCCCCGGAATTCCTCAAAATTCCCGGGAGTGATTACGGGTACGGGTTTTCCGTCCCTGTCCAGCACACCGTCTTCAGCCGAACCCAGACCCAGCCGGGTAACCCCGAGTTCTTTTGCAAGATAGGGCACGATCTGGTCCCCTGAAAGGATACAGGTCCCAAGCTCGCGGTCCATCACAACGTCCCCGTGCAGGACCGGAACAAACCCTTTCTCAAGCATGAGTTTGATGTTTTCCATATACATGCTCTCGATCCGTCCGTTTTTGCACACTGTGCAGCCCATGGGATGCACCGCAACTGCCCTGACCCCGAAACGATTAAGGGCACCCACCACCATAGCGGCGAGTTTTTTGACAGATTCATGAGTCACTACCGACCCTTCAAGGTCAAACTGCCGGTCAAGCCCGTATTTTTTGGCGTAGGTATGCCCGAAAGAACCGGCACCGTGAACTACGATCATTTTTCCCCCGTACCCGGAAACTTCCCGGGCAATCCTGAGGAGTTCCGCCTCCCGGATGACTCCGTCATCCGCGCCCTTGTCGGTAATTACGCTGCCCCCCAGTTTCAGGATAACAGGTTCTTCTGAAGCCTTCATGCAAGATCACTCAATACCTTTTTTGTAAATTTTTGTAATTTCCATAGTGAGAAAATATATCATAGTGAGAAAATAATCCAGAAAAATATAAGTCCGAATAAAACAGGTCCGAATCAAACAGTCAAGGCACCCTAGGAGCCGAAAAATTGCCCCGGGCCCGCCCATATAGGTCACTCCACCCTCAGGCCCTGTTCCGTGGGTCCCGTGATTATCGCTTCGCCGCCTGCCGCTGAAATGGCTTCCGCTACAGCCGTGCATTTTTCGGGTGCCGTAAGTGCAACCATGCACCCCCCACCTCCGGCACCCGTAATCTTTGCCCCGAAAGCCCCTGCCGCCCGGGCAGAGTATATTAGGTCCGAAAGTTCCAGACTGTTAACGCCGAGGGCATCCAGCAGGCCCTGGTTCACATTCATCAGCCTGCCTACTGAAGAATAATCCCCGGCAAAGACCAGGGACTCCCCGAGCTTTGAGATCCGTCCGATTGAAGCCATAAGAGGTCCGATCAGTTCGGGATAGGTTTCACGGAGCTGCCGGACGTTTGCCACCAGTTCTTTCGTAGAGGAAAAGACCCCCGTGTCCCCGACCACTATACCACAGTCCGGAGTCTTCAGTTTCCTTCTTTCCGGGATGGTAACAACCCCTCCGAAGGTGGATACGTAGGTGTCCGTCGGGCTTGCCGCACCCTGTACCCGAATTTCGATTTCATGCCCTACAGTGGCAATTTCTTCAAGGGAAAGTCCGCACTCGAAAAGTTCATTGAGAGCACCAATGCTTGCAATTGTTACAGCGGCGGAAGACCCAAGCCCCGAACCCACAGGAATCTCGGAATCAACGGTTATGGAGACACCCTCAAAGGGGACAAATTCTCTCATTTTCTCAATAACTGCAGAAACATAAGGGTGCTTTTCAAAATCAAGCCCTGTCCTGGAGATCTGGGACTGGATGATTACGGAATCGGTAACTTCCACCCGAACCCGGGTCCTGAGTTCAACCGCACAGGCTACGGCGGTTTCTCCATAAACGACTGCATGCTCTCCAAAAAGGTAAATTTTCCCGGGTGCGGAACATGAGACCATCGTATCTCCTCGAATTCCTCTAATACATTAATTTAGTGAGTATGATTCATAAATAGAACGAGACATATAAAAAATATTACCTCAAGAAGGTTCCATTTTTAGTCAGAGTTTATTTTTAGTCAGATCCCATTTTTAATAAGAATCTACATTTCCTCAAAGATGTTATCCCGGACATTTATCATTAATTAAAAAATGTTAACCTGACATTTCCCGGGAAAACCTCTCAGTTCACAATAGCAAAACCACTCATTCCAATGTAAACGCTCTCAGCCTACAATAGTAAACGTTCTCAGTCCAATGCAAGCGCCTTCAGTCCAAAAACAAACTATTCATTCCACAATGATAGCCGCGTACCCGACAACCGCATCCGTATCCCCGGAAACGTCTCCGCTGTTTGCATATTTAAGCAGCTTCGCGTGGGTGCCTCCGAGTTTTCCGGAAGCAGTGAGCATCGCCGCGATTGGGCCGTACCCGCATACCGAGGCATTTCTCCTGTAAAGGCCGTCATACATTCCGGGAACGTCAAAGTCCAGGATGGAACCGATAATTTCCCGGTCGACTTCCTCTGCAAGCCCCGCAGGCTGGTAATGAGTAAAATCGCTGGAAGCAATGATAACAACTTTCTTCCCGCTTTTTGAAACGAGGTCGGCAACAAGGTTTCCCACCTCAACAGCTGTTTCTTCGTCCTGCATGCCCATGCAAATAGGAAGAATCTTGAAATCCCCGCCGAAACGATACTGAAGGAAAGGAAGCTGAACTTCCAGGGAATGTTCATATATGTGTCCCGTCTCGTCCGCGTCTACAATGCTTCCGAGAAAACCTTCGGCAAGCTCGGAATCAGCCCCAATAGCCCCAAGGGGAGTTTCCCAGGTATCCCGGGAGACCGCCACAGGGGAGCCGTACCCTGTATGGTTGGGTCCGAGCAGGACATAAGTATCGGCTTTCGGGAGGGCCGCATAAACATGCGCTGCCACCTTCCCGGAATAAACGTACCCCGCGTGGGGGCATACGGCTCCGAGAACATTGCGCTCCCGAACCTCCAGACCTTCGAAACACCGTTTCAGTTCTTTTTCCAGATATTCAGGACTTGAAGGATAGAACTGCCCTGCAACTGCTGGTTGTCTCATTAATAATCACCCCATATAAGGAATATGGGCCTCTTAATTAAAGCCTTGCAGTATGCAGGACTGGTGTTCCAGGATCAAAGAGGGGTTTCGAAAGAGCCCAGTTCGTGAGCGAAAGGAATGTTGTTGAAGTTTGCTACTTCCCTTGCAAGCAGCCAGTAGACCATGGAAAGGGCTTTTCGACCTTTATTGTTAGTGGGTATCACAAGGTCCACATTGGAAATCAGGTTGTTGGTGTCACAGAGTGCTACCACGGGAACTCCGATGCTGGAAGCTTCCTTAAGAACCTGTGCGTCTCCGGCAGGGTCGGTTACGATCACGACGTCGGGTTCGAAGAACCCTTCCATCTTGGGGTTTGTAAGGGAACCCGGAACAAACCTTCCGAGCACGGACTTTGTGCCAAGAGCCCTGGAAAACATCCGTGCAGGGTGCTGTCCGTACTGCCTTGAAGATACGACAAGTATCCTTGAAGGATCGTAACGGGAAAGCATCTTTGATGCGACCTTGATTCTCTCATCTGTAGACTGGATGTCAAGTACGTATAACCCATCGGTCCTGACCCTGTACACGAAACGCATCATGTCCTGAGTCTTTTGCTGGGTACCGATGTGGATCCCTGCGGCCAGATATTCATCAATGGACACAAGGGACGTGGATTCTTCCTTGACAGGTGCTGCAGCTTCCTTTGCAACCTCTTCTGCAGGTGCTTCTGCAGGTGCTTCTTCAGGCACAGATTCGACTTCTTCTGCGGCTTCCACTTCAGGCGCAGGCTGTGATTCGGGTACAGGCTGTGATTCGGCATCCTCCTGCCCTGTCTGCTCAATTTCCTCCATTAAGTCACCTCATAATATAGATCAACATTAAAACATTCAACATATCAGCGTTAAAACATTCAGAATCTGAAAATAAATCCCATGACGTTTTCAACTGACTTTTCGTTTAACAGTGATAGGGATAATTCCGGCATCCAACTCTGCCAAAGCGACGTTCAAAGCATCCATACGCCCGTCGTCCTCAATCAGGACAGGGGCCCCCATAGCAATTTGCAATGATCTGGCACCTATTATGCGTGCACTTTCGAACCGGGTATACTTTTCCTTGCCCAACTGATCACCTTAAGACTTAAAAACGCTCCGATGAATTTCAATAATTTAGAATCATGATGAGTTTGAAGATTTCAGCACAAGCTTGTAAACCAGCACCCTAAAAAATAGGGAAATGGGACCGCTGAGATTTGAACTCAGGTACCGGCGTCCCGAACGCCGAAGGATGGACCAGGCTACCCTACGGTCCCTTACTGGTATGGTGAAAGTACGTCAACAAGTTCAACGTGACTGAGGAACATTCTACGGCAGCAGTAGCGGGTGATCCCAAGATCATCCAGTACTGCGGCCTTGTCCTCTCCGCCGTCGACGCGCCTCTTGTACTCGTCCCAATAGTTTGAGATTACTTTACCACATGAGAAACATCGGACTGGGATCATAATAGTCCTTACCTGTAAGACTTCTGATATTTAGACCTTGCTCCAGGCCCACCGTAGTTCTTGGATTCCTTCTGCCTGGAATCGCTTACAAGCAAATTGCGATCATAGGCTGCGAAGTTGTCTCTGATAGTAGTATCATTGGTCCATTCGACGATGCCCCTTGCAACTGCGGTCCTGACCGCGTTTGCCTGGCCAATGATTCCACCGCCCTGGACATACACATTGATGTCAATCCCGGAGATTACATCTTCCCCTGCAATCATCAGAGGCTCCGAGACTTTCACTTTTGAAAGCTCAGGGGTATAAAGCTCGACGGGGACCTTATTGATCCTGATCTTACCTGTACCTTTCTTGACTGTTGCACGTGCTGTTGCAGTTTTGTGCTTTCCAGATGAATTAACTACTTTAACCATGAAGACTCACCCTTTAGAATTTTGCACCCAGCTTCAGGCTCACGTCACCAAGTTCTACATACTTGTTAGAACTCAGACGGTTCATATTAGCATTCTCGAGGGTTATCGTTTCAGCACCCGCAAGTTCTGCGGGGACACCCACATAGACCTTGAGCCTGGACATTGCGTCCCTGCCTCTTGCCCTCTTGTAGGGCAGCATGCCGCGGATCGTCCGCTTCATAATGCGGTCTGGGCGCTTCGGGAAGTAAGGCCCGAATTCACGGGTACCTCTATCCCGGGATTCCCGGTATTCCTTAAGAGTTGTTGCCTTTGAACCCGAGACCACGGCTTTTTCGGCATTCACAATATATACGTTCTCGTCTCCAGAAAGCAGTTGTTTTGCAACCGTACTTGCAAGACGCCCCAGAATAAGCCCTTTTGCATCGATAATCGTCATCTTCAACACCTCAGCGGAAAATCCGGATCCCGGACCCTCTCGGATTTGCTTCTACGATCTCTTCGATACTAAGGCACCTGCCGCCGGCTTCGGTAATTTTATCTTCGGCCGCAACACTGAAGTTCAGTGCAGCAACAGTTACCGGATGGTCCAGAAGCCCTGCAGCCAGGACTTTCCCGGGGATAAGCAGGACGTCATCCGCAGCCGAATGCCTGTTGATCTTGCTCACGTTCACAGCCGCATAGTTCCTGGACGGCGTTTCAAGGCGTTTCGCAATATCTTTCCAGATAGGAGCGCCCTCTATGTTGGCAATCTCCTTCAGAGTAAGAATCAGGGAAACGATTCTTGGATTTGTTTTTCTTGTAACTTTTACCAGTGAATTTTTACCCAATGTATGTTCCTCCGCAAGATTAATACCAAATCTTACTTACGCGGGAAAAACCCTCTACGCGTTCGAACACATCAATAACTACAGCCCAAAAAGCAAAAGCCCCGGACCAGTAGATTAAAGATCAAACGATTAATTGGAATTGGTATGGTGTGAATAACATTCCTAGTACATAAAGATTATGCGTAATCCTCATACGCAATCAGGAAGGCCGAGAACTTCCACCGCAACCTTTTCGAAAATCGATTCGATGTCGCACCCAAACTTCCGGGCAACAATCAGGGCTACGACCCGGATGTCCACCATATAGGAAAGCCGATCCTGCATGGAATTGACTTCCGAAGCCAGAGTCTGTTTATTCAAGCAAGTGTTGGCGGAGACAAATTCGAGGATATGTTCGAAGTCGAGACCTTCCGATGTATTAGAAGAACATTCGGAAGAGAGCTTTTCGGAGTTGCAGGAACTTGCCAGGCACTCAAGCCTCTGCAAGAAATCCTCCGCAGGTTTGAACGAGTGAGGGAGCCTGACAGTGTCCACATCAAACCCGGGGGAAAGCTTGCCGTCTTTCAGGGAAAGAAGTCCCATATCAAGAGCCAACTCTTTTACCTTGGAAGCTGTCTTCGGGGAAAACCACTTCAGGTCAAAAGCAAGGGAAAACTCAAAATCCTTCACCGGAAGAAAAGGTGCCAGGTTTTTCTTAAAAGGAGCCGAAACCGCACGTTTGAGGTCTTCCATTCACTGACCCCCCTGATTCGGACAGGAAATTTTTTGATAGGGGAATATTACGGGAAAGGATGTTCCGGTCGAGAAATTATCATAAGGGAAGTGTTCAGAGGGAAATTTTTTCGAGGGGAAATGTTCCGAATGGAAATGTTCCGAATGGAAATGTTCTGACTGGAAGTGTTCCGGAAGGCTCCGCCTGAAAGGAGCACCCGGATAAAGTAAAGGTGCCCCTGGCACAGGCCCCCCACAGTATTGAGCCCGTGCCGGAACAAATCGTTTTTTGGGACACATAATTTACTCAGGACTGAAAGACTCAGAGCACGACAAGTTTAGCGTCGATGATTCCGGAGACCTGCCTGAGCTCATCCAGAATGTCGTCAGGCACGTCGCCGTCAACATTGAGAGCCATCAGGGTGGTGCCTCCGACTTCTACCCTTCCGACCTGCATGCCAGAAATGTTGATATTATTCTTGCCGAGCACGATGCAGCAGGGACCGATCACGTTAGGCCTGTTGATGTGCTTGGCAAATATCATGCGCCCTGCCGGGAAGATGTCGACCCTATCCCCGTCCACAGCAACGATCTTCGGCTCGTCCCCGACAACGGTTCCTGCGACCAGCTTGACGTCTTCTCCCCTGATCACACGGATGCTGATGGTGGAAGAGTATTCTTCTGCGGATTCGGACTTGCTTTCGACCACCGCAATCTTCCTGGACTTGGCAAGAGCGGGAGCGTTAACGTAGTTGACCCCTGCGCCAAGTGCCATTTCAAGCAGACCTTTCAGGGCAGAGACGGTAAGGGGCCTGGTATCTTTCCCGGAGATTTCCCCATTATACCCGATTTCCACCTTTTCGTAGCTGCCGTCCATAAGCTGCCCTGCGATCTTTCCCATGATCTCAGCAAGCCGGATGTAGGGAGCAAGGACCGCCATAGCCTCGGGCTTGACGGAAGGAATATTGATAGCGTTTCTGGCGGGCCCGCCCTGCAGGACCGAAATAACTTCGTGAGCAATATCCACTGCTACATTGACCTGAGCTTCCTCGGTGGAGGCTCCAAGGTGCGGGGTTAAGATCACGTTTTCAAAGTTCATGAGAGGGCTGTCAAAAGGCGGTTCGTTGATAAAAACGTCAAAAGCTGCCCCTGCGACCTTTCCGCATCCCAGGGCTCTTGCAAGAGCCTCTTCGCTGATGATTCCGCCCCTGGCACAGTTGATGATCCGGACTCCTTCCTTCATCAGGGCAAACTGCTCATCGTCAAGGATGTTCCGGGTTTCCTTGATGAGGGGAGTGTGTACGGTGATATAGTCAGCTTCTTCTGCGATCTCATTTACGGTGCACAGCCTGACGCCGAGTTCTTCGGCACGCTTCTCGGAAATGAAGGGATCATACCCGAGCAGGGTCATTTCCATACCAGAAGCCCTTTTCGCGACCTCGGACCCTATCCTGCCAAGCCCGATAACGCCCAGGATCTTGCCTTTGACCTCAACGCCCATGAACTTCTTCCTGTTCCATTCCCTGGCTTTCAGGGAAGCGTTGGCCTGAGGGATGTTCCGGGACATTGACATCATCATGGCGATGGTGTGTTCTGCGGCAGAGATCATGTTTCCTTCAGGGGCGTTTGCCACAATGATCCCTTTTTTGGTAGCCGCATCCACATCGACGTTGTCGACTCCGACCCCGGCCCTTCCGACAATCTTCAGGTTGTCAGCAGCCTCGATCACACGCTGGGTGACCTGAGTACCACTGCGTATGACAAGGGCATCGAAATCTTTGATCTTTTCCACCAGTTCGTCCTCGGAAAGCCCGGTGGATACGTCAACCGTGAAATGCTCCTTCAGAATATCCAGACCTTCGGAAGATAATGAGTCACTGACCAATACTTTCATAATAATTTTCTCCAGATGAATACAGTAAAATACAGTAAGAATGAATAGTCAAATTTTGACAATGAATATCATCAACCTAATCACACTTAAGCATTATCAAGCTTATGCAGCTTTAATCCTCAGACAGATTTTTGTCCCTTATGCGGGTTTTCGCGCATATAAGGTTAACCCACCAGCCTGATAATCCCAATCCTGGGTTCGTAACACTGCCCGCCTGCAAAGAGAGAACGAATCACATCTTCAACGAGCTCTTCAGGAACCCCCCGGGACACCGCAACTTCCAGAAAAGCGGCGTAATCAACGCCCTTACCCTCGTCCATTTCCCGCAGGAGTTCAAGCACAAATTCCTTCCGGTCCCCGTCGGCCCCTGAAGAGTTCTCCGAATCAAATTCAAGAGCCTGAAGGGCTTCTTTTACGAATACCCCGAGCAGTTTCGCAAATTCTTCAGGGGCATGCGCCCTTTCAAGGGCTAGGGAAATTCCTTCTGCAAGTTCCCCGGACACTCCTTTTTCCAGCAGGTATCCCCGGAGTTCTTCATCCCGGTATCCGCTTACCACGGCGTCCGAAAAAGCTTCAAGCCTCTCAACGGTCTGTTCTGCGGTATCCACAACCCACCTGTTGCGGATTTCCTCGTCTACAACGTTCACTTCCTCAGCCCGGACCGAGACAAATACAGAGCCCGGTTCGGGCTCATAGATGCGGGCTTTTCCCGTCAGAGCAATGAATGCCGGGATTTCTACCGTCGAAAAGAAAATGGAAGCCTCGGGCTGATACTGCCCGGCGTATACGGTAAAAGCCCCTGTAGGATCGACAATCCGCGCCTTCCACATCTCGTTTTGTGCCCCGACACAGTCAAGCTCGGTTATCACGCCAACCACAAAGACCCGGTTGAGGACAAGGCCCGAGGGGCTGAGGAGTAAATTGGGGGTTTTCAAATCCCCTGAGGAAGCTTTTCCCCCCCCTGCACGGACAGGCATTTCGAGAGCCCTGCACGCCTCAAACTCCCTTGCAAAAACCCTTTTTGCAACTTCCCGCTTAAGCAAAGCTCCGGCCTCCTGTGGAATCCGCGGTTTTAGAATCAGGGTCCTGCCCATGGTCCTGCCCGCAGTCCTCTGGACCAGGTCCCTCATTACCAGGATACTGTCCGCGGTCCTCCGGGATTTGGGCTTCCAAACCTTGAGCTTTTTCGGTCCCAAGTAAGTCGAGCCTGTGAAGCAGTTCCACGACCCGGACCGCAAGGTCGGCTTCCGGCACCCAGACACTCTCGGCAACAAAAGAGACGCCGTACTCGTTTTTCGAGGCATTTCCACGGACTGCGAGGTAACGGCCCGTAAGGATCCTTCGCAGGTCTTCGTAAACAGCGTCTTTTGAGATGTCAGAGAACATGAGTGCCTCTGCCTCTTCAAGGGTTTTTCCGTAAATCATTTCCGCAAGTTCCCTGGAAAACATAACTGATACTGCCTCCGTCCCGTCGTCCAACACTGCTTTGATTCGCATATCCCGGACTCCATCCACCTTACCGTGTACCCGGCAGCTCCCTTTCTGAACCACTCTCCCGCATTCGGGACAACGGGAAATTATCCCTGAACCCGGCTTGACAGAGATCACATTTCCCACTATGGCCACATCAAACATGCCGTCCCTTGAAGCGACCTCTTCCATTTTCAGGGGGATAGGAGCCGTCTTCACGGACTCAAAAGTAAAAGCCAGTTTTTCAGCACCTTCAGGCCCTGGTTTTGAAACTCCGGTCCCCTTCAGGATATTGACCGAAGGCACCCCTTTGAACATTCGGACCTGAGCTTCTTCCAGGCGGATGATGCCCCCGATATCAATCCCCGGAAGTTCCACCCAGGCCGTGAACGGGAGCCTTGCGGTCTCGTCTGCCAGAACCCCGGAAATCACACGGCACTGCCTGCCCCTGACCATCACCTCCCTATGGGAAAGCTGGAGGACGCAGGCAACGGTGCTTACCGAAAAGTCCACAGCCCCGATCTCACCCAGTTTTTTCTCAGGGGTCCGAGCAAGTTCGGAAAGGGAGGGGAGAATGGAATCCGGCAGTTTTGATACTGAGGAATGGTCCCCGATATTTAGCCTGATCCTGTTCTGCCAGAGCCGGGTATAGGCATTTCGGACCCGGATTACATCCCCTGCAGGAGGGAGTTCCTTCCAGGAAGAAAAGAGAATTGACCCGGTCTCGTCCGCAAAGACCCCTGTATAGAGCTTTGAAGAACCTTTCCGGCCCTTTTCCGGGGGCACTCCGGCCCCTTCCCCGGAACTGCTCCCTTTCTCGCCCCGGGACTCCTCCTGGACTACCCCCCGAACCTCTTCACCCCCTCTTTCCTGCGGGCGGAGAATCTTTTCATTAAGCTCGAGGATCCTGCCCGTAATTTCAAAACTCTTAAGATTAGCAGAGAGGTCCTTTACCTTCAATGCTCTTTGCATTCCCCCGAACTTGCGGAGGATGCTCTCTTTTGCAACTTCAGGCGGTACACGAAAAGCCAGCAGTTTTTCAAACTCTGCCCGGATTCGATTCTTATTAACTTCTCCAAGCGCCCGGGTTAGTTCTTCAAGATGGGGCGCATTTTTTTCATCCATATTAAGCCTCCTTATGAGACAAACGTAACAGGTAACTAAACGTAGCAAGCAATCAAACGTAGCAAGCAATCAAACGTAACAGGCAATTAAACGTGGCAAGCAATTAAACGTGACAAGCAATTAAACTTAGCAAGCAATTCATTTCTTGAACTGAAATTTCATCTTTTTCAGCGAAGAGACGCATCCTCCATAAAGCCTGCAAACCAATTACGAACTAATATGCAGAAGATATTAAAAATTAATTCTTACTCCCCCAACCAGTTTCTACCCTATATCTCTGCCCTATGTCCAAAACATACTGGATATTTTTTGCAAAATAATCGAAATTTTGAGAAAATCTGTTAAGGAATTTTGATTCCAAATGCATATAATTTCCCAGAACAATAAGAAAATACAACTTATTCTTAAAGTTGGAGAATAACTTAAAAGGGAAGTTAATAGGGGGAATATGGAAATGGGCACAATAAAGAATAGGCCAACGTTTTGGATAATACTATTGTTAACACTTACAATCGGCGCAAGCTTTCCGGGTGCTGCTGAAACGTTAATGGTAGATCCCTCAGGTGGAGGAGACTACACTGAAGTTCAGGCAGCCATAGATGCTGCAAACCCGGGGGATACGATACTGGTAAAGAGCGGAACATACGAAGAAAACCTGAAGGTAGACAAGGAACTGAAAATCTGGTCCGACTCAAGGAACCCGGGAGACACCATAATCCAGGCTGCAGACCCGGCTAAAAATGTCGTTGAAATAAATACGGACAGAGTGACATTCAGCGGGTTCGGTATTAGCGGCTCTGAAAATTCAGGGGTATATTTTGAAGGAGCAGGAAACTGCCTGATCAACAACAATGAAATCTCAAACACAGGGCAGGGCATTTTCCTGAAAGACTCGGACAGGAACGTCGTGAGCAACAACGTCCTATCCTTAAACGAACTGGGAATAAGGCTTGAGGCCTCCGGCAAAAATACCATACAGACCAATGTCATCGCCTACAACTACAGGCACGGAATCTCCCTGGAAGAGAGCAGCGAAAACCAGATCTACGACAATTATTTCAAGAACAGTGAAAACGTCGAAGAAAACTCAGTAAACCAGGACAACTTCTGGGACATAGCCCTCACAAGCAAAAAGAACATTGTCCGGGGCCCTTACATTGCCGGGAACTTCTGGGCAGACCTGGAGGGTGCGGGTTACAGCGAGACATGTACCGATGAAAACAGCAATGGGATTTGCGACTCCCCATATTCCGTAAACGGGGGAGGAACCGATGGGTCCCCACTTTATCCGAAAGTCCCTGAAGCAATTCCGGTCCTCGAAGACAGGATGGACACCGAAGCTTACGAAGAAGGCCTTGCCGAAAAGGGAGAAGCAGTACCCGAAACAGAACCAGGGGCAGAAATAAGCGAAGAAGGAATGGCTGAAGAGGGAATGGTCGAGGAAGAAGTAGATGTTGAAGAGGGAGTTGAAGGGGCAGAACCCAAAGCAGAAGATGAGGAAGCTGCCGGAGAAGAGGAAGAAAATGGAGCTCCGGGATTTGGTTTCGGAGTAGCGGGTCTGGCTACGGGAACGGCTTACCTGCTGAAAAGGAGAAGGTAAAGCGGAAATCCGGAAAATTATGAAAAGTTGCCAGAAAATGGGAAAATAAAAGAAAAGAAGAGAAGAAGAGAAAAAACAAAAGAGGGGAAGAGGAAAAAAAGAGGGGAAGAGGAAAAAAAGATTTGGGGCATTTTGCCCCGAATTTAACTCACTTATGGGAGAAGTATGCCACAATCGCCTCTTCACTTACGGCATCAATCCTGCAGAAGCCGAAACGCTCGAACTGGACAATTTTATCCAGCTCTTTTGCAATCCCGCGTTCTCCTATTCCTTTGAAGTCACCGTCGGGACCGCGGACTTTTACGGGGATACCGTCCACAGGTGCCCAGTGGATGATCCTGCCCTTTACTTTTTTGAGGGCTTCGAGGGATTCTCCGGCGAACTTACCCTGCAGCGGCTCAAGGGACGTGACCTCGACGTTGTAGAGGTCTTTTAAGCGGAGCATTGAACCAACTTCCATTTTCTCAACGTCGTCCCCGGCAAGCAGGACCTTGTTTTCGACATTTATATCCCTTGCACCCCTTTCGGAATCGGTGGGGTGAAGTGGGGGCTTTGCAACTGTTGCTTCGGCACCTTCGATCTCCAGTTCCACGGGGTCCCGGACGAAGAAGTAGCGGTTGGCTTCAGGGTCCACTATTTTGCGGTTTTCGGCGTATAGGGACTCCATGCTGATGCTGACATCGGTTGTCCCGATCCCCATCTCGACCATGAACTTTCTGAGGGCTTCAGCCCTGATCCCGCGGCGGCGGATGGCGCGGATGGTGGGCAGGCGGGGGTCGTCCCAGCCGGAGTATATCCCGGCTTCGATGTCCTTTCGAAGGGTGCTGGTACTGAACTTCCCGAACTCATGGATTTTGACGCGGCCCCAGTGCAGGGTTTTCGGGTACTCCCAGCCCAGGTACCCATAGATGTAGCCCTGGCGTTTCTCGCTGTCCATGAGGTCCTTGCCCCGGATGATGTGGGTCATGCCAAGTTCGTGGTCCTCGATTGCGCCTGCAAAGTCCAGAAGGGGCCAAACAATGTATTTTTCCCCGATTTCAGCACGGGGATGAGACATCTTCCGGATCCTGAAAGCTCCCCAGTCCCGTAACGCCGGGTCCTTGTGCTCGATATCGGTCTTGATACGGAGCACGGCCTGCTGGTCCTCATATCCCCCGGCAAGCATCTTTTCCCAGTACGCCAGGTTCACTTCGGGGGACTGGTCACGGTGCGGGCAGGGCTGCTTTGAGTCCTTGAACTTCTTGAAATCTCCTCCTTCACAGAAGCAGACATAAGCCTTGCCCATCTCGATGAGCTTCTTTGCATAATCGTAATAGACAGGGAAACGGTCCGAAGCGTAGACCACCCGGTCAGGTACTACCCCGAGCCACTTGAAGTCGTCAAGGTACCAGTCGTAGGCCTCAAGCATGGGACGTTTCTTGTCAGGGTCGGTGTCGTCAAAGCGCAGGATGAATTTTCCCTTATACATCTTCACGTACTCGGAATTAACGACCATGCCCCGGGAACTTCCAAGGGTTGCAGGCCCGTTCGGGTTAGGGGCAAAGCGCATGACCACCTTGCCTTCCACAGCACCTTCCAGGGGCTTCAGGCCTTTTACGGGTTCCTTTTTCACACTCAGGGCTTCGATAAGCTCGGGAGCGATTTCCGACAACCGGGTTTCCCAGGCTTCGGCATCCCCTTTTGCAATTTCCCCCACAATTTCCGCAAGAGCGGAAGAAATGGCTTTAGAGTCATTCCGGAGGTGAGGGCATTCCCCCATCACCTTCCCCATTACGGCTTTGGGTTGGGGGGCTTTTCCGTATTTCACGGCATTCTGAAGGGCGTATTTTTCTATAGTATTCAGATCTTCAGGACTTAAGGTCATAAAGGATTCTCCAAAAATAAACATGGATTGATGAGGATGAAAGTTCCAGCAGAGAGAAATACTCACCGGACTTTAACGGGCCCGCTAAGTTCGGTAAAACATGGAAATAGGATTATAAAAAGTCACCGAACCCGGGAAAATGCGCACAGGGTAAAAACCGGAGAAAAGAGAAAACAGCCAGTAAGTCAGAAATATCAGCCCAAGCATCAGCAAGAGTATGTGAGATATCAGCAATAGTGCAAGCAACATCAGCAATAGTGTAAGCGATATCAATAAGGTTGGCAGTGATGTCAACAAGAATGGCAACAGTGAGATCAGCAAGAATGACAGCAATATCGCCGGGATGAAGCTTATTTCGGGATGGAAGTCTCGATATCCCGGATTCTGCTTAGTTTTTCATTGATCCTGCCAAGCTCCCCTTCAAATTCTTCTAGGAATTTCGGGACCGCGTCCCCGGGCACGGCCCCCTGGGCTGAGGGCTTGATAAGGCTCGCCTGTTCGAGAACCCGGAGGGAGTAGCGGACCTTGTGGTTCTGCATCCCGGTAACTTCTGCGAGTTTCAAGATCCCGATTGGGCCTTCTTCAATAACTTTCTTCAGCACGATCAGGTGGCGCTCGGCAAGTTCGAGTTCCGTTTCAATATGGTCAAGAAGCATCAGATAACCTCGTTTCTCAGGGTTCCTATCCCCTGGATTTCCACTTCCACACAATCTCCCCTTTGCATTTCCCCTACCCCCGGGGGTGTTCCCGTGGCAATCACATCCCCCACTTCGAGGGTCATGATCTCGGAGATGAACTCAATAAGGTACGGGATGTCAAAGATAAGATTAGAGGTACTTGACTCCTGCCGGGTTTCCCCGTTTACCCTGCAGGAAATTTTTAAATCCGAAACATCGAGTTCGTCGCTGCAGGCGATAAAAGGCCCGAAAGCCGCAAAGGTGTCAAAACTCTTTGCCCGGGTCCACTGCCCATCTTTTTGCTGGAGATCCCGGGCGGTTACGTCGTTGAAACAGGTATAACCGGCAATCACGTCCTCAGCCCGGTCAGCCTTGATGTTCTTGAAGCGCTTCCCGATCACAACAGCAAGTTCGGCTTCATAGTCGACTCTTGAACTGCAGGCAGGATAGAGGATCTTGTCTTCATGCCCGACAACGGCAGAAGGAGGTTTTAAAAAAAGGATAGGGGCTTCCGGGACTTCCATGGACAGTTCTTCGGCATGGTCCCGGTAATTCAGGCCGACACAGATAATCTTGGAAGGGCATGCAGGAGGAAGGATACGAAGTTCCGAGAGCTCATATATACCGGAACTTCCCTTCGGATACACGCGATTGTCATCGATTTCCCCGTAGAAGACCTCATCTCCTGCCCTGAACCTGCCTATCATATCTCTTGCCATCCTTTTCTCCGATCTCAATACTTTGCCTTTCAGTCCTTTTTTCAGAGTTCAGTTCATTAACATTCAGTTCTTTGCCCTTCAGTTCATTAACATTCAGTTCATTAACATTCAGTTCTTTGCCCTTCAGCCCTTCTCTTCCGACCCCTACTTCTTCCTGCTTTCAGTTCCATTTTTTTAAAAACATATATCGAAACTTAAATTTTAACTCTTCGCCCACTGGCATCCCGTGCATATTTCCCGAGTTCCGAATCCACGAGCTGCACGCCGGAAAAAACAGGCCCGTCCTTGCAGACCCTGAGCCCGGACCGATCAATGCAACAAGCACCGCAGACCCCGATCCCACACTTGAAATAGCGGTGAAGGCTGAACTCCGATTTATCAAGCACCTCTTTTTCCTGCAGGATTTTAAAGATAAAACCCATCATGACCTCCGGGCCGCAGACAGCGATATTGTCATAGGAGGAAACGTCGATCTTTTTGAGGACATCGGTTACAAACCCTTTCGTCCCCTTTGAGCCGTCATCAGTAGTGATGTCAAGAACCCCGGCTGCCGCAAAACGTTCTTCAAAAAGCAGGTCTCCACCGCTCCGGGCTCCGAGAATCGTATGCACTTTTGCCCCGGCGGTACTGGCTGCTTCAGCATAGGGAGCCAGGGGGGCAGCCCCGACTCCTCCGGCAATGACCAGAATCTTTTCCCCTGCTGCGGGAGAGGAAAAACCTTTTCCGAGAGGCCCACGGAGCCCAAAAGAATCTCCTTCCTTCAACTCAAAGAGCTTCGCTGTCGCTTCCCCGACATTCTGGACAGTAATAGAATTTTTCCGGGAAAGCCCCATCGGTACTTCGTCCACGCCCCGGACCCAGACCATCACGAACTGGCCGGGTTCCATTTCCTCAAACCGGTGATCGAAAACAAAAGTCCTGATAAAAGGGGACTCTTCCATTATTTTTTCTATAGTAGCATTAAGAGGAATCATCAGACCACCTTAGCATAACATTGCCAATCATCAGCACATTGACCTTCCGGCATAATCAGCACATCACCCGTCAACATATCGCCCGATAGCGTGTCGTTCGCCAACATATTGCAGTTCATCATACTGCCTCGTGGGCAAGACCTACAAAGTCCCTTGCATCCGAATACCCTTTCCGCTGAAGGAACACCTCAATCCCCGAACTGATTTCGGAAAAGACATCCGTACGGTCGTACACTGCAGACCCGACCTGAACAGCTGCCGCGCCTGCCATCATCATTTCCACGGCGTCTTCCCAGGAAGCAACCCCTCCGACCCCCACCACCGGGATCTCAAGGGCAGCATAGAGGTCATATACACATTTTACTGCAACGGGTTTGACCGCAGCCCCGGAAAGGCCGCCAGACCTGTTCCCGAGCACGGGGTACCCGGACTCGATATCGATAGCCATCCCTTTCACGGTATTGATAGCAACGACAGCATCCGCACCCCCGGCTTCAGCAGCTTTTCCGATGGCTGTGATATCAGCGACATTGGGGGTAAGCTTGACCCAGACAGGCAAGTCAGTCACTTCTTTTACGGCTGCAGTGACCGCTTCTACCAGGCAGGGGTTTGAGCCGATAGCAGCCCCGTACCCTTCGGCATGGGGACAGCTCACGTTGAGCTCGAAAGCATCGGGCTGGCCCGGGAGAAGCCCTTGTGCAACTTCCGCAAACTCTTCGGGGTTCCCACCAAAGATACTTGCGATTACCGGAACCCCGGAATCCTTCTTTGCGATCTCGAGTTCCTGCACGAATTCGGCGTAAGAGGGATTTGGAAGCCCCATGGCGTTTAAAAAACCGCAGTCCAGCTTGACCATGCTCGGATTCGAATGCCCGTATTTGGGCTCCGGGCCGATTGACTTGGTCACAACTGCTCCTGCCCCACCTTCCCGGGCAACCCTGCAGAGCGATGCCCCGGTGGTCCCCAGCACGCCAGCTGCAAGGATTGTGGGATTTTTCATTTCAAGGCCTGTGAGGGTATACATTTCAGGAAAACTCCATGTAATTTTTGAACAACTTAATTTTTAACAGTTACACGAATCCCCGGACAACTGGGAAAGCGCCTGTTCAGCCAGCCTTTTCCCGCCCATATCCACGAACTTGTGCCCGAGTTCCTGAGCCTTTTCTATGCAACCTACCAGGGGCAAGAACTCATCTATCCGGACTACTTCCTTCCCGTCAAGGGAAAGGACCTCAGCCCGCACATGGATCTCCTGCCCGTTGGAAGTAAACTCGGCATAGGAACCAACAGGAGTCGTACAGCCGCCTCCGAGTTCGGTGATCAGGATGCGTTCGATTTCTGTGAGAATCCGGCTCTGCGGGTGATCAAGTTTGGAAACCGCTTTTTCAGCTTCCGTGCCTGCCCGGGTGACCACCGCAATGGTCCCCTGGTTCGGGGAGGGACAGAAAAAGTCAGGATTCAGGATTTCCCCTTCAAGTTCCCAGCCCATGCGTTCAAGCCCGGCCTTAGCGAGCAGGATGCCGTCATATTGACCTTCCCTGAGTTTCCTCAGCCTCGTGTCAATGTTGCCCCTGAGTTCCTGGACCACCAGGTCAGGCCTGTAACGGCGAACCTGGGCAGCTCTTCGGAGGGAACTGGTCCCTATAATTGCCTGCTCTGGCAGTTCGTCCAGGGGGGTCCCGTCATAGGTGAGCAGGATATCGAAGGGGGTGTCCCTTTCCAGGACAGCCACGGTTGGAAGTTCTTCCGGGCGGATAGTGGGCATGTCTTTCATGGAATGAACTGCAATGTCAACTTCCCCTGCAAGCATCACATCGTCCAGTTCCCGGACAAAAGCCCCAACCCCGGCAACGGCATGCAGGGGGCGGTCCGTAAACCGGTCTCCACTGGTTTTTATGATTTTCTGGTTTGTTTCGACCCCGTTCTCTTTCAGGAGACGGGAAACGAGTATAGTCTGGGCAAGCGCAAGGTTGCTGCCCCGGGTCCCTATGATCATGATGAAATCCTCAAACGTTATCAACTTTTTTCAGGGCTTTTTGAGATTTGTTTTAGAACTGGCCTTTTAGAGATTGTTCTTATAGGCCTCGAGGGTCTTTTCGATATCCTCTTCGGTATGGGCTTCCGAGAGGAAGTTTGTCTCGAACTGAGAGGGAGGCAGGAAAATCCCGCCGGAAAGCATCCTGTGGAAGAAGGCAAAGTAACCTTCCTTGTCACATTTCAGGACGTCCTGGTAGTTTGAAGGTTCTGCCCCGAAGAAGATCTTGAACATGGAGGCAATTCCGCAGACGCTGTAGTCAAGCCCTTCGTCAGCTACGATTTCGGAAAGTGCGGTCCTGAAGGCGTCTCCCTTTGCATTCAGTTTTGCGTGCAGGTTCTCCTGCTTGAAGTAGTCAAGCACTGCAATGCCCGCTGCCATGGAACAGGGGCTTCCGCTAAAGGTTCCAGCCTGGTAGACCGGCCCGGAGGGAGAAACCTTCTCCATGATCTCTTTTCGTCCACCGAATACCCCGACCGGAAGCCCCCCACCCACGATTTTTCCGAGGGTGGTCATGTCGGGCACGACCCCGTAATACTCCTGGGCCCCGCCCATGGCGAGCCTGAATCCGGTGATGACTTCGTCGAAAATCAGGAGGACGTCGTTTTCCTCTGTGAGCTTGCGGACTTCTTTCAGGTAGCCCGGTTTCGGAAGGATCGGGCCTACATTTCCCTGCACGGGTTCGAGGATGACAGCCGCAAGGTCGTCTTTGTTTTTCTCCACAAGCTCGGTCATACCCTCGATATCGTTAAACTGGGCCTGCAGGGTATACTTCGTGAAATCGGCAGGGATACCAAGAGAATCGGGTTCCCCGTGGGTGCTTGCCCCGGAACCGGCCTTAACCAGCACCGCGTCATGAGCCCCGTGGAAACCACCTTCGATCTTGACGAATTTCTTCCTGCCCGTAAACCCGCGGGCCAGGCGGATTGCGCTCATTGTAGCTTCGGTCCCGGTCGACACGAAACGGAGCATATCAATGCTCGGGTAATACCCCGCAATTTTCTCTGCCAGGGTTACCTCGAGTTCCGAGGGGGTACCGTAAAGCCAGCCCTTGTCGAGCTGAGCCCTGATCGCTTCCTTGATTACAGGGTGGTTGTGCCCCAGAATTTCCGGGCCATAGGCCAGGCAGTAGTCGATATACTCGTTTCCATCAAGGTCCCTGATCTTCGAGCCGTCGGCTGATGCCGTGTAGAAGGGGTATGGTTTGATTGCACGCACCGGGCTGCTTACCCCGCCCGGGAGCAGGGTCTTTGCCTTTTCGAACATTTCTCTGGACTTTTCAAGCGTCATGGGAATTTCACCGATTAGACTGAAAACGAATCGAATTATAACCCAGGTTGTAATCGATATTATAATGACTTGTAATCGATATTATAATGACTTGTAATCGATATTATAATGGCTTGTAATCGATATTGTAATGACTTGCAATCGATATTATAACCAGGTTGTAATTGATTTGCAGATATTCCTTAAACTTTTGTTAAATTCTGTTTCTTATCTGTATTACAGCCTCTCCCCCTATTAAGCAGTTATTGCTGATTTTTGGAATAGACATTAAGGATAACCGAAAAAAGAGAAGAGACATAACAAAATGAAAAAGTTAAAAACGGAAGTTCAAGTCCGAAAATAGAGCCTGAAAGATTAGAGAGCTTAAAATAAAAACATTTAAAATAAAAAAAAGGAAGCGCCTGAAGATCAGGGCGCTGACTTCAGCATACGGGCGATGTCCTTTGCGGAATAAGTAATAATGATGTCCGCACCTGCCCTCTTGATAGAAAGGAGGGCTTCGTATACTACCTTTTTCTCATCAAGCCAGCCGTTTGCTGCCGCTGCCTTGAGCATGGAGTACTCCCCACTCACGTTATAGGCGGCGGTGGGCATCCCGAACTCGGTCTTTACCCGGTACACGATGTCCAGGTAGGGGAGAGCAGGCTTTACCATGAGGATATCCGCACCTTCGGCAACGTCGAGGGTGACTTCCCGTAGGGCCTCGTCGCTGTTGGCAGGGTCCATCTGGTAGCTTGAGCGGTCCCCGAAAGAGTAGCCGGATTCGGCAGCCTCCCTGAAGGGCCCGTAAAAGGCAGAGTGGAACTTTGCGGCATAGGACATGATAGGGATATTTTCGAAACCATGCTCATCAAGTGCCCTCCGGATAGCTACCACCATCCCGTCCATCATCCCGGAAGGAGCAACCATGTCGGCCCCGGCTTTTGCGTGGCTGACCGCAATTTTCCCGAGGATTTCAAGGGTAGGGTCGTTCAGGACCTCCTCTTTCTTGAAGTCCACGATCCCGCAGTGCCCGTGATCGGTGTACTCACACATGCAGATGTCCGTGATCACCACCAGATCGTCCCCGACTTCGGCCTTGATCCTCCGGACAGCTTCCTGGATAACGTCCTTTTCCCCGTAGGAAGAACTGCCCTCGGCATCCTTATGCCCCGGTACGCCGAAAAGGATCACTGCCGGAATCCCTAGTTCGGCGATCTCTTTTGCCTCTTTTGCAACCTCTGAGAGGGGAAAGCCGAAAACCCCTGGCATGGAAGAAAATTCGACAGGGGAGTCAATAGTCTCATTCACAAAGATTGGTTGGACCAGGTCGTCAACCGTGAGGACGGTCTCCCTCACAAGATTCTTTATCTTTCCTTTTCTCAATCTTCTCAACCTGATATCTGGAAACATGGGATCACTCCTGTAACTTAAACTGTAACTTAAAAATTGAGCCTGCAAATAGAAAATATTAACTATGCGAATTATATTCGCATGAGTTGAATGTAAATAATCCGAATTGAAGATTGGCCGTACAAATTAATTAATCCTGTAAGCCGGGGTATTGCTGACATTAGGTATTACCAGCAGTAGGTATTGCCAGCAACAAGTATTGCCAGCAACAAGTATTGTGGGTATTAGTCCTTCCCACAGCCGGGTTTTGCTCTTTCGACCCTCACCTTATCTTTATCCAGACAGAAAACCCTGGAAACCACATCAAGGAACTCCTCGTTTCCGAGTTCTGCAGCCTGCCTGAGGACTTTCGTAGGTTCACCCAGAATCTTGTTGACAATGGAATGGGTAAGATCGTCAAGGACCTGGGTTTCGATTTCCCCGATCGTATGATAGGCCTTGAGGCGGTTTACAGCTTTTTCCCGCTCCTGCATCCGGACATCATAAACCTGCTTATAAAGTTCGGTGATCAGGCGGTCGGCTTTCTGGCGCTTGTACTGGATATTCAGGAGCCGGAGTTCTTCCTGGATCATCTCTTCGGCTTTCCTGGCCTCTTCCTTTCGCATCTTCAGGGTCTTTTCACTGATGACCCGGAGGTTGTCAATGTTGCAGAGTTCAACGTTCTCAAGTTCCGCTACGGACTCCTCAATATCCCGGGGGTTTGCGATATCGACCATAAGGAGTTTGCTGCCCCGGTCCCTGACGGCATCCTCAACCATCTCCCGGGTAAGTATATAGTGGGGAGCCCCGGTCCCGCTGATAACCACATCGGCATCCTGGAGGTAATTCATAACATCGTCAAGTTTTACTGCATGCCCACCGAGCTCGTAGGCAAGTTCCTCAGCCCGCTGATAGGTCCGGTTTGCGATGTAGATACCTTCGATATCCTTTTCTGCCAGAGCTTTTGCGACCAGGACCCCTATTTCCCCTGCCCCTATCACAAGCACGTTCTTGCCTTCCAGGCCCCCGAAAATATCTTCGGCAAGGTCCACAGCAGCCGAACCGATTGAAACCGAGCCCTTATTGATACGGGTTTCATTCCGGATTCTCTTACCGACCTGGATTGCCTTGTCAAAAGCCGTATCCAGGATTTTTCCCGTGGTCCCGGACTTTTTGGAATAGGCATAAAGCTCCTTGATCTGCCCCAGGATCTGGTCTTCTCCCACAATCATGGACTCCAGGCCGCCGGAGAGACGGAGCAGGTGTTCCAGGGACTCGTCATGCCCGAAAAATTCAATAATATGTGTGGAAGCCCCCATTTCCTTTGCAAAAGAGAAAAGAACACTGCTGCTTTTTGGGGAAACGACATAGATTTCAACCCTGTTGCAGGTTTTTAAAACAACGCATTCATACACGTATTCATGGTTGTAAAGGTTATGGAGCAAACCGTCAAGGTCCCCGTGCCAGGCGGACTCCATTTCATCGATCTTTGCTTTTTTGTGGGATATAACCATACTTGAAATTTCTGTCACAGAGAGCCTCCGGAGAGATTATAGGGATTGTACATTGAATTGCACTAAAGGGTTGGTGCATTGAATTGCCCATAAGATGGTACATGAAATTATAGAGTATTAGTGTGTAGAGATAAGTGTGTAGATAATTTGTCGTATATTACTTCTTATCGCTTTCATCGATGTGAGCCGAAACCAGGGAATATGCAAGTTCTGCCGCTTTTTCATAAGAATCGGAGAAACTTTCCCAGACACTTTCGCTTTCAAGGACCTTCCAGAGGAGTTCTTTCCTCTTTTTCTGCTCGCCTACATGTTCTTTCAGGTAGCACCGGAGCTCGTCCTGGAGCCGGATCATATCGGAATACTGTGGAGTGATCAGGCTTTCGATTTTCCTGCGGGAATATTTTGAAACCGCCGGGCTTCGGCCCAGAGTGGAAATCCCAATTACAAGGTCCCCTCTTTTTATGACTGACGGGATAACAACACTACCTAAAACATCCACCTGATTAATCAAAATATCGCTTTCCCCGGCAATGGACGTGATTTTCCTGTTAAGCGAGGAATCGCTGGTTGCGGGGATAACGAGAAAAGCCCCATTGATAAACTCCCGGAGTTCGGAGTCCGTTACCCCCGAAAGGTCCAGCCGGACCAGCCGGAGCTTTCCGCAAGCTTCAAGTTCTTGCAGCCTTTGGGAAAAGCCAAGGCTCACAACAGTGGTCTTTGCACAACTGCAGAAGAGTTCGGCTTTTCGCTCGCCTACGGAGCCTCCACCAAAAATCACAACCTTCCGGTTCGAAAGGTCAAGCATCAAAGGCAGGTAATTATTTGTCCCGGTCATCTTTCGGAGCACCTCGCAATGTAGAAAAAATAATCACTGAGATAATCACGAAAAAATTATTAAAACCTGACCCGTAAAAAGGCCCTTTAAAGCCGGACTCCGGTTTTCTTGAATTCCCGGTCGCTGAAGAAAAGGGTATAGTCCTTAATTCCGGTAGCTTCCGAAATTTTCTCAGCCACTTTTACACAGTCATTGGGGTTATAGGAATGAACCATTGTAAACAGGTTATACTGCCAGTCAGGATAGCGGGGGCGTTCATAACAGTGCGTAACTTCGGGAAATTCAGCCATGATATTCCCTACCGTTTCGATCTGCTCATCAGGAACATTCCAGACACACATTGCATTGGCTTTTATGCCTATGGCTCTGTGCCCGATTGAAGCCGCAAAGCGACGGATCTTCCCGGCTTTCTGGAGGTTTTTAAGCCTGTCAACAACCTCCTGTTCACTGATTCCAAGTTCGGAAGCAAACCCTTTGAAAGGAGAATGCGTGATTGGAATTCCGTCCTGCACGAGTTTTAGCAGTTTTACATCCGTTTTATCCATAATTTCACCTGATATCAAACTTTACCTGAATCTTAAACAGGTGCTTTGTAGGAAGATCAAGAAGAGGACAACCTGTTTTCTCCCGAATTTCACTGAGAATCTTCTCAAGCCTGTTTTTATTTGGAGCAGAAAGCGTAAACCAGAGATTATATTGTGCAGCACTTCTGAGGTAATTATGGGAAACTTCGGGATACTCGTTAATAATAATAGCAATTTCCTCTATGCGGGACTCGGGCACTTTCAGGGCTACAAGAGTACTTACTCCTCCCATATTTCTCATGCTGAGGACAGGGCCTACCCTTCTTACTGCCCCTTTCCTGTTGAGTTCACGCAACCTTTCAATTACCTCAATTTCCGGAATCCCGAGAATCTCGCCTAACCTTGCAAAAGGTTCGACTTCGAGGGGGACTTCCTGCTGGATAAGGTTGAGGATTCTTTTGTCTGTCTCATCAAGTTCTATTACCGGAACTTCCCCGTCATAAGGATCCATTTCACAGGAAAAAGTGGCAGCCTCTTTCCGGAGCCGGTCTTTATAATTTTCAATGTCAATCATCCTGATCACGTATCATTTTTCCGGGGCCTGTAGATGCAGTAGGGCTCCTCTTCAAGGTAATCGCCGGTTGCGGCATATGCCCTTGCCCTGCAGCCTCCGCAGACTTTTTTGTATTCACAGTCCCCGCACTTGCCCTTGAGCTCGTCGGGGTCCCTGAGTTTTTTAAATACTTCGGCGTCTTCCCAGATTTCCCTGAAAGGCTGTTCTTTAATATTCCCGGCAAGGACGGGCAGGTAGCCACAGGGATAAACTTCTCCTACACTTGACACAAAACAAAAGCCTGTGCCTCCGAGACAGCCCTTTGTCATGGCCTCGTAGCCGTGGGTCTTCACCGAAATCTCGATGCCTTCTTTTTTCGCCCGCTGGCGCATGATCCTGAAATAGTGGGGGGCGCAGGTTGCTTTCAGCTGGATTTCAGCCTCTTTTTGCATGTCATAGAACCAGTTCAGGACACGTTCGTATTCCGCAGGGGAAACCTCGTCGGAATCGCTGCCCCGGCCTGTAGGCACAAGGAAAAAGACGTGGTATGCCGCAGCCCCAAGCTCTTTTGCAAGCTCGTAGGTATCCGGGACCTCTTCGAGGTTGCGCTTTGAAATCGTCGTGTTGACCTGAAAAGGAAGCCCGCCCGCCCTGAGGACGGCAATGCCTGCAAGAGCCCTTTCAAACGCTCCGGGCACTCCCCGGAACTCGTCATGGGTCTTTGCATTCGCCCCGTCAAGGCTGATGCTGACCCTCTGGACTCCGGCTGCTTTTAATTTTTCAACTATTTCCGGGGTAAGGAGCGTGCCGTTCGTGGCAAGCACCACCCGGAAACCCGAATCCGTCCCGTAGCGGGCAATTTCAAAAACGTCCGGCCTCGTAAGAGGTTCGCCCCCGCTCAGGATCAGGATGGGTTTTCCGAATTCCGCCACCTCATCAATGAAGTGCTTTGCTTCCTCGGTTGTGAGTTCGCCCGCGGGAACCTCGGAGGTTGAAGAGCCCCGGCAGTGCACACAGCTCAGGTTGCAACCCGCCGTAAGTTCCCATGCAATAAGCCTTGGTGCTTTCATCATGGTAATCATAAGTTTTAGAAACTGGAACTTTGGATCTGAATCTAATTTAGGATAATTGAGAGGTATACCTGAGAGGTCATATTAATATCCTGCCATTTCAGGTGAAAACCAGCAAAAAATCATTAGAATATTTACCTTTAGATAATACAGAAACAGGTCCTATTAATATTCTTTCATTTCATATAATTTATGAACCGGGAATTCCCGGGAAAACAGAAGAAAGACAAATGGGCAAAAGAGGGGGAAGAAGAAAGGGAAGAAAAAGGGATACAAAAATATAAAAAATCCGCAGGAAAATAAAAAATCCAGAGGACCCGGGAAAGAACCCGGGTAAAAACACGAACCAGACAAGGGAAAAAATTACTCAAGCAACGTCCTTGCATTGATAAAGCCGCTCCGGAGCATGTGGTCGGCAAGCACCAGGGCAACCATGGCTTCTCCCACAGGCACCATGCGCGGGGGGATGGTGGGATCGTGCCGTCCTTTGATTACGATTTCCGTATCTTCTCCGGTTTCGAGGTCCACTGTCTGCTGGGACTTCCCGATGGAGGGGGTTGGCTTTACGGCAGCCCGGCAGACTATGTCCAGGCCCGTGGAAATTCCCCCAAGTGTCCCGCCTGCGTTATTGCTCCTGCAGGTAACTTTTCCTTCCTGCATGCAGAAGGAGTCATTCATCTCACTACCCCGCAAACGCGCAGCTTCAAACCCGGCTCCGAGTTCAAAGCCCTTGACTGCGGGGATACTCATAAGCGCTTTTGCAAGGTCGGCATCAAGCCTGTCAAAGACCGGTTCTCCCAGACCTGCAGGCACGCCCCTTACGACAAGCTCGACAATTCCCCCGATGCTGTCGTTTTCCTCCTTTGCGCTTTTGGCGGTTTCAAGCATACTTTCTGCGGCTTCAAGGTCGGCACAGCGTACAGGCGTCTTTTCTACGTTTTCGACGATTTCTTCAAAGGAAAGAGCTTTTGCCCGGACTCCCCCGAGTTCCAGCACATGCCCGGCAACCCGGATTCCGAAACGGGCAAGGAGGAGTTTGGCAATGGCTCCGCCTGCAACCCTGCCGATGGTCTCCCGGGCAGAAGACCTGCCTCCACCACGGTAGTCCCGGATTCCGTAGCGAGCCATGTAAGAAAAATCGGCATGGCCGGGGCGGGGGGTATTTTTGATAGCATCGTAAGCCGAAGAGCGGGCGTCCGCATTCCAGACCAGCATGGAAATAGGAGTACCGGTACTCATACCTTCGAAAATCCCGGAAAGGACCTCCACTTTATCCTGTTCTTTGCGCGGGGTAGAAAGTGCGCTCTGTCCCGGGCGCCTCCGGTCCAGTTCCTTCTGGATATCAGCCTCAGAGAAGGAAAGCCCTGCAGGCACCCCGTCCACCACAACGCCCACTGCCCGGCCGTGGGACTCACCCCAGGTAGTAATTCGAAACATCTGCCCGAAAACGTTTCCTGCCATGCATCTTAACTGGTTTTTTTGCTATTTGATTCTTGGGGTAAGGGGATAGCAGGCTCTATATGCACAACCACATCGGAAACCCCTTCGTATTCAGCCTTCAAAAGCTTGCTTACGCTGTGGGAGATCAGGTGAGCTTCCTCGATAGGCATGTCGGGCCGGACAAGCAGGTGCATGTCAATCCGGATGTCCCCCATGCCCCCGCGAGTACGAATCTTATGGCAATCGAGCACCCCTTCAACCCCCATTACAACATCACAGATCTCGTCCTCATCGAGCTGGGACATATCAAGGAGAGTCGCCGAACTCTGTTTGATAATTCTAAACCCTGCGCGGAGGATGAGGAAAGATATTACGAGGGCTATAAACGGGTCGAGAAGAGGGTAGCCGAACTTTACGGCGACAAGGCCCACAATCACCGAAAGAGAGACGTAGATATCACTTTTCGTATGCATGGAGTCTGCGATAAGGACCTGGCTTTGCAGGGAAACCCCCTCCCTGTGCTCGTAGCGCGTGACCAGGAAATTTATGCCCATGGTCCCCAGCATCACAAGGAAACTGACTGCAGTGACTTCAGGCAGATCCCGGGTAAAAAACCGGCCCAGCGCGTCCTGAAAAATCTCAAACGCCACAAAAATCAGGAGAAGGGCGATAAAAACCGAAGCAAGGGTCTCGTACTTCTGATGCCCGTAAGGATGGTCCTTATCCGGAGGACGGGACGCGATATAGATTCCAGCCAATCCCACAATATTGGAGATCCCATCAAAAAGCGAATGGTAGCCGTCCGCAGTCATGCTCAGAGTGCTGGAAAAAGTCCCGTAGGCGATTTTAGCAAAAGCTACTGCAAGGTTCAGGAAGAGGACGTAAAGAAGGACCTTTCGGATTTTTTTAAACCTGAGCGTCATAACTGAAAATCCCCTGAGTACGAAACTACCTTGAGCCCGGAAAAAGAGCTGGAAAAGAGCCGATAAATTTCACGGCAATCCTTTACTAAACAATAATACCTGCAATTATAAAAAGAAAAAGTAGAACAAAAAGATTTGAAAAGAGATTTGAGGAAAGGAGTTTAAAAGTTTAACACTCCTTACCTGCCCACAGCATGTAGGCATCTACTATTTCCTGTCCTTCCAGAAAAACAAGCCCGTGTTTTTGCCCGTACTCTTTTGCGTCCTCTTTTGAAAGGGCCTTTCCGTTAAAATCATCCAGCATTTCGCAAACGACCATGACGGGGTTAATCCCTGCAATCCGGGCAAGGGCAACGGAAAGTTCGGTCTGGCCCCTTCTTTCTTCCAGCAGCCCTTCGGCAGCCCTGAGGAGCGCAACATGTCCGGGAGTTCGGAATTCGTTTCCGAAACGCACTTCATTTCCCGAAAGGGCACTTTCAGCAACTTCCCCGATCATCCGAATGGTGTGAGCCCGTTCATTATCAGGAATTCCTGTCCTGGTTTCCCTGTGATTAACCCAGATGGAAAAAGATGAGTGGGAATCGTACTGGAGGTCTCCTTCCTTTTCCACGACTTCTCCGAGTTCCCCGTTGAATTTTCCTGCGTCCCGGACAAGGTCTGCCATGAAGGGAAGCCTCAACTGCCTTGAAGCCACAGGATCCACAGCCACACATATCAGGCCCCCGGCATCTTTACGCATCCACTGGACGTCCCTGTAGCTAACTGCCCCTGCGGGAATTACGAAATCTGTCTCCCCTTCCCGGGAATCCGAGTCATAGATCAAAAACATTTTTCCGGCTCTGATAGCTTCCAGAGCCCTGTTAATATTATCATTCTCATATTGCAGGCAGTCGTAGATTGCAGTTTCAGTCATTTTCGGCCCTCCATACCCTGTTTTTCAATTTTGATCTTAACGTGGTCTCCGTCTTTCAAGGCCAGGGCGTCCCTGAGTTTTACCGGAGCAATGACTTCAATTAAATCATTCGGATAGTGAGTCCTCTCCGGGACGACCACTACAGCCTCTTCCCCGTCGATCTTCACAGGATAACATTTTCCTCCTCCGTAAGTCCGCTCCCCATCACTGAAACCGTGGATGTGAAGAGCAGGCAACTCGCCAAGCCGGTCCCTGTCCCCCGAACTGTCCTCGGAAAGCTGCACATTCAGGGTTCCAGGGAAAGGCACAAAATGCAACTGTTCCTCGAACTGTTTCCTGTATCCGGGGATATTGATATAATATTGTCCTTCACCCAGGCCCGTGAGCACGTTACCCTCAAGTTCGAAAGCGTTATTTTCAGGGGAAAAGATCTGCCTGTATTCAGAGTATTCATTTTTAAGGATTTCAAGCCCTTTTTCTGTCATTTTTATCAACTGACCACCGGGAACAATCGTTCTTTCGATCAGCCGCTCTTCTTCCAGTTGTTTTAATTTCCTTGCCGCTGTCTTGGAGCTGGTCCCCACATATCTTTGGAACTCACTTGAAGAGATCTTTATAGTTTTATTCGTTGCCCCCATGAGGGCAAGCTTCTTCAGGTATTCGATGTCCGGCACTATCGGCACCCTTTTTACCTTAATTTTGAGATGCGTCTCAATAATGAGATGTGGAACTACGCACTCCCCTATAATAAAACTTTTGATAATACCCACCAATAGAAGGTAAAAGGATAATTGTTTCCGAGTAGCATATAAAAAGTTTTACGGTGTTTTTAAATAGTTGTATATTCGTTAGAAGTATTAATTTGACATGACACAGGAAACCATAATTGAATGCCCTTCGTGCTCCCCCGAAGAAAAGGTTCCGCACGAGATCCTGAAATTAGGAAAAAAAACCTAGTCCTCTGCCGGAAATGCGGGTTGGTGTATGTCTCACAGAAAATAGAAACCCCGGAAAAAACCATTATACAAATTATTTTCCCCGAAATCTCTATTCCCTGGTCCTTTTTTTTGGAATCCCTGTCACCCAAATTCCTGTTGCCGAAAACCTCCCAAAAAAACGCCACCAGAGGAGTTAAATATTTAGCGTTTTGAATGCAAGTACTGATTTGAACATGACAAGAGAAATAGTAGTTGAATGTCCCTCATGCTCCCCTAAAGAAGAGGTCTCGCATGAGGTTTTGAAAGAGGGCCAGAGCCCGGTTGTACGCTGTCTGGAATGCGGGCAGGTACATTCAGCAAAGCTTGAAAAACGAAAAACAGCAAACATAAAGGCCATCGTCAGCAGGAAAGACGAATCCGTCACCTGCAGAACAGAGTTGGACTCCGAAACCGTCCTCTACGTGGATGACGAAATAGTTGTCGATGACGAGGAAACAGGCATGGTATGCCCGATCCTTATAACCTCCATAGAGGTAGGGGAAAAGCGCGTGGACTCAGCCCTGGCAGAAGAGATCAATACGATCTGGGGAAGAGCCATCGATGAAATAACAATTAAGTTTTCCGTGCAGTCAGGAGTCGAAAAGACCGAAGCCCTGGAAAAAGTCGTTCAGGGAGATAAAGAATTCACTGTAGGGGAAGAAGAAAAGGTAGGAGATACCTGGGTCACCATCACCAAGATCAAGATAAGGGACGGGGCTTTCAGGTCCAGAAAAGGAGATGTCATGGCCGCAAAATACGTAAAGCGCATTTTTGCAAGAAAGAGAGGAAACAGGGCATGGAAACGTGATAGCGGAAGAGGACCTTGGTAAAGAAAAAACTGAAGAAGAAAAGAAAGGGGAAGAGAAAACCGACGAAAAAGAGGAAGAAAAACTTGAAGCCAGACGTCGGACTCTCCTGGATGGGCTTGAAACCCTGGGAGTGGGAAAAGATGTCCTTGAAGCCATGCTTCGCGTTCCCAGGCACAGGTTTGTCCGGAAGGACATGATAAAAGTAGCCTATATTGACACGCCTCTTGACATCGGCCTGGACCAGACAATCTCCGCCCCCCATATGGTGGCGGTCATGTGCGAACTCCTGGAACTTTCAGAAGGGCAGAAAGTCCTGGAAGTGGGTGCTGGGTCCGGGTACAACGCAGCAGTTATGGCTGAACTGGTGGGGAAAAACGGCCATGTGTACACCCTGGAGCGCCTGGAGGCGCTCGTTAATTATGCAAGGGAGAACCTCATGGATACAGGTTACGAAAACGTTACGGTCCTCCATGAAGACGGGTCCACGGGCTGCCTCAAATACGCCCCTTACGACAGGATCTCCGTAACCTGCGCAGCCCCGGAAGTCCCAAAACCCCTTATCGAACAGTTAAAACCCGGAGGGATAATGGTAATTCCCGTAGGGGATTACTTCCAGGAACTTATTCTGGTAAAAAAAGACAATAGAGGGAGAGTAACGAAAAAAACGAAAGGGGGAGTCGTTTTTGTGCCCCTTATAGGAAAATACGGATTCAGGCATCGGTAAAAAGTAATCTGTAAAAGGCATATATCCGGAAAAACAATCTCAAAAATTAGCCTGGTAAAATCGAATAACATAAAAAGTTCGAAATACTATTGTAAAAATTACATCATATTTAATAAATTTCTAAAAGATTTTAATAAGCTATTAATATGATCGAATCTATTTGACTAATATGGACATGTACGAGGATTTTGAAGAAATTCGCGTAAAAGATGTCTATGTTATCGACGCATATTCAGACCCTACACCGGTCGTGCTCCTTGAAAACGAAAAGGGGAACATGCTCCCTATATACATCGGGCACCTTGAGGCGCTTTCCATCGGTAACGTCCTTAAAAGCGTTTCTCCGCCTCGGCCCATGGCCCATGACCTAATGGTGAATGTTTTCGACCGTCTTGGAATTAAGATAGAAGGAGTAATGATTGACGATAAGGTCGATAAGGTCTACTATGCCCGCCTCCTGGTGAGAGAAGGGCACAACCTTATGCAATTTGATGCAAGGCCAAGCGACTGCATCGCCCTGGCGCTCCGGGTAGGAGCCCCTATAAGGATAAGGAGAAAAGTGCTGGAGAATTCCGAGATTGAAATGTCAAGGCTCGAAGGGGCTCGCGTAATGAACATATTCGTCTGAACTTGCCTGAATATTTTTATTCGGAGATTTTTTTTCAGGAAATTTCCTGTCCCGGAATTTTATATTCCGAAAATCGGGGAAGGACCGTTTTTTGGAATAGGAGAGAGACCGCTTTTTGGGGACCGGACCAGAATTCATCATACAGGGTTTCTGCCGGAAAACTTTTTTAGTCCTTTTTACAGGCGGAAGTAAGGTTCCGTCGATTTCAATAAGCTTTTAATAACAGTTGAATTCATTATCCCTTTAGATGCTCACCAAAAGAATCATACCATGCCTTGATGTGACCCTTGACAAAGCCGGCGGCTCGGTTGTCAAGGGCGTTGAATTCGTAGACCTGAAAGAGGCAGGTGACCCCGTGGAACTTGCAAAGCGCTATAACGAAGAGGGCGCTGACGAACTTGTATTTCTGGACATCACAGCTTCTGCCCACGGCAGAGGAACCATGCTCGATGTGATAGAACGGACCGCAGACGAAGTCTTCATCCCCCTCACCGTTGGAGGAGGGATTGGGTCCATCGACGCCATCCGGCAGATCCTCCGGGCAGGGGCTGACAAGGTTTCGGTCAACACTTCCGCGGTCAAGAACCCGGAATTTATCAAAGAAGGTTCCGAGATATTCGGGGCCCAGTGTATTGTCACGGCCATTGACTGCAGGCGAAACACCGATGTGAAAAACAACCCTGGAAAAACCGTCCTGGAACTGGAAGACGGGACTCCTGCCTGGTACGAGGTTGTCATTTACGGCGGCAGGGAAGGCACCAAAATCGATGCGGTCCAGTGGGCAAAGCAGGCAGAAAAACTCGGCTCAGGAGAGATCCTGCTTACCAGCATGGACCGGGACGGGACCTACGCAGGGTACGACATCCCCATTACCCGCAAACTTTCCGAAGAACTTGACATCCCAATCATCGCCTCCGGCGGAGTAGGCAACCCCCAGCACATCTACGACGGTTTTGCGGAAGGTAAAGCCGACGCCGCACTCGCAGCCAGTATCTTCCACTTCAGGGAACACTCGATTGGGGAAGTGAAAGAGTACCTTAAAGAAAGAAACGTCCCGGTCAGGCTCTAAGAATTAGCTCCCCCCTGAGAATTAGCACCTTGACCTTTCGGGCTCCTGAAGCCGGGCATTTAGACATCTCAAGCTCCGGGCCTTCCGGGCAGCACCGTAAAGATATGAGCCTGAGAGAAAATATAACCCTCAGAGCTTCGCTCTAGTTTCAGGGTTTCACTTCCCTTTTTCAGGGTTTCGAGGACAAGATAGTCAGGAAAAGAGGGAAAAAGAATGGAAATTGCCGAGTTTCAAAAACTGATGTACGAACTCTATGCCCATAACGACAGAAAGCGGGGAAACGCGGCCACTATGCTCTGGCTTGTAGAAGAAGTGGGGGAACTTGCCGAAGCAATCCACCGTGAAGAGCCGGAGAACATAAAAGAAGAGCTAGCCGACTGTTTTGCCTGGATAGGGGCACTTGCCAACCTCTACGGGGTGGACCTGGAAGAAGCGTTTAAGGCAAAATACCCGGGCGTCTGTCCCACCTGCGGGCAAAAGCCCTGCATCTGCCCCGACTGAGTTAAAACTTTGTAGTTATAAGCAGAAACTTTTTTAAGCCGAAACTTTTTTTGAGAGAATTTTAATTCTTTTTTTATATACGCCACCTTATATTTTCAGATACTTTTTTATTTCTTAGATTCAAATTACTATATGGGATTCTTAATTAGGAGTGATTCATACTCAGGGGATATTGAAGATGTCGCAATCAGAGACTACGGAATATTTTGAAGGCTTGCGCCTTAAAATCCTGAACAATACTGATGAAGAGATGGTCCTTCAAGCTCAAAAAATTGAGAAAGGTAAATATAAAAAAGGACACAAATCCCCGGAACAGATCGGGTCTTACGAGGAAAAGAGCTGTGAGCTGGTCGCTTGCGACGGAAGCTGTACTGGAGGAGCGGATATAGAAGGCTGGCTCCAATATAAAATAGGATGCTCCGAGGGGCAATGCAAACTCCACTTCAAATACCTCGGGAAGATGGATAAGGTCAGCTACTCCTGCGAATGCCAGATGCATGAAGGCAAGATGCTCTGCGAAACAATGAAAGACAAGAAAAGTGATAGAACCGTCACCTGGATTATCGGGCCGAAAGAATAAGCGATAGAATTTAAGTTATCCAGGCAGAATGATAGCTGGGCCCTTGATCGGAAGGGGTTGAGTTTAACAACCTTCGTTAATTATTTTTTAGAATCATGGGACTTCTCCTTGCAGGAGCAGGTCCCTACCCGGATTTTTACCATTCCTGATTTATCTCCATCCAACTCTTCCTGAGTTACTCTCATCCAACAGTCCTACTTTTTCTCCATCCAACCTTCCTGAGCTACAGATCATATTCGGGCAAAGAAGGACCCTATCATCCCTTCCTGAGCTACCCCTATCCAACCTTCCTGAGCTACCCCTATCCAACCTTCCTGAGCTATCCCTATCCAACCCAAGAACATCCCGGGTTTTTGCCCCAAAGCTTAATAAAGAGCAGGTCCCGTTATCCAGCTAATGAAGCCTGCAAGACCGGAACTGCTGGCTCCGGCCGGCAGCATGGAAGCTCTCAGGGCAGCCGTGGAGAACGGAGCAGATGCGGTTTACCTTGGAGCCCACGCCTTCAGTGCAAGAGGGTATGCAGCTAATTTTTCGGATAAAGAGCTTGAGGAGGCAATAGACTACGCCCACCTCAGGGGAGTGAAGGTCTATGTTACGGTAAACACCCTGCTAAGGGACGGGGAAATGGAAGCCGCCCTGAACCTGCTCTGCCGCCTGAAAGAAATGGGTTCTGATGCCATCCTTGTACAGGACATCGGCCTGCTCTCCCTTGGAAGGCAGTACGTGCCCGACCTTCCTCTGCATGCGAGCACTCAAATGACCCTTCATAATAGCGAAGGGGCCCTTTTTACAAAGGAGCTTGGAATCGAAAGGATTGTGTTATCCAGGGAATGTTCCCTTGAAGAAATCAAACGGATCGGCGAAACCAGCGGACTCGAAACCGAAGCCTTCATACACGGGGCTCTTTGCATCTCCTACTCCGGCCAGTGTCTCCTGAGCAGCATTATAGGGGGCAGGAGTGGAAACCGGGGCTACTGTGCCCAGCCCTGCCGGAAAGGGTACAGGCTTAAAAAAGACGGAAAAACAGTGAAAACCGAAGGCACGTATCTTCTAAGCCCGAAAGACCTTAACAGTTCTCCCTGTATCCCCGCCCTTCTTAAAACAGGGATTTCTTCCTTAAAAATCGAAGGCAGGATGAAAAGGCCCGAGTACGTGGCGGGCGTTGTCGGGACTTACAGCCGCCTGCTTGACCGCTGTCTTGAGGACAGAAAAAAGTGCTCCGTAAGCCGGGAGGAAGCAGAAAGCCTGGAACAGCTTTTCAACAGGGGTTTTACGGAAGGATATTTCGTCAAAAACCCACGTGGAGAACTGATGAGCAGGCTCAGGCCCTATAACCGGGGAGTTTTTGCGGGCACGGTAAAAAGCTACGACAGGAAATCGAGGCGGGTAACAGTAGAGCTTAAAGCTTCCCTTTCTGCCGGAGACGGGATCCTCTTTGCAGGAACCGATAGAGAAGGAAGGGAAGAAAAGGAGGAAGGCTGGGTCATCCGCCAGATGTACAGAGGGAATAAACCTGTAAAGCAAGCAAACTCGGGAGATACCGTTGAAATTCCCTTCAATGTGGAAGTCCGGCCAGGAAGCCCCGTGTACCGAACCCTTGACAAAGGGCTGATGGACACCCTTGAAAAAAGCTATACTTCGGAAACCTCCCTCCGAAAGATCCCTGTGCTCATGAAAGCCGGAGTTTGGGAGGGAAAGCCCCTCGAACTCACGCTTTGGGATTATGACTCGAACAGCGTGACCGTGAAATCGGAGTACGTGGTGGAAAAAGCCCTCCGGCAGCCCGGGAAAAAAGAACAGCTTGCCCGGCAGTTTTCCAAACTCGGGAACACCGGGTTCGAACCGGAAACCATTGATGTCGATGTACATGGAGAGGTCTTTGTCCCCGTAAAAGAGATTAACCAGCTCCGGAACCATGCAGTCACCGAACTCGAAAAACTCAGGATTGTCAGGGGAAAACGAAAACCCTGCCCCGAACCTGGAATAACGCTCCCAGAACTTGTAGCCTGTCCCCGGCCGGAATGGGAACATCCGGAACAGCCACTGCTTGCCGTATCCGTCTATTCCCCCGGAGAACTTGAAGAAGCAATTGACGGTGGGGCAGACCTGCTGTACTACGGGGAAGGGCTCTTTTGTTCAGGAAAAGGCAGGGACAGGGACAAAGCCATCCATTTTGAAGCCGATTATGAAAGAGCTGTCAGGATGGTCCGGGCTGCGGGCAGGAAGGTCTATTTCAAAACCCCGAGGATCGTGAAAGATCCCGAGATGCCGGCAGTAAGTGAAATTCTGGAGGCTGCAAAAGCCCTTGCTGCCGACGGCGTGCTCGTGTCAAACCTCGGGGTATTCAGGCTCGCAAAAGCGAGAGGGGTCCCCGTTATCCTGGACAGCCCCCTGAACGTGTTCAACAGCTATACCCTGGACTTCTTCTGCAAAAGGGGAGCGGAAAAGGTTACCCTTTCCCCGGAACTCACCCTGGAAGAAATCAAACCGCTGGCAGCTGCAGGGCCTTCCGAGGCAATAGTCCACGGCCGCCTGGAACTGATGGAATCGGAACACTGTGTGGTGGGCGGGCTGCTCGGAGGAAAGAAGGAGAGGTGCACAGCCCCCTGCAGAAACGGAAACTATTCCCTTGTTGACGAGAAGAACTACGAGTTCCCCCTGGTCATGGATCCGGCCTGTCGGATGCACCTCCTGAATTCAAAAGCCCTCTGCATGCTCGAACATGTCCCGAAACTCCTTGAAACGAGGGTCGCAAGCATCAGGATCGAGACCCTGGGAATGAGTGGGGAGGAAAAAGAAGAGCAGGGAATCAGGAAGCTTACCCGGATGTACAGGGCAGCAATTGACAATTACCTGAAGAAAGGAAAGGCCGGGACAGGGACCTGTGATAAGCTGGGGAAAGGGTTTACCACGGGACACTATTTCAGGGGAGTTAAATAAATAAGGGGAGTTAAGTGAGTGGCAGGGAAATTAAGTGAGAACAAATTGGTGACGGACATGTCGGTTCGGGAAAAAGAAAAACAGGAAACCTTAGAAAGGGGAGCAAAGACAGAGCAGGAAAGTCAAGAGAAGGGAACCCCGAAAATATTCCTCTCGGGTTCGATCCGGGGAGGAAGGCAGCTCCTACCGGTGTACCGCCTGATCTACGAGACCCTTGAGGGAGCGGGAGCTGAGGTCGTAAGCTGGCACGTCGTTGACCCTGAGCTTGAAAAAGTAGAGTCGGCAATGACCGAAGAGGAGATTTATGCGCGGGACCTCGGGCTGCTTGCAAAAAGTGATGCAATGCTTGCTGAAGTCACGGTCCCTTCCCTGGGAGTAGGCTACGAGGTCTGCCGGGCGCTTGTCCTTGGAATTCCGGTGCTCTGCCTGCACCGGCCTGATGCAGCAGTCTCTGCGATGCTGCTCGGAAACCCGGAACCTGGAATCAGGGTAAGGGTATATTCGGATGAGGGAGAACTGAGGAAAATTCTTATGGAATTTCTAAGCTCTTTTTGAACTGGAGTTTCCCCGTATCCAGCGAAAAAAAATGGGTAGGGCAACCTTTAAGAGACTCCGGAAAAATACATTTCAAAAAAACCCGAACTCATTGATAATTATAAATAATTGAATACCCTAACTATAGCATATGGTAGTAGGAATTGCCGAAATATCAACTCTGATTATTGCAATTATAGCCGCCTACGTGCTTTATAAAATCCTTAAGACCTCCACCAAGCTGGCAATAAACGCCGTCCTTGGTATTCTTATCCTGATTATAGCAAAGGCTGTCCTTGGACTTGAAATCGCAATTACCTGGATAGTAATCCTGATCTGCGCAATCGGAGGCGTTTTTGGGGCGTTTCTCGTAATCCTGCTTAATTATCTGGACATAGCCTTTTTATGAAAATTTTTGCATTTGAACAGAAGTCAGGAAGAGCTTAAGCAACAGAATTAAGTCAAAAAAGCGCTTAAGCAGCAAAATAAAAACCAGGAAACGGCTTAAACCGCAAGAACCAGATCGGGGGTCAAGTTTTCCTGAAAATACCCCGGACCATGTGCCGCCGGTAGACTTCTCCCCTGAAAACTTTCTCTTTTATCACATCTTTAAGTTCGAGGATTTCAAATCCTTCGAAAAGCGGAACTAACTCTTCCTTCGTAAAGTAATGGTAGATGATCCCGTTCTGGCGGAAGAAGGTATTTTCCTCAGGGCTTCCTTCAGAATTCCCCTCCCCATATTTTGCAGGCTCTCCCCCACAGCGCATGTCTTCAGTTCCGAAGGCTTCGAAAAAGACGGTCCCACCGTCCACAAGCACCCGCCGGAACTCCAGGACGGCAGTTTCCCTTTCTTCCTGGAAAAGGTGCTGGAGTACGCCGTAACAGAGGATACCTTCAAAAGAAGCTTTTTTGAAAGGCAGGAGGTGGACACTTGCCCCGAGGTGACCGGCACTTTTTCCGCATCTGGCAAGCTGCTCCCGGGACTTACCGAGAGCTATGAGGGAGACGTCGACACCTACGGCTGCATAGTGTCCGGCAAGTTCACCAAGATACCTGCCACCACCCGACCCGGCATCAAGGACCCGGGCCCCTACCGGGATGCAAGCCAGCACATCCCTGATAGGAGCGGGCCCTCCCCATTTCAGGTGGGCATACTCCTTATCCCAGGCAAGAAAATGCTCTTTTGCAGGGTTTTTTGATTCCGGCATACTCTCAAGGAATTAAGGCTGGTAGACGGCAGATTCCCTGAGCCTTTCCACAAGGAAGTCCTTTTCAAAGGAGGATAGGAACCAACCCGCCTTCGGGCCCGAGCCCTGCCCCAGAATGGCGGTGTAGATGGCTTTGAAAAGGTCTTTCGGGTTTACTTCGAGAGTTTCGGGCTCTGTGCCCAGGCTGGCTGCGATCCTGCCGTTGAGCTCGGACCCTGCGTCTTTTGCCGAGTAGACCAGCAAATGGTAGTCTTCCCCTGTAAGTTCCCCACTGGCTTCGATGATGTCTGCGAGGGCTCCGAGGAAGTTTTTCTGGAGCTCCGAGAGGGTGGCCACCTGCAAGGGCACATTCTCTTTTACGCTGAACTTTGCAAAGGGAGGGGCATAGAGTTCAAGCCATTTCGAGACGTTCTCGGCAAGTTCCCTGATACACTTTTCGTTTTCCGTGTCAAAGCCCGAACGTTTCACGATTTTCAGGATCTGCTCGAAATCGCCCCTTGCCACCTGGAAGATGGTCACCATCTGCTTGAAGGGGATCTCGGACTGGCAAATGCCGGTTGCCCTGGAAAGTTCGTAGATTCTCTTATCAAAGTCCCCGAGAGAGGGGTCCTCATCCTGGAACTTTGTCCTGAGGCGCTCGTACTCGTCCACCAGGGTAAGGAGAGGCTGCCCCGGGTCGAACTGTATGTGCTTTTCAGGCTTTGTACGGATGATCAGGTAGCGCAGGACTTCCGGGGGCACAACCTCAAGCATGTCGGAGATAGAGACCACAACCCCGGTGGAAGAGGACATGGCACCCTTTTTCCCGAGCATGATCCACTCATAGACAATGGGACTTGGCGGCTGGTGTTCGTAAATCTCCTCTACGATCCGCGTCCCGGTAGCATAGGAACCTCCACTGGAAGCATGGTCTTTCCCGAAAGGTTCGATGGAAACACCGAGAATTCCCCAGCGGGCCGGCCAGTCCACACGCCAGGTAAGCTTGCCTCCTCCTTTCATGGAAACGGTCCCGGTGTGGCCGCAGGAACAGGTATAGTCCACGGTCTCCGCGGTCACATCAAACCCGGTAACCTTTGTCATGGTAAGCTTGCCGCACTCATTGCAGATCGGGTTAAAGGGGCTCCAGTCTTCGGCCACGGTCTTCCCCGAAACTTCCTCGAGGATCTTTGCAATCTCGTCCCGCTTCAAAAGCGCGGTCTTGATGGCTTCTATGTACAGCCCTTCCTTGTACATCTCGTCAGCCTTGTAGACCTTCGGGGTGATGCCCAGGCGCTGCAGGGCTGCGAGGAAGGGTTTCAAGAAATGCTCGGCATAGTTTGCACAGTCCCCGCAGGGGCAGGGGACCTCAGAAAGGGGTTTACCCACATGCTCAGCGTAGCTCTCAGGAAGGAAAGGATAGACTTTCCTCAGAGGGTCGTAAGTGTCGGCAATGTAGATCAGTTCGGCTTCTGCACCCTTATCCAGGAGAGACCTGTAAGCGGCATCTGCCGTCACCACTTCCCTCATGTTCCCGATATGGATGTGTCCCGAGGGAGTGATCCCTGTGGCAACAAGGTGCTTGCTGCTCTTTTGTAACGTGTCTTCAGCTATGACGTCTGCCCAGTGAATGATGTCAGCCATTTTTTCACCAAAATTTCCGATACGATTGTTAGATACAGTGATTTTAGATGTGATTTTAGATACAGTGATATGATGATAATGAAGCAGGAAACCCGAATGAGAATGAAAAAAACCATTCCGTCCCTCAGGTTTCCAGCATCAGGATTACCATAAAGGGGAAGAGTATTCCAGTATTCCGTTATTCAGTATTCCATAAGGAATTCAAACTTTAAACATCCGGGTTCGGATTTGCTTTTATCGGCATGAAGGTCACCGGAATTCGTTTCACCATATTCCGGGTTAAACTCCGGAAGCCACTTTTCGTGAATCTTATTGCGCATATCCCATTATAAACTTTGGGCTATACGCCTGGAATTGTAAGCCCTGCAGCCGGTTCACAAGAACAGGAAACACCGGGAAAGAAGCTTTGATACCGAAAAAATAGCAACCTGGGAGGAGAGGCAGAGCTGGAAAGAAAAGTTGACTCCAAAAAAGGTGAATACAAAAATAAAAAATGGAGGTTTTGAGGCAAAATTGCCCCAGGAATCCGCACACATAGGGAGATTTAAATGGCACTTGAAATGGCAAATCAAGTAAATTTGTTTTCCCAATAATTACAAGCACCTACAAATATATAAACGTTTCTGATAAAACCGGAAACTGAAGAGATAGAGCTAACAGGAAAACAAGACGGATAAAAAAGAATGACTTAAAACAAATAAAATGGAGATCAACTAAAAACAAATTGAATTAAAAAATATATTGAATAGAAAAGGAAATAGAATTAGAAAGGAAATCAACTAAAAAAACCAAATCAAAAACATAAGGGAATTGTAAGAAAAATTCCAGAAAAAATAAAATGGAAAGGACGGCAGGTTTGATCCCCGGAACCCGGGTCCGGAAAGAGCTTTCAGGAGCAGTTTCCCGGGGATTTTGAAACATTTTGGTGGTCTGTTCGCTTTTTTTGCTTCCCTGCCGTATTTCCATCGGAGGAGGATTCAGGCCGGAGCCTGAACCCGGATACTTCACTTATGCGATCTGTTTTCTGAAGAGGTCGCAGGAGTTGATCTTGACGTCGAGCAGCTTCTCGATGTTCATCTTAGCTGCAAGGCCCTTGGCTGCGCCAGGCACAGAGGTGATAACACCTATGTCGAGTTCTTCACGGAGTTCCCTCATGACGTATTCATCGCTGAGGTCCATGGTGTCAACGCCGAGCTTCTTTGCGACGTATTCCTTGGCTTCTCCGATTCTCATGTTCTTTGAGAACTCCATCCTTGCGACAAGGTCCCCGGCTGCTCTGATTCCGGTCATACCGGAGGCCATGATGTGGGAAATCGGCATACCCATCGGGTCGCCGACTCCGATCTATATGCCGTCTACGCCGGCAATCTCGACCATTGCCTTGCTTGCCCGGGTCACAGCGTCGATTGGGGGAGTCTCAAGCATGGGGATTCCGCCTACACCCATTCCCATGTCAACGTGGCAGGGGAGGTTGGAGGCTTCGACTGCTGCCTTCATGAAGGTGACAGATCTTGCAAGGTTCCAGGCGGAAGTCTTGCTGGTGTTGGTGTTGCAGACCGGCCCGAAGACGTTTGCGCCTGCCTTTTCAATCAATGGGGCCTGCTGGTGCGGCCAGAGACCTGCAAGGGTTGTGCCGTCGTACTTGAGTTCACCGTGCATCCCGAGCACACATTCCCCGGCCATACCGGCTTCGATGTACATGTTCGGGAATTCCTTCCTGAGCGCTTCGATTGCGTGGAGGGTCCCGTACATGTCTGCATCCCCGGCTGCTCCGGTGGTGTCGAAGTTAATACCGTCTGCTCCAGAGGCGAAAAGCCTCTGCATGACCCACACAGTGTCCCTGGTGAGGTGTTCTGCGGCATGTTCCATGGATTCCCAGGCTTCCTGAATCTTGAAAGCCTTCATCAGGTCTCCGGGGTTTTCGAAGGGACCATCAGGAGTATAATACAGGCCCATGTTCGGCATTGCCCCGTAGAAGAGCGGCACGACCATGTTCTGCTGGCAGGTTTCCATGGTCTGGCATTCCTGAGAGATGACAGGCTTGACAGGCTTGTAACTGTAGTCGATGTGACCGAGTTCCATGGTGTCAGCGCCAAATGCCCTCTCGTGCATCATGCAGCCGACAAGGCGGCTGGAAGGGATACCTACACCGCTGTTACCCTGGTCCCCGTCAAGTCTGAGGGTTCCGATGTCGTGGGTAACCGGGACTTCCATGCCCTGTTCTACACTGACGGTCTTACCCGGCATCATCAGGATTTCTGCGAGCTTGTCGATTTCGTCACCGGAAAGAGTAGGAATTTCACCAAGGTCTGCGGCGTCAGCCGTACCTGCCTCAATTTCCTCTATGATCGTTTCTTTTGTCAGGAAGAGCTTCTTACCGTCTCCCATCCTCAAAGCGTATTCAGTAGCCATTATTATCACCTAATATTAAGTATTGTTGGATATGGAAAGCTGTGTTGTGTGCTGAGAACTCAGAACCGGGACACGAAAGTCCTGGCCTGCCAGAGAGCAAACACTGCAAGAACCAAAATCAGGACCATCCACATGATGTCCCCGGCAGGTATGAAGGAATTTGCCCAGTATGCGTTGTACGCTTCCATAGCAGCTGCGGTTTGTACCATTTTTGAACCTCCATTACACATATCTCAGACAGGCGTCGGACCCTCTCACTTTCCCGAAGTCCGTTATTGCGTATTTGTGCAAAAGGAAGTCTTTTTTGTAGATACCTTTATCATCCACCTTCTGCTCCACGTCCTTGAGCATTCCGCCGGACGCCAGTTCAAGAATGTCGAAGTTGATGCTATCCCTCTGGAAATTTCCCTGCATATTATATTCTTCCTGGATCTTTGAGACAATCTCATAGTTCCAGTGTTCCTTATCATCCAGGAAAAGCTCCAGGATCCTGAATTTAATTGGACGGTTTCCCATTTCACTCACCTCTCAGAGTTTCAAGTTCACTTGTGTCTTCCGTAATCATAGCGAAACTACCAATAACACAGAGAGTACCTCCGACAAGGATAGTCCACTCCGGGACATCTCCGAAGAAGAGGAAGATGAAGATAATAGCAAACAGTCCATAGAGGTTTCCGATACCCTGGCCTCTTCCGACGCCAATCAGCGGGAAGGACTTATACCAGCATACATAACAGAAACCAAAGGTAATTCCTGCAAAGATAAGGACCAGCAGGGTCAGGGGTTCAAATGCCTGGAATGCAAAGGAATACATCGGAAAGCCGACAAATGCAAGCAGCGGGACGATAATGATCCACCAGATAATGTTTTCTCCAACGAATCTCAGGGTCAGCCCCACGTCAGGCTCGGAAATGTCGAGACCTTTACCTGCGATTGCGCCTTCAATACCCCAGCCGGCAGCAGCCATCAAACCTCCAAGATACCCGATCCACTGGACGTTGCCTGACGAAAGTTCAGTCAAAAGCCCGCCACCGAAGATCGTGATGCCTCCAAGGATGATGATTCCTATGCCCAGTGCAGCCCTTTTGGAGATCTTTTCCCCGTACCAGTAGTAAGCAAGAATCGAGCCCACCACAGGGTAGAGAAGAGCCGCAACAGCTGCGAATGCGCCGCCGATGAAACCCATGGCAATAAATGAACCGAGAATCGCCATTGGTCCACCGAAAATCGAGGCAAGGAAGAACCACTTGGAACACGGATGGAATTCCTTCATGGTCCGGACCAGTTCCCCGTATTTTCCGAGTACACCGTTCCAGAGCATAAGCGCCAGCATAACAGTAAGCGCATTAAAGGCGGTAATTAACACCGCAGTTATAATAAGGGAAGTTCCGTCCCCGCTTGTTTCGGCAATAGCCCCGTACATTGAATCGAACGGGTTCAGTACCCACACAACAGTTCCGGGAAGATACCAGATACCCCAGAACACAGCACAGAAAAGGGCCCACATGTACCCTTTACTGATTTTTCTTTTACTTTCCTGTTTTTTTAAAGCTTTCAAATCCACGAAAACTCCCTCCAGTTTTCAGAGTGACTGCAGAAATTCCCTCACGGCAGGATTCCGAACCTGCCAAATTCCCACAGCCTATTAATGCAGCCTGCGGACCTTTCCGATGGGCATTGTATATCCAGGAATTACTCATTATCCGGGAATAATTCATTATTCATCAAGTTGCAACTTTCAGTTTACCGTTTTTCAATTGCAATTTTTAGTTTGCCATTTTTCAATTGCAATTTTTAGTTTGCCATTTTTCAATTGCAATTTTTAGTTTACCGTTTTTCAATTGCAATTTTTAGTTTGCCATTTTTCAATTGCAATTTTTAGTTTGCCATTTTTCAATTGCAACTTTCAGTTTACCGTTTTTCAATTGCAACTTTCAGTTTACCGTTTTTCAATTGCAACTTTCAGTTTACCGTTTTTCAATTGCAATTCCGGAAATTCCCGTAGAGCTTTTGGTATGACCTGCAAGAGCGTTTTTTTATAACCACGGCTATAGGCTCCGCAAAGACTGCACAAAATAAAAAATTGCACAGAAAAGATGCACCATGGAGATGCATCATCTGTGCTTCGAGACCGTTTTTCAGGCTACAAGTGCCTTGATCTTGTTGACCACATCTGTGGCGTTTTCGCCGTAGATGTCTGCACCGATCTGGTCTGCCCAGTCCTGGGTGACCGGAGCGCCGCCGACCATGGTTTTGATCTGGTCGCGGATGCCAGCTTCCTTGAGCTGTTCTTCGATCTGGATCTGGGTGACCATGGTGGTGGTCATAAGGGCGGAGGATGCAACAACGGTAGGTTTGACTTCCTTTGCTTTTTCGATGAAAGCGGAAACTGCAACGTCTCTGCCGAGGTCCACAACTTTGAAACCTGCAATGTTGAGCATGGAGGCAACGATGTCCTTGCCGATGGAGTGGATGTCACCTTCGATGGTTCCGATGACAACAGTTCCGAGGCTCTTGGTCTCAGATTTGCGCTTCTCCATTTCGGGCTTGATAACTTCCATGCCTACGCTCATTGCTTCTGCGGCTGCAAGCACGTGGGGGAGGAAAAGGGTACCCTGTTCGAACTGTGCACCTACTTCTTCCATCCCTGCGGTAAAGCCCTTCTCGATAAGCTCTACAGGGTCCATGTTGGCTGCAAGAGATTCCTTTGCTGCTTCTTCAGCCATTTCTTCATCGAATTCGGTGATTGATTCTTTTGCTTTAGCAATAATCGCTTCGTTTGCCATTTTTAGATCTCCTGAATATCCTGGTATTATGATTACTGGCCTTCTCTGAAGGCTTTGTCAGCCCTGTCCACGACTGCCTGCATTGCTGCGAGGACGTCGGCTTCGATTGGTGGAACGACGTGGTTCTTGAGGACGTCTACAACGATTTCGTGTGCGACGGATGCAAGATCCTTGGAACCTGCGGCTTCCCAGTCTCCGAACATCTGCCTGTCAATGAGCATCGGGTCGGAGGGGTAGTTCACAAGTTTCCTGGTCTGCTTGAGGGCAAGGAAGTTGTTTCCGATTCCAACTTTCTGGATGGACTCAACTGCCAGGGTTTCGGTGTCGACCGGGATTCCCTGCATTGCCTTCTTGGTCATCTTGATGATGTCGTTGTCAATTACCAGCTGTTCCATGGAGAAGGTCATACCAAGCTCAAGCATTCCGGCACCGTAGAGAGTGTTTGCACCAGAGAGGGCAGGAAGAAGACAGGTCATTGTCTTTTCGTGTCCAGCCTGGTCGTCCGGAACCTTGGCGTCAGACTAAGTTCCTGCAACGAAGGAAGGTAGACCGTAGAACTGTGCGAGTTTTGCAACACCGGCGCTGATGAGGCCGAGTTCAGGAGATCCGACAGGTGCCGTACCCTTCTTCAGGTCGAAGGTGGTGGTGGAACTGCCGTACATACAGGAAGCGCCTGGGCAAGCGAGCTGAGCGAGCACGATACCGGAGAGAACTTCGGCGTTGTGGGTCACAAGGGTTCCTGCGAGGTAGACCGGGGAGGATCCGCCGGACATTGCCATACTCAGGACGTTGAGAGGTACACCGAGGCGGGCACCCTTCATGATGACCTGACAGGCGTTGACACTGAGCTCGAGAGGGCTGGTTGGGCAGACGAGCATGGAGAAAATAGGCCTCTTCTTTGCCATTGCTGCGTCGCCACCGTAGTATGCGACTGCAATGTCCCAGTAGTACTCAACGTTTTCACCGACAGGGTCGATGTGGTGGAAGTGCTTCTGGGTGTTGGTCAGAGAGGTGAAGGTTTCGTGGACGTCCTGTGCGCCCTTGCCTGCCCAGTCCCTTGCGGAAACAGGGAGGGAGAAGTAGTCAATGTTTTCTGCCCAGTCACAGAGCTTTGCGATTTCTGCGATGTCGTTGTCAACGGAGTCGATGGTGGAGTACTTGCCAGGAGCTTCGTACTTGCACATCTTGACACCGGTACCGAAGCAGGTCCAGTGTACCTTTCCGCCGCATTCAATGAGAGTATTGTACTTCTTTTCGCGGCCCCAGAGGGTGAATCTTGAGGGTGCAAGCTGGAGAGCCTTTCTTACAACATATTCAGGGATCTTTACGATCTGGGACTCTTCGTCGACTTCACAACCGTTTTCCTTGAAGACCTGCCTTGCTTCAGGGTCAGAAACCTGGATACCAGGGTTCTGCATGACTTCCACGGTGGCGTAGTGGATTGCCTTGAGTTCGTCGTTGGTGAAAAGATTAAGTTCTACGCCGTTAAGGGCGTTCATGCCAGCAACTGCATTGTTCTGTGCCATTTTTTAACCTCCAATAAGAATAGGAAAATACAGAAAAATTCTTATTTACAGTAACAGTTCTTTTGCCTTGGCAACAGCTTCGCTTGCGTTTTCAGCATAGCAGTCTGCGCCAATCTTGTCAGCCCATGCCTGGGTTGCAGGTGCACCGCCAATCATGACTTTGACACCATCCCTCATGCCTTCTTCCTTCAGGAGTTCAATGACATCCTTCTGGCCCTGCAGGGTGGTGGTCATAAGAGCGGACAGGCCAACCATGTTTGCAGAAACTTCCTTTGCCTTGTCGATGAAGTTCTTGACGGGCACGTCTCTTCCGATGTCGTGCACTTCAAAACCGGCAGACTGAAGCATAGTGGACACGATGGATTTACCGATGTCGTGGACATCTCCTTCCACAGTCCCGTTCACAATGACGCCCATCTTGGATTCTGCGCCTTCAGGCATCAGGTCCTTAAGGGATTCAACACCGGATGTCATTGCGTCTGCAGCCATCATCACGTGGGGCAGGAAAAGTTTACCTCTCTCAAAAAGAGTACCGACCTCGTTCATACCTGCTGCAAGTCCCTTTTCGATGATTTCCGAAGGTTCAATGACTCCTTTTGCCTTTTCTACGGCAGCGAGCACTGCATCCTTCTTACAAGAGACAATCGCATCAGATAGTTCCTGAAGCAATTCTTCGTTGCTAATAATTGCATCCTCCATTTTTATTTTTAAGAAGTATTTTCAGAGACGACCCAAAAAACCAAAAAAATCACGATTAATCATGATGATTTAGGCGCTTAACTCGTGCTTCATATGGTGGGAAAGGTCCGCACGAGAAAATCTTATGGCCATCACAGGTGGGAGTCCGTGATTACCACACGTGGGAAATCATGACAAAAAAGTCATGACCATCACATTTTTGGGGTTCACAAGTTTTTAGCTAAGGGAATTTTTTTCAATTGCCATTTTTCGTCCCGGCTTAGAACTCAGTTTTACAGATGTCTCCAAAGCAGATGTTCTTTTTACTAGTATAAATATTTTTTCAGAACCGAAACCCAGAAATAGCAGTTACATATATAGTTTTTGGTTGAAGGGTTTTTCCGGAAATTACCCAGTCGAAATAACCGGATATAAAACACAAATTATAAATATAAGAATTTAAACGCGGACGTTTCCCGCGAGACAAACGGTATAGAAGAAATGATATAAAGAAATAAGGATTTAAAATAGTAAGTCAGGTTCAGGGCTGGAAAATCCATCCATCTTAAAATCACCATAATGATATGACCTTTCTAGATACTGTTTTTACAAATATTAGTATATTTTCAGGAAGAAAACGGAAAAAAAAGTTTATTTTCGATCGACCTTTCAACCTACTGTGTAAAAAAATAATGTGCCCCACCATACTAAGCTCAAAAACAAAAAGATTATATACTAGAAAAAAACCCCAAGAAACCAGTCCTTCAAAAAAAAACACCACCCGGCCCATAAAAAAATAGTTCCTGGCGATGAGAATATTAAATAAATGAAAACGGAACCGGGCAAAAAAATATAAAAAAATAGTTATTGCAGAGGAGAAAGGAGGAGTCTTATAAAAAAAGGACAGGGGAAGAATCACCTTAGACTCCTGTACAAAAACATATAACAATATATAATATAGTTTTTGACTTGAGATCGAATATATAATTTATGGATGATTGCTTGTGAGTAATTTTACAAGGCAAATCATTTATGGGGAATCATTTTTCCCGTAACCTGAAACACAGAGCCTGTAAGCCGTGTTAACAACTTCCAGCATTTTCCCATCATCACGTTCGATTTCAATTCCGAAACTAAGAGCCAGGTATTCGGCCAGGTCAAAAACTTCTATTTTCCCAGACTCCCCATCCAGCCCGGCTTCCACGAGGTTTTGCATGCAGCCAGCGCAGTTGGTTATGATTAGACCACAGCCCAATTCCCCCGCAACCCTGTAGCGGTCCGAGGCCACAGCCAGGGATTCGGAAGGATAGTTAAGCCTTACACCGCCGCCAAACCCGCAACATGCCGAATTTTCAGGAGTTTTGTTTGCGAGAACCGTCCCAGGGATGCCTTCCAGCAGTTCCCTGGCTTCCCGGTACACGCCCATTCCCCGGGTAAGGTGGCAGGGATCGTGATAAAATACCCTGTTTTCGAGAACCTTTTCTGGCTTGAGTTTGCCTTCCCGGACCAGGCGTTCCAGGTACTGGGAAATCTGCAGGACTTCAAAACCCGGGTCTCCGAACATCCTGGGATACATTTCTTTGAAGGCTTTGAAGCAGCCGGGACAGGTTGTGACCAGGATTTTCCCTCCCCTCTTCCGGACTTCCTCGATATTCTTCTGCCCATTCCGGCGGATAGGGCCCGGATTCCCCGCACCTGCAGAAACCGCCCCGCAGCAGTATTCCACCCCGCTAATGACCGTGTAATCAACTCCAGCTTTCTCAAGCAGGGCAACAGCAGCCTTTGCCATATTGGTGTTAATGTAACCGCTGGCACAGCCGGGGAAATACACCACGGAACCTTTTCCAACCCGGAATTCGGGAACCTCGCTCATTTCAGCGACTTTTTTTACCAGGTTATTTTCAGCATCAGGATCCATCAAGGTCTGCCGGTCCGTGAGGCCATGTTCGCCCACCCACTTCTGCCGGGCCGGGGAGATCAGCATTTTGATCCCCAGACCCTCGGGGCAAGCCTCTCCGCAGAGCCCGCAGGTCAGGCAACTGAGAAAGGAATCAGGGTCAATTTCAGAATTACTTTCAAGGTATCCGTAAAGGCGCTCGAGCAAATCAATGTCATCATACATCGGGCATACGTCCAGGCACTGCCCGCACTGTGTGCACTTTTCCCTGTGATTGTCTACAAGATCCATTTTTATATCACCGCGTATTCAGAAGAAAAATTAAACATCCAGATAAAAACTTTATCGGAATCCCGCCGGCACTATTTAAAAGACCGGCTGTTTCCTCCATCTTCCCAAAAAAGATAAGACAAATAGCAGGATATTCAATAAAAGACATATTCAATAGCAAGACTTACCATATTCAATAGAAGGTACCATATCATTTCGACGAATCAGAATACCATGGATTCAGAGTACCATGGATTCAGAGTACCATGGCAGAAAATCATTTCAGCCAGGAAGGAGGGGATTGAAATATTCAACGATCTGAAAAACAGCGTAAGGGAAAAAATAACACCATTCGCCCGTTTAATTCCCTTTTCCCCGAACACACTAACACTGATGGGGTTTGTGGTGAGCGTGGCCGCAGGTGCGGTATTTGCCCTGGGAAAGCCCTTCGAAGGGGGGCTTTTGATTCTTTTCAGTGGAGTTTTCGATGCCCTGGACGGGGGAGTTGCAAGGGCTAAAGGCATTATTACCCCTTTCGGGGGAGTGCTTGATTCGGTCTGCGACCGCTACTCCGACGGGTTGATGTTCCTCGGGATCATAGCAGGGGCTGTAAATGGAAAACTCGCGCTTCCGCCCATTCTGGAGATTGATAGCTGGCTCTGGGCAGGCTTTGCCCTGATAGGCTCTTTCCTGGTAAGCTACACCCGCGCCAGGGCAGAATCCGCAGGCTGCCGGAAGCTCAGTGTGGGGGTAGCCGAACGCACGGAAAGGATGCTTATCCTCGCTTTCGGAGCCCTGACAGGACTGCTGAGCGGGGCAATTATGCTTATAGCCGTGTTTTCCCACATAACCATAATCCAGAGGGTCCTCCGGGCAAAAACTCTCCTGAATGGCCCTTCAGACCCCGGTTTTTGAGAATCCGGAGCGAGAAAGAAAGAGCAAATAGAAAAAAAAGGATAGCTTTTCCTCACAACGACAACCAAACAAAAATACTAACAAAGAACCCAAATTCCATATTCGTACCGACATACATTTATACCACATATTTGATTACAATAGTTTACGATGGCAAGCAAACCAAGAATTGTCATCTAAGAAGCAAATTCTACTCTGCGGGGCCGTAGGGTAGCCTGGTCCATCCTGCAAGGCTGGGGGTCTTGCGACTTGAGTTCAAATCTCAGCGGCCCCATCAAACTCTTATTTTCTAATTGTTTTTCTCACAGAGAGTTCTGGCTTTCGTATTTCGTTTAAAGAATAGGATTTCAGTTTTTAAGAATAGGATTTCAGTTTTTAAAACAGGATTTCGATTTTTAAAAATAGGATTTTATTGAATATTTATCAGGAATGCCAGAAACAGCACTATCAAAAAAAGAAAATGAAAGCCGACCAGGATTTCATCGGCCAACATGCGGTTTTTTAAAAACATCAGATAGACATAATAAAGGTTATAAAGTCAGGGCTGAGTTTTGTTTCTCCCTTAATCTTTTCAACAATATCCTGCTCGGAAAGCCCTTCGGACTTTAGTTCCGTTATGCGGTCAAAAACATTTGGGGGAACTTCCGAATATTCATTGATGTCTTTCCTGTGGCCCCATACATCACCCTCAAGTAAGGCAATGCCCTGCATTGAGAGGTACATCTGGGCAGAGCTGGAAATGGTTTTCTTGTATGAAGAAGGGACATGGATCGCTTTTACATTCGGACACCTTATAATAAGTTTGAATATATCTTTGTTGGAAGGCCTGAATGCAAAGTGAATGAGTTCTTCACTTTCATTTAATGTATCGATTTCTTCTTTTGAACTTACAACACGAAGTTTCATATATATCACATTTTAAGGGGTTTTTCAGAAATTACTGTACAGAGGGGGGAATAACTTGCCAATAATTGCAAGTAAGAGAGCCCTCAGTTAAAAAAGTTGGCTTTTATTACACCACTATTAAATTTTTTAGAGATTGGGATAAAATATTATCAGAAGATGGGACTGCAAATAAAAAATCCCAAATAAGACCTGCTACTTAAACATGTGAACTCCCACTTTTTTGAGTTGATATTTAAAGGCCATTCCCAGGATTTTGACATTCGATTTCAGATCCCGGGGCACTCACCGACTTCGAAGCAGGCGGCCTTTCCAGAAAAGTTAAAAAAGAAAAAATGGATAAAAATACATGAGCTGTGACATTCCAAATAAGGTAGATTGTATCTTGCCAGCATGTTTGCTAGACTTGTTTTTCATGGTTCCATATTTCAGGAGTTCATATTCGTACAGTGTACGCTCAGGAATGGCATTTCTTCATTTTCCATGCAATTTCTCGGAAAAAGCCGCCCGCTGAGGCGGGCGGTGAGAACCCCGTTTATCCACAGGCAAATCCAAAAACCTTGTAGCTTTGGGAGAAGAATTCAAAAAAGATTACAGATGTGTTTCGCAAATGTCACTTTCTCTTTTTCCTGTAAAATAAGTAGAAAATGCAGAATATCAAAATGAGAAAAATTGCAATAAACAATTCCCCCGGTATGACTTGAGTAGAGGAGCTTGTAACTAAAGTGCTGGAACTATTAATAGTGCTCATGATGTCCTAAAAGACAGGAACAGTTAATAATTGTTCTATAAGCAAATTAGTTCTGAATGGGTCCCTCAAATTAGATTTTTGAAAAATATCTACGGAAAACTCAGCTATTTGAATGATTCAAGAAGATTATCTCTTTGATACCAAGCCTCTGTGTATTTAGGAGTGATTTCCAGAGCTTTATCATAACAAGCCAATGCATCATTATTCAGACCCAGTTTTTGAAGTACACGACCTTTATTAAACCAAGTTTCAGCAAGATTTGGATTTATTTCTAATGCTTTATCATAAGCCTTTAGGGAATCGTCATATTTTTTAAGCTTAGAGAGGATGAAACCCTTATTCATCCATGCTTCCCCAGAATTTTCATTCAATTTTAATGCCTGATCATAGGCTTTGAGTGATTCTTCATATCTTTCAAGTGAGAGAAGAACAAGACCTATATTGATCCACGCCTCGTAAGTTCCGGGTTTAACTCCCAGTGATTTCAAATGCTCATTGAGTGCCCTTTCATGTTCATTTTCTTTGTTCAAAGGCTCATTGAGGGCACTTTCATGCCCATTTTCTTTGAAAAGCAATGAGATAATTTTTTTAAACAGGTTCATAAATATGGATATAAGTCAAAAATGTATAAACTTACTTCTTTCCGATTGTGCCCCTCTAATCATTATGAAATAGTAACTATTCAGCCTAAGCAAAACAACATCAATAGCCATCTTTAGTAAGATTCAATGGGCAAATTTCAGCATATGCCTTTTCTTTAATTGTTGGCGGTTGATTGTGTTTTTTCATTTTATCTCAGTAAGTAATAAGACTTATCTAATTCGTCAAAATCAATGTCAATAGCCTGATTTTGGTAGGCTGAATAGTTACATGAAATAAACCTATCAAACCCAGTGGAACAGCTTTTGTAAATGTTAAGCCCCGTGACATCAAACGGAAATTAAAAGCATGCAAGACCTGGAAAACTCACGTAAATCTATTACTCCTTCCCCTTCTCCTTTTCACGCGTATACTTTTCCCGGATTTTCTCAACCATTTCCTCATTACCTTCGACAACGAAGGCTCCCATATACCCGCATTCCTTGCAGTGGTAGACCTTGCCGGCATACCCCCCGACCTCGTAGTAGAGATCCGAGTTTCCGCAGACAGGGCAGACCTCGATCAATTTTTCCTTTTTCAGAGAAGTTCCCCCCTTTGATCGGCTTACAACGCCGAATTGTTAAATTATATATAAGAAGCAGGATTCACATAAAGGAATAGCATTCAAAAAGCATAAAATTAAAGCTGAAGCAATCCGGCAATAGTGAGCGCCGGCTGAGCTGCGGCATCATATTTAGGCTAATTTACCGGGGATAATTCGACCGGGATGATTTGATCCTACCAACAGCGCTCGACTTTCTATTTTATACCAAATCGACTTAACAGCTTACAGTGGAATAAAAAATGAATAACCAGATGACCCCTGCAATGCGCCAGTACTATGAAGCAAAGCAAGAATATCCTGATGCCCTCATCTTCTTCCGGATGGGCGATTTCTACGAGTCTTTCGGGGAAGACGCAAAGACAATCGCAAGGGAACTGGAAATTACCCTTACCGCCCGGGGAAAGGATAAATCCGGGGAAAGGATGCCGCTTGCAGGAATTCCTTACCATGCCATTGACACCTATCTCCCGAGGCTAATCAACAAAGGGTACAACGTGGCAATCTGCGAGCAGCTTGAAAACCCGAAACAGGCAAAGGGAGTCGTAAAAAGGGGTGTTGTCCGGGTAGTGACCCCGGGGACAGCCATAGATTCCTCCATGTTTTCCGACGCCTCGAATAACTACCTGATGGCAGTAGCAGGCCGGGAAAGAGGGAAAAGCGGCAAAAGCGGCAAAAGCGACAAAAACCCCGGGGAAATGGAACTGGGAGTCTCCTTCCTGGACATCTCAACAGGGGAGTTTTTGACCACCCAGTTCAGGGACTCGGAAAACTTTGAAAAACTTATGAGTGAACTTGCCCGCATGCACCCGGCAGAGTGCATCCTGCCCCCTTCCCTTTACGGAAACCCCGAACTTGCAGGCCGGCTAAGGGACCAGACCATTGTCCACGAATTCGCCCCCAAACTTTCCGAGCCCGGGGAAGCGGGAGAGATGCTTAAAAAACACTTCGAGGTTGCGACCCTTGAAGGAATGGGCTGTGAAAACCTGGAGTTTGCGGTATATTCGGCCTGGGCAGCCCTTGAATACGCAAAGACCACCCAGATGCGGGACCTTGCCCACATAAACACTCTGCGGACCTACTCGAACTCCGAGTTCATGGTGCTCGACGCAATAACCCTGCGCAACCTGGAAATCGTGAAAAATGTGCGGGACGGCGGGAATGAAAACTCGCTTTTCAAGGTGCTGGACAGCACAAAGACCCCCATGGGGAGCCGGACCCTGAAAAAATGGCTCCTGAAACCGCTCCTTTCCGTTGAACTTATTAACCGGCGGCTGGACGCCGTGGAAGAACTGGCAGGAGACGCCCTGCTCCGCTATGACATCCGGAACTGGCTCTCCGAGGTCCGGGACATCGAGCGCCTGGTTGGCCGCATCGTGTACGGAAACTCCAACGCAAGGGACCTTGTAGCCCTGAAAAAGTCCCTGACAGCCGTTGTGCCCGTAAGGGACTGCCTCCTCGAAAAGACCGACTCGAAACTCCTGGAAGAGATAGGAAAGGAACTCGCAGCATTCTCAGAACTCGAAAACCTGGCAGAACTGATTGAAAAGGGAATCGCGGACGAAGCGCCTCTAACGGTCCGGGAAGGCGGGATGATCAAAAAGGGCTACAATGAAGAGCTGGACGAACTGAGGGACATTGCAAGCAACAGCAAGCAATGGATTGCCGCTTTCCAGCAAAAGGAGAGGGAAAAATCCGGGATAAAGTCCCTGAAAGTCGGGTACAATAAGGTCTTTGGCTACTACATCGAAGTTACCAACGCTAACCGCGCCCAGGTGCCCGAAGACTACATCAGAAAGCAGACCATGACCAATGCCGAGCGCTTCTTCACGCCGGAACTGAAGGAAAAAGAAAGCCTGATCCTCTCTGCCAACGAAAAAGCCGTGGCCCTGGAATACGAGATCTTCGCAAAAATCACTAAAACCGCTGCAGGCTACTCAAGGGAACTGCAGCAGACAGCGGAAAGCACCGGGACCCTGGACGTGCTCGCAAACCTTGCAGAGGCTTCCGAAAATAACAACTACGTCCGCCCCCAGCTGACCGAGGACTGCAAGATCCTGATCAGAGACGGAAGACACCCTGTTGTGGAAAATACCGTCCCCGGGGGGTTTGTTCCTAATGATACCGAAATGGACTGCAAGGAAAAACAGTTTTTACTTGTAACGGGCCCGAACATGGCAGGAAAGTCCACCTACATGCGCCAGAGCGCCCTGATCGCAATCATGGCCCAGGCAGGCTCCTTTGTCCCGGCGTCCCATGCTTCCATCGGGACCGTGGACCAGGTCTTTACGAGAATAGGGGCCTTTGACGACCTGGCAAGCGGGCAGAGTACTTTCATGGTAGAGATGGTTGAGCTTGCGAACATCCTGAACAACGCAAGCCCCAAAAGCCTGGTCCTCCTGGACGAGATAGGGAGAGGGACAAGCACCTACGACGGGTACAGCATCGCAAAAGCCGTGGTTGAGTACCTGCACAACCGGGGAAAGGTCGGGGTAAGAGCCCTTTTTGCCACGCACTACCACCAGTTGACAGCCCTTGAAGAAAAATTAAAGCGGGTCAAAAACTACCACATCGCAGTAAAAGAAGAAGGTCATGAACTGGTCTTCCTGAGAAAAATCGTGCCAGGAGCAACGGACCGGAGTTACGGGATCCAGGTTGCAAGGCTTGCAGGAGTCCCGGAAAAGGTGATAGACAGGGCAAACGAGATCCTGAAGGAACTGGAACGGGAAAACCTGCTTGAAGAAGCTGAAGAAGGGGAAAACGGGAAAAGGAAAAAAGGCAAGGCAGCCACGCGCTACACCCAGATGCTGCTTTTCGACCCCGGCAGCGGAGGCGGGACCCAGGCGCAGGCAAACAGGCAAAGCCCCGTGGAAGTCGCCCTGAAAAGGCTGAATGTGGACGATATGACACCCCTCGAAGCCATGAACAAGCTTCACGAACTGAAAAAGTTGCTGGGTTAAGTTTCACTAACGGAAAAGCTGCCTTGTTAAGTTTCACTATAGTCAATGACCCAAATTCCTTCACCAATCTCAAGTGAAAGTTTAACCACAGAAAGCACGGAAAACACGGAATAAAAGAAATAGGGGCACAATCCTTCCGTGCTTTCGGTGTCTTCCGTGGTTATAAAGAAAGTGTAAATATTTATGTTCGGGACTATAATTGAAAAAGCTGCCAGGTTAAGCATCACGAACTGAAAGAGCTAGCAAATTACATCAAATTACATCAAATTACATCAAATTACATCTCACGAAATGAAAAAAGGAGAACGAGGCATGGAAGGGCAGGGAAATAAAATCAGGATCCTTGATAAGGATACAATAAATAAGATCGCAGCCGGGGAGGTGATCGAACGTCCCGCATCCGCCATAAAGGAACTTGTAGACAACGCAATCGATGCCGGAGCCACCGAGGTCCGGATCGAGGTCGAGAAAGGGGGCAAGAAATCGATTCTGGTAAGGGACAACGGCTGCGGGATGAGCCGGGCAGATGCCCTGCTAGCATATGAAAAACACGCAACAAGCAAGCTTACGAAAATCGAAGACTTGGACACCGTAGCCACCATGGGTTTCCGGGGAGAAGCCCTCTCCTCTATTACTGCTATCGCGAAAGTGGAAATCCTGACCCGGCCCCCCGAAGAACTCGCAGGCACGAAGGTGCTTATCCACGGAGGGCAGGTGCAGGAAAGCTCGAATATCGGCACGGCTCCGGGAACAGCTGTACACGTAAAAGACCTCTTTTACAACACCCCGGCAAGGCAAAAGTACCTGAAAAGCGACAAGACCGAACTTGCCCATATCACGGAAGTTGTAATGAAACTCGCCCTGGCAAACCCTGAGATTTCATTCACACTCCTCAGCGACGGAAAGCCCGTCCTCAGAAACCCCGCCTCAAGCGAGCTTTTGAACAGTGTCGTAAACCTGCTAGGCCCCGAAACTGCCAGGTCCATGCTCCCCGTGGAATCCCTGACAGGGGACGTTGTTATCCGGGGCTGTGTCTCAAAGCCCGAACTTACGCGGGGGACAGGAGACCAGCTATTCCTCTTTGTAAACACCCGCCCCGTGAGCTCAAAAGCCGTAAACGCAGCCATACGCCAGGGTTACTATACGAAAATTCCAAAAGGACGCTACCCTGTAGCTGTGCTCTCCCTCACCCTCGACCCGCAGGAGGTGGACGTAAACGTGCACCCGCGAAAAGCAGAGGTCCGCTTCAGCCGGGAAAAGGAAATCAGCAATGCAGTGACTGCAGCCGTGGAAAAGACCCTTTCAGAACACGGGCTTGCTCCCGAGATAAGGGAAAAGGAAGGCAAAACCCACCAGAAAACCCTGGAAGTCCGGGAGCCGGAGAGCAGGGTGCTGATCCATGAAAAAACGGATGTTTCGGAAAAGCCCGAGAATGGTCCCGGAAAAGACATCGGAAGAGCCGCGGAAGTTCCGGCAGGCGGAAGCAAACTCTTCAGGGAAAAACCCGAAACCTACAGTTATCCGGTAAAGGATACCGAAAGAAGGCTGAAAAGGTCGGAGCGGCTTCTGGGTATTACCAGCGAGAATGAGATGAAAGAAGCCGGAAAAGAAAAGGAAGAGGAAAAAGCGACAAGAGAAGAAAGGAAAGAAAAAGGGACAGAAGAGAAGACAGAAGAAGAAAGGAAAGAAAAAGGGACACAAAAGGGGATAGAAAAAGGGACTGGGGAAGGGAATGGAAAAGGGACTGAAAAAAGGGTAGAAAGGGCATATCCGGAGCAAAAGCCAAATAAAAAAGCCAACACTGACCCCCTTGAAGACCTCCGGATCATTGGTCAGGTCTCAAAGATCTATATCCTTGCCGAAAAAGGGGAGGACCTTGTGATCATCGACCAGCACGCCGCCCACGAGCGTGTCCTCTACGAGCAGATCCTGAAGATGAAGAAGAACAGGGTCCAGGAACTGATCACCCCGATTACGATAGACCTGACCCCGAAAGAAAAGGTGCTCATGGAAGAATACATCCCCTACCTTGAAGAACACGGCTTTGGAATCTCGGAATTCGGGGACAACACCTATGTGGTGACTTTCGTGCCGGACGTATTCGGGCGCCTGGAAGACCCGGGGATTATCCACGACCTCATCTCGGAGCTTCTTGCGGGCGGAAAGATCAAAAAGGACACGGGAGTTTCCGAACAGGTCTGCAAGACCATGGCCTGCAGGGCGGCAATCAAAGGGGGGGCAGCCTGTAGTTTGCGGCAGATGGAAGAACTGGTGGAGCAGCTGAAACAGGCGGAAAATCCCTACTCCTGTCCCCACGGCAGGCCCACAGTCCTCACCTTCACGAGAGGGGAACTTGACCGGATGTTTGCCAGAATCCAGTGAATCCTCAGGGTTCACCCCCCAACATAAAACAAATAATTAAACTCTTCAGGCAAAAGCTTATTTTAGCAGAATTGAAAAACACTACCATGAGGACATAGATTAGGTATATAGATTAACAATTACTACCCATGTCAACAATTGTCATTCTTGAAAAAACAAGAAGTATTTGCTAAAAGTATATATAATATAACTGATGAGTTGGGGGCGGGTGTCAGGCATAGAACTGACATCTGAATAGGCACCATTCCGGGCTATTTTTCACACACCAACCCCCCCATAAGAGAATGGAAACCCCCCCATTCCCAAAACCTGGATACCCCCCATTTCCAGAAAAAACGAATGAAATACCCCCAACACCCTGGAATGGTGCCACACCTTTTCTTCACACCTTTTCTTAAAACTGTTTTCGGATGTCTTTTTTTGTTCAGGATGTTTTCAGTCAGGATAATTTCCTAATAGGTTCAGGCAGGAGAAATCAAGGATATTTTCAAATAAGGCAGGAGAAATCAAGGATATTTCCAAATTTCCACATCAATATATTTATACAAAAAACCCCTGAATATCATCCATGATAGATCCCGTTAACAATTTTGACATCCCGGAAGAATGGATAGCCCGCACCAGGATGCCCAGGGAAGAAGTGGAAGAAAAAGTGGCATCCGGAATGATCGTCGTCCTGAGCGACGGGTCTGTTCTGAAACGCGGGTACACCACCGGGACCACTGCCGCTGCCGCAGCAAAAGCCGCGGTGCTCTCCCTTAAAAAAACAGTTGACCGCGTTTCCGTCCCGACCCCCGCAGGGCTCAGGGCATACCTTGAAGTAAGCGAATCGGGTCCAGGGCGTGCCGTTGTGAAAAAGATCCGGAATGACCACGAATCCGACATCACCCGCGGCCTTGAGTTCGTGGGCGAAGCCAGGGAAGCTGACGGGATCCGCATCCTTGGGGGAAAGGGCATAGGGGTCGTAAAGAGGGACGGGTTACAGGTCCCAAAGGGCCAGCCTGCAATCAACCCGAACCCCATGGGACAGATCAAAGCCGCGGTGCAGGAAGCCGTGGAAGAACTGGGCCTGCGGGGAGCGGAAGTCACTATTTCGATTCCCGAGGGAGAAAGGATAGGTAAAGAAACCCTGAACAGCAGGATAGGAGTCGAAGGAGGGATTTCAGTCCTCGGAAGCACCGGCTTTGTTGAGCCCTGGAATGACCACCTTGGCGAGATGAAAGGGGACCTGATCCGCGGTACCGAGAAAGTGGTCCTGACCACCGGGCGCATAGGGATGCGCTATTCCCACATGCTTTTCCCTGAATATACCGTGGTTATGGTCGGGAGCCGGATCTCCGAAGGGCTCGAGTCCGCCTCGGGAGACATCGTGATCTGCGGCCTTCCGGGTCTGGTCCTGAAATGGGGCAACCCTAAAATGCTCGAAGGAAGCGATTATGCCACAGTCGTGGAGATGCTTAAAAAAGCTCCGGAACACGAGCGCCTGAAAGAAGCCTTCCGGATGGCAATCGAAAAAGGAAACGGGGCAAGGATCGTTGTCATAGAAAGGGACGGCTCGGTCCTGATGGACAGCAAGAGTGAGAATTGAGTGAGAATTGAGTGAGAATTGAGTGAGAATTAAAATACAAAAGCGGACAGAGGTAAAAAAGCATGATAGTGATAGGAGTCGGGGTCGGGCCCGGCATGCTCACGGAAGAAGGGATCGAGGCTATTCAGAATGCATCGATCGTTTACGGCGCAAAACGGGCTCTTGAACTTGCACAGAAATACATCACCTGCAAGACAAACACGATCAAGGACTACAAGTCCCTCCACCTCCTGCCCGACGACGCCGTGGTCCTGTCAACGGGAGACCCCATGTTTTCCGGCCTCGGGAAGTTTGCCGGGGAAAAAGATACCGTGGTCCCGGGGATCTCATCAATGCAGGTAGCCTGTGCCCGCACAAGAGTGAACCTTACAAACCTCACAGCGATTACCGCCCACGGCAGGGACTTTGAGCCCGCAAAAGCCGAACTGATCCGGGAACTGAAAAACGGGAGGAATGTCTTTTTGCTTCCCGACTCGAAATTCGGCTCCGAAGAAGTTGCCAGGGTCCTTCTGGAAATGGGCCTTTCCGCAGAACTCTACACCTGCGAAAACCTCGGCTACCCGGAAGAGAGGATTGCAAAAGGGACCCCTGAAAATCCCCCGATTGCAGAAACTATCCTTTACGGGCTTATGGTAGTGCAGAAGCGTTGAAAACCTTTTTTGATCCATTTTTCAGACACCTGAGCTCTCACTGACTGAGAAACAGGCGACCTTTCCCAAAGAAGGACATGTGAAAATTGGATTTAAACACAGCGATATTTAGAATTAAGAGCCGATCATAGAAAGGGCGCCGGAATGCATAAAATGGGCATTCTGATGACTATAATGGGCATCCGGAGAAACAAAAAAAGTAGTTGAATAATTAAAAAGGGCATTACCATAATTGATAGGCATTGACGTAACCATAAAGGTTATTTCCATAATAAAAGGGCATTAAAGTAACCATAAAGGTTATTTCCATAATTAATAAGTAGTGAAGTAACCATAAAGGTTATTTCCGTAATTGATAGGTAGTGAAGTAACAATAAAGGTTATTTCCATAATGAAAGGGCATTAAAGTAACCATAATAGTTACCCCAATAATTAGAGCTCGTTATAATCAGAGCTCGGTAATCTGTTTCGACATATCCCTGTAGTAACCGAAAAGTTCCTGCCCCCAGGCAAAGGCGCTTTCTTCAAAGCTTACCATTTCGTGGTTATAGTACCTCCCGTCTTTGGAAACCAGGGAGATGGAAGTGAACCGGTCCGTTACAAGACTGGAAGCAAGTTCGATTTTATGCTCGCAGACATAGAGGCTTGCATTTTCCATGCTTATGAAAGCTTCCATATCAGCCCTGTGTTCCGAAGCCAGTTTTTCAAATATGGGCTGGTCAAGGACAATTGAAACTTCGACGCCTTTCCTGACAAGATCCAGATAAAGCCCCGGATAGCCGGGGCGGAAAAAGGAAGAAATTTCCATGATTGTTTTTGCCCTGTACAGGTTGTTCATAATCTCAGGAGGATAATCGAAGATATGAGTCTTATCAGGCACGATTTCCCGGCATGAACCCAGCTCTCCGAGCCTTTCCCGGAGGTACTGCGGAAGGGTGTACAGGTCCTGGCTTGCCCAGTACTCATGGTTCTCATCAAAGACCCGGAAAGTGGAAAGCAGAGGCTGCATCCTGGGGGCAATTAACTTTCCTTTTACCGAAAGTTCGTAAAGGTTCTCTTTCTGCACCAGAAGCCCGTCCTTTAACAGGACCCGGATCTGGGCCATGATAGGGCTGGAACTGACATCGAGTTCCGTCTTGATCTCATCGATAGTTTTAGGCCCCTCCATCAGGAACATGAGAAGGTTCTTTCTTTTTTCCGAAAAGAAAATCGTATCAATCAACTGCAGGTCCATGGTCATTCAAATCAACCTCCGGAAATAGCATCGTGTATTTTAAAAAACCGGGAGTCAGGAGAGAGAGAGATAAAACTGTCTCCTGAGCCATTTTTTGAAACTTTCGTACCTGTTACTGCAAACTGAAAAGGGGAGATTCGGACAGGAAGTCGGTTCCGGAAGTACAGGAAAAACGTTCCATCCCCCTTGAGTCCTCGATTAACCTGGAACGGGATTTATAGAACTCAAAAAGTTCCTTTGCCCAGTCGAGAGCCTGGGAATCTGAACAGAAAGCATGATCGTGGTGGAACCTACCGTTGCTAGCAAAGAGGGAGACCAGAGTTCCCTGGTCAGATACAATAAGTTCGGCAAGCTTAACCCCATCATTACAGACGAAAAGTTCGGTATTGGGCATATCTGTAAATTTCTTAAGCTTCCGTTCATAATTGTGCAGGGTTTTTTCAAGTACCGCTTCAGTTAAGATCAGGGAAACTTTTGCACCCTTCCTGCCGAGCTTGGAATAAATAGGCAGGAACTCGGGCCTGAAAAAAGAAGAGAAAACCATCAAATGACTTGAAGCCGAAATGAAATTTACGATTTCCGTTCGGGGTTCAAAAATCTGGCAAGGGGCGGGTTCGATCAGGCGGAAATCTTTGAGGTCTCCGAGCCGGTCCTGCAGATATTGGGGAATTCCGCTAAGGTCGTGCTCCAGCCAGTAGTCGTTTCGCTCGAGCAGGGTCAGGACATCGACAAGAGGTCGGACCTTCTTGACGACCTCTTCTCCCAGGCCAGTCAATTCATAATACCCTTCCCTCTGAACCACAAGGCTGCTGTCTGTAAGCCTTTTGATCTGAGGCAGGATGGCCGTGGGGGAAACGTCAAGAATGGTTTTTATTTCTTCGATTGTTCTGGCTTCCTCTCCCAGGAGCAAAAGCAGGTCACTTCTTTTTCTGGAACGAAATACGACATCTAATAACTCAGGTTGCATAAAAACCACTTTGATTTCACTTTGTTTTAGGGTTGGGTGTTTTCAGGATAATAATAAGCTTCATCATCTGCGTGCCTTACTAAGCGGGATTTAGGGTCCTCCCGAAGGCAAACAGAAAATTCGGATGCCTCCCTCTAATGCATGACTAAAAGCAGGGAGTGTAGGAATTAATCACAAACAGGAATTATCCACATCTCATTTATATAAAAAAATATGGATGAATAATTTAAGAAGCAAACTATCAGCAAAAATAAAAAAATAAAGAGAGATGAAAACCCGGAAGATACAAGAGAAAAACAGCATCAAAAGCCATGGAAAGATAATTAGAACAACGTAAACAGAGGCAATTAATATATAATGTATAGGAGGAAATCTAAACAGGGAGATCAAAATTTTCAATCGGGTTTATTTCAGCAAACGGGTTAATTAAAACCGAGCCTTTAAAATATTTAAGGTAGCTGTTCTAAATATTTTTTCCCAAAAAAGATCACAGAGCAGACTTATCCCCCGAAACAGGCACAGAACCCCTTTAGTATTAGTATGAAATCATTTCAGACCCGTTCTCACCACGCCTTTATATGTATTTTCTCCCTATTTATTTTTTATCATATATGCACCCATTTATCGCTGCCCAACGAAATCAAACATTTTCACCAGGTTTTACCAAGTGCAACCGATATTAACCAAGTTAGACTAAGGTTGATCATTCCAGAATAATTATCACATGGTACTGAAACTACCGACACAGATGCCACCGCATTGGTACACAGTTTCAATGATTTCACCCATATATTATCCGTCTTCACAGCTCTACAGACTTAGATATATACATTCCAATCTGCACACTCCAATCTGCACCATATCTGCGCACCCCCTCAGACTTACATCTGCACACGCCGATATACAAAAAGATATTTGCAGAGTTGCGCATCACCATACAATGCAAAGGTCTTTCCAGAGAGATTTGAGAAGGCACTCCCGAATTTTTGAGTATGGTGATCCGGAGCAATGTCCCCCGAATACAATACCCCCGGAAGCCACATACCAGGTTCAAAATTTTCTAACCCATGTATCCCCGTCAAAACCCGGAAAAAATTCCCGTCGTTTATGGTATATTTGATGATGCCACGTTATGCTGTGCGTTACATGTCCTGATATGGGCATGGAATGTTCAAAAAAAGGAAAAAATCCAGAGCATAAAGTGGAAGAAAGGTCTTTCACAGGTATGTAAAGCAGAAAGTCCTAAAATACACCTGTTTTTAACAGAAATCTCTGTGGGCTTTCCAGGAACGCATGCCACAGAAAGGCACAGATGCCTCTACAGCTTAACGGAAATACCCGGTGCCCGATGGGATCCGCACACCCCATTTACGGCTGCGATAACGGGACCTTTTTTTGCTGAAATTAGAATGGAGGTTAAAAATATGCTGGACTTTACAGAAGAAAGCTTAAACAAAGTCTTAACCAGATACAATGTGGCTCTGGAAAAGGAAATGACTCCTGAAGAAGCCGCAGAAGAACTTTATCCGAAAGACGAACTCATCTACCCAATCGCAAAAGCCATCTTCGAGGGTGAAGAAGACGACGTCGTAGAGGGACTCAAGGCAGCAATCGATGCAGGCAAGGAAGCAATTACCCTTATTGACGATGCACTTATGGTCGGAATGGCTGTTGTCACCAAGCTCTACGACGACGGTGTCATCTTCCTCCCCAACGTTATGATGTCTGCCGACGCAATGCTCGATGGTATCGAATTCTGCAAGGAAAACTCCGAGACTGCCCCTGAAACCAAGGGAACCGTTGTCTGCCACGTAGCAGAAGGTGACGTCCACGACATCGGCAAGAACATCGTAACCGCTCTCCTCAGGGCAAACGGTTTCGACGTTGTTGACCTCGGAAGGGACTGCCCGGTTGACGAAGTCGTCGCAGCAGTCGAAGAGAACAAGCCTATCATGGTCACCGGAACCGCACTCATGACCACCACCATGTATGCCTTCAAGGAAGTCAACGACAAGCTGGTCGAGAAAGGCCTCAATGTCCCATTCGCATGTGGCGGCGGTGCAGTGAACCAGGATTTCGTTGCACAGTATGAACTCGGTGTTTACGGAGAAGAAGCCGCAGACGCACCCAAGATCGCTGATGCAATCATTGCAGGTTCCAACATTGCAGCATTAAGAGAAGTATTCCACAAGCACTAATCGAGGCGAGATAGATGGCAGCAAACAGATACACTTCAATGGCATACGCAAGCGCAGATGAGATGAGCTTCGGAAAAACCAAGCACCCAGTAAAAACAGGTCTCGGCCTCGAGATCGGTGCTGGCTACACAATTCCTGAAGTTAACTACGCCCCCAGACCTGAAGCCGGTGCATCCAAGGAAAAACTCGTAAAGGAATACGAGAGGATCACCACCGACATCATGCAGAGAATGGTCCAGGTAGGTTTCCCCGCAGTTATCCTCGAAACCGAACATGTCCAGCAGATGTCCAACAACCCCGAATGGGGAGCAGAAGTTGCACACGCCCAGAAGACCATCATGGAAGAGTACCATGATGAATACGGCATCAAGTGCGCACTGCGCCACACCATCGGTGACATCCGTGAAAACAGGGACTTCCTCCAGCTCAGAGGAGACAAGTACTCCGTGTTCATGGAAGCTTTCGAGAAGTGCGCAGAAAACGGCGCTGACCTGCTTTCCGTGGAAAGCATGGGTGGTAAGGAAGTATTCGACCACGCAATCCTCAGGAACGATATCGCAGGTATGCTTTACGGTATCGGCTGTCTCGGCACCCTTGACATGGACATGATCTGGTCCGACATCGCAGCAGTTGCAAAGAAAACCGGCACCATTGCAGCAGGGGACACAGACTGTGCCCAGGCAAACACCGCAATGTTCATTGCAGGTGGACTGCTCGACAAGAACCTCGCCCACACCCTCGCAATCATCGCAAGGGCAATCTCCGCACCCAGGTCCCTCGCTGCATACGAAAACGGCGCACTTGGCCCCGGCAAGGACTGTGGCTACGAAAACGTCATCATCAAGTCCATCACCGGCATGCCGATGGCTCAGGAAGGTAAGACCTCCACCTGCGCTCACTCCGATGTTATGGGTAACCTCATCATGCAGTGCTGTGACGTCTGGTCCAACGAATCCGTTGAGTACCACGGTGAATTCGGCGGTACAAGTGTCCAGTGCTGGGGAGAATCCCTTGCATACGACTGTGCCCTCATGAACACCGCACTCGAGACAGGAAACGAAAAGGTCCTCAGGGACATGTTCATGCTCTCTGACAGGTACAGAGACCCCCAGGGCTATGTGCTTGCATACGACAACGCATACAAGGTCGGAGAAGCAATCGTCAAGGACGGCGACAACATTTACCTCAGGGCAAAGAACGCAGCAATCGAGTGCTGCAACATTGTCGAAGAAGGGATCGCAGGCAAGCTCGCAATCTCCAGGTTCGAAGCAGGCGCACTCAAGGACGCAAAAGCAGCCCTCGATGCCCTCCCTGACGACATGGACAAGTTCATGGACGACTGCCTTACCAAGTACCAGAACGAAGTCAAGGTATTCCTTCCGGAGAACTACGGCTTCTAAGCCCCCAGTTCTCTTTTTTTCTTTTTTTCGATTCCGATTTCATCCCAATCTCACCCACCTCTAATTTTTACTTCGATTTCGATTCCAGCTTCAGCTCATTTTTACTTCGATTTCGATTCCAGTTTCAGCTCATTTTTACTTCGATTCCGATTCTGATTTTACTCCGATTTAATCTTCAATTCCATTTCCGATTTCACCCCTACTGTTACTCAAATTTAGCCTTCACTTTCATATTCCAACCCCACCCAATTTTGCCAAATTTCACTTCTCCGGATAATGCCACCTATGAATTCCACGGGTTTTAATCGAAACCTCCCCCCCAAAATAGATATTTTTAAACAACGAAGCAGTAAGAAAGAATTAAAGTAGAGAGAAGCCATGGATTGGAGAGGAGAAGGAGCTACACCGAATGAAAATTTTGCTTTTAATGTGCGGAGAAGGGCTGGGACACACAAGCCGCTGCCTTGCCCTTGGAAAAGAGTTCCTGACCGCAGGGCATAACGTGTACTTCGGGGCGTACGGCTACTCAAAGGACCTGGTCGAAAAAACAGGATACATAGCATGCGAAATCCCCCCGGAACTGACTCTTGTGGGAAAAGCAGGCTCCCTGAGCATGAGAAAGTCCATTGCAAAAACCCTCCAAAATTCCAGCCCGGGGGACATACTGAAAATTTTGAAATTGCTGAAAGAAATCGAGCCGGACGTCGTACTTTCCGACGGGTATTACCTGGGAATCCTTGCAGCAAAATACAGGAAAATCCCTGTTTACTTTGTCGGGCACCAGTTCAATATGGCAGAGTTTTTCCGGAATAAAGGACCCTTTGTAGGGCTGGCCGGAAAGCTTGTCAAAGGCTTTTATACCCGGATCTTCAGAAGCGTGGACGGGATCGTAGTCCCGGACTACCCGCTCCCCTACTCGGTCAACCGGCGGAACTTTGTGCTCCCAGGGGACATCAATGACACGATCTTTTTCAGCGGACCCCTGATCAGGTGGAAATGCGGGGAAGTCGAGGCAAAAACGCTTCCCCACCCAAACGTCCTCTCAACCATCGGCGCCTTTGGCTACAGGGCAGCAATTTTCAGAAGCGTGCTCGAAGCCGCAAAACTGGATCCGGGCATCAACTATACCTTCATAACGGGCCCGGGGATCGACCCTGGACAGTTCCCGGAAATCCCGGAGAATGTCGAGTTCACGGGCTTCACGGAAAACCCCTTCCCCTACTTTAAGGGTTCGGACCTTGTAATCACTGCCGGAGGGCATGGAACCCTCCTTGAGAGCCTGGCTTTCGGGCTCCCCATCCTATCTTTTCCGGACGAAAAACACAATGAACAGGAAAATAACGCCAGCATGATTGAAGAAATGGGATTTGGGAAGCGTCTGAGTTACCTGACCCGCCCTGAGGCCATCCTTGCCTGCATCCGGGAACTGCTGGAAGAAGAACAATATGCCAGAAAGACCCGGCGAGCAAGGGAACTTGCCGAAACGCTGGATGGTCCGGCAGCCGTCAGGGAACTTCTCGAAAGAGAAGTGAGGGTAAAAGAACCCTGAAAAAGCTATCATCCAGGCCTCCACAAAGCAAGGAGAGATAATTTAAGAAGGAGTTAGATTTTTCAGGTATCTCAAAAGAGCGGGGTGATTCTCGAGCACCAGGTCAGAGTGCTGCAGCTTTTCAGGTCCCAGCGTACTCGGAACAGCCACGCAGTAAAGCCCTGCTGCTTTTGCTGCCTCCACTCCCATGGGGGCATTTTCGATAACGATGCACTCTTCCTTTTCGAACCCCAGCATCTCCACTGCTTTCAGGTAAGGGTCCGGGGCGGGTTTTCCGTTCTCGACATCAATCCCGGCAACTGTAACCTCGAATATACCGGGGAAAAAGTGCTCGATCATCTTTTCAACGATCTTGCGGTCGGAACCTGAGACCAGGGCAAGAGTGAAGTTCTTTTTCAGGTCCTGCAGCACGTCAACAATGCCTTCAAAGGGCTTTATCCGCTCGAAATCAAGAATAGTCCTCTTTTTCAGGGGGATTTCTTCCAGGTGATGGGGTTCGGGAATTTTCCCCTCCTTTTTGAAGATGGACCTGACAATCCCCCACCCGTTCGAGCCCTCGATCTCGTAAATGTCCTCCCGTTTAATGGTAATGCCCACATCCCGGAAGGCTGCGATCCAGGCATCGGCGTGGAACTGCATGGAATCCACAAGGACGCCGTCAACATCAAAAATGATTGCTTTGAACATCTGTCCCGGAAATTGTCGTAATCTATAATAAAGGTTGCGAAAATACCAATCGAAGAGAATAACTATATAGATAAGAGAGAGGCCCAGGTTTCGAGCCCTCCGGATCCAAAAAGCTTCAGGGAACTCCCATAAAAAGTCATTTCAGGTACCTGTCGTACAGGTAGCCACCCAGCCAGTAACCCAGAAGAGAAAAAAGCAGGGTTCCGGGCACAAAGATAGGAGAATCACCCCCTCTAAAGCGGAAAAGCAGGTTGAAAATAACCAGGTAAAGGATAAAAAATACGAGAAAACCAGCCAGTTCCACCTGGGTTTTTTCGATTTCCAGATTAACTCACGCCCCCTATAAAGGTTTTGCACTTCAAGCTCTCGCTTGCAGGCACTCCCCTCAGCTTCCATTTCACCTTCAGCTTTCAGCCTTTTCTTCTTCTTTTTCTTCTTCTGCCCCTTTAAAATCCAGGGACACGGAATTTATACAGTAGCGTTTCCCTGTAGGTTTCGGCCCGTCGTCAAAGACATGCCCCAGATGCCCTCCGCAGCGGGAACAGACAACCTCGACCCTGTGCATGAAATAGCTATTATCTTCCAGAAGCCGGACCCGGTCGCTGGAAATCACGTCCAGGAAACTTGGCCAACCAGTCCCGGACTCGAACTTGGAATCAGAGGAAAAAAGCTCCTGCCCGCAGGCGGAACAGGTGTAAACCCCTTTATTCTTGTTATAGTACAGTTTTCCTTTGAAGGGCCTTTCAGTACCCTTTTTCCTCAGGACATGATACTGCTCGGGAGTGAGAACTTTCTTCCACTCATCATCCGATTTCTCGGTTGTTTCCTGTAACACTCAATGACCCCCAGGTCTTGTTATTTCAAATAATATTCAGCATACATTATATGAATTCCTTATGTTCAGCTTAGTTATATCCAACTTATAATTATATTCAGCATCATATATAGAGGATGTTCCTCCCATTCCTCTTCATATCCAGCTTTCATTATATCCAGCTTTCATCATATCCAGCTTTCATTATATCCAGCTTTCATTATATCCAGCTTTCATTATATCCAGCTTTCATTATATTCGGCATCTTTTGTACACGGCTTTCCTTATACCTGATTATCCCGGGAATTGTTATTATCCCTTCGGGTATGGCAAATTGCCTCCCCTTCCTGAGAATAAAAAAATTGGCAGACTATAAAATTATAAACAACAATATATAATTTATATCATAAATAATAGTTCCAGAACCAGCAACTTCAACCCGGGGATCCATGGAAAAAAATCAGAAGGAAAGAAAAGACCACAGCATGATAATAGCCCTCATGATTATGCTGTTTATTGCGGCAGGGTTCATACTTATCATTCGTATGCGAATCAATCTGGGGAACCTTGCCCTTCCCTTCTACCTCGTTGCAACCGGGATGTTCCTCTTTGCCTCGGCTCTGGAAATGGAAGGGGGGATGGGGGAAGTCATTGCCGCTATGAGCGGAATACCCACCATACTGGGCTTGATCCTGCTCTACCAGTTCAGAACAGGAAACTGGGAAAGCTGGGCTTACGTCTGGCCTTTAATCTTTCCTGCGGGGGCAGGTCTGGGACAGATTTGTTACGGAAATTTGAAAGCAAACCGGGAGGCTATCGAGCGGGGGAAAATCCTGGCTCAGGTAGGCTTTGGCATGTCTCTTCTAGGGCTGGTTTTATACGGACTCATTTTCAGTTGAAAATTCAGAGGTTTTGTGTCCCTTCGCACCCTGCTATTTAAGGTTCAAAAGTCAAATAAGTTATAGATAAAAAATTCAAAGTAAACAGTGCTATGGCTATTTCCCTTCTATCGCACTCCCCGGTTCAAATTTCCGGGGACTCAGGGCAATGAAAGAGACCATTAAAAGGGATCATTAAAAGGAGCCACTGAAGGGGACCACTGAAAGGAGACAGAACTGTGAGTGGAAACGAAATGGGGCTGAAAAAGATGTTTGAGAAGAAAGGAAAAGAAGGGCTCGAAAAGAAGGGAAATGTAAGGAGGGAAGAGATAACAATCAAGAAGAGCGGAAAAAAACCTTCAGGAATTTCTTTCCTGCTACCGGGAATTCTGATCCTGATACTTGCCGCAGTGATAGCTGGAAGCGGGTGTGCGGCTTATGAATGCGAACCGGGATCAGGAAACGTGGAAGAGGAAAACCGAAACGTTGAACCTTATCACAGCGTGGATTCCCAGGTATCAGGAGACATTTTCGTAAAGCAGGACGGTGGAAGCAGCCTTGTGATCGAAGCCGAAGACAACCTCCTCCCCCTCCTGGAGACCAGCGTTGAAAACGGGGTCCTGGTAATCAGGGCAAAAAAGTGCATCCGTCCCCTGAAGCCCATTAAGGTCTATGCAGGGATGGAAGAAGTCAGAAGCCTTTCCCTCAGTGGTTCGGGGGATATAACAGGAACTACGCCGATAGATTCCGAAAACCTGGAACTTGCAATCATAGGTTCGGGAGATATAGAAATGGAAGTAAACGCAAGTTCCCTGAAGAGCCAGGTTTCCGGTTCAGGAGACTTCCTCCTAGAAGGCGATGCCGCCACACATGAAATCGAAATCGACGGGTCGGGAGACGTGGATGCCCTCGGGCTCAGGACTGAAGTGACCAGAGTCAGGATATACGGGTCGGGAGATGCAAAGGTTTACACGGACAGGGAGATGGATGTTGAGATCGCCGGTAGCGGGAGTGTGTATTACTGGGGAGAGCCGGAAAAATTCAACACTCAGGTTTCAGGCAGCGGCAAAATCGAAAAAATAGATGATAGGGAATAAACCCGTCGATATTTGCCGGGATCAGGGCCTGCTTAAATTAGAGTTCGCCTGAACAAAAGTTCAGCGAATTAAAGATTGGATAAATTAAAGTGCATCTGGATTAGAGGCAGAGTGAATTAGAGGCAAAATGAATTAGAGGCAAAATGAATTAGAGGCAAAATGAATTAGAGGCAAAATGAATTAGAGGCAAAATGAATTAGAGGCAGAATGAATTAGAGGCAGAATGAATTAGAGTTCAGGGTGAATTAGAGGCAGGGTGGATTAGAGTTCAGCGAGACTAAAGATCGGAAGATCAGGATCTGGCTGGATTTCACTCATAGCGCAGAGAGTCTACGGGTTTCATCTTTGCGGCTTTTCTTGCGGGATAAACCCCTGAGACAAAACCTACGACTACAGCCACGAGGAAACCAGCTATTATCAGGCTGAAGGGGAAAACTACTGGCAGGTTCAGGAGGGTTTCAACACTGTATGCACCCACGATGCCCACCGCAGCTCCTATGATGCCTCCGAAAACACCCAGGAGGATCGACTCAACCATGAAGAGGGACAGGATGTCAAAGCCAGTAAAGCCCAGGGACATGAGGATTCCGATTTCCCGGGTCCGCTCGGTCACGCTTACGAGCATGATGTTCATTATCCCTATGGAGCCGACCAGAAGAGAGATCAGGGCAACAGCTGTCAGGAAAGAACTGAGGGATTTTGACATCATGTCGGTCTGCTCCAGGATTTCTGCCTGGTCGATGATGAAGTAGGGGCGTGAGTCCTTATCCTCAATATCCCTTTCCGAAATCCCGAAGTTCCGGGCCAGGCGCTCGTCCACCTCGTCCGAGGTCTCTTCAATGGTTGCAAGGTCCTCGGCCATGGCAAAGATCCCACCGTAGTCCGTTTCTCCCAGCATTTCGTTCATTGCGTCAACGGGGATTATTACCGCATCGTTGTCGTTGAAACCCTGGACAAGCGCACTGTCCGGGTTCTCGATAATTCCCTTTACCTTGAAAGTTTTAGTGATTGTCTTCCCTTCCCCTACCCTGAAAGTAATGTCAATGGAATTCCTGACCCTGATGTCCCGGTCAAATTTTTCGTGCGCCACGTCGTAGCCCACGATTGCCACGTACATGTCGTTGTCGGAGAGAAAATTCCCTGTCCTGAGGTGTGTGCCTGCAACCTCATCATATTCCTCCGAGACCCCATAAACCGGAACGTTTTTTGCCTGAGACATGAAACCGATCACCCCCGACTGCTGCTTGAGCACCGAAACTTCCTCGATCCCGGGCGTGTTTTCAATAATCTGCCTCTCATTTTCATAAAACAGGTTCGGTTCCATACCCTCGATATAAATGAAGTTGGACCCGATAGTAGAGACCTCGTCCGTAAAATACTGGTTAAAGCTTCCTCCAAGAGATACGTTTGCAATCACTGCTGCAACGCCAATAACGATTCCAAGCACTGTAAGGGCCGAGCGCATTTTGGAATGAGAAATGCTGCGGAGGGCAATTTTTCCGGCACGGGAAAGAGGGATCATTGAATCAGAACTCCGTTTTTAGTATCTTTACAATTAGGTTGGGACAGCATAAGCAAGCTAAATAACAAAGTGGGATGACACAATAAATTGGGGTAATATAATAAAGTAGAGTAATATAATAAAGCATGAGTTAAAACAAAGTCAACTCTTTTAACGAAGTCGATTGCTTTCCTCAGATTTCCATAATTGACTTCCATAGTATACATCGCATATATATTAAAATTGTCTCGAAATTGTCCACCTGGAAAAACTGAACCATAATTCCTGACTAATAATTTCCAGACAACAGTTTCCAGACCATATTTTCCAGATAACAGTTCCTCATCAGACATTGAAAGCCACGACGTAAAATCCAGCCGGAAAAGACATCAACATCACAGTACATAAAAAAAGAAGGATTTCGTCGAAAAAATATGTTTTTATAAAAATAACTTGGAAAACATGAATACATATAGGCAAGTTTAAATAATTCAATCTCTAAAAGGGAAGCTATGAATAATAGCGCGGAAGTTGACCATATACAAAAGGATCCGCTTTTTTATTCGTCAGCTGTGTCAATAATTTTGTTTTTACTGATGCTTATCTGTTTTTTCGCAGGGATAAAAGCCGCACAGATCCTTTCTGCTCTCTTTATGATATCCTTGATATTTTCATACAAAATATCCGGAACAGGTGCCCGTTCTACGAAAGTGCTTATACCCGGAGAGAAATAGGACCGAAAAATCCCAGAAACCCCAAAAACATCCTGATACACTAAAAAAATATACAATTAGCTGTAAGATAATTACGGATGAGCTATAAAGCACCCCTTCCTCGCCACAAAGACCCTCTTTTTTACACAGGCCTGATCTCAGCCGTTACTTTCATGCTCATGGTTCTCAGCCCAATTATGGTCAGCAGGCTCGATAAGGGTTTGGAAGCCACAGCAATCCTTTCCACCCTTTTCATGATCTCCCTTTCCCTTACCATTTTCCTCCGCCGGCACAGGTGCCCGGCCTGCGGGAGGCTTTTTACGAAAAAGTACCTGGGAATAGAAAGCCGTGAGTTTCTAACCTCGTCCTTCGGCAGTCCAGAAGAAAACATTGGATACGTTCACTCCGAAGGCGACCGGAAAAACACAACTGGAAGCGTGGAATACAACGCATCCGAAAGGGTTGAAATCCGGAAGCATGCTTTCCAGTGCAAGGAATGCCAGTACAGGTGGACTGTTGAGGAGGAGAAGGAATTTTGAAGGAAGAGTAAACAGGAGAAATCATCACAATAAGGGACCAAAAAAGATACTGAATCCACACCTAAGTAAGTCGAAAAAAAGAATAGTTATGATGTGTGAGGAATCCAAAATCCCCCTTAATATCCGCCCCGAAACTCCCTCCGACTACCCCGGCATAAGCGAAGTTAACGACCTCGCTTTCTGGCAGCCTGCTGAAGGAAAGCTTGTAGAAAAGCTCAGGCAAAACCCGAAGTTCGTCCCCGAACTTTCCCTTGTAGCCGAAATTGACGGTAAAATCGTGGGTCACATACTCTTTTTACCGGTTGTCGTCAAATCCGGGGCAGGAAACGAAGAATACGAGGAATACAAGGAATACGAAACTATTTCCCTTGCCCCGGTATCTGTCAGACCAGAGTTCCAGAAGCAGGGCATCGGAAGCAGGCTCATAAAAGAAGGGCTGGAAACCTGCAAAAAGCTTGGGTACGGTTCAGTAATTGTCCTCGGGCATCCGGAGTATTATTCGAGTTTCGGGTTTGAGCCGGCTAGCAAATGGGGAATCAAAGATCCTTTCGGGGCACCTGAGGAAGCTTTCATGGCGTTGGAATTGAAGGAAGGGGCGCTTGAAGGGATAAGCGGGGTTGTGGAGTATCCTGAAGAGTTCAGTGACGTATGACCTGCGAGTTTAAAATCTGAAAAAAGGAAAAAAATCTGAAAGAAAAAAAATCTGAAAAGAAGAAAAAAGTTAGAGTTTTTTCCCGATTTCTTTTGCATTTTCGAGCACATCAGGCTGATGGAGGATATCATCGAGGTCTATTGTTCCGGAAGCCCAGATGCTTTCCTGAACATCGAAACCCAGGTAACTGAAGAGCCCTTCCATGTACTTGAAGTACTGGTTGAAGTTGTTCGGGTTAGGGTTCCCGTAGGTGTAGGCGAGGACGAGTTTTGTATTTAGTTTTATAAGCGGGGCAAATTCGGGCTTTGCACAGGGCTGCCAGCAGGTCAGAGCTATCAAGCGGTCGACAAATGCTTTTGTCTGGGTTGTGATTTCCCACATATAGATAGGAGAACCTATAACCAGGGCATCGGAGGAACAGACTTCCTCGTAGAGTTCCTGCATATCGTCGTCAATAACGCATTTTCCATCAGCCCTGCAGGACATGCAGCCACTGCAGGCTTTCAGGTCCATTTTAGCAAGGTGGTAGACTTTTGTCTCTGCCCCGTTTTCGGCGGCACCTTCAAGAACAGCATTCACGAGGGTGGCGGTGTTTCCATTACCACGCGGACTTCCCATCAATCCGAGTACTTTCATCTGACTATCCTTCCCTGGAATATAGCAGTCTATCCTGGAAATTCAACTTTTTATTTTGAAGAATTATGAGCAGGAAGCTAGTTAAGTGTTCTTCTCAGGAAAAGTAGCCGGAAAAATTGCCAGAACCCTCGAAACTAAAAAAGAATGGAAAGGGGTGAAAAAAAGCAAGAAAAAAATTTGAAAAAAAAATAGTGGGAGACGGAATTCCCACGGCTACCATAAAGATAGAATTATATTTCTTAAATATTACGGCTAAATGGGTTGCTTTACGGGTTTACAGGTTCTTGCCCATTTCCTTTGCTCTGGCAAGGACGGCTTCCTGTGCGAGGATATCATCTTTTTCGCGGGTCCCGGCTGCAACGATGCTGCCCTGGACGTCGAACTGCATGAAGGAGAAAAGGCCTTCCATGTAATCGAAGTACGGTTTGAAGGTGGTCGCATCAGGGTTTCCCTGGGTGTAGGCAAGGACGAACTTCTTTGGCATGTTAAGGCGAGTTGAGAAGTCCGGTTTGATGAAGGCGACGAGGCGGTCCACGAAAAGTTTGGTCTGGGCGGTGATTTCCCACATGTAGAGAGGGGACCCGAGCACAATTGCATCAGCCGCCTGGACTTCATCATAGAGTTCCTGCATATCGTCGTCAATTACGCACTTTCCCTCGATTTTGCAGGTCATGCAGCCCTTGCAAGGGTTGATGTCAAGTTTGGAGAGGTTATAGGTTTTTGTCTCGGCACCGTTTTCCACAGCACCTTCCAGAATTGCATTTACAAGCTTTTCCGTATTAGCCCCTTCGCGAGGGCTTCCGACTAATCCTAAGACTTTCATCCGTATTATTCTCCTGATATATGAACCGATTTATAAACCGGATTGAAAACTGCATTAAAGAAATGAAGCAGACAGTAATAAAATATTCCCCAGAAAACAGGGAAATTTCTCTGGAAAGAAAAAGGGACGACAAAAAAAGCTAATAAGAAAGAAAATAGAAAAGGAAAAGGAAAAAGAGGAAGGAAAAATCGTTTTTGGAAAACAAATTACTTTACACTCAGGCGTTCTGGGCACCGAGGTTGGCTGCCGCAAAAGCCACTGTCAGGGAAGGAACCAGTTTTCTCCCACCCTCTCTTGCCCTTTTCAGCACTTCTGGCCTGTTTGAAATTTTGGATCTGTCAGTGCCTGCCGCAACGACCGTATCCAGGACATCAAATCCGAGGAAATAGAGAAGCCCTGCTGTATATTCAAAGTAAGAACAGAAAGCATCCCTGTTGGAGTTGCCCTGGGTAAAGGCAAGAATAAGCTTTTTCCCTTCAATCCGGCTTGAAAAGTCCGGCCTTAGAAAGGCCATCAGGCGGTCAACAAAGATTTTGGTCTGGCCGCTCATCTGCCACATATAGACAGGAGAACCCAGGACCACCGCATCAGAAGTGCGGATTTCCTCGTAAAGAATTTGCATGTCGTCTTCAATTGCACATTTACCGCTCTCCTGGCACCTGCAGCAAGAATCACAGCCTTTTATGTCCAGAGCTGCCAGGTTGTACATCTTTGTCTCTGCACCATATTCTGCGGCTCCGGCAAGAATTTCGTTCACAAGCCTTGCAGTATTTCCGTCAACGTTAGGACTACCTACCAATCCGATAACCTTAATGTTAAACCCCCCTTCAGTAAGCAAACAGTACAAATAATGTAACAATTGCTACATAAACAAATGGTGAAAAAAGTATAAGTAATCACCCAGCATAAAAATAATAAAACAGTTGGGCAGTGGTTAAGCCACTGATACCTTTTTGAAGAAAAAGAGAAAAGAAATAAAGAAAAAAGGAAATATGGAAAACCGCGTCGAAGCTTTAAAAACTGAGCGGATTATTTAGCCCTCATTTTTCTGATGATCAGGACAGCCCCGAGTAATGCTACAGGGGCAAGAGCTCCCCAGATGGGTGTAGTCTGTGCATCGGAACTTTCAGAACTTGCCTTTGCCTCAGCTTCAATGACGTCTCCATCTTCCGCTTCCAGTCCATTATCAACATTTTCTTCAGATTCAGGCTCATCTGGATCTTCGACCGAGGATTCGGAAACATCCTTAGCGGATTTCACAACTGCAGCACCTTGATTATCTCCATCATCGGAACCGTCGGAATCATCGGAAGATTCAGAAGGTTGAGAAACCGAACCCTGGACATCCAATTCAACTATCGAGCCAGGGGAATCTTTTTTTGCGATAGCAGCTGCCTCGCTTTCCGGGATATCCAGATCGGCTGCGTTTCCATCAATGTAGAACTCCACTTCCCCGACATTCTCATAATCATCAGTGGCGAGGTTCAGATTGAGAACATATTCCCCTTCGTTTTCAACAGTACTCTTTGCAATCAATTTACCATCATAATAAGCCTGGATCTCAGAACCAGCCACAACAGGTTCCCCATTTACATTCAGTTCACCTTTCAGGATAAGCGGCAGTTCCGGCAGACTCTCGGTTTCCTCAGGCCCCTCGGGATCTGCAGCCAGCCCAACCACCGCACATGCTAGCAGCATCATCAGGCTTACGGAAAGTATTCCGAACTTTCGATATTTGATTAACATAAATTCCCCCCAACTCCTGTTAGTATCATAAATTACCATGGAACAGCAACATTCATTCACAGACATATTCACAGACATATTCACAGACATATTCACAGACATATTCACAGACATATTCACAGACATCCTGCTTCGCTCCGGCTGTGGCCGCAAGTCTGCAGTTCGCATTCCCATTTAAAAGGCCCACTACTATGTTCAAGCTCCCTTTCGCATGAAAAAGACCTCGTTTTTGGTCCTGCCGACAAATCCAGGAAACCGGAAATCGTAAACAATTACTTACCGGTAAAGCAGCGAAGATGCAAAGGACCTGCAGTTTAGGTATTAGATAGACATTATATATATCTAATATTTTTAAATATATTAATTATCAAATAAAACCTTAGAGAATGTTGAAACGCTATGTTAAAGCGTAAAGGCATTCGACCTTCTAATTCCTGATACGATTCCTGATACAGGCATCATACACCCCAAAAATAAAAGGTAAAGGGTCAACCTCCCCCTGACAGAACAGGCACCCTATACCTATCTCAAGGATCGAGTTTATCTCAGCGTTTCTGTCGATTTCTTATTTCACATTCATATCGAACTTGTTTACCACACTTGCTTATTTCACGTTCTTATTTTACTTTCCTACGGCACTTGCTTTTTCATGCACATCTCGGGTTACCATCCCACTGCATACAGGGTAGTGTTCTCAGTTGCAAGGATCCAGTAGCCCTCGTAAGGTTCCATCAAGAAGATGTCCGTACCCACATATTTGTCATCGGAAGCTCCGATTTCACCTTCGTAGCCGTTTCTTCCGATGTAAGCGTATGTGAGAGTTGCCTGGTTCAATGGCCCAACTACCTCAAAGTAGGAATCATTAATAATCTCCAGGGTAAATTCGGCAGATAGGGACTCGGTGGAATCCGTAAACCCGATGGCGTTCCAGCCTTCGTAGATCGGGATGCTGGCACCGGGAACACCGGGAATCGGGTCTTCGACCCTTGCAAGTTTGTCAAGAGGGATCATCCCGAAATCAAGCGCATAGACCATATACCCCTTCAAAGGCTCCAGTTCTTCCACGTCCAGCCAGATTTCAGACGCTGCATCGTAATAGATTATGCTCTCATATTCCACATCAGCAAACAGGAAATCAACACTTGAATTATTGAGAACGTAAGGCACCGAGATGAAGTTCCAGCCAGGGGAGAGCATAATGCCCTTGGCATCCGAATCAAAGACCTTTATGTACTGTTCCTTTGTAATGGACTCTGTAGCTGTCGTGTTGCCGTCCTCGATAATGTTGATGGTTGCCGTTACGTCATAAATCCCTGGCGTTTCGTAGACATGAGTTACGTTCATCTCCGTTGAATTGGAGCCGTCTCCAAACTCCCAGAGCCCTTCAACGGTCATGTTCACCGGATCAAAGTCAGGACCAAGGTCCACAATGGGAGTGAAATTGACACTCAGGGGTGCAACGCCAGCCCTGGGTTCGCCGGCGAAATCAAGCTTCGGGTACCCTTCTACCGGGGAAGGTTCCCCTTCAAAGACCTCAATGTAAGCCTCTTTTGTGAGAGACATGTTCAGGGTTTCGTTATCTTCCGCATAGAAGAGGGTCAGGGTCACGTTATATATCCCGGGATCCTCGTAAGTATATGCCCCTGTGGTCTCTGTTGAAGTGAAATTGTTTCCGTCCCCGAACTCCCAGAAGCGTGTTACATTCGCGGTTTCAGGATCAAAATCAGGCCCGAAATCCGAAAGGTCTGTGAAATTAACGTTTAACGGTGCATCTCCAGAAAGCGGGTCAGCAGTGAAATTGACAACAGGATAGTCATCATCTACGAGCGCGGCAAGGACTTCAATATAATCTTCCTTTGTAGCAGACCCGTTAGCCACTTCCGTCCCATTCTCGGCAACGGTCACGTTGAGGGCCACGGTATAGAGACCTTCGTCCTCATAGGTATGAGAAACGTCGGCAAAATCTTCCCCCTCTTCAGTATTATTATCCCCGAAATCCCATAGATATGAAATATTCATGGTTTCAGAGTCAAAATCAGGCCCGAAATCCGAAAGGTCCGTGAAAGTAACATTTAACGATGCATTTCCCGAAAGTGGCTCGGCAGTGAAATTGACAACCGGATAGCCATCATCTACGGGCGCGGCAAGGACTTCGATATACTCGTCCTTGAGAACTGACCCATTAGCTATTTCCGTCCCATTCTCGGTAATGGTCACGTTGAGGGCCACAGTATAGAGACCTTCGTCCTCATATACATGAGAAACTTCGGCAAACTCTTCTCCCTCTTCGGTCTGGTTATCCCCGAAATCCCATAAAAATGAAACATCCATAACATCCGGGTCAAAATCGGGTCCATAATCAGTTTCATCCGTGAAAGTAACATTTAGCGGTGCATTTCCTGAAATAGGTTCTGCTTCAAAATTAGGAATGATTGGTTCCTCAAGCTGCGCTACGGCACTACCTGAAAGCATCAGTGCTAAAAGTAGAGCTAACGACGAATAAAGAATATTAGTTGCTTTTATGGATATACCCCCTTTAAATCGCTTCTGCGATAGAATTCCCACCAAAATATATTCCCAAGAATTCCATCTTAAAAATTGTATAAAGGCGATTATATAGATTTCGTTTTAATAAATTGTATATAAAAAATAATTATATAATACGTATGGAAAAAAAAGATGCCAGAAAACTATATAAACAAAACACAAAAGCTCCAGTAAAAGAGGGAAAAAAGGAAGAAGGCAAAAAGAGAACGGGGGAAGTGAAAAAGATATAAAAAGAGTTCGGATAAAAAACATAAAAAACGTACATGAAATCTTTCGAATAAAAGACTCAAACAAACGAAAGTACTTTTACGTCACATTACTTTCATGTTAAAGAGAAAAAGAAAAACAGAAAAGAAGTTGATTAGAAAAAGAAAAACTGGATAAAAAAGAAAAAGGAAAAGAAAAGAAGGAAAAAAGTTTAAAAGGAATTGAGATTCAATTCCTGCTTCAACATGTTTCCTGCTTCAACATGTTTCCTGCTTCAAGCTCTGTTTTTCACATCCTGCTCTTTTTCAGGAGAGCGAGGGCTCCCAGACCTGCAAGAAGCCCGGAAACTATCCCGAAGCCAGGCACCCCGGTTCCAGGTTTCTCATCGGGTTCCTCTGCTACTTTCGGGAGGTCCTTATAGGTTTCATAGCTGGAGATTGTAACTCCAAGGAAAGCAGGGTCTCCGGAATAATATTCCGCCAGGGATGCAAAACTTTCCTGTACGGCCATCTTATCTTCGAACCCGTCTTCAGCCCTGATTTCTATAATTCCCTTTGAACCTGCGCCCCTGATTTCACCCATCTGCAGGGCAACGGCATCCACTATGAGAGAAGCTTCATTCAGGTCTCCGTCACCTCTGCCATAAGCCCGGACCACAAAGAAATCAACCATGGGCGCAATATCCTCAATAGTGGAAGCGTTATAGAGGGGCGGGAGGCTTGCGGAGAGAGTTAGATTCGCTCCGGCACCCTCACGGGTAGCCTCAATAATGCTTGCGTAATCCAGGCAGCCCTCATTGGAAGTCGGGGCAGAGGACGGTTCCATATAGATGTTGATCCCGTCAAAAGCGGCAAGGGATTTACTGTTGTAGTCAAGGACCTCATCTATCGCCTCGCTGGAAGTGTTCAGGTCCCAGGCTCCGGTACATCCCGTATCTTCCAGAAGCACCGCATGCACCTCAAACCCTTCTTCGTGAGCAGATTTAACGAAACGCTCGTACTGCCAGACGTCTGTGGAGTCAACACTGAGGAAAATCGTGTCGATTCCGGAACTTTCAAGATCCCTTACGAGAGCAGGGAAGTGGGGGGAATAGGGAGAAGACAGCCGGATTCCGGAGATTCCCACACTGTATTCCGGGAAGGAAACTACAGGAACAGCTTCTACCTCTGCTTCTTCGATCTCTTCTTCAGTTTCTTCACTTACGTTTTCAGGCTCCGAAACATCTTCAATAGGAACTTCCACCTCTTCAACAGGAACTTCCACAGCCTCAGGTTCGGAGACCTCTTCAACAGGAGCTGCCTCTTCGGCAGGAGCCGGGGTAACCTGCACGGAAGGTTCTTCCGGCCCGACAAACTTGCGGATAAAAACATAGTCCACAGCCATATACCCGGTGGTTTCCGAAGCATCCGGGTAAGAAGCCGCATAAAGATAGATGTGCATAGGGAGGTTTGTGACAAACTCGGAGGAAGTATAATCCATTCTGGTATCCCGGACGCCGTCCTTAAACCAGGCAACGCTGCGGTTATCATCATCTTCCTCGTACCAGGCAATCTCCGAGATATACCAGTCCCCTTCCAAGGCCCGGACGTTGGTCAGGTCAAAAGAACGGAACCGCTCTTTCCGGGCAGTCAGTTCCCAGCGCACCCGGGTCTCGTTGGCAAGTTCGGTCTCATGCTTGATCTCGTTTCTTGCGTTGTCGATCTGGTCAATAAAACCCTGCCGCAGGACAGGCCCTCTTTCATCGTCCCCTGTGGTCACCTTCATCCGCTTTGCCACGAATGCCGTGTTGATATCAAAACTGTCTCTGGAATAGATCAGGACGAAGTCACTTACGTGAACTTTCGGAGCAACGAGTTTACAGCTCCCACCCTGGACATCAACAAATCCGCCTCCGGAATTTTCGTATTTCCAGTCAATGCTTCGGAGGCTGGACCCCGAAAAATCGTCAAAAAATAGGAACGTATCCGCCCCGTTGCTCTCGGCCCTTGCTTCGGGATATCCATACTTCATCAGGATCTTCCGGTTCCCATTTGCAGGCAGGAATGGAACCTTGACCCAGACTGTGGCTTCCCCGCCTTTCGGATCCCAGGTTTCGACCCAGTAGTCAAGCCCGGTACTTCCAAGCAGGAAGCGAAGATCCGACCCGTCGGCATTTGCCTTCGAGAAATCGAAATTTGAAGAATCCAGGCGGACAGGCACCTGATAACTGGTCAGGTCTTTTCCGGCATTTTCCGTTACAACTATCTCCTGTGAATAACTCCACTTGTCATCCGTTTCAGCCAGGGCACAACCCGTTATGAAAACTCCCAGGAGGAGCACAGATATGATTCTGCATGCGATCGATCTAACCCTCATTTTTAGCAGCCTCTCTTCAATTCAGAACTGAAAAAGCAATAATGATTGGAACTTAAAAGACTGAATTTATTTACTTAATTTAAAGCAATAATGATTGGAACTTAACAGATTGAATTTATTTACTCAACATGAAGCAATAATGATTGGAACTTAACAGGCCATATTTATTTACCCAATGACAGTAAAGCTTTTTCATTACCACTTATAAAAAATAAAAAAACACTGCCACTTGTTGCAATAAAAAAGAAAATGGGGCTTAAAAACGAAGAAGCGGGCCGGAAAAGCAAAACTCAATAAAAGGATATAGCCCCAAAAATCGAAATTATAATAAGCAATCATCGCAATTCGAATCCCTATGTCACTCCTATCCAGCAACGAACTGAGAAAACTGATGCAGGCAAACCCACCTCTGCTTGAAAACACCGTCGATCCCGAAACCCAGCTCCAGCCAAACGGGCTTGAAATGACCCTTAAGGAAGTGAGAACAATCGAAGGGGCAGGAGCTGTGGACTTTGACAACTCCGAAAGAGAACTTCCCGGAGGCAGTCCCCTGGAATTTGATACGGAGGGCTGGGTCCATCTGCCCGAAGGGATATATAAAGTCCTTTTTAATGAAATCGTAAACATCCCCAGAAATCTTGCCGCAATCGCAAAGCCAAGGTCCACCCTGATCCGCTGCGGAGCCACCCTTGAAACCGCGGTCTGGGACGCTGGGTACCGGGGCCGAAGCGAGTCAATGCTGGTAGTCTACAACCTTGCAGGGTTCAGGCTGAAGAAAGACGCCCGTATCATGCAACTGCTTTTCTATACCCTGGACAGCGAAGTGGAAGAAGGGTATTCCGGAATTTACCAGAACGAAAACACAAAACAATGATTGTAGAAAAGTCCCGGTTTCAAAACCCTGCTCCGAATACCCATTATCTATAAAGCAAGCCGAACACTACAAAAAATACACTGATAAAATATATATTAGCGAAAAACTATAGGACATTCCATGAGCACAATCGGTAAATCCGTAAGGATGGAACGCATTTTCGACCGGAACACAGGAAACGCCATTGTCATCCCCATGGATCACGGAGTAGGGGCAGGCCCCATCAAAGGGATCGAAAACCTTCAGGAAACGGTCAACAAGGTAGCTGAAGGGGGGGCAAATGCCGTGCTCGGGCACATGGGCCTTCCCAAATACGGGCACAGAGGATACGGGCATGATGTAGGACTTATCATCCACCTTTCAGCCTCGACCTCCCTTGCAATGGACCCGAACCACAAAGTGCTGGTAACGACCGTGGAAGAGGCGATCAAGGTAGGAGCTGACGCAGTCTCGGTACATATCAATATCGGGGCGGAAGATGAGTTTGAGATGCTCCAGGGACTCGGGCAAGTTGCAAGGAAATGCGACGAATGGGGAATGCCCCTACTGGCAATGATGTACCCGAGAGGAAAGAAAGTCCGCTCGGAATATGATGTTGATGTCGTAAAACATGCCGCAAGGATAGGAGCCGAACTCGGAGCAGACATCGTCAAGACTAACTACACCGGAGATCCGGAAACTTTCAGGGAAGTCGTAAAGGGCTGCCCTGTGCCAGTGATCATTGCGGGAGGCCCTAAAGTCAACTCCGACAGAGAACTCTTTGAAATGATCGAAGGCTCCCTGGAGGCCGGAGGACGGGGAGTTGCTATAGGGAGAAACGTTTTCCAGGCAGAAGACCCCACAAGCCTCATCAGGAGAATCGCAAAACTCGTCCATGGTGGGATGAGCGCGGAAGAAGTTATTGAAGCAGATAAAAAAGCCTGAAGCAAATAAGGGGAACGGGGGGCCGTAGGAGCCCCCTGGGAAAAAGGGAAACATAAGTATCTGAAGAATCAAACGAATCTGAGGAGTCAGGCGGATCTAAAATCGGATTTATCATGATTATTCCAGTGGAAATTGAGGGGTTGCGGTTTTTAAGAAACTGTGTTCTGTAAATATGATAAGAAAAACAACTTATGAGCCTTGATCAGAAATTTGGTTAAGTTTCAGAATTATAAAAACGTACTGCATTCAAACCTTTGGAGCACAAGTTTCCCTTATACCCTCCAAGAACTCGATTTTTAAACTAATTTTTGATTTTTGTATTCCCAGGATTGTGATCCGTAAAGTCACGTAGATTCATCAGACTAAAAAACTCCAATGGAAACTGGGGGGTGTAGACCCCTAAACAGGTAAAACATTTGCCAAACCCGCAAGCTCAGACATTACAACAACATTGACTACTAAAAGGAATTCGGGTATATACGCCTCAAGTCAAATAGCTCCAGACACATAATCTCCAGTAGAAGTAAGGAGCTTATATATATAAACGCAAAAATGCAAAAAGATTAAACTGAACCCCCTACCTGGAAGAATTCAGGACAATGTAAAGCAACCCCCCACTAACCCGAAAATCCCGAATACAAAAACAAAACAGGAAGAGAAGCCCAAGCCATCAAAAAACAAAAATACCAAAGACAAGGCATGAAGAATATAGATAAGAGAATAAAACAAATAGAAATCGAAAAAGTACTAGCATAGAAATAATTAAACCATAAAAAATTTCCAGTAGAAATAAGGGGGATGGTATTCCCCGGAATTTTCAATAATGTGGCCCAGGCAATCCCGGCAAAAAACAGCACTATAAGCAGGCAATCAAAAAAAAGAACCATCAAAAGGCCTTCTAAAGAAAGCCACGACCAGAAAAGAAGTTCCCAAAATTGAAGCTCATGCAGGCGAACCTCAATTTTCTTTTAAGAATGGGACCTTAAAAAGAAAAAAGTCCTCTTGAGGGAGCGGAGCGACCGAAAAGGACCGCACACTGTTGCGATTTCATCGCAACTAAAAGAAAAATCAAAGATTTTTCTGATGCCGAGCCGCAACTCGGCTGGCGCAACTAGACTGGGTAAACCAGGTAGGTAAACCAGGTAGGTAAACCAGGTAGGTAAACCAGGTAGGCAAACCAGGCAGGTAAACCAGGTAGGCAAACCAAGTAGGTAAACCAGGCAGGTAAACCAGGCAGGTAAACCAGGTAAGGCAACCAGACATTCAGAGGTCTACAAAAGGTACGAGGTCGCAGCCCGTACACCTTAGACACATGGTTTTTGCAAGTCCCGAGTTCAACCCGTATTTTACGAGTATGGCTTTTTCCATTTTTGCAAGTTTCAAGAGGCGTTCCCGGGAAGGCCGCTCTGCAAAACAGGCCCCTGCCCTGAGGGGATGGGGATTTATAGGGCGAAGGATTGGGATTACTCCCAGTTTTGCGAGGGTTTCAACCCCGTCCCTGACAGCTGAATCACTCTCCCCTAGTCCGATAATAAAGTTGCTGAAAACCCGGTTTTTCCCGAAAATCCCCACAGCCTCTTCGAGTTTTTTCAGGATGTAGGCAAGGGAGAGGTCTCCGCAAACCTGTTTGAAAATACCCGGATCCATTGTTTCCACATTATACTTGACCTCGGATACCCCTGCCTCGTAAAATTGCTTGGAGCACCCTTCGGTGGGGTAGACCGAAACTCCGATCGGCACATTATACTTTTTGAGAGCAGGAAGCAATTTGAGGACGCGGTCCACTTCCCCCTGCACAGAATTTTCAACCCCCGAAGTAAGGGAAATAGCCTTCAGGTTTCCTGTCCTGAAAACATCGTCCACAATATCCAGGACTTCCTTATTACTCTTGACATGGCCCTGGAGTTTGGGCACGGGACAGTATTTGCAGTCGAAAATACAACGCTCGCAAAGGGTAATAAACGCCTGTTCCGGGCAGTGGGCAAGGGCAGGCTCAAGGGTTCCCCGAACCAGTTCTTCCCCTTCCATAAAAAGGGAAAAAGTCCCGTCTTCCCCTACATTTTCAATGGAAAGGGGAGAATCCTTATTGATACTGAGCCGGACTCTCCGTTTCCCTGACCTGAAGAAAACCGAACTTGTCCCGGCACCCGGACCGGCTGTGGACCCGAGAGCAAAGGGAACAAGGGAAGGATCTATGGAAACGGAACCAATAGAGATCAGGAAAGCTTTTAGTTCTGCAGTCATGAGCTTATTTTGCATGCAAATGATCCTCAAAGTGCTTGTAATTCGTACTTTCACAGATTAATCCGTACTTTCTCAGTTTTCCATTTCTATGCAAGGAAGTATATAATTTTTGTCAATTATATAATAGTAACTGTTGGGAAGCCATCTCCTGTTGTATCCTGAAATTGAATTGTCGGACAGTCTCTGAAGGTAGAGGTATTCGTGACAACTCTTATTTTTTTATTTTTAGCTTTGAATATTCATCCTTATTCTTTTAAAAATTATTGCCAGATTCCGATACACCCGTATGAAAACAGGTGAGGATTCACATAACGTTCCAGGAAAAAAAAGAGCGCCCACATTTAGGAAGTTCATACTGAAAAAAACAGTATCAAGGAGAGTCATAAATATGGGTATGGACATCAATGATAGTTAGGTATTATTATAATAGTCTTATCATTAAGATAATAAGACAACGTTAGAAAGATGCAATAATATTAGAATATTGCATTAAAAATATAGGAATGGAATAACTAAAGAGGATAAAAATAACATTATGTGTTACATATAATTACAAAAGTAATATATAGGATGTATACATAGTACATCTTGCGTTCTCATCCCTCACAACCCCGCTAACTAAATATTACTCCACAAGGGACAAAAATAGGGACATTAGGGACAAAAACACACAGGGATAAGTGAACATACAAGACAAAAAGCAAAAGACGCGCAGCACAAAGAGTCCAATACCTTTGTATCTCTTCCCAGAATAAAAAGACTCATTAAACGCCGTTCGAAGCTTCCAGGTTTTCTTGGATGGGAATGCAAACTTTTCTTTTTTTCAGAACTAAACCAGAATATTTTCTATAATAACTGAATAATGATTTTATAACGGAGCCTAATCTTATCATAAGATCTGCAGAAATTATGATTTCTTATTGAAGAAATTATGATTTCTTATTGAAGAAATTATGATTTCTTATTGAAGAAATTATGAATTCTTATTTATTACTGCAGAGAAATAATAAGTTATATCTATCACCTCTCCCAGAATACCTGTGCATGGAAACTGATGAGAAATTTGAGGCAGAAAAAATTGCAGAAACAATAGTCAGCTGGTATAATGCAATCAAAGTGGATCTTGAAGACAGGGAAAATTTTATGATACTTTTGAAAGTTGCCATCACTAACCCAACATTCCACATGGAGATTTCCGAAGAGGCCGGAAAACTCAATTATGAAAAACTTGAAGATTTTATCCGGGGGGACATAGAAGGAATAGAACAGTTAATGAAAGACAAAAGCAAGTATTTCAACAAAGCTCTCCACGGGGAAGTAACTAAGTTCAAAAGCTACCTTGGTGAATATATTGAATCAATATCTAAAGGGGAAACTGCAGAGTTTGAGGAGAAGGAACAAAAAATCCGAAGCGTTGCAGAAGAATACTCCGCAATCATCGATGAACTTTCCGCGGAATAAGCAAAGAATCATTTTTCAAACAAACTTTCCGGAATGAAAAGCCCTTCAGCCTGGGAACAAGCCTGAAAAAGGGATATCAGGATGCAAGAAGCCTGAAAAAACAAAATACGTATAAAATGGCCTCAAAATAATTATAAAATTAACCATTCCAATCATCAAAGATATGATAACTTTATTGTTACAGGGTGGCCCGAACTATGGAAGAAAAAGACGAAATTGACCTGTTTCTCGACTCACAGGAAAAAACGGAAGAAGAACTGCTGCAGGAGAAGTGTGAAAGGACATACAATGCGGCCTCCAATCCAGTACGCAGGGACATCGTCCGCGGGATATGTTTCCTCGGGAAGACAAAAGAAGAACTCCTGAACGAAACCGGCCTCGATGAAGCCACTTTAAAATTCCATACCGAGGTCCTTATAAACGCAGATTTTATTTTTCAGGATGAAAAAGAGGTTTACAAACTGACCGAACTGGGGCTGAACGTGCTTCCAAAACTTTAAACTTTTTTTGAATAACTTCACTTTTTTTAAGGGCCTGAAACCTCGAAGTCTCCTGCGAAAAGGTCCTCTTCGGCAATCCGTACCCACTCAAACCTGTCAAATCAAGGTGGTGGGGTTGATGTATACGGGTGGAGAAGTGTCTCATGCAGAGGCTCTGGTGGCCTGTACATGACATGAAGAGAGTTAGAACCTTCCACATGCCGGTTACGCCTAAGCTGTTGACTATCAAAATGTACCCCCATGTTCTTCTTAATCCGTTCCTGGAAACTAAAAAATGACCAGATAGGGAATATTAGGTCAGAAGAAATAGGTGTCATGAAGAAGAATCTGTATATTTTATATATTGGAAAATATATTCATTTAGTAATAGTACACGTCGTTAACATTTCATATAAAATCTCCGAATTAACCCATTTACACTAAATTGAATTACAAAATCCTGTTTACACATTCCATTTTACAAAAAACAACGAAAGGAAGGAAAAACAATGAAAGTAATGATCATAGGAGGTTTTCTGGGAAGCGGGAAAACCACCACCATACTGAAACTCAGCAGGCGACTGAACGATTCAGGAAAGCGAATTGCCATCATAGTAAACGAGATCGGAGAAATCGGGCTTGATGGGGATACCTTATCGGGAACCGGGATCACGACCGAAGAACTGACAAGCGGCTGCATCTGCTGCACACTTAAAATCAGCATGCAGTACACTCTCCAGACCCTGGAAGAAGAATTCAAGCCTGATGTGGTTATCATCGAGCCCACCGGGATAGCCTTCCCGGGACAGATCAGGGAAGAAATCAAGAATATGGGGCTTTCCGAACTATCCTTTTCCCCTGTGGTGACCCTGGTAGACCCCTGCCGTTTCGGGACCGAAGTCAGTGAAATCCCCAGGTTCATTGAAACCCAGATAAGGGAAGCCGAGATCCTGGGCATAAATAAGCTGGACACAGCCCCCGGAGAGCGGGTCCTTGCCACGGAAAAGATGCTTTCAAAACTGAACAGCGAAGCCATGGTCCTCAAATTCTCTGCAAAAACGGGAGATGAACAGTTCGAAAGCCTGCTAAACCACCTTGCAGTTCCGGGACTTGAAAAAGCCCCTTCAGAGAAACAAAACTCCATTGAAGTCTCGGAAGTTTCGGCATTTTCAACCCGCTATGCCCTGGTATCCTCCCTTGAACCGGAAAAAGGCATTGCACTTGCAGAAGAGAGCCTGCTAAGTATCCGGGACCGTGTAAGTGAAATTAACCCCGGGTTCATAGGGCATGTGAAGCTTTCCATCAAACTCCCCGAATCCGTGGTCAAAGGCAGCGTAACCTCCTCGAAAGAGACCCCCCAGGTAGAAATCCTTGACAGGAAGAGTGAGAAATCCGAATTGAGGTTGCTTTCCGCTATCACGAAAGTCCCTAAAGAAGAACTTACGGAAATCGTGGAAAGTTCCATAGAGAGCAAACTCAGGGAAGCAGGGGTTCCATTCGAAAAAATGGAGCAGAAAGGGCATGAACACGAACACGGAACAAGAGTGGACATGAACATGCTCATGAAGCCGGAAAGGGCATGAACACGAACACGGAACAAGAGTGGACATGAACATGCTCATGAAGCCGGAAAGGGCATGAACACGGACACGGAACAAGAGTGGACATGAACAAATGAGCATTGAGTTGATTTTCTTTTCTTAACTTCCTCGCGACAAAAAGTTTTCCCTCCTCTTTGCACCTTGCCCAACCACCCTTAAAACAGGAGCGCTCAGTGCTCCTATCCCCCTAAAACAGGGACCTCAGGAGGAAGGCAAACTGTTCATCCCAAAAAACTTTGCCGAAGGGACGGGTTTTTGGGAGAGATTATCTCTGCTTGAGAAAAAAAGGTAAAAAATGGAGGTATTTGTGAATGAAAAAATAGAAATTGTATGAATGATTAAAACTCTGTATTTAAAAAATACATGGAGCACTGATATGCAAGAAAAAGAAGAAGACGAACTTGATGTCTACATAAATTCCGAGAAAGGGCCAAGCGAAGCTGAAGCTATTAAAAAAGACCATGTAATGATGGGAAAGGTCGCCCTGAGTTCAGAGAGGAGAAAACTCGTGAGGATTGTAGGTTTTTCCGGAATAAAAAAAGAGGAATTAAAGGAGAAATCAGGCCTTAGTGACTTCATGTATAAATACCACATGGATCTCTTGCTCAAGGAAGGGATCCTTAAGGACGAAGGGGGAAAATATCACCTGACGGACCCCCAAGGAATTACAGTACATGAGTCAGGATTAAGGATTTAAGGGCCAGAGGGTTGATGCCGGAATCCTAATTAAAGCCTGAATACTAAAAAACGGGCCTGAAAATCAAAATCAAAAAATATGGGTCATGAGGGTTTTTGAAGTTCATCATAAATGATTAAATGTGCCAAATTTTTGGCAAGTGTGGACTTTTCCGACGCTCTCAAAAAGGAAAAATTTCATTCCTTTTTGGATTCATTCGTTTTTGTATTCCTTACTTATAAGTATCCTCATGAATTTATGCCGGTTTTCAGTATATGCCGGTTTTCAGTCCGTGAATCATTCCTTTTAAATCCATACGTTCATTTCTATTCATTCCATTCCATACATAAGGAAATATAAATTTAGAAAGCATGCGACACGGTTCAACGACTGAACAGGTGAGGGTGCTTTTTACTAAAAAGCGATAAGTTTTTATGTTTTTCAGAATAATGGCGTAATGCTTAAAGTTTTCGATATTCTATGGAAGTTTCAAAAACGCCCCTGTCTAATTTCCAGAATACATATCGAATGATAAACAAACGGAGTGTGAATAAATATGCCAGCAATAGTTAACGAGGAAGAATGTTCCGGATGCGGAACCTGTGTCGATGAATGTCCCTCAGAAGCAATCACCCTCGACGATGACAAGGGAATCGCAGTCGTCGACCAGGACGAATGTGTAGAATGTGGTGCATGCGAAGAGGCATGCCCGAACGACGCAATCAAGGTAGAAGAATAAAACAATCAGCTTGGAATAATTTTTTATTCCATTTTTCTTTTTCATTTTTATCGAATTATTTCTTTCTCTACGGAGGTATTTTTTTAGATGGCAGCAGTTAAAGCGGGTATTTTAGGCGCCACCGGTGCTGTAGGGCAGCGGTTCATAGAAGCACTGGCAAACCATCCCTGGTTTGAGATCACAGCCCTTGCAGCATCCGAGAGAAGCGCCGGAAAAACGTATAAAAACGCAGCAAACTGGAGGCTTGACACCCCGATGCCGGAAAACGTGGCCGACATCGAAGTGGTCCCTGTGGATCCAAAAGCCGTGGACGCCGACGTGGTATTTTCGGCTCTCCCTGCAGACCTTGCCCTCACTGTCGAACCGGACTTTGCAAAAGCCGGCTTTGCAGTTGCAAGTAACGCCTCAGCCTACAGGATGGAAACAGACATCCCCCTTGTAATCCCCGAGGTAAACCCCGAACACCTGGGGCTCCTTGAAGTCCAGCAGGACAACAGGGGATGGGACGGGTATATCATCACAAACCCCAACTGCTCCACCATCGTCATGACAGTGAGCCTGAAACCCCTGATGCAGTTCGGGCTCGAGTCAATCCAGGTCGCCACAATGCAGGCAATCTCTGGAGCCGGGTTTGCCGGGATCCCGGCAATGGCAATCTACGACAACGTGGTCCCATACATCGGAAATGAAGAAAATAAAATGGAGACCGAACCCCTGAAGCTCCTTGGAAAATTCAACGGTGCGGAAATCTTACCTGCAGACATAAAAGTAAGCGCTTCCTGCCACAGGGTCCCGGTAATTGACGGGCACACGGAAGCCATCTGGGCAGGCATGGAAGCAAAACCCAGCCCCGAGGAAGTAAGGGAAGCCTTCCTGAGCTTCGACCCGAAACTGGGAGACCTCCCCTCGGAACCCGCAAAAGCCCTTATCGTGCGGGACGAAGTCGATCGGCCCCAGCCGCGCCTGGACCGCAACATGGGCGACGGCATGAGCGTTTCCGTAGGCCGGATCAGAGAAGGCATCCGCTACATAGCAATGGGACACAACACAATCCGCGGAGCCGCAGGGGCAAGTGTCCTGAATGCGGAACTTCTGCACTCCATGGGAAAGCTCTGAGCAGAGAGCTTCATCCCAACCTATTTTTATTTCAACAGAATTTAAAGGTATCAAAGTCTTATTTTATCAATTTTAACCATATCAGGCCCCCCCATCTACCATTTGATCTTATTTTACCATATTCAGGGCAAGATTACAGAAATCAGAAATGAGATTTATAGAAATGTGAGATATAATTGCCCGTCAATATAAAAAGGGACTTAAAGGATGCAAACCAAAATAAGTATTGGTAGAAAGTGTAACTTCGATTTGAAGTGTGAATTAGACACCATGTCTGAATTAAATATTAAGTCTGAATTAGTTTTTAATTTTGTTTAAGGAAAAACTTTCCCGGACCAGAAAAGCATCGAGCGAGAGCTATGCAAAGGGAATTCCACCTGTCGGACCGGAGGTTTACATTTGGGCTCAAACCTCCGGAATCCTCCGACAAAGACCCAATGTGCTTTGCCTTCAGTCAGCGCAGACTGCTTGTATGGAAATGGGTAGGAAGGATTATGGAAATTCCATGCCAGACAGATCTCGAGAAATCAGGTCTGCCCATTTGTAGATAGCAGTACCTTGGGACCTTTGACAACAGGCCCTGTTACTCCCTCGAACTGGAAGAGGGAGTCGAAGCGCCTGAAAACATGGAATTTCTGGAACTCCCCCGGCTCTATGGAAAGCTGAAAGCCGACCTTCTGGGAGTCGCGGGAATGGCCGTCCAGGTAATGGAATGGGACCGGACGAACCAGTTTTGCAGCTTCTGCGGAACTCGTACGACCCTGAGAAAAAAAGACCGGGCCAGGCAATGCCCTGACTGTGGAACCCGGTATTACCCCAGGGTCACACCTGCAGTACTTGTACTTATCTCCAGGGACAAAGAATTGCTGCTTGCCAGGTCCCCCCGATTTCCTCCCGGGACTTACTGCCTGGTAGCTGGTTTTGTAGAACCCGGAGAAACCGTGGAAGAAGCCGCGGAAAGGGAGGTGAGGGAAGAAGTCGGGGTCAGCATAAAGGACCTGAATTATTTCGGAAGCCAACCTTGGCCTTTCCCTCACACCCTGATGCTGGGCTTCACGGCAAAGTATGCAGGAGGAGAAGTCGTTGTGAACCATGAGGAAATCGAAGACGCCCACTGGTTCCCTGTAGAAAAACTACCACCTCTTCCTTCAAAAATAGGGCTTTCCAAAAGGATCATAGCCCACTTTGTTGAGAATTTGGATTGAATATTCGACCTGATTCATTGATTCAGCCTGATTCATTGATTCAGTAGGGTCCTCTCAGTATCAGCCTGAATCAAAATTCAGGAAAAAAGTTTCCATGCGGCCTCTTCAGCTCTCCGCATGACCTCTTTTACCGGAGTCACCGACTTTCTTGCGACCTGTTTGCAGTCCTCAAACTCCGCGGAGATGTTGAGCAAAACTCCTTCGGAGTCCCTGGCTACCTTGACAGCCACTTCAAACACCTTTCCGTCAACATCGATCCTGACCGTTTCGATCTTCCGGGCGGCGATCAGCCGGTGCCTGGTAGGAATCACCCTGATACCCAGGGAACCTGTTTCAGTTATGATTTTCCGGGCAAGTTTCGAGCTGTCTTCGGGTTTGCATATGACCTTTATAACATGGGCGGGCCGGCCTTTTTTCATGGTAGCGGGGATAATCACAACGTCCCTGGCCCCCATGACAAGCAGTTCCTCGAAGAGGTTGCCGAGCACTTCTCCGCTCACGTCGTCCGCATTTGTCTCCAGGACCTCGATCGTATCCTGGATCAGGCAGGAGTCAGGTTCGGATAGTATGCCCTGGAGCACGTTCGGCCCCGGAAGGTCGGCATCTCCTGCTCCGTATCCTACCGCTGTTACCCTCCCCTGGGGGAAAGCTTCAACGGATTTTGCAAAATGGGAAAGGACAGCGGCCCCGGTTGGAGTGAGCAGTTCTTTTTTCACGTTGCCCCCCCTGAAAAAGAGCTTCCCGTTCCTGAGAATCTCGAGGGTTGCGGGGGCCGGTACCGGAAGAGTCCCGTGGGCGGATTCAACCGTTCCGCTGCCGACATTGATAGGAGTGCAGTAAACGGCGTCACAGCCAAGGGCATGGATCGCAGCCGAAGAGCCAATGACATCAGCAAGTGCGTCACTTTGGCCCACCTCGTGGAAGTGCAGGTCCGCGAGGTCGGAATACCCGTGGACAGCAGCTTCAGCTTCCGCCATCTTCGCAAAGATGTCAAGAGCACTTACTTCCACAAGGGAAGGCAGTTTTGCGGACTTGATTATGTCTATCAGTTCGGGGTATTTCCGGACTTTTTCCTTTTCCGGCACTCCTATCCGAACATCCAGGGCTTTTATGCCCTTTTTCTTAACTTCCCGGATGTCCACGGACACGTCTACGGAAGCCTCTATCAATTCCCGGACGTACTGCCGGTCTGCCCCGAGGTCAAGGGTACAGCCAAGGATCATGTCCCCGGCAGCCCCTGAAAAAGGATTGAAAATCAACGCTTTCATGAAATTCCTGCCTGCAGGTCTTCGATTCACTTATTCCTGCTCTTTATTACCCTTCTCTTTATTCCCATGCCCTTTATTTCCCTGCATAACACCGGTTCCTGCAGCAGCTGCGATCAAATTCGCTATACGAGCCGCAAAGGCTCCGGCTACAAAGCCAGCATCGATGTTCACTACCGAGATGATGGAGCAGGACTGAAGCATTGAGAGAAGGGCTGCTTCCCCTCCTCCTCCTGCCCCGTATCCCGTGGAAACGGGCAGCCCTATCACCGGCACATCGACCAGCCCCGAGACCACAGTGGGAAGAGTCCCTTCCCTTCCCGCGGCAACAACGATAGCTCCGGGGTTCCTGGCTTTGAGCCTCTGGAGTTCAGGGATCAGCCTGTGAATACCTGCGACTCCCACGTCATACACAGCAACGGTCTCACATCCCATCTCGGAAGCCACTACCCTGGCCTCCTCAGCCGCAGGGATATCCGCCGTACCTGCGGAAATGACCCCCACAACTCCACCGGTGACCGGCGAAGGAGTTCCATCATGAACGACTACGGTGCGAGCCCGCCGGTTCAACTCAAGCTTTTCAGGAGGGAATGCTTTCATGAGAGCTTCAACGTGCTTTTCCGAGACCCTTGTTATCAGGGCTCTTCCGCTCTCGGCGACCAGGACCTTTGCAATCTCCACGACGTCTTCGGGTTCCTTGCAGTCGGCAAGGATTGCTTCCATTATCCCGGTCCGACTTTTCCTGTGGGTATCCACCTTCGCAATGCTCGAGTAACTCACAAAACCCATGGACCGAATCTGCTCTTCCGCAGTTTCAAGCTCGATTGTTCCGTTTTTGATATCTTTTAAAACTTTTGTTAGATCCAGAGGGACCACCTTCCAAGATGTGGACGTTATAAGATAACAGGCATTTTCTGATAATACCTTTCATGACAAAAATATTCCAGAATAAGAAATGATTTTTTTTCTTGAATGGAAACGCTTTCGTGAAAGACACCCTTACCCCGAAAAAAGATAAAAACCGAGCTTCAATTCCCGAAGCAAGTTTTCGTCTTATCCGTACAGCACAGTTTTTTCGAAACTGGGGACAAAGGCGTATTTTCCAGTCCCAGGTTATCATCCTCGAAATTAACAGTAAAGTCCTTTATGCCTTTCAGAGCCCTTTCTTCAATCAATTCCTTAATTTCATACATAGAAAGCTTCAGGCCGGCTTCTCTTACCCGATTTGTCAGTTCCTTTAGCTCTTCGTACTCAACCCGGGCAGAAAGAGGCTTTTTTTCTTTTCCTAGAACTATTTTTACATCAATTTCCCCTTCCCAAAGAGGCAGGTCATTTTCATCCCTGAAAGAAAGGCAGAGCGACCTCATTTCGTAGTCAAAAGGATAATGTTCGGTCTTCAAAATCCTGACCCCGAGAGTACCGGTTTCCAGAGCCATGAACTCGGCAAGGACCTCAAGGTTCCCTTCCTCACTGTCGATCAGAAAAATATATTCGCTCCGGCCTTTCTTCGTGAAAGCCGGCACTACATGCACATTTTTAGCCCCAAGCTTCATCAGTTCCTCGATCAGGTAGGGCACCTGGTCACATGTAATATTGTCAACGTTGGTCATTAAGAGCAAAGCGTGACCTCCAGGCAGCCTCCGGAAGAGGGAAGGCGAAAAGGAAAAAGGGCAGAGACCAGATAGGGCAGACTGAGCCGCCCCTATATGGACATATTGCCTCTGACCGCAACCTGATCTGGCTGTTAAGCCAGCCTTAGCTGGAAAGAGTTTATAAAACTGTTAAGTATTTCTCAGTTGTTAAATCTTTTCCAGCGGCAGGTTTTTTCGACTATTTAAACCTTTCCGGATTGGCGATATGTTCAAAGATTTTACATGGAGTCCATTATCCGGACTGCAAGTTTTGCAACGTCGAAAGCTTTTTCCCGGGCTCCGGGGATTGCAGCAGTACCGGCTTTCCCACCCTTTTCAGCAAGCTTTGCAGCTTCTTTTGGCTCTAAAACCTTCATTGCTGCGGCTACGGCTGCAGGCACTGTGATATTGATAATAGAGTGGCCCGAGAGCTGCAGTTCACTGACAGGAATAGCTGCCAGGGGGATTACTTCCAGGATATCCTGCTTGTCATTGAAAATGGCGTCAGGGATCACGGTCTGCCCAAGCCCCTTAAGCTCGAACTTCTTGCCGTCTACGGTTACGTCCACATCGGCATCGGTGTCAAAGCCGTAGTAGGAATTAGTGAACGGATGGTCCCTGCGGGCTCCGCCTACCAGTTTTTTGATTTCGATCTTGAGTTCGTGCCCGGTCATGGCTCCGAGCATGGCAGCTGCCCTGGTCTCAACGGTTGTCTTCCTCTCAACATCAATTTCCCGGACAACATCTTCTACGGTCTTCCCGGCTTTAAGGGCATCATAGGTCTTCTGTGCCCTCCGGAAGATTGCAGCCGAGCGCACACCGTCAGTCCCGAGGATCATTGTACGGGTAACCAGACCTCTCCTGACCTGCTCGGTCTTCCTGGAGATGGTGTTAAGGGCAACAGCTGCGATTTCGGGGTCAAGCCACTCATTCTTTTTGACTTCGGCAATGATATCCGCAGCCTTCTCGACGTCAGTTTCGCACTTGATCAGAGCCCTGAGGGCGATGATACAGTCTGCGGTCATGTGTCCGAGAGGTGGCATAATCGGGCCCCCGGAGAAACCGGCTCCTATCTGGACTGATTCCTGGAAAGCACAGAGCATTTCCCCGAAAGACATCATACCTACAACGGTTGGGGCACCGATGTCCTTTATAATGACTCCGAGGTCTCCTACAAGCCTGGCTGAGTCGTACTCTTCGCCTGTCCCCCTCATGTGGAGCTTTTCAGGGATTCCTGCGACTTCACATGCAGCTTTTCCTGCAAGGTAAGCACTGTTTACATCGAAGAAACCGCCGTACTCAGCCCCAACAAAAGCGTCAGGGTGAACGATTTCCAGGGATGCGGCTGTTCCAATGATTGCAGAAATGATAGGGCTTGCGGAAACTCCTGCTCCCCAGTATGCCTTCATCATAGCTTCGGTTCCGACTTTTGCCGCGTTCATGGCAACTTCGGGGAAGCCGATGTCTTCTCCAAGGGTATTGTGACCGTAGAGAGGACCTCCGGCAACGCCAAGGGGAAGTTTGCGCCCGTCGATCCGCGTAAGTTTACCTTCTTCCATGGCTTTGTAGATTGCCTGGACCGCTGCAAAGCCCGATACCTTGTTGTTGGACTTGGGAGTAGGGACTGAAATGACCCCGGTCCTATCCGCGCCTGCGATCATGCGGGCAAGAGCCCCGATCTTCCGGTTCCCTGCAGGAACCCCGGCCTGGGCATTGGAACCTGCAAAGTAGCAGATACTTGCGGCAAAAAGGGCTGCATTTGCAGGGCTTGCCCCCGCTTCCTTTGCGGCTTCGATTCCCTTTTCAAGGACCTGGTCAATTTGAAGGCTGCCGCTGTCCTCATCGGTAAGCTGGATGTTGGCGCCCCGGAAGAGTTCGGTTGCAATAGCGTTTGCGGCACACATTGCCCCGATGTTAGTCATGCCGTGCCCTTTTGTAAGGGCTTCAATCCTGTCATTGGTTATGTTCTGGATGCTTGAGATCGCCGCCATGGAAGCAGCGTAGACTTCGTTATTCAAGAAAAGTTACCTCCTATTTTATAAAATCCAAACATATATAATTCATAAAATGTGTAAAATTCCTCATGTAAATAGTTATTCATTAACGCTGTTAAACGCTGAATATTATTAAAAAAGTCAAGATAAAAATAATTAAAAACAAGTAAACTTGAATTTTTGTTGTCGCCGTGAACTTAAGAAAAATGCCTGAAAAAGGTATAAGGATGCGTTGTATCAAGGCCCAAGAAAAAACAAAAATATAAGAAAATTAAAGGAAAAGGTTTAGATTGAATACAGGAAAGGGTTCACGGGAAAACTCAGGGCAAGTACTGAAAAGAACAGAAAAGCACATTTTTAGACATTGAAAATCAATTTAAGAAAAAACGAGAGAATGAGGAAAATCAGGAGAGCGAGGAAATCAAGAGAGTGAAGAAAAAAGGACAACCGAGAACAAAGGAAGTGAGGAAAACTGAAAAAAGGGAAAACAGGAGAATAAAGTAAAGAGAAGAGTGAGGAAAGAAGGAAAACGACGAAAGAAGGACAGTAAGGAAAGAAGGAGAATAAAGAAAAAAGGAAAGCTAGGAAATTAGGGTAGGGAGTCCAAAACCCCGGGCATCGATAAGTTTAAAAGCGAAATACAGTTAATGAGTAAAGATTATCATGCTCATAGTTCTATCCCTAGGCGGTTCAATTCTTGCGAAAGACCTTAACCCGGATCGATTTTTAAAATACTCCGAAGCTCTCAGAAAGCTTTCGGAAAAACATAAACTGCTAGTGGTAACCGGAGGCGGGGAAGCTGCTCGGAACTACATAGGAACTGCCCGCGCAGTGGGGGCAGACGAAGTTACCTGCGACTTTATAGGCATTGACATCACCCGCCTGAACGCAAGGCTTCTTATCTCGGCCCTCGGAACAGCTGCCCACCCCGAAATCCCGGCAAGCTACCTGGAAGCCGCAAAAGCCCTGACATCCGGGAAAATCGTTGTCATGGGAGGAATCACCCCCGGACAGACCACGGACGCAGTCTCGGCAATCCTGGCAGAATTCCTGCGGGCGGACCTGCTGACAATCGCAACCTCTATCGACGGTGTCTACTCCGCAGACCCTAACAGTGACCCTGATGCCGTAAAATACGACATAATCTCTCCGGAAGAACTCATCAACATCGTGATGTCCATCGAGATGAAAGCGGGCTCAAAGTCCCCGGTAGACCCTGTAGCTGCAAAAATCATCGAAAGGTGCAAACTCGACGCCCTGGTAATGGACGGGAGGGACCCTGCCCTGCTTGAAAAAGTCCTTGACGAAAAAACAGAGGAGAAATCCGCGCTTTCTTGCGGGACCTGGATCACAGCAAGGAAATAAAAGGTTGAAGCCAGATCTTTTGAGTCTTCCTCAGGAGAATTAAATCGAACTCCAGTATATCAAAAACCAGATTCAAATACATCAAAACTTAAACATAGAGGTTCCTACATATATTCATATTGCAGAGAGCCAGATAGGTTCCCGACTCTGGTTCCCGGCAGTTTTTGGAGAAAGGAGGAACCGGGCTTGATTCTGCCAGAAAAAAAAAACTGTTTAAAAAAGAGACATTTTACCTTCCGTTTATTTTCTTTAATTGCACTTCTGATTTTCTTCTGTGTCCAGGCAGGTCCTGTTTCGGGGGCAACGAGCGGGACAGCTGGTGGAGAAGAAAACGCCCTTATTGTTGATTTTTTCTCAGACCATGACCTGAGCGATGCAACGGTCAGGTTTGAACAGCCCCTTGAGAACGTTTCCCTTGTTTTTACCCTGAGCTCAGGAAAAGAATTTCTGAAATCGGAAACCTTCCATCCGGGCTCCGTAGATAAGGGGCAGGAGATCACAAAAGTCCTTTTCTGGGGGCTTGAAGAGGACTTTGGAAAAGATAGAGACTCCTATACAGCACAGCTTTTTGTAAAGGACGGAAGCAAAACTCTTGAATCCCGGAAACTTTCATTTTCTTACCGAAACCAGTATCTTTCAACCCTCAAAATTGTGGATTTCTCTGCAGACTCCGAAAAAGCTTCCGTTCTGATAACCCTTATGAGCTCCGCAAATCTCGGATTCGTCCAGATGCCTGAACCCAGCGTGGTGGACCTGGACCTGAAACTCCTTTCCGGCACGGACATCATATACTCCGAAAGCCTGGAAAATGTCCCTGTAACAGACGCATACTATAAAGCAATGACCTGGCCTTTCCTTCTCGAAAAAGACAGAGATTACACGGCTCTCCTGAAAGTGCATTCCCATTCCCCTGACATTACTACGGCTTATACATCGGACTTCAGGGCAGAAGAAAAAGTAGAAATTCTTGATGCGGACATCGACGTGGACGAATACGGGGCAAGCGTTACAATAGTCGGAAAATCCCAGGTGCCTTTTGATGGGATTATCAGGGTCGTGCTGACTCCTGAAGCAGGGGATGTGAAGGTCTTTGAAGAAACTGCAGATATCCTGACCGCGGGACAGGAAGATACCGTAGGGATTATCTGGCAGGGAGCGTCCAGGGGCGACTATAATGTAAAGATCTATGTGTTAAACCTGGAAGGCGAAGTCATGGACAGCCATGAAACAGCCCTGAGGGTTTTTGAGCCCGTAGCCGAAATAAACCCTTCTGAAGAATCTCCAGCCTTCGGGATTCAGGCAGCGCTTGGTATTTTCCTGTGCTTTGCGGTTTTTTCGGGAAGAAAAAGGAGAGGGAAAAAAGAAGTGTGATCGGCATCTCAATAAGTTCAAGACATAAGTTAAACTGACAGCTTAAAATGCATACTTATGCGGGACCACCATGTTTGACCTGATCATACGAAACATAACGAACAGGAAAGTCCGAAGCGCCCTTACCATCTGCGGGATAGCCCTCGGGATTTTTGCAGTCATAGTTATGGGCGCCATGTCCGAGAACTTCCACCAGACTTTTGAGCGTTCCATGAGTGTAACCAGTGACAAGATCCGGGTTTTTGCCGAAAGCGGGGTCTTCGGAGGCGGGCTCACGGACGATAAGGTAAGCGATGTGCTTCGCGTAGCCGGGGTAAAAGATGCCTACGGGCTTTTGATGACCACCTTTGATGAAGACAAGATGGGCATGACCGGAAAGCAAATCCTCGGCGTCCCCCCTGAAAAGTCCAGCGTTGCCCTTAACCCGGTGGAGCTGAAAGCAGGCCGCTTCCTTAATCCGGGAGATTCCTATAGTGTGGTCGTTGGAAACAACATCAAAAGAGAATACGGACTTCAGGAAGGAAGCAAATTTGAAATCCATGACAAATATTTTACCGTTGTCGGAATCCTTGATTATACCGGCTCGATCTTTGATAATGCCGTGATCATTCCCCTTGAGACTGCCCAGGACCTTTATAACGTGGGCGATTCTGTATCCTACATCTTTGCCGTGCCTGACGAGAGGGTGGATGCCGAGATGCTCTCAAAACGCATCGAGTTAAGCGTAAAAGGCACAAGCACCCTTTCTCCGGGAGAACTTGAGGTGCAGGCAAAGCAATCCTTCATGATTTTCAGCGTAATAACGATCAGCTCAGGGCTCCTTGCAGCAATCATAGGCGGGCTGTGCGTGATGAATACGATGCTCATGTCTGTTGCAGAAAGGACAAGGGAATTCGGGATTTTAAAAGCCATAGGTGCAGAAACACGGGACATCCTGCTCCTGACCCTCGGAGAAGCTTCATTCATGGGCTTATTGGGCGGGATTCTTGGAATCCTGGTGGGTGTCGGGGCTGTCTATATCATGAATGCCTGGCTTGAAACGACAAGGATCGTCCTTTTCCTGATAACTCCGAGGCTTCTTATAATTGCCATGGTTTTTGCTCTGCTTATTGGCGCTCTTTCAGGGCTTTATCCAGCATACAGGGCTTCAAAAATGAGCCCCATGGAGGCTTTAAAGCATGCCTGAAGAAAAAATGGAGGGCCTGATGTCGGCAGAAAAATCCGGAAATGACGGACATAACGACGGACAGAAAGTTATCATGAAGGTTGAAAACCTCTCCAAGACCTATATCCGGGGCAAGATCCCTGTCCATGCCCTTCGCTGTGCCTGTATAACCGTACGGAAAGGAGAGTTTCTTGCCATCATGGGGCCTTCGGGTTCAGGGAAATCAACCCTTCTTGCTCTGATCGGCACACTTGAAGAAGCCACAGACGGAAAGATCATCCTTGACGGAACAGACCTGACATCTGTGCCTGAAAAACTGCTTCCCCGCGTGAGAAGAGAGAAAATCGGTTTTATTTTCCAGCACTACAACCTGATCCCTACACTTTCAGCTCTTGAAAACGTGGAACTTGCAATGCGCTTTTCCAGAGTACCAAAAAAAGATAGGAGAGAAAGAGCAAAAGCCCTGCTGGAAGACCTGGGTCTGGGAGACCGACAAAAGCATAAACCCACTGAGCTGTCCGGAGGAGAGCAGCAGCGAGTCTCGATCGCCAGGGCACTTGCGAACAGGCCTGCCCTTATTCTTGCAGACGAGCCAACCGGGGAGGTGGACAGTAAAACCCGGGATTCCATTGTCCGTATATTCAAGGAGTTGAGCGAAAAGGGGCAGACAATTCTTGTGGTTACCCACGATCCCGAGGTTGCAAAGGAGTGTTCAAGAGTACTCCAGATCACGGACGGGTTGATTAAAGATAATTAAAGGCAATAAGAAAGAAAAAAAGAAGTTAAAAAAGAATTTTACCCCTCAAATCTCACCGAGTTCCCAGCCCAGATGTTCTTTTATGACCGTATAAGCCATAGCAGGGGGAATAATCCCAACATCGGTTACGATCATATCAATGTATTCGGAAGGGGTAAAGTCAAAAGCCGGGTTTTTTACCTGCACGTGAGGAAGCTCAGCCAGGACTGCCGGATCTATTACCTCTTCTGCAGCCCTTTCCTCGATTTCAATGGGGTTTCCGACGATGGTGCTTGGGCTGAACTTGTAGGTCTCGGCTGCTACCATGAAACTCTTCCTGGCTTCATGGGCTGCAAGGGCAAGCTGGGAGGTCCCGATCTTGTTTACGAGAGCCCCGTTGGCTGCGATGGCATCGGCTCCCACAACAACTTTATCAACTTCCTTCATGTGGTAGCGCACCGCCGAGTCCACTATAAGAGATGTTGGGATTCCGAAATCGTTCAGGTGCCGTATGGTCAGGAGGCCCTGGCGCCGGGGGCGGCTTTCGGAGGCAAGGACCCTGATATATTTTCCTTCTTCAAAAGCCGTTGTGATGATGGAAAGAGCGGCGTGAGAGTTGCAGTGGGTCATGATAACATCCCCATCCTGAATCCTCCTGGCTCCTATTTTTCCGATCAGTTCAAGAGCCCGGTCAGCCCGGTCGATAAAACGGTTTGCATTCTCGATGATTTCCTGCCTTGCCTCTTCCACATTTCCGGAAGAGTACTTTGAGGCGAGCTTTACAGCATTCGGGAGGGAGACCGCCGTCGGCCTGGTACTGATGAGGAGGTCCGAAACGTCCCGGATTCGGGTATCGAACTCTTCCATAGAAACGACATCAATCTCTGCTGCATAGTCCCTGATTGCTCCGGCTGCAGCTTTTGCAATTCTGCCTGCACCCCGGATCTCCATTGTCCGGATCTTTTCCGCGGTATCCTCAACTTCTTTCATAGGATAGGATAGTAAGGATTCCAATTTATAGCTATCTTCCGGGCATTCCGGTAAATAGAGAAGAGCAGAAATAGAGCAGACCAGATTTAATAAGATCAAATCAGATCAGACCAGGTAGTCCAAAAAAAACAAAAAAACAGGAAAGAATTAATTGGAAGTTGAACAGGTCAGATCTCAGTTATTTCTTCAGACCTGTCCCGGTAGTAAGCAAAAAGCTCTTTTCCCCAGTTGAGGGCGGAAGGTCCGAAACACAGGACATCTTCCTTGTGGTCAAAAGTCCCGTCGTGGAAAGGAAGGGATAGGGAGAAGAAGCGGTCAGTCACTACATGGGAAAGTTCCAGATTTTCCCTGCAGACGTAAAAGTGTGAGGTTTCCATATCAATAAATGCACTTAACTCAGCCCGGTACTCCTCCCTGATTCTATCAAAGACAGAGTCCGTTACAAGGATTGAAACCTTCATCCCGCTTTTTGCGAAATTGAGGAAAAGGATCGGATAGAGAGGATGAAAAATGGAAGCTGTTCCCCATAAGCAGCTTGATCGGGAAATGTTTTCCACAAACTCCCTATGAGGCTCAAAAAGATGAGTTCTGTCGGGAGGTTCTGAGAATGTGCACTCTCCCAGCTCATCAATCCTTTTTAGGAGATGGAGAGGTATGCATTCGATTGCATGTCTTGACCAGTAATTGTAGTTGTTCCCGAAAACCCTCAGGACACCTACCATATCCTTCATTCTTCCGGCTATGGACCGCCCGAGAGGAGACAGCCTGTAGATATCGCCGTCCTTGAGAACCAGGTTTCTTTCCCTTAACTTTTTAATTTGAGGGAGAATTGCCACTGAACTGACATCTAGAGCGGACCTGATATCTTCAATGGTTTTCGGTCCCTCTTTCAAAAAAAGAAGAAGATTTTTTCTTTTCTCAGAGAGAAAAATCAGTTCGAGAAGCTTTTTCTTCATTACTCTGCGTAATTAGAGGTATCTTGATAAATATTTTACGTATTCATCCGGGCGTGAACAGCGTTATTGTGAACTACCCCTGGACCAAAGACCCAGGAATTTTACGCTCCATTTATAAATATATTTCATGCCACCCGCACTATACATAATTATTTTATACCATATGTGCCCGGTAGTAGGAGCGAATTTTAACAAATCTGAGTTATATAATTGAAGAAATATAAGACATTTCAGTCCATTCATTATGCAAAGATGTGATAAATCTGAAAGTAAGGAGAAAAAAGATTAAACAAAACGATTTAACAGGACAGCTGATGAATGGAAAAAAATTGCATGGGTATTTGAAGACAAAATTGTTTAAACACCGCGAAACATGCAAGTAGATGATCGAGAATCAGTGTCGGGAGAACTTATTTAAAGGTCGCTAAATAATTTAATGCCGATAAAATTTTAAAATCGTTTAGGTTATATACACCCATAACATAGAAAGAGAGTTAGCGGTTGAAGAGTTAAGGGGTTTTCTCTTACGCCGCTGGGGTTGAATCACACAGTTGGGAGCCAGATCAGAGGTGGCAAAAGGCTCCCAATTATTATAAAATAAAAGAATTCATTACACAAAAGTTTTTGAAAGTACCTGCAAACCATATCCACCTTAAAACTATATAATCTTTTTGAAATGTCGAACAGGTTAAGAAATTTGTGAACTTTTTTAAGAAAATATACAACATTACTGATGTTCAGACTCCTTGACGCCCAGCAAAAGAAAAGAAAGGAACTAAATAGAGAAGTTTTTATTTAAAAAATAAACGTATTTACAAACTCTTTTCAGGAAAAACGAAGAAAAACGGGGAAACAAAGAAAAAATCTACAAAAATAGAGGACCTTAAAGGGACTTTAAAAATTACGATGGCGATAAAATATTTAATAACAACAAAATATTTAATGGCTACGAATATTTTAATATATGTCCAAAAATTTAAGGAAACCCAATATTTGAATATTGATAAATATTTTATGTCGTTTATGTTATATATTCAAAAGTCGTAGGAAACAATGCAGATTGAGAGTTTTAAAGGGTTTCCTCTCAATCTCATGGGGTTGGATCATTGATAGGGACCGGCGGACGGGAACAAAAGGTCCCTATCTAACTAATCTGGCAATTATCGGAAATATATATTGACTTCTTTTTTATTTTGATTTTGCTACTGGTTTTGAAATGAATATTTTTATTTAAACAGGGCATCTATTTTACAAATAATAATAAGTCCAGTGTCATAAAGTAGATAATCTGGAAAGAGTTACACCCCTGACCCGGCTGTTATGTCAAAATCTCCCAGGACATACAGCTAAAATTGTCCAATTTTTATAAAGTAACTAATCATAAATAAAGCTTATGAGTGAAACCTCAAGTGAGCAATATATTTTCAAAAGAAGACCTGTTTTAAAAAGTTACGTGTACCGGCCCGGGTATGGCAACAAAAATTCCAGCACCCTAAAAGGTTTCCAGCCAAAGAAATCTCAGTAGGGGAAAACAGGAACAACCGTCACCTGCTAGTTTGCACAAAAGGTAAGAAGGGAGGAAATTAATACGAGATCAATCTTTTGTAATATGATTGAAATACAAAGTTTATAAATAATAACCCACAAATACGGAGAACAGTTTCATAAAAATTCATCATATCACTCAAAATTCAAAAATCAGGAATTTAACAATTGGAATTTAACAATTGGAATTCAAAAATTGGAATTCAAAAATTATGAATTAAAAATCAGGAATTCAATTTAGAAAAGGAGCTAAAAACTTGGACTTCGAAACAGCTGTACAATTTCACGGACACGTTTGCCCAGGGATTGCAATCGGATACAGGATAGCAACGCTTGCTGCCGAGCGCTTCAAAGACCGGAGCGAAGACGAAGAACTGGTCGCAGTTGTGGAAAATAGGTCCTGTGCCGTGGACGCCATCCAGGTTGTCAACGGCTGCACCTGCGGGAAAGGGAACCTTGTCTTTAAGGAGAACGGAAAGCACGTATACACCTTCTTCAAGAGGGGGGACGAAAAAGCCCTGAGGATTTCCCTGAAACCCGATGCTCTGCCCCAGGACGATCGGCACACTGCTCTCTTTGCAAAACTCAGGGCAGGGACTGCAAGCCCCGAGGAAGTAAAGGAGTTCAGGGCAGCACATGAAGCCAAAAGCCAGAGTATCCTGGAAAGGCCCGAGGAAGAAATCTTCTGGATTAAAGAAGTGAAAATCGAACCCCCCCAGAAAGCCAGGGTTTACCCCACAGTCATCTGCAGCGAATGCGGAGAAGGTTTCATGGAACCCCTGGGCAGGGTCAAAAACGGGAAAATAGTTTGTATCTCCTGTTCCGAAGCAGGAGAATGAGACCGGGCAGGAAAATGAAGCAGGGCAAAGAAATGAACGAAAAACCCCCGGAAACCATCGAAATGGAACCCATAGGCTACGTTGAAAACGATTATCTAGAACCGGTCTTCAATGAAAAAGTCTACCAGACGGTTTCGAAAATTATCCTGAAAGAAGAACTGGTAGATGGACTCCAACGGATAGAGGACTTCGAAAAACTCTACATCCTCTTCCACTTCAGCAAATCAAAAGACTACAAACTTGTTCAGCGCCGCCGCTACGACGGGAATATCTCAGGCGTCTTTGCCTGCAGAACCCCGCACCGCCCTAACGGAATAGGGCTCACGCGCGTCGAACTCATGAAAGTCGAAGGCAACGTGCTCCACGTAAAAGGCCTGGACGCAATCAACGGGACCCCGGTCCTGGACATAAAGCCATACATAAAAAAGATTGAAGAAGGATCGGACTGAAAAAAAGAAGCTAAAAAAAGAAGAAAGGGAAAAATCCCTTTTTTCAAATTTTACGTTTCAAATTTTAATTACATTTTGCAATTATTCAGCTGCTTTTTTCTATTACAGCTTTACGTCTCTATTACATATCTATTACATATCTATTACATCTTTTTCTTCCGCATTCCCAGGTAAATTCCGCCTGCTGCGATCATTACGAAGAGAGTTCCTACAATGTCGGCACCCGAGAAGGACATACCTCCTTCAGCCTCACTTTCAGCAGACTCCTTCGTCATCTCATACCCTTCGACGTAGTCAGGATCAGGAGTGGATTCAAGGGCTCTGGGCACGGGTTCCGGAGAATCAATGCCATATCCCGAATCTTCATCCACGATGGTCTGGTTGCTGCTTCCCGAAGACGCCGGCTCTTCCAGCCGGGTTTCTTCAATTTCACCAAGTTTTTCGGCAAGGCTTGTTTGGTGTCCGCCACTGTCATGATCGGGTTTCATTTCCTCAAGGGGCTGCTTCGTGACTTCCTCAATCGCTTTACTGAAGCCGGGCACCGAGACCAGCCCTGCAACGTACTGGTTGAGAATTGGGTTCCCGCAGGTATGGTGGCAACAGGAAGCTCCTTCTTCAACCACGGACTCCGCATATTCCCGCGCAAGGTCTTCAAGGACCTCCTCAGAAGGATTCCAGTCACCTCTGCGTGCGGACTCTATAAGGTTGAGCGCCATGGACTGGTAAGCGTAGGGGTTCGTGGATTTCAGGTGTTCGGCAACCCCCGTATCATACTGATCCTGGAAATAGGTCTCATAGACCTCTTTCCACATATCCTCGGTGATCAGGTCCGGAGTTGCAACGTCCCAGACCCGCATGTTCTCAATAAAGGCATTCATATAGCGGGTCCCGTCGTACCCGTCCTGCATCATGCCTTCGATCCAGGTGGGATTCATGTAACGGGAACGTAGGTCCTTGCTCAGGAAATGCTGAAGGCTCTCCACACCTTCCTGCCCGGGTTCGCGCAGGTTATTGATGTACATGTCAGGGCTACCCCCACTCACCCTCTCAACAGCCATTGAAAGCCCTCCGAAATAGGCTGCCACCATGGGGTGCTCCAGGGTCCCGTAGACATTGGACGTCCGGCTAAAGACTCCCACTTCCACGTCTGCAAGGTTCTGGCGGAATACGTCCGAGTACTGTTCTCCCCAGATGTCTTCACCGTAGACATACCCCATACGGTTGATATAGAGGTCTGCAACCTCATCCCTGTTATCCCAGTCCGCACCTGAGATGGCGTGCTCGATTCCCGGGGTGTAGGAACCTGGCGGCGGGCAGAAAATACGGGAAACCGAAAGTGCTTCGGCAGTTTCAGGGTCGTATCCGGCAGCAAGCAGATCTGCCTTAATCGCCACGGTGTTTTGCTTCACGTAGTTCGGGTAAATTTCATCATCGCTGGCGTTTGCCGCTAGTTTGACCGCTTTATCGATCAAGAGGAGCCGGCTTGCGTACATGTCCCTGTAGGACCCGGAAGTCGTGACCACAACATCGATCCTGGGTCTTCCGAGTTCGCTTGAATTGATCAATTTTACGTCCTTTACCCTTCCCTTGCTATCCCTATCAGGTTCCACCCCAAGGAGGTAGAATATCTCGGATTCCATTGTCCCATGGTTCCTCGTGGTTTCGATAGACCAGAGCAGGAAAGCGGCTTTTTCTGGATAAGTCCCATTCTCAGCAAGGCGTTTTGCAAGAAGTTCATCCCCAAGCTTGACCCCAACATTCCATGCAGCCACGGTAGGGATCAAACGGTCGTCAAAAGTGCACAGGTTCCTTCCCGTTGGAAGGGCTTCCGGGGTCCGGACAGGATCTCCCGCAGGCCCTGGTGGGATGTACTTGCCTTCAAGAGCATCCAGAATCCGCGGGATCTCAATGGTGCAGGCGTTGAGATTTTCCGTATACTCGATAGAAAGGTTAAGGTCGGAACTGACGTTTTCCGATACCGTGCCGAGCACAAGGGCCTGGGCTTCTTCTGCCGTCTTTCCGTTGAGCACTGTCTCGTTAAGGAGAGCCGTTGTCAAGCCTTCGGAGGAATTTACGGCTTGCACATGGGCTTTGAAATCCTCCCCGAGCATCGCCTCGACCATTGCAACCAGGCTTTCCCCGGTGGGGGGCTCGCCCAGGGTGTGAGAACCAAAGGGCATGAAAGTGGTCTTCAGTTCACTGAGGTAGTCATCCAGTTCTTCTATAAAGGAATCTGTCTCGATTTCATTTCCGGAAATGCTTTCCAGATTAACTCCAAGATCCGTGTCCAGGTCAAGTTCCAGGGTCCTGTTCAGGATAATTTCCCTGTACCCGGCTTTGACCGCAGGGTCAGCCGCCTGGTGGAACATGCTGATATCCTGCTGGAGGAGCGAAAGGTTCCCGTAAAGCCCGGAAGGCACGATGGTTGGGGTCAGGAAGTCCACAATCAGCATATTTGCCCGCCGCCGGTCAAAGATTCCTTCGGCATCCATGGGAAGCACATGAACCATGGGCATGTCCTGGAGAAGAATTGCCCCCCAGTCCTTTGCGGAAAGCCCGGATTCTTTTCCTGGCATCATCTCGATGCTTGTGAAAATCGTGAAAAGGGCATCAGCACCGTACTCTTCTCCCATGTATTTGTAGAAAGCCAGACAGTGGTGGGTTGGGGGAATGGAACCGTCATGGTAGGTTACGGACTCGTCCTGGTCCCAGCCCCACATCGGGTCGGGAGTCAGCAGCACGTTCCCATACTCGATATTCGGGATCACAAGATATCTTCCGGTCTCGTTTTCCCAGACCATTATCTCACCGGGCGCAGGCCCCCAGATATCTTCCATCTCTGCCTGCTTCTCTTCGGGAAGGGCTTCGAACCATTCAAGATACCTGGCTTCAGGGATAAGGATGACAGAGCCGTTTTCAACCATGGAATCAAGTACACCCGGAGCCCAGACCCCTACATTGTGCCCTCTATCCATCATGATTTCGGCAAGTTCGTCCCTATCGGGAAGGCTGCCGTTTCCAAGGTCGTAGCCTCTTTCCCTCATTGCAGGGAGCAGGTTTGCAAGGCTTGCCTGAGCGTCCAAGTAATAGTCAATGTCAGCCCCGACTGCGGCTTTCCCGGCTTCGGCAGCGTAATAGGGGATTACGATTTTCTTTTCGGAGTTGGCTTTGCGGTGGAGTTCCATCCAGGAAATTGTCCTGTTTACGAGCCACTCCATCTGGTAATCGATGGGATAGTAGGCGGAATCCCCTATCTCAGGGTCTTTGCAGCCGATTACGACGGGCTCGATGATTCCGTCCATTTCCGCAGCTGCAAGCTGGTATGTCTGTTCAGGCCCGACCCCGTGGGGAGAGTTTTCCCATTCCTCGGCACTTATACTGTAAAAGAGCCTGATCCCGTTCAGGGGCGTTACGTTCCAGGTCTTGAGGTCCTCTACACCCTGCTCCGAGTCTGCGTAATTAAAGCGCGAACCTCTCGAGACCACGATCACACTGTCAACGAGGCAGCCCCCGTTGAGCATGAGGTAGTCCCTGGAGCCCGGGTCCTTGTAGGAATAAGTAACTACAACAGCGTTGCAATCCTGAGCCTCAAAAGAGTTCACGAGAGCTTCAATGAGGGGAGCGTCCCTCGTAGTGACATACTTGAAAGAAGAATAAATAATTCCTACGGTGGGCTTTGCAGGGTCATAGCCTTCCGTGATGTACCAGTCAAGGTAATCACTGGATGAAGAATAGATTTCCGGAGCATCAGGGTGATAAATTCCGTATAAAGGACGTGAAACAGGTCCTCCGATAACATCGTAACGGTCTGCGAACTTCACACCCAGGAAAGTAGCGAGCCTCTTGAAGTTTTCTTCCGAATCATACATGAAATACTCATTAATATCGGCGTAATCGGGGTCCGAGAGGTTAACATTGTGCAAATCATAAGACTGGATCAGGTTTCCGACACTGATAACATAAGCCCCGTTGGCTTTTGCCGCATTGACAGTGGGAGATATCGTTTCAATTACCTGGGCATCCAGGTCCCTCATTAACACAATGTCCTTATCGTTAAGATCGAAGCTCAGGTCTTCATTGGAACGCCCGAAGTACGTGCTTATATTCATTCTGGCGGAAATCTCCGGGTCCAGAGCTACTTTATCCATTGTAAGAATGGAACTTTCCCTGGAAAAGACAAAAGCAACTTCAAGCTTTTCCGGGGTCTGAACACCGCCTCCATAGAAGGTGTCATTCATGTAACGTATGAGTGTTTTTACGTTGTGGTACCCTCCAGCTTCCCAGAGCTCCGTCATATTCGAGTCGCTTGAGTTCCCGAGGTCAAAAGCTTCGGGAAGGCCGTAAGAAACGACATGGGCACTCTGGTTCAGCGTATTGTTAATGTTTGTGAGGTTCCCTTCGTCAAGGGAAGCAAGAAAGAGCACTTTTTCCGAACTGAAGTCCGTGGCATTTGCCTCGGTGGCGTTATAAACGCTCACGTTTACTCCAATATCGTCGCCTGCAAGCACATCTTCAAGTGCCTGCATATTATAGTCCGTCCCCAGCACAAAGCTGATCGTGTTGTCCGATGCTGCGGCTGCCGATGTCAACAAAGCCAACATCAACACCGCGGTTAAGAGTTTTATACAAAAGCTTTTTCGAGAATAGACACGTCTATTTCTATGCATATCGAAACACCTATGGTATGCAGCCCGTACCTGTGTGTGGAAGCGGAGGCACGGGCTCCTTTTATCCATTATATTTCTAAATTTAGGGTTTTTAAGTAAATATAACTAAGAATAATATATTTTGAAGGTGTGTTATCCGGTACCCCTCATAACTCTCAAGATCTCAAGAGTAGTATTTGGCCCTCCATAAAAAAGGAGAGTAAGCGGCGCATAAAACTGCTAATACGCCGCTTTCCGGATTCCACTGAACTTATATGCACCCGGAATTACAGTTTCTTCTTCCGCATTCCCAGGTAGATTCCACCGGCTGCGACCAGCACAAAGAGGGTTCCTACAATGTCGGCACCCGAGAAGGACATGCCTCCTTCATCTTCATTTTCAGCAGACTCCCTTGTCATCTCATACCCTTCAACATACGGGTCAGCAGTAGATTTCGGGGCTTCGGGTGCAGGTTCGGGAGAATCGACTCCATACCCGGCGTCCGCAGCTGCCATAGTCTGGTTTCCGCCCGAAGAGGTAGTTTCTTCCGGCGGGTTGAGTTTTTCTGCAAGGCTTGTTTGGTGCCCGCTGCTGCTGTGGTGTTCATCTTCATCCTGAAGAGACTGCTTTGTTGCATCTTCGATCGCGTCACTGAAACCGGGCACGGAAACCAGCCCATTTACGTATTCGTTAAGGAGCGGGTTTCCGCAAGTATGGTGGCAGCAGGTGACACCGTCATTTACAACGGATTCTGCGTATTCCGAAGCAAGGCTTTTCAGGACGTCGTCTGATGCTTCCCAGTTACCCTTGAGAGCAGTCTCAAGCATGCGCCCAGTTATGGACTGATAGGCATACGGATTGTTATCCTTGAGCCAGTCGCTGAGTTCCGGATCTCCTACATAGGTCTGGTAGACCTGGTTCCAGACATCATCACTGATAAGGTCGGGGTTCAGGGCTTCCCAGCCCCAGAGGTTTTCAAGGAAGTCTGACATCTCGGTGGCTCCTGCATACCCGTTTTGCTGCATCCCCTCGATCCAGGAGGGGTTGAAGTACCTGGCATACAGCTCTTTTTCAAGGAAGGAACTTAGGGTCTCTACCGCTTCACACCCGGGGTTCCGGAGGTTGAAGATGAAAGATTCGGGGTATTCCCCGCCGGAAGCATATTTCACGGCAAGGTTCAGGCCGCCCAGATACTGGAAGAACTCGTCGGTGTCAAGAGCCCCGTAAGTATTCGAACTCCTGCTGTGCAGGGTGACCTCGACGTCCTTGAGGTTTTCCTCAAAGAAGGCTTCGTTTTCAAGCTCGTCGCAGCCCGTAAACTCCGCAAGGCTTTCACCCCAGATGTATTCGCCGTAGGCATTGCTCATCTTGCTGATGTAAAGTTCGGCAAGTTCCTCGGTATTGTTCCAGGTATTGCTCGCGGAAACCGCGTTACTCATGCCTGTGCCGTATGCCCCGTCCGCAGGCCCGAAAATCCTGAGGGTTGCAACCTGCCAGGAAAGTGAATCATTTTGTAGGGTCTCATTCAGTACGGCAGCAAGAGATTTCGTGTTTTCAAGGACGTAGTTGGGGTTTTCTGCTGTTCCGGGATACTCGGACTCGTCGCAAACCGTTCTCACAGCATAATCGATCAGGCGGATGTTGTTCGGGTAAGTGTCTCTGTACAATCCGGAGATCTGAACCATAACATCGATGCGCGGCCTTCCGAGTTCTTCGTCCGGGATAAAGACCAAGTCATCGTAGCTGTCAAAGTCATCGTCCTCGTCCTCGAAGTTCGGCTTTACCCCGAGGAGGTAAAGGATCTGGGACTCCATGACACCCTCGTTACGGGTGGTTTCCCCGGCCCAGAGGACATAGGCGACCTTTTCCGGATAGCTACCGTTGTGGCTTTCCCGGTACTGCCTGAGCATCTCATCAGCCATCTCAGTCCCGATTATCCAGGCTTCTTCGGAGGGGAGTTCCTCGGGGTCAAAGGAGTAGAAGTTCCGGCCCGAAGGCAGGGTATCCGAGTCCCTTACAGGGTCTCCCCCGGCATTAGGTTCGATGAACCTGCCGTCCAGGGCTTTTAAGACCTGGTTGATTTCGTTCTTACCCTCTGCAAGCAGGACAGCGTACTCTTCAGCCGTGGCAAGGTCTGCGGTCAGGGTTGCGTTCTCGCTGCAGCCGAGCACATTGGCCTGGGCTTCTGCGGAACTATTGCCGTAGAGCAGGACAGATTCGAGAAGGGCAAATTCGGCTTCATCGGAATTGTTGCAGCCGGAAAGAGCCGGGTCAAAGCAAAACTCTACATGTTCTTCGAAAGGTTCTCCGAGCATCGAGTTTACCATGCCCGCGAGTTCGGCTCCTTCGGGAGAGGTTCCGAGCACATGCAGGCCGTAGGGCATGGAAGTACTCTTGAGTTCTTCCAGCAGGTCGCCAAGCTCGTCCAGGAAAATATCCTCAAAAGTCAGTTTATCTTCGGCAAGGCTCATGTTCAACTGGCTGTCAAGCCCGAGTTCCTCTGTAAGGTTCAGGATCTCGGCCTTATGCATCACCACGAGTTCTTCGTCCATGCCCATGTCCACGGCATTCGTATAGTCGAGGATGGCTCCGTCAAGCTCCGCGTATTCCCCGTAAAGCCCGGCTTCAAGGACAGGAGGGATGAGGTGGTCGATGACAACGGCATTGCCTCTGCGTTTGGCCTGGACGCCTTCCCCGAGCCCGTCCATGACATAGGGATAGATAACCGGGATGTCCCCGTTCATCAGGGCAGGCCAGTCTTCACTGGAAAGACAGAACTGTTTGCCGGGAAGCCATTCCACGGTCCCGTGCCTGCCCATATTCACCATGGCATCTGCCCCGTATTCTTTCTGGAGCCAGAGATAGAAGGCAATGTACTGGTGGTGTGGAGGCAGGTCCTTGGAATGGTAGAGGGCATCGTTATCCTGCAGCCAGCCCCTGGTAGGCTGGGGAGCAAGGATAACCCCATCTCCGACTTCGATCTTCGGGATTACCAGGTACTTTTCGCCCCCTGATTCCCAGACCATGATATCCCCGGGAGCCCTGCCCCACCGGGAAATGACCTCCTGTTGCCGTGCTTCCGGCAGGGCTTCGAACCATTCACTGTAAGTAGAATTGGGTATCAGGGCAACGTCCCCGTTCTCAACCATCCGGTCAAGTTCTCCCGGAGCCCAGGTCCCGATATTCGTGCCCTGCACCAGGATAAGGTCCGTAAGTTCGCTTCCGTTCGGGATACTGCCGGAATCCACGGCATAACCCGCATCAGCCATTCCTTCAAGGAGCTTGCTGATACTGGGCGCAACGTCAAGGTAGGAAGCCCCGATCCCGTCCTTTCCGCAGCCGTGGTTGTAATAGATGATTGCAACCTTCTTTTCGGCTTCAGGGGTCCTTTCAGGGGAAAGCTCAACCTGGGCAAGGGTGCGGTTTACGAGCCAGTCAACCTGCCCCTGGATCGGAACGTAGATTTCCTCCTCGGTTTCAGGGTGAATCTCGGAGGTGGAAATCATGATCGGGTCAATAAACCCATACCACTCCGGCCTGTAGATCCTCATCATGCTGTCAGCCGGGAGAGGGCTGCTGCTTTCGTTCCATTCCGTAGAATTCAGGTACCCGTTCAGGACTCCGTTGATAAGGGGGATGTCCAGCCCTTCGGTATCGAAGTAGTTTCCGCGGTACGTAAAGGAGATGAGAGCGTCCACGTACGTCTCGGTCTCGTTCCTGATGAAAGGATCACACAGGTTGGAAGAATCACCATAGAAAGTGATAACGTTGACACCCCTGGATTCAAATTCCCGAATAAGGGTTTCGAAAGGTTCCACCCTGTTAGGGTAGTAAGAAGCATAGAAAGCCATGCCTACGGTGGGAGCACCTGCATTATAACGGTACCCTCCGTCCTCCCGGTTTGCATACCAGTCCAGGTATTCCTCATAGCTTTCGGCAAAATAAAGGTCTGAACCGTTAACGAAGTCAGGGTGATAGATAGCTCTTTTAGGAGGACCTATCGGAGCCTCTATCTCGAGGTCATTCCTGCCATAGTACTCGCTTGCGAGGTAAAAAATCATGTAGTCCAGGTTTTGGTCATCTGCAGGTATGTTTGACCAATAGCTCTGGAGAAAAGCCTTCAGCTCGGCTTCGTCATCAAATTTTGAAGGGATCGGTTCAGGATTATCAGAAAGGGTAGTAGTCTGACCAATGACCACAGCTCCGTTTGCAATTGCCTCATCAATATCGTCCCGAAGCAGTTCCGCATCCTGGGTAAACATGTTGATGTAAATGATATCCATACTACCGAAATCGACCTCAGTATGGTTTTCCAGGTTATTCGGCGTAAAATAGCTCACTGTAAGGTTCAGGTCACTGTTGCTATTGAGCCTGTTTACCGCAGTCTCAAGCTGGTAGTCATACCTGTATCCGGTGATGATTGAAACGTTTAGGTGAGGGCTGTTTGATAGGTTCGTATACTTTTCTTTTAAGAGCACGACATCAACATAAGGTTTGGCAGAGCCCATTTTAGGTTTGGCATACCCACTAACAATTGAGCGGTCAAGAAAGCCCAGAACTTTATCATGAGGAACGAGGTCATCGGAACTTATAGTGATATTTTGATTAGAGAGATCAGTACCAATTGAAACTGCAAGATTTCCAGAGCCACTGTACCATAACCAGGTATCCGTACTCTTATATTGAGCGTAAGTAGCGGCAAGTAATTCATATTCACCGTTTGGGATATCTTCAAAAGAGTAGTATCCATTCTCGTCACTGGTAGTATTAGCTACAAACTCTTCATCAGAACTTATCAACACAACATCAACATACGGTTTGGCAGAACCCATTTTAGGTTTGGCATACCCACTAACAATTGAGCGGTCAAGAAAGCCCAGAACTTTACCATGTGGAACGAGGTCATCGGAACTTATAGTGATATTTTGATTAGAGAGATCAGTACCATTTGAAACTGCGAGACTTTCAGAGCCACTGTACCATAACCAGGTATCCGTACTCTTATATTGAGTGTAAGTAGCGGCAAGTAATTCATATTCACCGTTTGGGATATCTTCAAAAGAGTAGTATCCATTCTCGTCACTGGTAGTATTAGCTACGAACTCTTCATCAGAACTTATCAGCACAACATCAACATACGGTTTGGCAGAGCCCATTTTAGGTTTGGCATACCCACTAACAATTGAGCGGTCAAGAAAGCCCAGAACTTTATCATGAGGAACGAGGTCATCGGAACTTATAGTGATATTTTGATTAGAGAGATCAGTACCATTTAAAACTGCAAGATTTCCAGAGCCACTGTACCATAACCAGGTATCCGTACTCTTATATTGAGCGTAAGTAGCGGCAAGTAATTCATATTCACCGTTTGGAATATATTCAAAAGAATAATATCCATTCTCGTCACTGGTAGTATTCGCCACTAGTTCATACTTAACTCCTTCACTTCCAGCTGCAGGGCAAGCAGAGACCAGCATAAAGAGCAGTAAAAGTATCAATCCAAAAATTTTAGCGTATTTTACAGGGTTTTTTAATTTATCAGTCCGAATTCTTTCCATTGTATCTCCTCATAAAAAATAAAATTATGTAAGCCCTGATAAGGGGCTGAACACCGGGTTAAGGATTGCAAAGGGACGGGAATTGCAAGCCAAAACATATTTTGAATGAAATCCCCGGAGACGGAAACATACCGGGAAAATACATTTCCGGAGGGGCGTGATTATAGAAATTGAACACAAGTTTACTTTCAAAAAGATGAGCAAATGCCAGCCACAATAGATTGAAAATATATTGATGCGCCAACCATGAATATGACATCGTTTTTTTATGACAGTTGATCCCACCTTTTCCGTTCAATAGTCTCCACTTACGGAACAACTCAAGTTGAGTTTATTTGACATATAATCCCTATTTTTTGGGTAACGATCGTTACCCTGAAAGGTAACAAGAAGCTAAAAAGGCTGGAAAAAATAGCCCAATCGAATAGAAAAATTCGTCAAATAAAAACCAATAAACACTGTACCATAAAAAAGAGGAGATGAAGAAAAGAAAACAATAGAAGTAAAAAAAGAGATCAAGAGAAAAGAAATCAAGAGAAGTAAAAAACAAAAAAAGGATTTGAGGGCACTGAAATAAATAATGCCCCCAGTCTATCGAAGTCTCAAAGCTTTCTCTTCCTGAATCCGAGATAGATACCTCCCACTGCTGCAAGTACGAACAAAGTACCCACAACGTCAGAACCTGAGAAAGACATCGGACTTCCTCCCTCGGAACCATCTGCTGCATCTTTCTGCATCTCGTAGCCTTCCACATAAGGATCTGATTCAGCAGATGAAGAGCTTTCCGGAGCATCGGGGGTTTGGGTCCCATATCCGGCATCAGTTTCCTGAACGGTTGTCTGGTTCGCACTCTTTACCACAGGGGTAGAACTGCCCCTGTTACCACTGCTGCTACTCGTACTGGGTGAGGTAATAGGAGTAGTCTCCGGGAAATCGGTTGCTTCGGTGATCTTATTATTGTATGCGTCCTGAAGCTCCTGGCTGACTCCCGCAACAGACATCATGCCTTTCACGTACTCATCAAGCAGGGGATTTCCGCAGGTGTGGTGGCAGCAGGTGACACCGTCCTCTACAACTGACTTTACGTACTCGGAAACAAGCTGGTCTCTTATCTCGGTGTTCTCCCAGTAGCCTTTACGCATGGTTTCCAGCATCCTGGCTTCTATTGACTGCATGGCGTAAGGGTTGTTTTCCTTGAACCATTCCTGCATGTCAGGGTCGTTGATGTACGTTTCATAGACGAGTTCCCAGTCGCTGTCATCCACAAGGTCCGGGTCACAGACTTCCCAGCCCCAGAGGTTGTTTACGAACTCTGCCATAAGCTTGCCTCCGGAGTATCCGGATTCCATCATGCCTTTGATCCACTGGTCGTTGAGGTACCTGGACCGAAGGTTCTTTTTCAGGTACTCGTCCATCGGAGTCATCCCGCAGTTTTCCGCGTCCTGGCTCCGGGTATCGGAGACGTACATCTCCGGGGTTTCCCCTGAAAGGTACCTGCTCACAAGGTTCATACCTCCGAAATACTGGAAGAAGTCGTCGTTGTCAAGAGTGTCGTAGAGGTTCGAGGAATCCGAGTGGACAGACGCATCCGCTGCTTTCAGGTTTTCTGCCAGGAGTTCGGAACACTTTTCACCCCAGATATCGGTCCCGTAGGCATAACCCATCTTGTCGAGGTAAAGCTCGGCAATTGTTTCCTCGTTTTCCCAGGTCCCACTTGCACCGATGGCATTGGCAACCCCGATCTCATAAGTCCCGTCTTTAACCGCAAAACAGCGCATTTCGGACAATTGCTTTGCGGTATCACTGTCATACCCTGCAGCGACAAGGGCAGCAAAGATCTGCTGGCTGTTCTCATTCACATAGTTCGTATAGTTGGTATCCGGGACTGTGGATTGGTTGGCTGCAAGCCTGACAGCCTCATCGATCATTTTTATCTTGTCAGGGAAAGCGTCCCTCATCCCGGCGGTCGTATAGACAATGTCGATCCTCGGCCTGCCGATCAGGGATTCATTGCGCAGGAGTGAGTCTTCAGGCAGGAGCGCATACATTTCGGACTCGTTCATGACCGCAAACACAAAATTTCCTTCATCGTCTACTTTTAGCTGCCTGGTTTCATCGTCCCAGATAGGCTTTATCCCGAGCAGGTAAAGCACTTCGGCTTCAAGGGTCCCGTGGTCTCTTATGAACTCCACACCGAACCTTGAGAACGAAACTTTTTGCGGGTATTCCCCGTATTTTCCGTAGTAGTCCTCAAGCAGGGAATTTGCCATGGCAACTCCCAGTTCCCAGGCAGCTTCCGAGGGGTAAAGCCTCGAGTCCACCCCGTAGAAGTTGCACCCTGTGGGGACCGAATCAGGATTCTGAATCGGGTCCCTGCCTGACCTCGGAGGGATGTAGCCGCCTTCAAGGGCTGAGAGCAAATGGTCCATTTCCTGGGAACACTGCCTGAGCCTGTCCCTGTATTCAACCCCTATCTCAAGGGCGGAGCTCACCGAACTCTCGTTACTTCCGTAGACCAGGTCCTGGGCTGCTTCGGGGGTGATGTTACTGTTGCTGCTAACCACTTCCCAGACAAGCCGGTCCACCCTTGTGTCATCCGAGGGAATCCCGAGCGGGTATTCCGTTGTATCGGAATAGAAGGCAGCTTCCACAGCTTTTTCAAAGCTGTTTCCCATCATTGCCCTTACCATCAGGCTCATCTCGTCCCTGTGCAGGTCCAGGATGTCGGCTTTGTATTCAAGCCCCTGTTTCAGGTCGATGTTTACCGAGCTGTTGTTGAAGCCGTAGAGCGCGTCCTGGGCGTCCCGGTACTTTGTACCGTTGTATATGACATCCCTTACAAGGGCATCTACTTTCGTATCATTTTCAGGAATGCCTGCAGGGTAGAGAGTTGAGTTGGAATAGAAAGCAGCAGTCACATTCCCTTCAAATGAAGGCCCGAGCATAGTCCTGATAACCGGAGGCAGGTCTTCCAGTACAGGTTCGACAACTCTGTCTTTGTAGCTTAAGCCGAACTCCAGGTCACTGGTTACGGATGAGTTGCTGGAACCGTATACAATGTCCTGAGCCGTTGCGGGCTCCGTCCCGTTGATTAGAACTTCCCTTATCATCCGGTCCACATCCGTATCCCCCTCAGGAATACCTGCGGGATACCCTCTTGCATTGGTATAGAAAGTAGCGGTCACATTCCCTTCAAAGGATGCACCCATGATTGCCCGGATAATGGATACCAGTTCACCCTCCTTTTGCTCCAGGCTCTTTTCGGGAGGCACCTCCCCGAACACATGCATGCCGTAGGGAATATTTTCCTCGGAAATTTCTTCGAGATACTCGTGGAGGACGTTTTTCACGAAATCGTTGAAGAAGGTTTCATTGGTCCTGAGCTCTTCGACCATGCTTTCGTTTACGTCAAGGTCTACATCGAGCTTGAGTTCAAGCATCTCATCGATTATGAGCTTCCGGTATTTTTCCTGCACATCGGTCCCGCTCATAGCAGGGTCGTAGTAGGACTGGATGTTTCCGGCAAGCCCTGCCATTTCCCCGTGCAGTCCGCCCTTTTCAAGGGTCGGGGTCAGGTGGTCGATTATCAGGGCGTTTCCACGGTATTCCGCAGTCAGGCCTTCTCCCACGTTTGCCACGATATAGGGATAGATGTTCGGAATATCCTGAAGCAGGAGGGGAGACCATTCCGCTGTGCGGTTCATCCCGTACGCCGAACCAGGGAGCCATTCATGGGTCCCGTGGGTCCCGAGGTGGATCAGGGCATCAGGCTTCCATTCCTCGTTCTTATTCAGCCAGAGATAGAAAGCAATGTACTGGTGCGGGGGCGGGAGGATGCTGCTGTGGTACATGGCATTTTCATTCTGCATGAAACCCCTGGCAGGCTGGGGCATGAGCCAGACGTTCCCACAGCGGACAGCCGGGATCACGATATATTTCCCGCTTTCGTTTTCCCAGATCATGTGACTCTTGTCCGAAGGCACGTCTTCTTCCCAGGGCGCACCCCACTCTGCAATGGTAGCTTCCCGGAGGTCTTCGGGAATTTCAGCCTCAAACCACTCCCTGTAAGTCTCCATTGGCAGGAGCACCATGTCCCCGTTTTCAATTCCGTTCTGGACCATTGCCTCAAGTTCCCCGGGAGCCCAGGAACCGACATTCCTGCCCCGGTCCTGGATCCTGTCCAGCAGTTCCGTTGAATTTTTCGGGGCGTCCTCGATATTATAATTCCGTTCACTTTCATTCATCTTTTGAAGTATGGAAACCATACTCGAGATAGTGTCAAGGTAACTTGCCCCGACGTTGTCTTTTCCAGGCGGGTAGTTGTAATAGATGATTGCAACGTTTTTCTCAGTGTTATCCTTGAGTTTCAGTTCTGCCCAGTTTATCGAGCGGTTTGCAATCCAGTCTACCTGGGCAGGGATTGCCTCATATACGTACTCGTTCCAGGAAACCTGTATATTCTTCCCGACCACGATGTACTCGAAAATCCCGTCCCTGTCCGGAGCCATAGTCTTTCGGGCGACCTCTTCGGTGGGAATCCCCCTGTTAGCGTCGGCGGGGTCATCGGATTCCGAAGCCACGATGCCTTTCAGTACCGCCACGTCCAGGTCCTCCAGTTCCTCGATTCCGCGGGTATAGTTTTCGTAATTAAGTGCGAAGCTCTTTAGAGAAATCGCACACTGAATGAGGGGTTCACCGCTTTCGTCACAATAAAATTCGGTGACATTGTTAAACGTATCAAAACCTGCGATTACGTTGCAGTCCTTGCTTTCAAGGTCCCTGATAAGGGCATCCACAACCTCGGTATTCCCGTCTTTGTAATCGCTCTTATGGAACCATATCCCGATTGTGGGACGGTCCGGGTCATAGACCCTGTGCTCCCCGTTTGAGCTGTTGCCGTACCATTCAAGGTATTCGGAGTTGTTGTCGAACCAGTACTTATCGACCGGAGAATCCGGATGGTAAAGCCCGGCAGGCAGGATTATAGGGTCCTCATATTCCCAATCCGCTGTCAACTCCGTTTTGCTTGAGAAATTCTGGGCAAGGTAGGCAAGGAAATTTCTGGAGTTTTCCTTGAGGAATTCCTCCTCTACCCCGATGTTGTAAAAGTACTTCTCGACCATACTTCCGTTTTCATCCCCAGGGTAGGCATAGTCATAATCGGACATATTAAAAGAAGCCCCGGGGAAGGAGGTGATGTCGATTAGCACGGCACCGTTCGACTTTGCCCTTTCAAGGTCATCTCCGACCTCATCAAAAACCGAATCCCAGAGCATGTAGGTGAATATGATGTCCGGGTTCCCTAAATCGACCTCCGAAAAGTCCGTGGTTCCGGATTCGTAATATGTCAGGTTCAGCTTATCTTTATATGGACTGGTATTCCAGCCCTCTTCAAAAGCAGCCTGAGTACCATAGCTTATTACTGTTATATCAACGTGGTTTTCATCTGCCGATACCGTTGGCGCAAGCAACAAAAGAAGCACTGCGCTTAAAAACAATAACCTGAATTTTAGACTCTACACAATATCCCCCACAACTTCTTGTGAAATTCCGGATCACCCCTGGAGAAAAATTGCCAGAATGTCGGAACCACAATTTCATTTTCTTTTTAGAACCGAATTAGATTGTACTGGTGTGCTACAAAGAAATCCGGATAGCCAGGTTGTAAAAATGAAGCTGGAAGCTCTCATTCCGGCATTAAATCCAGATCCAGAACCACCAGTAACTAATCAATAGCGACCCCACAGACCCATTCGATACTCATGAGCTGTAAGGGTATAAAATATATAAAAAATAGTTTTTGGCTAACGATTATTAGCCATTTGGATAAAAAGACCGATTTAAGGCATATTTAACTGATAAAAAACATAAATCACACACTAATTTCAAATAAATCAATAATGAGAATGAGTTTTATGAGATAGTCATATTATGAGCCCAAAAAAAGAAGAAGAAGCGCACGTAAGAATATAAGCACGAATAAATGAAAGTGCCTGGAAGCACTTTCTACCAGAAAAGGCTCATTATTCTTGCGCCGCATTTCTATCTGTTTAAAGCTTCTTCTTCCTGAATCCGAGATAGATACCTCCCACTGCTGTAAGCACAAAGAGGATACCGAAGGCATCTGCCCCTGAAAAGGACATACTTCCTTCTCCAGATTCCTCAACGGACTCTTTTGTCATCTCATAGCCCTCAACGTAGCTGGAATCCGCATCCTGAGAATTGGGGCTTGTCGGGGTTTCGAGGGTATCGGTCCCATAACCTGCAACCGCATCACTGGTTAAGGTCTGGTTGCTTCCTTCGGAACTCCTGATTGTGGGGGTAGAGCTACCCTTATTCCCGCTTCCGGATTTATGGGAGTTTTCTGGATTTTGGGTCGGGACAGAGAGACTGCCGGAAACAAATTCGTTCAGCAGGGGGTTCCCGCAGGTATGGTGGCAACATGCTGCCCCATATTCTTCAACGGATTCGGAGTAATCCTGGGCAAGTTGTTGAATTACATCTTCCGATGGTGTCCAGTACCCTTTCCTTATAGCTTCAATCATTCTGCCGGTAATTGATTGGTATGCATATTTATTATTTTCATTGAACCACTCTTTCATTTCTTCACTTGTGTAGATTTCATAGGTCTGCTGCCAGACACTGTCATCAACAAGCTCAGGATCGGACACTTCCCATCCCCAGAGATTATCCACGAATTCTGAGAACATTCTTCCACCAGCATAACCGGATTCTTGCATGCCCTCTACCCATTTGGGGTTCCAGTATCTGGAACGCAGGTTTTTCATTAGATACTCCTGCATTCCCACCATCCTGGCGGCATCGGGATCGCGGGTATCTGAAACATACATTTCGGGAGTCTCTCCTGATACATACCTCGTTGCAAGATTCAACGCACCGAAGTACTGGAAGAAATCGTCATTATCCAGCGTATCGTAGAGATTAGAAGAATCTGAATGAACAGATGCATCCACATTTCTAAGATTTCCGATCAATAGTTCCGAACTCTTGAAGCCCCAGAGAGATTGTCCGTAAACGTATCCCATTTTTTCAAGATACAGTTCGGCAATTGCACTTTCATCATCCCAGGAGTCACTTGAATCAATTGCGTTACCTGTTCCTATTTCATAGGTGCCGTCCATTACGGCAAAGCATCGCATGGTTGAAAGCTGCCCTGCAAGGCTTGAAGCCTCTTCTTCACTCATCCCCTGAGCAATAAACTGGGTATACAATTCATCATATATTGCTGAACTGCTTTCATTCACATAATTTGTGTAATTTCCTGAAGGAGCCTCACTTGCCATCTGGACCGCATAATCGATCATTTTGATCTTGCTCGGGAAAGCATCCCTCATTCCTGCAGTTACATAGACAATATCAATTCTGGGCCTTCCGGGATACTCACCATAGCTTGGACCCAGTTCTTCTTCGGGTATCAACTTAAATTGCTCGTGATCAATCTTCTTGTTGCCATTCCATCCCGGCTCTACACCAAGCAGATAAAGGATTTCAGCCTCAAGAGTTCCATGATCTCTGATGAATTCCACCCCGAAGCGCGAGAAGGAGACCTTTCTCGGATATTCACCATATTTTTCGTAATAGTCCTGAAGCAGTTGTTCAGCAAGATATTTCCCCATCCTCCATGTTGCTTCGGATGGATAGAGATCCGGATCAACTCCATAGAAATTCCTTCCGGTAGGCACTGCTGCCGGGTTCATGACAGGGTCTGTACCTGGACCTGCAGGGATAAATTCTCCAGATAAGGCACCAATCACACGGTCCATCTCAATTGTGGAGGCAAGGAGACGGTCACGGTAGATTAGACCGCGTTCCAGATCTGCAGTAACAGATTCGTTGATTTCACCGTACACCATGAGCTGGGAGTCATTGACACTGGTTTCATTGGTTACAACTTCCCAGACAAGTTGCATTACCTTTGTATCATTGGAAGGAATACCTAACGGATATTCATCTTCCGGATAGAAAGCCAGGGTTACATTCTCATCAAATTTGTTTCCAAGCATAGCCCATACCATGGCAGAAAGCTCATCACGTGTCGGATCTGACATATTGGTCGAAGGAACCTGACCGAGGATATGCATTCCGTAGGGCATGTTTTCACCTTCTACTTCTTCGACATATTCATGGAGTACATTCTTGATGAAATCACCGAACTGAGTTGTGTTGTATGAATACAACTCTGTGACATTAATACCAAGATCGAGATCCAGGTTCAGACCGACCATTTCATCAATGATATCTATCTGGTAAGCCTGCTTGGTCTGCTCACTCATTTCAGGTCCGTAATAAGTCTGCATGAGCTGGGAAAGATTTGCGATTTCACCGTAACTGCCAGATCTTTCAAGAGTTGGGGTAAGGTGGTCAATGATCAGAGCATTTCCACGGTATTCAGCCGTTAACCCCTCTCCCACATTGGCGACGATGTAGGGATATATATTCGGAAGGTCCTGTAGCAAGATGGGAGCCCATTCCGCAGTACGGTTCATCCCGTAGGTTTGTCCAGGAAGCCATTCATGGGTTCCATGAGTACCTAAGTGAATAATTGCATCCGGATTCCATTCCTTATTTAACCAAAGATAGAAACATATGTACTGGTGAGGTGGCGGGACAATAGCACTGTGATAAAGGGTATCATCGTTCTGTAAGAATCCGCGTGCAGGCTGAGGCATGAGCCATACGTTATCAAACTGGACAGCAGGGATCACCAGATATTTTCCACTTTCGTTTTCCCATATCATCAAGGACTTGTTCTCTGGCAGATCTTCATCCCACGGAACACCCCATTCCTCGATAACCTGATCCTGAAGGTCCTGAGGCACTTCCTCCTCAAACCATGTGCGATACTGTTCCATCGGGATGAGCTGCAAGCCCCACTCTTCCCTGTTCTCGACCATTCCGTCAAGAACATCCGGAGCCCACGAACCTGCATTTATACCCTGGGACTGCAGCATTTCCAGAAGCGCTGAATTGTTTTCAGGAATGCTGGAGACCGTATAGTTTGCATCATCCATTTCTTCAAGCAAGAGCCTCATACTTGTTATCGTGTCAAGGTAGCTGGCACCGATGTTATCCTTGCCTGAAGGATAATTGTAGTAAATTACTGCAACTTTCTTATCGCTGTTTTTCTCCAGTTTGAGATTTGCCCACTTGATGGCTCTGTTTGTGATCCAATCGATCTGGCCCTCCATAGGAACGTACTGTGTCCCGACATCTGATTCAACTTTCTGGCCGATCACAATATACTCGAATATACCATCAATATTTGGCATCATGGTCTTGCGGACTACTTGATCATTTGGGATTCCTCTGTTTGCATCTGCAGGATCGGGCTTAGAATTTACTTCTACCACTATTCCCCTAAGTACTGGCACATCAAGATGCGTCAATGAATCAAATCCATAACCTTCATAGATACGAGGATCAATACCTATACCAGTATCGAGGCTGAAGCTTTTTAGGGATATTATAGATTGAACAAGTGGAGTTTCATTTTCACCACAATAGTATCCTTTAATGTCATAGAAGGTATCCGCCCCTACAATTACATTGCAGCCCTTGTCTTCAATATCCTTTATCAAAGAATCGACAATAGCTGCATTACCTTCCATGTAATCCGGCCTATGGAACCACATTCCAATTGTTGGTTTGGATGGGTCATACACGTGATGATCTGAAGAGGAATTTTCATACCAATCCAGATATGTAGAAAGGTTTTCAAAGTATTTATTTTCAGCATCAGGGTGATAGATAAATTCAGAAGGAATAACTTCGCCCTGGTCTGAAAGACACCATCCAGATGTAAGGTCAGGTTTATTGCCATATTCTTTGGCGATGTATGTCAAAAAATTCTCAGCGTTTAGCTGGCCATATGAATCCGTACCCATGTTGCTATAGTAGAGGTAAATAGTATCATTTTCAGTACCATTTGAAACATAATCGAAGAAATCAGGAGTAAGGCCTGAATTTATGTCAAGCAATGAAGAGCCGTTCTCATGAGCAGGGAGGAATGCATTGGTAAAGTTATCATCATACCCTATCATGTCACAAAAGATGACATCCTGCTGTGAAAGGAAACCACTATCTGAAGCTTGCAACAGTTCTTCACTGGGACCACCTGACCCATAAGAGAGTATGAAGCTATAATTGATGAACTCTGCGTAAGGGTTTGTCATGCTTGCAAGTTCAATAGCAGGAGTCGGGGATGTCTGCTGGTCATAGTAAACATAGGTAAAGTTGATTTTTGGCCATTCATCTGTGATTTCAGGATGGTTACCATATTCTCTTGAAAGATACATCAAAAGGTTCTCAGAGCTCTTGATACCTGAAAAAGTATTGACACTCATACCGTTGTAATATGTACAGATGCGGTCTTCATCATCGCCATCAGAAATATAGTCAAAGAATTCTGGAGTTCCTGAAGAGCGTATATCAATTAGCGAAGAGCCGTTCTGATCTGCCATCGAGAAAGTGTTATTTAGATCTTCACTATAGAGCAGCATGTCACAGAAAATAACATCTTGATGGGAAAGAAAAACGTCATTTGAACCGTCTGAAACATCATCGTTTACGTTCAGATAAGTATAATCAATGAATTCTGAATAAGGACATGTCATACTTGCAGCTGCAATTGAAGGATTTTCAGACCAGCCAATGTATGTGATGTTGATCATCGGCCAGCTGTCTGTTATTTCAGGGTGCCCCCCATATTCTCTGGAAAGGTGGATCAGTAAGTTTTCGGCATTCTTTGTACCTTCAAAAGTTTCTGAATCCATATTGTTGAAGTAGCTGCCTATTTTAGCATCAACAGAATCATCTGATGCATAAACAAAGTAATCAGGTGTGTCAGTAGATCTTATGGACAGTAAGGAAGCTCCGTTTTCATATGCAGAGAAAAAACTACTGTTGGTCTCATTAAAAACTGGAGCCCATAACATATCACAGAAAATTACATCCTGGGTTGAGAAAAAACCGCTTTCAGAAGCATTTTGAAGATCATCTCCCCCATATGCGAGAATATAGGTAAAATTGATCTGATCAGAGTATACATTGCTAAAGCTTGCTGACTGAAGTATCTCTGCTGGCTCAGATAAGCCCACATATGTTACATTTATCTGGTTCTCTGATGCCGATACCGCTGGCATTGAAAAAGCCAGCAAAATCAATAGACCTAATATTAATTTTATCAAAAAATCCTTTCGTTTGAGCATTTGTTTTCCTCGAAAATGCCGGAAGCTTTCACAACCCATAAAACAAAGAGAAGTTCCGACAGGGTTTTCCATATTAATTTTTGTATAATTTTAGATATGAAAGGCAGATTGATTTAAGACAAATTTAAAGCCAGCAGCAAGCAGGCACAGCAAGAACCGCCAGGCAGACAGGGCAGGGCATTGAGATGGTGAGGAAGTTATGCCTTGAAATATCCCTTCCGGAGTTCCATTCTTTCTGAGTGTAAATCCCGGCTCCGATGAGAAGCAAAGATACTAAGACATGAATTCCCATGCCCATGGAAGAAATTTTTTCAAAACGATCCATGCTTATGTGGTCTACAACCTTTCCGAAAATCAGGGCCAAAAAGGAATAGCTGCCTCCGACTGCGAGGAGTTCCCGCGTTTTTAGGTTTGAAAAGCCGCAACCGAATCCAGTTTTAAGCCCAAAGAGGAGGATCCCTATTAAAAATCCAATAACAGTCAATACAGCAGAGTCCATATTATCTCTCTGAGAATTTAGAACTTTATTAAATAAAAGCTGGTTTTTGGATAACGGATGTTACCCATTGTGGTAACAACATGCCTATTGAAACCGTTTTTCATTAATGGAAGTTGGCAGCCTTCTATAAGCCGGCACATAAAAGAGAGGGAGATATTAAAAAAATAGCTCTGAAGAGAACCGATCTAAATCAGCTTCAAGAGGCTTAAAACAAATAAGAAGAAGCATACCAATCCATTCAGTTCAAATTAATGGAGATTCTTTATTTCAGAGGATTTCTACAGAGCCAAAAAAAATGGTAATTAAAGAGGGGGAAAAAGAATAATAGCCAGAAAAAAAGAAAAAAAGTACGGCGCATAATATCGCGCCGCTTTTCAGACATCCATATTCAAAACTTCCTTTTCCTGAATCCGAGATAGATTCCTCCAACTGCTGCAAGTACGAACAAAGTGCCCACAATGTCAGCACCTGAGAAAGACATGCCTCCTGACTCTTTTTCGGCAGTTTCCCTTGTCATCTCATAGCCTTCGACGTAATCGGAATCTGCAGCTTGTCGGACTTCAGGAGCAGGTTCGGGAGAATCAACACCATACCCGACATCCGAGTCCTGAACAGTCTGGTTGCTGGCAGTTTCTTCGGTGTTTGTAGAGGTCTGGTTGAGTTTTTCGGCAACACTTGTCTGGTGCCCGTTGCTGCTGTGGCTGCTACCTTCACTGGACTGCGGAAGCTCCCTTTGTGTTGCCTCCTGCATCAGTCTCTCATATTCTTTTGCGGTATCCGGGTCGACAACTCCCGGGACTGACATTACACCCTGTATATACTCATTAAGCAGGGCATTGCCGCAGGTATGGTGGCAGCATGTGACACCGTTTTCGGCCACAGATTCGACATACTCTTTGACCAGGTTCTGCAGCACTTCATCCGAAGCATCCCAGGATTCTTTCCTTATAGTTTCGATCATCCTCGCTGTTACGGATTGGTACTGATATGCATTTTCCTTAAGGAATTCATCCACACCAACATTCTGTGAGTCCAGTATCAGTGTCTCATACATTTTTTCCCAGTCCGAATCCGTTACCAGGTCAGGGGTAGTTGCCTCCCAGCCCCACATGTACTCTACAGCCTTCATCATTTCCCTGGCACCGGCATAATCAAACTCCATCATTCCGTTAAGCCAGTTCGGATTGAGGTATCTGGCTGCCAGCTCCTTACTGAAAGCTTCTCCAAGGGTGATAATCTCAGGATTGGCAACACTTGTAAAGTCGGCAACAAACATCGAAGGAGCTTCACCACTCAGCGTTTTTACGGCAAGCCCGAGTCCGCCGAGATACTGGTAGTAATCATCGTTGTCCATGAGGCCATAGAGGTTAGATGTATCACTGTGAATAGCTGCATCTACTCCCATCAGGTTGAGCTTGAATACATCCTCATAATTATCTCCCCACACATCCGCTCCATAAACATTTGACATCCTGGAAATGAACAGGTCAGCAATCTCGGAGGTGTTGTCCCATGTGTCACTTGCCTCCACAGCTTCCACCACTCCGGTACCATAGGTTCCTGGAGCTTCACTGAAGATTCTGGACCTTGAGATATAATGTGCAACACTTTCATTGTACCCACTTTCCAGCATTGCACTTTCTATTATGAGCGAATTCATCCTGACGTAATTTGTCTCATTCGTCTCATTGAGGTCTGCAACCGTGCGTACCGCAGTGTCCATTAGTTCAAGCTGGTATGGGAAGGTATCACGATAGAGTCCTGAGGGTACCAGTAACACATCAATTCTAGGATGGGTCATATTTTCCTGAGGGATAACTTCAAATCCTGTTATCCTCCCACTGGTCCTTTTAATTTCCACACCCAGAAGCTCGTATATCTGCGCTTCCATAAGTCCTTCATGGCGCATGGTTTCAACAGACCAGAGAACAAAGGCTACTTTGTTAGGATAGGTACCATTTTCCGCATAATATGAATCAAGCCATGTGTTGATAACTGCACGCCCCATGGCTTCCGTTTCTTCGTCCGGGATAGTCCTCTGGTCAAAGCTGTAGAAGTTCTTTCCAGTGGGCAATGCTTCTGGATTGCGGATAGGATCGTTACCGGTTCCCGGTTCAATGTATTCTGCATTGAGAGCCCGCAGTGTCTGGTTTATCTCTCGGGTTGTCAGAGCCAGGTTATTGGCATACACGATTCCCAGTTCAAGGTCTGCTGTTATGTTTTCATTGGTAAAGTTAAGTACCTCAAGCTGGGCACCTGTCACACTGGTTCCTTGCAGCAACGTGGAATTCAAAAGCAACACGGCATCAGAATCGGCTTCATTTTGCCAGTCTTCCTCGGTTCCGTTGACTTTAGGCAATGCATCATAGATATGGTCTGTGAAATCATCACCCAGCATGGATTTGACCATGCAGACAAGTTTCTCATCTTCCGGTGCAACACCGAAGATATGGAGGCCGTAAGGCATGAGTTCCGATTGCAGTTCGTGCAGGTAATCGTGCAGCACACTGTCCAGGAAGCTCTCAAATTCATTATCTGTCATGGCAGACAATTCATCAGTTGAAACCCCGAGATCCTCTCCAAGGGTCAGATTATCATACAGTTGTATCGTACTGTTGCGGTACAGCACCATCATTCCGGTTTCGTTGTCACCCTTTGCATCCTCATAATTGTGGATTTTCTCATGCAATGTTGCAAGGTCACCATAGAGGCCAGCCTCAACGATGGGAGGTGTCAGGTGGTCGATTATGACTGCGTTACCGCGGCGCTTTGCCTGTGTTCCTTCACCTACGTTATCCATGATATAGGGGTATACAACCGGTGTTTCAGCCACCATGATGGATGGATAGTCATATCTCCACAATCCGACTTCATTGCCTGGTAACCATTCCTGTGTACCATGGGTACCGAAATGGATAATGGCATCAGCATCGTATATGCTGTTGATCCAGAAATACGCTGCAAGATACTGGTGTGTCGGAGGTATTGATGAGTTATGGTATGTGAGCGACTCATCGGAAAGTTTTGATCTTGTTGGCTGGGGTATGAAATTGATGTTGCCAAGCTGTATCGTAGGTATTACAAAGTACTTTCCGCTTTCATTTTCATAGGTCATGACATCGCCAGGGGCTTCTCCCCATGTTTCCTCAACTTCTGAGCGGACACTTTCAGGCAGCGTGTTGTACCATTCAAGGTATTCCTCTGAAGGGAGCAGAGTTACATAGCCTGACTCTACGACTTTCTCAAGTTCTCCGGGCGCCCACGTCCCTACGTTTCTGCTTGTTATGAAAAGGTCAATGAACTTGCTGCCGTTTGGAATGCTGTTGTTTCCAAGGTCATATCCGGCTGCCTGCATGTCCTCTAACAGGAGAGTGAAGCTTGAACTGATATCAAGGTAGCTGGCGCCGATGTTGTTCTTACCACCTTCATGGTTATAGTAAATGATGGTGATTTTCTTGGCAGCATTATCCATTTCTCCAAGTTCTGCCCATGCAATTGCCCTGTCGCATATCCATTCGACCTGGTACGTGAGAGGTTCATAGTAATACGTTCCTTCATCGTTTTGAGTCCTTCCTGCTATCCATATGTAATCGGTTAGTCCATCTATTTCCGGTTGTGTGACCTGGGAAGGAATGGAAGTGGAACTGAGCCCATTTACATTTTCAAGGTACTTTTCGGGATATTGGTAATAATCGGTTACAGCTTTTAAGACGGGAACGTTGTATGTTTTCTGCAGGTATTCTACTGCTTTTTCATGGTCGTTATAGTTGAGATAGAAACCTTTCACTGAAACGATCGAATCGACAAGTACTTCTCCGTCTCTGGTGAAATAGTCCAGATTTCCATCACAAACATCATCTGTTGTGAGGATTACATTGCACCCCTTTGATTCAAGTTCTCTGATGAGTGCATCCTCAGCCGTGAATGAAATTGTCGTCTGACCAAAATCGTTACTGATAATACCTATTGTTGGAGCAGAGGAATTATATCCGTTTTCGGCATACCATTCAAGATACTCCGTACTGTTCCCAAAGATCCTGGGGAAGGCATCCGGATGGTATATACCATTCTTCGAAACGTCAGGGGCCTGTGCAGGAGCATATTCTATGTAGACATCCTCCAGCATTGCGCCAGTGCAACGGATCCAGTTCTCCATATTCGTATACCCGCTGTTTGTGCGGTAATCTTTCAACACATCATATGGCGGTACTTCCATGTCGAACGTTGCTATCCCGTACACATCTGCCAGCATTCCGAACATCCCTATCTGTGCACCGTTGTACTGTGCTTCAAGAAGTTTGTCCTTCAGTTCAGGAAGTTCGTTAGCTCCCACCATGTAAAGTATTATTACATCATCGTTTGATACGTCAATGTCGTTGTTTATGGCCTCTGTGCCGGTCATGACTCTGACATTGAACCTGTCTGTGATCACTTTTCTTTCATCAAGGACCTCCTTCATGAAAGAAATCTCAACATCGGAATTAAGGATGTAAGTCACATTCACCTTTGGCAGAACTATTTCAGGTTCATCGATCAGTTCATCCTGCCAGATTTGTGCAAACTTCTGCCCCATTAATTTGAGCATGTTTTTCATGTTTGTCTCGCCGCCCTGTATCCAGTATCTTTCGATATCCTTGTATTCGTCCGAATACAGGTCAACGTTTGGCAGAGTGATATTGGAGGAAAGGTTGTACCCTATGACCATTGAACCGTGTGTCCTGGCAAGATTTATGCTATCTGTCGAGTTATTTACCGCATTTTCACTCTGGGAATCTATGAAAATCATAGAATAGTTGGAGAAATCAAAGCCTTCCGGTACAGGAGTATCCTTTGTGAAAACCGTTATGTTGAGTTCTTCCGAGATATTGCCGTCCAGAACCGCATTATTCAGAGCCTCTTCATTGAATTCCGTCCCCAGGACAAACAGGAATTCGTTGTAGTTTACAATCGTATTGTCCCAATCACCGGTTATCTCGGTATGATTCCCGTACTCTTTTGCCAGGTAAATCAGCAAGTTTTCTGCGTTTTTGAGTCCTAACCCCACTGTGCTCATGTTGTTGTAATAGTTGCATATCGGATCAGCAGTGGAGCCATTTGAGGAATAATCGAAATAAAAAGGTGCACTGTCTGAGTTTATGCTAAGCAATGAGGTCCCATTACCATGGGCAGATTCCAGGCTTTCATTTATCCCGTTAAAGACCGTATCGCCAACCCTGTCAAAGAATATGACATCCTGAGTTTCCAAAAATCCACTATCGACAGCTGCCAGCAATTCATCACTTGCATAATATGTATCCTTAAATGCCGGAATGTAAGTGTATTCAATAAATCCGCTATACGGATTTGTCTGGCTCGCCAGCTCCAGAGCCTCACCCGGCTGCCATGCTACATACGTAATATTAATTTTGTTTTCATCTGCCAATACGGGTGCTGAAAGCACCAGAAGAATCAACAAAAATAAAAATGGTTTTACCAAAAAATCCGTTCTTTTGAGCATTTGCTTTCCTCGAAAATGCCGGAACCTCTCACTAACCCCATAAAATAAAGAGAAGTTCCGGCAGGGGTTTATAGATACAAATTTTTATTCAATGTGAATAATCAAAGAAACTTGTTTTAAGACAAATTTACTTGCATTGAATTTAGAAAAAAAAATTAATCTGAGGGAGAGGTCTCGTTGCCTCCGGCCTCTTCCTCACTTTCAGGCACGTAAATTACCCTGCCGTCAGCCAGTTTATAAGCCGTACCGAGAGCTTCTCCTGTCCCTCCCCCGATGTTGTCGGTCATGTTCAGGACTTCTATGGGTTTCCCCTCTTCCTTGATAATGATCTTCATATCCTGCTGCCCCGGATTTTTCACAATAGTGATATCTTCGTTGGGGTTCAGGAGTTCAGGGAGCTGGTAGGACATCACCAGGGCGACCAGCAGGGCAACCGAGAAGACCATAGCCACGTCGAAAAGGTTGGCAACCCCGGTAAGGGGGTTCTGGTCATCAGGGTCAGCGAGGAGACCTGTACGGTGGTAGCGTCTCGATTTTGATCTTTTCATCCTTAATCTCCTGTTTTTTCTTCGATTGTGTCAAGGATGTAATCGATATCTGACATATCTTCCCAGTACCAGCGCCTCCTGATCTGGGTCAGGACGTAGCCGATGATTCCGGCAAAGAGCCCCACAACCGTAGTGGCAAAGGCGATCATGAGGTTGTTTGCAAGCGTGGCAATGTCTCCGCTTGAAAGCCCTATCAGAGCGGGGCCGAGAGGGATAAGGGTCCCCATAAGCCCGAGCATGGGGGAAATCGTTGCAACGATCTTTGTTTGCTCAAGGCGCTTGGCCATTTTGATTTCATAGTCCTCGGAAAGCCTTTCGATCGCCGGGAAGTTCATGTCGTTCAGGTACTTCGAAGCTTCTCTCGAAAAAGCACTTACCATGTAGTTCTGCTTTATGTTTCCCAGAACTCTGGCAGCCTCCGAAAAGTTTGAATTCAGGCAGGATTCCCTTAAACCCTTGCACTGAACTTCCAGATTGTCCCTGTCCCTGTGCCGCTTTGCGTACTCGGAGAGAAATTCCCCGATAAGGATCAGGGAAAAAAGCACCAGAAACAGAAGGATCAAGATTACCGGATAGAGCAGAGCCGAGGAGAAGGTATACATTATCTCGAAGATGGGGCCTGCACTCATTGTTCAGACCTCACATGCCCGAGGAAAAACCCTCCCAGAATGATGAGTCCCAGTATCAATAGGGGAACCACTCCTGAACTGCCTCCGTCCAGGGTAGCCAGGTGCATCTGTTTAGTTTTCATGTAGGCAGGGATCAGCAAAGCCCCCAGAAGGTAATAGATTCCGAGGAGCATCATAACGGTTCCCAGGGTCTCGGGAGTCTTGCCCATTTTCCTGAAAATGAGGGAAGAGCCTACAACCGAGATGAAAAAAGCAGTTCCTACAAGAAGTCCGATCTTCAACCCGCCTATGTCAAGGGTGGAAGCCAGCAGCAAGCAGGATACCGCAAGAGCCGTCAGGCAGACAGGGCAGGGCATTGAGATGGCGAGGAAGGTATGCCTTGAAACATCCTTTCCCGAGTTCCACTTTTTCTGGGTGTAAATCCCGGCTCCAATGAGAAACAGGGAAACGATCACGTGAATCCCCATGCCCATCGATGAAATTTTTTCAAAACTATCCATGCTTATGTTATCCACAATACTTCCAAAGAGCAGGGCCAAAAAGAAATAACTGCTTCCGACTGCGAGGATTTCTCGCGTTTTTAGGTTTGAAAAGCCACAACCTAATCCAGTTTTAAGCCCGAAGATGAGGATACCTATTAAAATCCCAATAACAGTCAATACAGCAGAGTCCATAGTATCTCTCTGTGCATTTAGAATTGAGTTAAATAAAAACTGGTTTTTGGGTAACGATTATTACCCAGAAGGCTAACAAGCCCGAAGCTGAGATCGTTTTTTAGAGAAGGAGAAGTTTAGGAAGAACTATGGACCTGAACTTAAGAACTAAAAAATTAAAAAAATAACATCAGAAAATAGTAAAGGATTATTATAATCAGCGATTAAAAAAATAATCGGAAGAGGGAATAAGAAATATTGACGGATTGTTAATATTAATTATGCCCTAATTAACTCTGTTAACATTTGAGATTTGATTTGGGATTGTGGAATGGAGAAAATAAAATTCAAGTAAATTTGAGTAAATGCAATTAGAAAAAAGTAGCTAAAAGAGGGCATATAATATATTACTTGTATTTATGAATAGCAATAATTATAAGTAATGGAGTTTGTATAGGAACACATTATGGTAGTAAATGTTATGAAGAATTCAGGAATAAACGGAGGGGGAGAGAAACTATTCAAAGCAATATCAAGCGATACCCGCCTCTCCATTCTTGAACTCCTGAGCGGAGAGGACACTCACATCTCAGGTATTGCCAGGGAACTGGGGATCTCCGTACCCGTAGCTGCCAAACACATAAAGATCCTGGAGGAAGCCGAACTGGTTGAGAGAAAAAAGTTAGGGAACCTCCATATGATAGCAATCAAAATCAGCAACGTATATTCATTTCTGGACCACTTTGCAGAAAACCGGGACGTAGAAGTTGAAGAAGGCACAACCCTCCTTGAAGCCCTGAAAAGTGTTGCCGCCGTGGAGGTCACACAGATGGGAAACAGGATAAAAGTAGTTTCCACGGACGGAGAGGAAGGCTTTTACATTTATGAAGTTGACGGGAAATTCTCGGACAAAACAGTGGATGAATATACTTTTGAAGAAGACGCAGTCGTGGAGTGGAAAAAACTTATTCCGGTCACGAAAAAGAGACTGTTTGTGAACATCAGGAGATGAGAAGGGTATTCAGGAACCTTTTCCAAAGCTTTTCTGTAGTTCTTAACCTTTTTCCTTTGGCTTTTCAGGCTGATTCCTGCAACTCTTTATCCAAATTCATTATCCAAATTTCCACGGCTTTCAACTATAGTCAAGGACTCAAATTCCTTCACCAATCTCAAGTGAAAGTTTAACCACAGAAAGCACGGAAAACACGGAATAAAGGAAATTGGGGAACAATCTTTCCGTGCTTTCTGTGTCTTCTGTGGTTATAATGTAAGTGTAAATATTTACGTTCGGGACTATAATTCAGATGACTATTAGCCGAATTAAAATGGTCTTTAGCCCAATTCCTTCGACTTTTCAGTCCGATTTTTTGAGCTTTGCCAGGACGCCGAGATGGTCTTCATGATAGGGTTTCAGGTCCCTGGCAGTAAGGATTTCAAACTTTGGTTCGAATGCCTGCTCCAGTTTTTTGATTTCGTCCCTGAAAACCTGTTTCGGGTTTGCCGCAGTGTCAATGCTCCGGGCTTTGATGGCTAACAGGAGATACCCGTCACTTTTCAAATAGCGGGCTGCATTCCTCGCAGCGATTTCGGCCTGGTTAGGCTGGGCAACGTCCTGGAAGACCACGTCCACCGGTTCGACCAGGTGGGCATAGATATTGGGTTTTCCAGCGTCTGCAAGGATCGGGTGCAGGTTACTACGGCGGGCTACAAGGCTTATCAGGTCCCGCATGCTCCGGGGGGAAAACTCAACGGCATAAACTGCCCCTCCGGGTACAATATCCGAGACATGGCTAACCGTTGTGCCGGAAGCAGCCCCAAGATAGAGGACTTTTGAATCCTGCCTGAGAGGAATTCTGAACTTTTTGAGTACCATTGCCCCAAGCTTGCTCCGGCGCGGGTCCCAGGTCCTGTACTCCGAGCCTTCGATAGAGAGTAGTCTTTCCCCGTAGACAGTCATACCCGGGACCAGGTTTTTCGTGGCGAGATACTTTTTGCCCTTCGTAATTTCAAAAATTCCTTCGGAAAGAGTCTTTACTTCGGGCATTTACTGCCTCCTTTTCTTTTTTCCTTTTGGCTTTAACCCGCTTTCCGGCTTTTTCCGGGGAGGTTCGGGATTCAGAAGCCGGATCTGCTGCACCTTTGCGTCCAGTTTTTCTGCAAGGGAGGGGACTTTTTCCCCGGAGTAAAGGTCCGTTCTCGCAGCCAGGGAAAGCTTTGCAGCAACGGCTCTTGCGATTTTCCCCCGCTGCCACCAGGGAGAGGTATTGATCAGGGGGTGGCTGAAAATTATCCCGTGTTTCGGGGAGGGAGCCCTGGACCTGAGGTGCTTAAAAAGGGCTTTGTTAGCCCCTATTACCTGGATCGTACTGGAGGGAAAAGCGGCAAGTTTTTCCAGGCTGCCTGCGATGCTGATAAGCCTTGCCCCAAGCATGGGACCTGCAAGCAGGCTAAGGTTTGGAGCTGTGTTTTCCATACTGGATTCTATATATGCCTCGATCTGCTTCCGCCGGTCGTAGAGGCTGCAGACGCTTGTGGCAAATCCTTTGAGAAGTTCCTCATCAAAGGCTTCGAGTTCCGCACCCATGGAATCCGCGGCTTTTGCGTAAAGAGGATCTTCAGGGGCAACATTTTTCCTGGAACCGTATTTTGCGACAAACCGGGCCAGGGTTTCCCCACTCAAACCGCTTTCCGGGAAATAACCCCCGTACCACTCGGAAAGCCTTTCCGAAAGGACGTTTACAGTCTCATTTACATCATCCAGGGCTTCCACTGCAAGGATTATGCGCTGGTCAGGCGTTAAAGCCCCCGAGATCTGCAGCTTTGCAGCATCCAGGGTTACTTCGTGTAAGAGGGAATCATACTCTTCCGGAGATCCGACAAACCCACAGGCAAGAGCAGCGGAGCGGAGGTCAAAACCTGCAGGAGGAATACCTTTTCCCGCTTCCCTCAGGGAAAGGGAACGAAGCGCAAGCTCCCTGACATTTTTTGAAAAAGGATCTGATGCAAGGACTTTCCCGTCCTCGCCCAGATCAAGCGTCCCGAACCAGGCCTCAAGTTTCAAAAAAGCCCTCCGGAGATCTCCGCACCCCTGTTCCTCGCTTTCGTGAGCAGAGCTTCTCCCCCGATGGACTCGTCAAGCATCTGCTGGACTTCCTTTCGGAGCTTTTCACCTTCACTCATGCTCCCTGCAATCCCGTAGACCACAGGCCCGAAGGAGCTGACTCCGGAGCCGCTTGCTCCGTTATCCCGCATGAACTGTACGACATCGAGCACCGGCCGGGGCTGGATTTCGACCTCCCGCTTTTTGAAGCCGACAGTCTGGAGGTGATTGACCGCAGCTCCAAAGCTTTCCAGGTCTTCTTCCACGAGCGCGGGAAGCATCTGCATGAGAATCACATGAGCAACTTCCTGGACTTCAGCCAGGGGAATGGGGCAGACCTTTTTGAAAATATCAACCTCTTCCGCATCATGGGCCCCTTTGGTGTCCGCTATTGCAAGGATGATAGGCCAGTCCGGGAAATCCTCCCTGAAAAGTACAGGCCCCGGGGGCACATGGCTGGCGGCTGAAGGGGAAAAAGCACCCTTGTCCTTGAATTTGTGCCCTCCGTCCAGGAGAAATCCCCCATTTTCAAAGGCAGCAACCCCTATACCGGAAGTTCCCCCTCTCCCTACGGCAACCGCAAGTTCCCTGACAGATTTACCAAGCCCATAAACTTCATTTACAGCTGCGGCAGCCGAAATTGCGGCCTGGGTCCCGGAACCCAGCCCTACATGATCAGGGATGTCCCTTTCGATATTGATCCTGATCCCCCGGTCCTCGGGAAGTAAGGACTTCGCCGCTTTTCGCACCCTCCCTGCGAGAACGGAATCACCAAGGACCTCCACAGTCTCAGCTTCAACTGCGGAAAGTTCCATGCCCGGGGATTCAAGTGTGATTCCCACCCCTCCATCAACCCTGCCAATCTCCGCATTCAGGTCAATAAGGGTCAGATGAAGTCTGGATGGAGACACTATTCTAATCATATCCATCTGTATCCTCGTTACATATTCATAAAGCTTAGGGCTAACCCCTTCGATCGCTTCTGAAAAAGATAGAACAGGCAAACCTTTTCGGCTTAGTCCGGCAGGAGCTTTCAGAAGCAGAGCAAGTTGCCAGGAACTGACTCAACAAGAGATGTCCGCATCTTTAGATGATATCCGCACCTTTATTCCTGGCTTTCGTCAAAAGTGCAGTTCCACCTACCGACTCATCGAGCATCCTCTGGACCTCGTTCCTGACCTGAGCCGCTTCCCTGGAGTTGTCAACCAGGCCGTAGACAAGAGGCCCGAAGGAACTCATGCCTGCCCCGTAACAGCCGTTCTCCCGCATGAAAGCCATAGTATCCTGCGCGATCGGCTGGAGGTCAACCTCTCGCTTTTTGAAGCCCACGGTCTGGACGTGATTGACCGCAGCCCCGAAACTCTCGGGATCCCCTTCAAGGAGGGCGGGCAGCATCTGCATAAGGATCACGTGAGAAACCTCCCTTACCTCGGAAAGCGGGATCGGGCAAGTCGTATTGAAGACATTGATCTCCTTATCGTCATGGACCCCCTGGCCGTCGGGGACTGCAACAACAATCGGCCAGTCAGGAAACTCGTACCTGGAGAGCAAAAGACCCGGGGGCACCCCCTTCACATCGTGTGAGAAGGTTTTCTTATCCCCGAACCTGTGCCCGCCGTCCAGCAGGAAGCCGCCCCTTTCAAAAGCTGCGACACCGATCCCCGAGGTGGTCCCCCGGTTTGCGGCAATGGCAATTTCAGTTACGGATTTTCCAAGACCGTAAAGTTCGTTTACGGCCTTTCCCGCGGAAAGCGCTGCCTGGGTACCCGAACCAAACCCTACATGGTCAGGATAATCTGCTTCGACCCGGATGCGTATACCTTCTCCCTCGGGGAGCAGGGCAAGGGCTGAACTTCGGATTTTTCCCGTAAGACCGGAATTCCCGAGCACCTCAACGGAATCCGCTTTTTCTGCGGAAAGCTTGAGAACGGGAGAATCGAGGGTAATCCCCACCCCTCCATCAACCCTACCAATCTCCGCATTGAGGTCAATAAGGGTTAAATGAAGCCTGGATGGAGACACTATTCTAATCTTATCCATCTGTATCCTCGTTTACACATTCATAATTATAAAGCCTGGGAATGAGCTTTCAGTTTACCCTGAAGCCATTCTTTAATAATCGAATATGTAAAACATAAAGTTTTCCGGTTTAATATAAATTTAAAAAATGAGAAAATAATGGAATATATTTTTATACTGATTTTTGTATTCCCCCGGAAATCCAGGACCGGATCCATGAATACAGGATTGATATAAACGTTGCACTGCCTGCACCTCCCATGAAGCCCCCCTACAAGGGAGTGAGCAACGCCGCAGAGCATCCCCGTGTCTGCAGGGTCGGGCAGGCCGAAGGTAAAATCAGCATCAAGATGTTTGATCTTCAAGGCATTCAATGTATCGAAAAAAAGCCGGAACAAAGGTTCACTAAGGCAACGGAATGCCCTTAAAATATAAGAGTATTCCTTTTTCCAAAACTTTTTAGATTCTTTAGTCTCCTCTATTTCCTTTTCAATTTTTTCTTTTATTTCTTTTTTTTCTTTTCCTTTCCCTTTTTCTTTTTCAATCCCCTCTACTTTCTTCTCTGCCACCCCACCTTTTTCGGCCCAAATTTTTTCTTCTTTTTCCTTTTCAATTCCTTTAATTTTCCTTTTTTCAATTTCTTTCTCTTTTTCCCTCTCTATTTCCTTCCGTATTTCAATTTCTGTTTCATCCTTGAGTTCACATTTTTTGCCCTTTTCTGACCTATCGTCAGATTCCTTTTTTTCCGGCCTCTCAATAGAAATCTTACGTGAGAGGAAAAGCCACCTTACGGCAAAACTGCCCTTGAGTAAACTTTCTTTTTCCCTGCGCCGGGCTTCCGCATCCATAGTAAACTCTATCGGCGTGATAAGCACGAGTAAAACTAAAAGAAGTAATATGGAAATAGCGTATACAGCCAGCATATTCAATAGCTTCGATAAACAACGGAAACTCCGGGCTACCTTCCCGGTTTCAAAATCCTTTTCGGTTCAGTCCCGAACCCGGAACTTATTTTTCAACAAAACCGGGCTTCAGAGGAGTTTATCAGCAGCATTATTCCTCTTCTTCCCCACTTACCATAATCCCTTCCGACTCCTCTTTTTCCGGGCTTTCTCCAGCCCCCTCTTTCTCGCCTTTTTTACCTTTGTGCCGGACAGCTTTAAGTTTTTCCATGATTTCGGGAACGATTTCAGGGACGGCTTCAAGAAATTTCCCAACATCACTCTTCTCCGAAACCCTGAATATCCGGGTATCCTCCTTTGAGACCACAATAAAGGCTATAGGCTCGATTTTTGCACCTGCCCCACCGCCTCCTCCGTACCCGGATTCTTTTTCCCTTTTACCTTCCCCGCCTCCGGCTCCGAACCCCATCGAAATTTTCGAAATAGGAATGATGGTCTTGTCTGCTGCAGTAATAGGATCTCCTACAACAGTTTTAGTGCTTGCCATACGTTCAAGTTCCCCTGCTACTTCTTTAATGGTTTCTTCTACTCCCATGGTTTATTCCCTCCAGAAATGGTATGCTTATGAAAAGCTTTTACTTATGTTTCGGATTATATCTTTGGTTCTCAAACCCTAATAAACCTTCCATCGATGAAGAAGTGCCCTAAAAACCTTCTATAGAAAAAAGATTGCCCAGGAGATATTTCATCAAAAAAAGGTTACCTGAGAGATCCTTTACCAAAAAAATCCCGAGAGACCTTTCACCAAAAAAGATTCTCTAATACATTTCATCAAAAAAGATCCCCCTGTATTTTCCAATAAACAGGTCTGGACCATATCGAAAGCAGGGCGGGGATATTTTAAGCTGCAACCCCGAACCCGGACATTACAATTTTTCCGCCAGGCTGCCCGGGATAAAACTGCCCGGAGTTGAGGACCTAGCCTCCTTTTTTTCGGCATCGCCAGTTTTGATGTTTGAGAAAAAATCTTCAAGGACAGGGCCAACTTCAGCAGGGGCAACATCAAGAAATTCCCGGCTTTCTTCCGGCGGGAAGTACTTGAAGACTGTAAATTTACCCAGTTTTTTCTGCAAAGACCCCTGGTACCTGGCGTCAAGCAAAATCCTGACCCCGAAATCCCGGGGGGAGCGAACGACCCTACCCATAGCCTGTCTCACCTTCCGGATAGTGGGCACCTGGACCGCAAATTCCCAGCCTTCCCCACAGCCAAAGACCGTGTCATAGGCAGATTCAACCGCCTTGATCCTGTCATTCAGCGCAGGGTAGCCGACTCCGACCACGATCACGGTCCTTCCCCTGTTATCCCTGAAATCCACGCCTTCACTCAGAGTGCCCCAGAGGTATGTGATGAGTACGGATTTCTCGCCCCTTTCCCCGGCTCTGAAAAAGTCTTGCCTGACCTGCTGGGCCGAGACTCCTACTTCGTCCAGGAAAAGGGAGACCGAAAGTTCCGGTTCAAGCAGTTTGGAATAGCGCAGAGCTTCGGAGTAACTCTGGAAATAGATTACAACGTTCCCCGGAGATGCGGAAACAGCCGCAAGCAGAGCCTCTTTTATGCTGTCCAGGGTTTCCGGCATGTCCCGGTTCTTTGCAAAGAGAGGGGGGACCGAGACTGCCAGGCTCAACCTTCTTTCCTGAGGGAAGGTTGTCCCGTAGGTTATTTCCTCCACCTCCCTGGAAATGCCCAGAGTGGCCCTGACCATCTCAAAAGGCCTCAGGGTAGCCGACATTAGCACGCCTGCGAAAATAGAGTCCAGCAGGGGCTGGGTCACATTTTTGGGGATACAGGTAAAAAGCTCGATCCGCCCGTAGACCCTGTCGCTCTTCCAGTCCTTACGCACATTCAGGATGGGGTAGTAGTTCTGCCTGTCGGAAAGCACAAGGTAGGAAGAAAGGAAGTCCGCAACATAGCGAATCTGGGAACGTTTCGGGACGGCAAGAAGCCCATTTTTATAGTTCTCGGCATAGATTTCCTCCAGCCGGCCCCCGAACTCCCCAATATCCCGGAGCCGGGTAAGCACGCTTTCTTCGTCCGTAAAGCCTTCCTTTTTCGCTTCGCGCAAGAAACGAGCTTTCAGCACGTCAAAGCGCTCGTAAGGGTCGCTGATCTGGATGTCCTGCCAGTGTTTTCCCAGCCTGTTTCGCTCCCCGAACTTCAGTTTCGAGTCGTAGGTATCCTTCACGGCCTGCAATAGACAGGAAAAAAGCCTTTTTGCGTGTATCCGGTTCGCATAGTCCCCATCTAGCGGGATACCGTTTCCGCCTCCGAATCCTCCAGCTCCTGTTCCTGCTCCTCCGAACCCTGATGAGTTGTCAGGTTCCGGGACTTCCCCTACTTCCGAGAGGGCTTTTTCGATAGAAAGTTCCGCGAGTGTGATAGAAGAATGGGAACGGGCCGAAGCTTCGACATTGTGCGCCTCGTCAAAAATCAGGATGACATCTTCAGAGTCCTTCTCGAGCCATTTCAGGAGGGTCATGAAAATATCAGGGTTCAGGACGTGGTGGAAGTTACATATCAGGAGTTCGGCATTTTTCAGTTCCTTTTTGAGGAGCTCGTACCCGCACATGTCCCGGTCTGCCGCATACTCCATGACATCTTCCGGGCTCCGGACATCCGAAAAGAGCCAGGACGAAAACTCGCTTCCCTCAAACCTCAGGACCTCGTAGAGCTTCTGACAGGAATTGTTCCGGAGGCCCCGGGACTTATTCCGGGCTTCCTCAAGTTCCTTTTCAAGCTCGTTTCTGAGAGCATAGAGGGAAGGGTCTTTTGTCTTTTTGTACTTCTCAAAAGCGTCCTTGAGTTCCTTTTCTTTTGAGGTAACTTCCCTTTCGAATTCCAGGAGGTCATAGGTGTTTTCCCCTTTAAGCTTGCACTCCTCATAATCGAGCTTCTCGGGGCACATCGCCGTCTTTCCTTTGAAGACGATGGTCTTGATGCTGTTGTCCCGGTTGATCTCCCTTGCCTCATTGATGAACTGGACCATCTGCTGGTGGACATTGGTAACTATGATCACGATTTTGTTGAGCTTCCTTCCCACATGCAGCGCCGGAGCCAGGGCACTAAGGGTCTTTCCCGTGCCGCAGGCCCCTTCAAAGAGCACGATTTTTTGCTCCAGGAGGGCGGCATGGATTTTGTCCATGGCTTCTGCCTGGTTAGGGTAGCAGCTCTGTTTTGTAAAATACCGCATGTATCCGTTCTTCTGCATCATGAGGAGTTCCCCGGGACCCGGCAGGTCCGTAACATTCTCTGCCTGCCCCGCCTTTTTAAAGATTGAATCAAAGTTTTTGCGTAACGTTTATCGTTTTATGTACCTGAAAGCAGGTTAAATAGCTTGTGCATCCCCTGAGTGAAAGTACTCCGGAAAAACAGGACAAAAGGAAAAGAGATAGGGAAAGTGGAAAGGAAAAGGATAGCACCAGGTGTAGATTGCGCAGCGCCAATCATACAGACATCATAAGGCCGACAAAATTATATGCGGATTAACTATTGTGTTAGCTTTCAGCTCCTATTTAAGAACAATAAAAACCATAAGAAGTGAAAAACTCAGAGGAATTTACAGGTGGACGAAAGGAGCCAGATGCTGGCAAACGAAAATATAGGCAAACTCCTTCTCAAACTCTCGGTACCTGCAACCATCGGGATGATGGTGCAGGCATTTTATAACCTTGTGGACACGGTGTTTGTTGGCAGGGCCTATGGGATAGAAAGTGTCCAGGCCATAGGAGGAATTGCCGTTGCCTTTCCCATCCAGATGATCGGAATGGCTGTGAGCCTTGCCATAGGGATAGGAGGGGCATCCCTAATCTCCCGCCGCCTTGGAGAGAGGGAGCCGGAAAAAGCCAGCAGGACCTTTTCAAACTTGATATTCCTTTCCCTGATGTCCAGTTTCCTGATAACCGTTCTCGGACTCATATATATAGTGCCGATCCTGAAAATTTTCGGAGCCACTGACACAATTCTCCCTTATTCCCTCGAATACCTGGAAATAATCCTTTACGGCACAGTCCTCTTCTCCCTTGCAATGGTTACAAACAGCGTGGTCCGCTCCGAAGGGAACGCAAAAGTTGCCATGAACGCCATGATGATCTCAGGCGGGCTCAATATCGTGCTTGACCCGATCTTCATTTTCACCTTCGGGATGGGGATCCGGGGAGCAGCCATTGCGACCGTGCTTGCACAGGGGATCGGAGTGCTGTACATTGCCCGCTACTTCCTGAGCGGAAAAAGCACACTCAAGTTCCGCCTCAGAGAATTCAGACCGGACCGGAAAATCACCGAAGAAGTCCTGGCTATCGGGATGTCCCCCTTTGCCAGGAACGTTTCAAGCAGTTTCATGGTCATAATCCTGAACAACCTCCTTGCCCTCTACGGAGGGGACATAGCGATTGCCGTCTTCGGGATTGTAAACCGGCTCCTGATGTTCACCTTCATGCCCATGTTCGGGATCATCCAGGGCCTGCAGCCTATAGTCGGTTTCAACTACGGGGCAAGGAACTTTGAGAGGGTGAGGGAATCGGTAAAACTTGCCATCCTTATCACCACATGCATGTCATTTGCAGGTTTCCTGATACTCTACCTGTTTCCGGAACAGCTTTTCGGGATTTTCAGCGGAGACCTCCAGCTGATAGCGGAAGGAAAAAGTGCTGTAAGAATCATTGTGCTTGCAACCCCCCTTGTGGGGTTCCAGGTAGTAGGAGGAGCCCTTTACCAGGCTCTTGGAAAAGCAAGACCTTCCCTTTTCCTTTCCATGTGCAGGCAGGTGCTTTTCCTTATCCCCCTGGTACTGCTGCTCCCGAGGTATCTGGACCTTCCAGGGATCTGGGCAGCCTTTCCACTTGCTGACCTCCTGGCCTTTGCAGTAACCCTGGTAATGGTAATCCGGGAGTTCAGACTCCTTGCCGAAGCCCGGGACAGGACAGCAATTAATGAACAAACAGCAGTTAATTGACCAGGCTAAGGTTAACTGGCCCTGTAAACCGGACTTACCGGGATTAACTCGTTCATCGCCTGTTAATCATCTGTTGATCACCGGTTCATCCCCGCTTCATCGCTGTTTTTTCCCAGTTCATTACCGGTTCATCAACTTTTTTTGTCAGGAGCACCTAGCTTTTCCGGGCATTCAATTCCAACCTGTAGAAGGGTTCAATACCGGAATAAAAGTTTTTTTGAATGATCAGGATATACTAAACCTTAACTCCGATTTTTTTGTAGGGAATAGGTTGAATTGGAGAACTTTATCTAAGTCTCTTACTTTTTTAGGAACCTTTATCTAAGTCTCTTACTTTTTTAGGAACTTCAGTTATGATTTCGGTTTCATTAAACTCTATTATTTTTACTTTTCTGAACTTTAATAATATTTCAGTGGGTGAAAACTTGTCATTAATATCCGCTTTGAAGGGAACTGATAGAATTGAAAAAGAGAAAAAAGAAGTACTGAAACTACAAGCTTTTGAACCACTGCGCCAGCAGTTTAATGCAAATTTATATTATGCGAGGATTTTAAGATGAGTGAGATTTGGATTGGATTTGCTGAAATGAATGATTTGAATTCATGGATGGAATTAGTTAAGCTTGTTAGTTGGAATTTCCCGGGATTAGAAACAGAAGAACTTATACAAGGTTATAAGGAGAATATACTTGTCAAAAATATAAAGAGAAAAAGTGCGATATGTGCAAAAGATGGTGAGCGTGTTGTAGGTATATTGGTATTTTCGATAAAGTGTAATATGCTTTGCTGTATGGCAGTTCATCCTGATTATCGACGTAGGGGAATAGCTTCTAAATTAATTAAATTGATGCTAAATAACTTGGATAAAGAGAGAGATGTTGTTGTTATAACATTTAGAGAGGGCGATGAAAAAGGTATTGCTCCACGCACTTTATATAAAAAACTTGGATTTGTTGAAGATGAGCTATGTGAAGAATTTGGATATCCGCAGCAAAAATTTATATTGCACAGATAATGAGCATAATCTGAAGGTTAAGCGGGATAATATATCCAAGTTCTTTGCATTTTAATAGGTTTAGCACTAACTGATTTACCCATGAGCGGCATCAGCAATCATTGCTGAACTATTCCCCACTATCTCTGCAAAAAACTTAAACCCGGTCAGTAAAACCGGAGTTTCTAAGAGGCAGTCTTAAAATTCAAACCATTTCTACATTTGGATAATGGGCATTGTGATTTTAAATTTAGACCGTAAATTTATTACATCGGACTTGATCGCCCGATGTATAAAATCAAATACATTAGACGTCATGGCTAAAATTTAAATTTTAGACATTTAACGGTTTAATGATACCATTTTTCAGTTCAATGAGCAAGTACTGTCCCAATTATAGAATCAAATTTAATTTAAGACATCCTTAGGGAAAAACTGAATATAAGCTCCTATTGTATCCTTTTTGTTAGTAACTACCCCAGCTCTATGTATGAGATATAAGTATAGTTGTTACAAATTAGATAACAACAAGCATAGATTACTCAACACTAACCATAAAAGCAATCATAAACGCAGCTATAAGAGTCAATCATATAGACATCAGAATAAGGATACTACATAAAAATAATATAAATATTAGTAACGGGAGAGAATTACAATGAAAGTCATAGGAATCGTAGGAAGCCCGAGGAAGAACGGAAACACGAACACCCTGGTCCAACAGGTACTTGAAGGAGCCTCCGAAGCCGGAGCCGAAACAAAGTCCTTCATCCTCAACGAAATGGACTACAGAGGCTGCCAGGGCTGCAACTACTGCAAAGCCCATGACAAATGCAAGCTTGAAGACGACCTTGCAGAAGTCTTCGAGGAGATCAAAGCAGCAGACGGTATTGTTTTCGGGTCCCCGATTTACTTTGCCCAGTTTACAGGCCAGATGCGACTCTTCCTGGACCGCTGTTACTCCCTGGTAAACCCTGACTTTTCCTCACGGGTCCCGGCCGGAAAGAAAGCAGTGCTTATAGGCGCCCAGGGTGAGCCAGACCCCACAGCCTACACCAGAGTCTTCGAGGAATTCGGAGGAGAAATCTCCCGCTTCATGGGCATGGAAGTAAAGGACACCCTCATAGCAGCCGGATGTGCAGCCCCCGGAGACGTCAAAGGCAATGCCGAACTTATGGAAAAGGCGAAGAACACAGGCCTGAACCTATTCAAATAACGTAAAATGCTGTCAGGAAGTCTCCCACCGGAGTACTTCCTGATTCCATTCAACTCGATTCATTCAATTCTTATTCTAAAAGGGGGGAAACATAGATATGGACACACTCGAAGCAATCCACACCCGAAGAAGCATACGAAAATACACTGACCGACCCGTTCCCCGGGAACTTATTAAAGAACTGATCCGGGCTGCCATGTGCGCACCCTCGGCAGTCAACGCCCAGACCTGGGTCTTTATCGTAATCGACGACCGCAAACTGCTCGATGAGATCCCGACATTCAGCCCCTATGCAAGCATGTGCACGGGAGCCTCCCTTGCAATCCTGGTCTGCGGAGATACGACCAGGGAAAAAGCACCCGGCTTCTGGGTGCAGGACTGCTCGGCAGCTACCCAGAACCTCCTGCTTGCAGCTCATGCCTTTGGCCTCGGCGCGGTCTGGACCGGGATCTATCCCATGGAAGACAGGGTTGAGGGTTTCAGAAAAGCGTTCGAACTTCCGGAGCATGTGATCCCCCTGGGCCTGGTGCCCATTGGTTATCCTGCCCAACAGCCCGGACCTCAGGACCGGTACAGGGAAGAAAAAGTATTCCACAACAGGTACGGCCGGAAAAAAGAGTGAAGCTGTAAAAACTGAGTGTTATTAAAAAACCGGTGATTTTATTGACAGTAAAAGTAGTTGCAAAAAACCGGGTCAAACCTGAGAAAATTGAAGAATTCACGGACCTGTGCAAAACCCTTGTTGAAAAATCGTTGAAAGAAGAAGGCTGCATAGAATACGGGCTGTATCAGGAATTAGAAGAACCAGGACTCCTGACCATGATAGAGGAGTGGGAGGACGAAAAAAGCCTGGAAGAACACTTTAACTCCGTGCATTTTAAGAAAATAGTTCCATTGATTTCAAAATATCTTGAAAAGGAAGCAGAAGTTAATGCGTACGAGAAAAAGCTGTGATTTTATTTTTTAATTCACAAAAAAAAACCCACAGGCATAGTCAAATTTGATATAAGACATGGGTCCATAAAATAGACAGGGGGGATAAACAATAGCAGAGAAAATCAAGATCAATAACAATGTATTTGTCTATCCGATGCCCGTAACCCTGTTGGGGGCAAATGTTGAAGGGAAAGCCAATTTCATGGCCCTGGGCTGGATCACCCGGGTCAATGCAAACCCACCCATGCTCGGAGTCGGAGTTCACAAATCCCATTACACGGCCGAAGGCATCAAAGAAAACAAAAGCTTCAGTGTCAACTTCCCTGAAGCCGAAATGATAAGAGAAACAGATTACTGCGGGCTTGTCTCAGGGGAGAAGGTCGACAAGTCCGGCCTGTTTGAAGTATTCTACGGGGAACTCGAAACCGCACCCATGATAAGGGAGTGCACCCTGAATCTCGAATGCAAACTCGTAGAAACCCTGGAGTTTCCAACAAACTACTTTTTTGTAGGGGAAATTACTACCGCGTACTCCGAAGAGCAATACCTGACCCAGGGGAAGCCCGATATCAAGAAGATTGAGCCTCTGCTCCTGACCATACCCGACAACAGTTACTGGAAGGTTGGGGACTATGCAGGGGAAGCCTGGAAAATAGGAAAAAGCCTGAAAGGAAATGAAAAGTAACCAGGGAAGGGGAGATTGAAAAGGAAATCAGAATGAAGGAAATGGAGGAGTAAAAAAATGAAAGTCGTAGCATTCAACGGAAGCCCGCGAAAAGAAGGGAACACAGCAAAGCTTATAGGACACATATTTTCAGAACTTGAAAAGGAAGGCATTGAAACCGAAATGGTGCAGCTTGGAGGAAAAAGCATTCACGGCTGCATAGCGTGCATGAAATGCTTCGAAAATAAGGATAAAAAATGTGTCATTGACAAAGACATCGTCAACGACTGCATCGCAAAAATGGCTGAAGCCGACGGCATAATCCTGGCCACCCCAACCTATTTTGCAGACCTGACCCCTGAAATTAAAGCCCTGATCGACCGTGCGGGAATGGTCGCAATAGCAAATGACAACCTTTTCAAGCGGAAGGGAGGGGCAGCTGTCGTTGCCGTAAGAAGGGCAGGCTCGATCCATGCCTTTGACTCCATCAACCATTTCTTCACCATCTCCCAGATGATAATCCCTGGGTCCAGCTACTGGAACATGGGAATCGGATTTGGAGAAGGGGATGTTGAGAAAGATGAAGAAGGCATCAATACCATGGAAAATCTGGGACAGAACATGGCATGGCTGTTGAAGAAAATAAACGCATGAAAATTAAAGGAATGCATTATAAATAGAATTTAAGCCGAACCCGGAAGTTTTGAAGGTATTTCAGACTTCCCTACCCTGTTTTTTGATTTGTTTCCCCACATAATCCGGGTTCCCACCCCGATCGTGCTTGCACGACCGGCATTTCCTTAAAAATACAGAGAAAAAACAAAGAATATACGCAAAAGCCCTGTTTTTACTTCGATTCAAGTTCAATTCAAGTCCAGCCCCTGATAAAAAATGGGAAAAAAGATAAAAAGAGAGAAAAACACGGTTGACTGACTTGAATTTCATGCTTCAATTATTATTTTTGGGAAAAGCCGGCCGCCTTCGGCGCCCGGTGAGAGCCCCGGGACCCGAGGTCTAATCGAAAAAAACCTGCCATGGATAAAAATTTAAGAAACTAACCCTGCAATGGGTTTTCCTGCAATAATCATTCCTGCAATACCCTCCCCTGCAATAATTTTTTCTGCAATGTTTTCCCTGCAATGCTCTTTTATACCCTCAGGGGAATTTGTATTGGGGGATATAATGAAAATTCTTTACATTTATGCACAACAGGAACCAACTTCCTTTAATGCTTCCCTGAAAGACACCGCCCTTGCCGCTCTAAAGGAAAAGGGCCATGAAGTTGAGCTTTCAGACCTTTACGCAATGAACTTCAATCCCGTGCTTACCGAGGGAGACTTCACGAAACGGAAAAAACCGGATGTATTCAAGCCTTTCCTGGAAGCAATAAATGCCGTTAAGAACGGGGCTTTTTCGCCCGACATCCTGGCCGAGATGGAGAAAGTAAAATGGGCAGACATCCTGATCTTCCAGTTCCCTATCTACTTTACGTCCATGCCTGCAATCATGAAGGGCTGGATTGACCGGGTCCTGGCTCCAGGGTTTGGCTTCAATCCGATTACGAACAGTGCTTACGAAACCGGGCTCCTGAAGGGAAAATCCGCAATGATTGTCACCACAACCGGGGCTTCACAGGAATGGTATTCGGAAGGGGGAGAACACGGGGACCTGAACAAACACCTGGAATCCGTCACCCACTGCGTCTTTGAGTACATGGGGATACAGGCACTTCCGTCTCATATCGTCTACGAGGTCAGCAGAATTTCCAGAGAAAAAGGAGCCGAAGAGCTCGAAAAGTACAGGCAGAGACTGCTTGAACTCTGAAGTATCGGGTTCCCGGGCATTCAATCATAAATTGGAATCCGGGGCATTAAACTCTGAAAAACTCAAAAATATTGAAGGGGATAAAGAGCTGTTGCCCTGCAACCGGCAAACTATAGTCCTGAAATACTTACACTTACTTTAAACCACGGAAGACCCGGAAAGCACGGAAGGATTGTTTCCCTATTTTCTTTATTCCGTGTTTTCCGTGCTTTCTGTGGTTGAATTCTCACCTGAGATTTATGAAAGAATCTGGGTTATTGGCTATAATTCAACTCTCTCCAAACCGACTTAAATCCTCTTCAAACCGTTTTCGTTATGGAAAACGGCCTTAAAGGCAAACTCTTTTTTCATGTACCGTTTCTTTCATTCGAATAAAAACAGAGTCGCCACAAATTTTTATAAAAATTGAATGAAAGAATTTAGGACCTCGTAATTTAATGAAAACCTTTATTAAGCGTTATGTATGATGGAACATATCAGTTCAACTCTATACTAAAAATCCGTTCAATGAAGGTCTCTAAACAAAAAATATATACACTGATATGAGGTTCCCGGATGAAAAAAGTTTGTACGTTTGTTTTAATTCTGGTCCTGGTTCTAGTTGCATCGGTATCAGGCTGCAGCGAGAAGAAAGCAGCAGGTGCGGAAGGTTCAGGTGCTGAAAACCCGGATATACAGTTCGAAGGAAAAAGCCTGACTGTCTGCTCGGGGGCCGGACTTATCAAGCCCATGAACGAACTGGTCCGGAACTTTGAAAACGAAACAGGAGCCGACATCCAGGTCCGGTACGGCGGAAGTGCCGAGATCTTCGGGATCCTGGCTGCACAGGAATGCGACGTTTTCATCCCCGGGGCCTACTATTATACGGAACAGGCAATGGGCAAGAATTATGTCCTGAACGAAAGCGTCCAAAATGTCACTCTGCACGTCCCTGTGATTGCAGTTCCTTACGGGAACCCCGGAAACATCGGGAAACTTGAAGACTTTGCAAACCCGGGGGTAGAACTGGCTCTCGGAGACCCGAGCGGGCCGGCCATAGGGAAGGTTGCGAAGAAAATATGTTCACAGGCAGGCATTCTCCCGGAAGTGGAAAAGAACACGATTGTCCGGACCACAACGGTAAACCAGCTCCTGATCTATATCGTTACCGGGGAAGTCGATGCAACCTTAATCTGGGAGGATATGGGAAGCTGGGGAGAAGCAAACGGCAAGCTTGAACTTGTCCCGATCCCTGAAGACCAGAATACCATAAAGACCATCCCCACGGCGGTTTCCGTTTATACGAAAGAACCCGAACTTGCAGAGGCTTTTAACAATTATATAGCAGGAGAAAAAGCTGAAGAGACCTGGGAAAAATGGGGCTTTGAGCCATGCAGTCCGTAAGAAAAACCTGCTTAAGGAATTCCTGGTTCAGGAATGCCACCATCGGCATCTCCTTTTTCTTCACCTTTTTGCTTTTCCTGGCCGTGGGGACCCTGCTTCTCGTCCTGAAGCCTTCTGAACTCCTCTCGGCCCTAATGTCGGAAGAGATGCTTTATTCCATGGAGCTTTCGGTACTAACAGCCTCAGTTTCCACAGTTACGGTTATGTGCTGTTCAATCCCGACAGCCTATGCTCTTTCCCGTTTCTCCTTCCCGGGAAAAAGCCTGGTAAAAACAATACTCGGGCTTCCCATGGCATTTCCGGAACTGGTGCTCGGGCTTGCCCTTCTCCTTCTCTTCGGACAGGGCTTTCTGGGACCGTTCCTTGAGACCCTGGGAATAAGGGTGCCTTTCAGCAAACTCGGGATAGTGGTTGCCCAGTTTTTCATAGCTTTTCCCTATGCAGTCAGGGTCATCTACTCCACTTTCGAGGACATAAACCCCAGGTACGAGCAGGTTTCCAGGAGTTTCGGGTACGGGGAATTCGAAACCTTCAGGAACGTAACCCTCCCGATGGCCCGGAGCGGGCTTTTTGCCTCGGCAGTGATCACCTTTGCCCGCTGCATAGGAGCTTTCGGGGCCGTACTTATCCTTGCGGGAGGCTCGTACATGCACACCGAAGTCCTGCCTGTCACCCTTTACCTGAACATCTCCTACGGGAACCTGGAAATGGCAATCACAAGCGGGGTCCTGCTGATGTTGATCGCTTTCCTGGCAATCCTGAGTTTCGAACGCTTCGAAGGAGGAAGCCTGTGAGTTTTCTTGAAGTCCGGGACCTTCACCTTGACTTGGGTGGTTTCGAACTGACCGGAATGGGCCTTAATGCCGAAAAAGGAGACTATGTAGCGCTTACAGGCCCTTCGGGCAGCGGAAAATCTCTCCTGCTCGAAACCGTTATAGGCTTTTATGCCCCGAAGAAAGGCAGCATATTCCTGGAAGGCAGGGATATTACGGCACTTCCTCCCGACAAAAGGCAGATCAGCATTGTCTACCAGGACCACATGCTCTTTCCCCACATGGACGTTTTCGAAAATATCGCATACGCTCTCCGGAAAAAGCTCAGGGACAAAAAGCAGATAGAAAGCGAAGTCCGGCAGATAGCTGGAATCCTGGGAATTGACGGCCTTCTCCACAGGAAACCCACCACCCTCAGCGGAGGGGAAAAACAAAGAGCAGCCCTTGCAAGAAGCCTGGTCGTCCGCCCGAAACTCCTCCTCCTTGACGAGCCCTTCAGTGCCCTTGATATGAGAAACAGGGAAAATATGAGGGAAGTCCTGAAAAAAGCCATCCGCGAATACCGCACCACCGTGCTCCAGGTGACCCATGACTTTGACGACATCTGGAGCCTCGCAAACAGGGTGATCATCATAAGGCAGGGGGAAGTGATGCAGGAAGGAGACCCCGAATCCGTATTCAGGCAGCCGTCTCCGGACTTTGTCGCGGATTTCCTGGGCACCAACGTGCTGAAGGGAAAGGTAAGGGCTCTCGAAGGAAAACTCACGGTGCTTGAAATTCTGGACCGGAAGAGAGACAGTAACCCGGAAAAGGACGAGAGTAAGGACAGGAACTTGAACCAAAGCCGGGAACAGGCCCAGAATCAGAGCTTTGAGATCTATTCTGCGGACCCCGCCGAGCCCGGAGAGGAAGTAAGCATCTCCATCCGCCCGGAGGAAATAATCCTTGCAAAGGGAGCCGTGGAAAGTTCTGCCCGCAACACGGTAAAAGGCATAGTTACTGGAATTTCCAAAAAGGAACACCTTGTCCTGGTCGAAATGGAAATAGGAAATTCCGGATCAGGGAATTCTAGTTCAGGAAATTCGGGGCAGTGGAATTCCGAAACAGGGATTTCAGAGTTAAAAGCCGTGGTGACACCCACATCATGCGAACTGCTGGACCTCGAGATCGGAAAGGAAATTTATGCCGTATTCAAAGCCGCAAATGCCAGAATAATACGCTAATCGGAATTCAAGAATGCTCTAACAGGAAATTTAGGAACAAGCTAAAAGGAATTAAGAAGTAAAAATAAAATGTCAAGAATAAAGGAGCAAGGAGCCAGACCATGATCGATCTTTTTGAACTGTACTTTTTTGAAGACTGCCCCTATCAGGACGAAAGCGCAGAACTGCTAAAGCTTGAAGGAAAAGGAACTCTCAAAATCCGGACCAGGGAAGCCGGAATCTGCGCCTGTGCAGAAGACCTGGCCGAATATTACGAAAAAAAGGGCCTGAAGGTCCTGAAATACCTCAGGGACGGGGAGAAGTTCGAGCCCCAGGACAGCATATTCGAAGCCGAAGGAGATCTCAGGACCCTTTTCAAATTCTGGAGAGTTTCCCAGACCTTCCTCACCGTCATGTGTGCCATAGCAGGCAAAACCTCAACTTTTGTAAACGCAGCCAGAAAAGAAAACCCGGATGTAATAATCGCAGCAAGCAGGAAAACCCACCCCGGAGCCCGCAGGTTCGAGACAAAAGCCATAAGGGCAGGAGGAGGAGACGTCCACAGGAACTCCCTGAGCGATTCTATCCAGCTCAGCCAGAACCACCTGGAAGTGGCAGGAGAACTGAGAAAACGCCGCGCCCTGAAAAAGATAGAAATCGAACCCAGGTCCCGGGAAGAAGCCTTCAAATTCGCCGAAATGTCCGACATCATGCTCCTTGACCACCTTTCCCCCGAAGAGCTCAGGGAGCTGGGCCCCGAACTCAAGAAACTCAACCCAAAACTCGAACTTGCCGTTGGAGGCATAAAGGCAGATAAGATTCCCGAATACGCACCTTTCGTGGACATCATAGTTTCGAGTGCTCCGTATTATGCACAGCCCCTTGACTTTACTACGAAGATCGAGAGAATAGGGAACTAAAGTAAAAGGAAAAGCCAACAGATGAAGGTGACCTCATGACAGGCAACGAAAAAAAATATGAAAACGGAGCCGTACCTGCCCTTGTAAACGAACTCAGGCAGAACTTCGGGCCTGCCCTTAAAGAAATTAAAGCCGAAGACGTCCGCATAGGTCTTGCCTACACCGGAGTCATGCTCTCGGACGGCTACGGAGGCGTGGCCTGCACCCCAATTTTTGATTTTTCCGGCTGCCCTGCCCTGGGTTTTGCAGGCAGGCTGAAAGGAAGCCCTGCAGACACCCTGCTTGAACTTGCCCTCTCAAAAAACCACCTTGAAGCAGCCGTAGGAATCGCAGCCGCAAACGCCCTTTCCCACATGCTCCTGGACCAGAAACCCGAAAACTTCCCTGCTTTCGGACCTGACACGGAACTTGACGTCCTTGACCTAATCAACCCCGGAGACAGGGTTGCAATGGTGGGGTATTTCGCCCCCATGGTCCCGAGTATTTCGAAAAAAGCCGGGAGCCTGACCGTCCTTGAAAAGCGGGAAATAGAATCCCCTAAAGTAAAAACCCTGCCCTCGGAAAAGGCAGATGAAGTCCTTCCCGCCTCCAACGTAATCATCCTCAGCGCCAGCACCCTTGCCAACGGCACACTGGACGAGCTTCTGAAATTTGCAGCCTCCGGGGAAGCAAGAGAAGTTATACTGCTTGGACCGAGTGCACCCCTGTACCCGAAGCCTTTCTTTGAACGCGGGGTTACGGCAGTAATGGGGACAAAAATCACGGATTCGAAGAATATGCTTACCGTGCTTAGCGAGGCAGGGGGAACCAAGAAGCTGCACAGGTGCTGTGGAAAGAAGGTGGCTTTCAGGAAAAAGCAGTAAAAAGTCCGCTAATGTTCAGGAAAAGTAACAGATAAGCCGCTTATTGATTCAGGATTTCAGTCCCCGGAAAAGTTAAATCGTATAGATTTCTGATCCCCACGCTCTCACCGGTCGTCGAAGACGACCGGCTTTTCCATACGTAAATTGAAAAAGAAATTGAAAAAAATACAGAATAGCCGTACTTTTGAACATAGGCTGGAAGGTAGAAGCAGTAACTGGAAAGCTTCTCCCTGGAAATAAATTACTTCCGCTTTACCTTCACCAGAATCAAAAGCCCTAAAATGACCATTATTGAAGTAAAGCCAGGCGTTTGATTGGTTGTTTCATCATCCGCAGCTTCTTCTTTCTCATCTGACAAATCAGCATCATCAACTTCATCCAGTACCGGCGCCTCACACTCTTCTTCATCCAGTACAATCTCTCCTTGCCATATAAAAACGACAGGTACGTCACTTATACCTTCCTGCTCACATTGTTCATCAATTACTTGATATATTTCATCAATTAGAGATTCATTTACTTTTTCTGAACTGTATCCCTGAAAACCTACTTCTAAATATCCATTAATTGAGGTCCCAAAACTGCTCACAGGGCCATCAAATTCAACAAAATACGCGCCAATTCCTGCATCAGGATGAGAAGGATTACAAAGTGTCCGACTACACTGAACAAGTGAATCTGTCCACTCCCTTTTTTCACTGGCATCTGTAAGTACAGGCATTGTTCCTCTAGCAGCTACGAACCCGGAACTCCTCTCGGCCTTTTCAAACATCTCTTGCCCATAGTCCGGTAATGGGTCCTCCTCATCCTGATCCCACAAAAAGACAACAGGGATTTCGCTTATTCCTTCCTGCTCTTCGCAGTAATCCTCAATTTTCTGATAGATCTCGTCAATTTTGGAGTCATCTACTTCTCCTTGATATTCAGAACCCAATTCAATTATTAGTACATGACTGACAGCAATGTTTGTTATAGAGCTGTCAAATTCGGAATATGACGGCCCTATACGGTTAAGATTTAGCCAGCAATCTGAAATTGAATTTTTCCATTCCCGATCAATTGTTTCCGGCACGGTTCCCCTGTAGGCTATGAACGAGGGATCATTTGCAAATTCCGTAATAGAATCGGAGATTTCATTATATTCGGAATCGTTCAATTCATCATCAGCGGCACTTGCAGAACCAGATGATAAAATTAAAACAAAGATCATGAGCAGTAGACATTTGCCAATACTGTTTATTTTAAACATCAAAATCATACCTCATTGATCGTGGAAAGTACATTTGAACTCCACAAATTACTTTCAATCGCCTCCTTATAAATATTCTGACCAAACCATCAAACTGACTGTTTTTCACACTCATCTCAAGTCTGCAATTATTTTCAGATCTTCGATTTTTTGATAGTTTGGCCAGAAAAAGTATATATGAGGAAATGCCCCCACTAATAATCATAAGCTAATATAGAAAAAAAAGTGAAAAACTTCACGTTTATTTTAGCTTATATTAAACTATTTTGTGCGAAATTAATGATAATTATCTTACAATTATAGAAATCGGGGGAATAAATTTAGAGATCCGCGTTCTCAAAGCCGGGCAGTTGGTAGGCTTTTCCAGAAAGAAACTGAAAAGTAAATCCTGTAAAAACCAGAAAACATGTCTTCGAAGATTGGTTCCTCATCTGTAATATCAAGGACTGCTTTTCATATTAGAATCGATTATTCCAGTATACCATTAATACTCTGTTTATTATTAGTCTTTTATAATATTATATGGGAAAGGCCGGTTGCTTACGCAACCGGTGAGTTCCCGGGGTTCGATCTCTATAAAGACAACTGCTGCACTGGGAAGTGAAAAGCCAGAAAGATTACATAGTGGCACAGGAAATTGAAAAAACAGAAAAGCAAATCGCAGGAAAACTAAAAACTAGAAAATCAAACTGCTGGAAACTGAAAATCCAAAAAAAAGAAGTTGAGGGCTTTTATCACCCTCATTTCATCATTCAACCACTTTATTTCCCAGCATTCTCAAATGAACCCGTGGGAAACAAAAGCTCTCTTACACCCTTTCCTTGATCTTGGCAAAGAGCTGCTTCAGGGTGTCTTCGTTGCTCTGCGTGTACTCGAAGGGGGAAGTTGTGAAGGGTTCGAAGTGCACGGCAACGTCGTCCAGCCTGTAGAAGGTTCCGTCGCATTCCATGGCGTCGATGACTCCGGGGAGTACTACGTCGGATGCGACTGTGGTTGGGCAGGGAGCGATGTCCAGGCAGACCATGGGGATTTCGGCAAGGTAGGCGGCGCAGTCGGCGGGGATGTGGCAGACAAGGTCGGCACACATAACCAGGGCAGCGTCGACGTCCTTTTCCCTCAGGAGGTCTACGGTTGTGAATTCTCCGGGGTTGTAGCGGGGGTGGCCTCTCATGAAGTCAAGCCCGAAGGGGTAGCCGTAGAGGTAGGAGGCGACCTGGTTGAAGCCTGCGACGTTGCAGTGACCCCGGAGAGCTCCCAGGGTGAACTTTGAGTAATTGTTCAGCTCCTTGACCAGGTTCATGGCAATTTCGGCGTTCCTGTGCTTGCCTATGGAAGAGGACAGGCCAAGGCCTACGGAAATAGCCCCGAACTTGCAGTTCTTCATCATCTCGAGCATTTCTTTCATGGTGGAGATGGAGACCCCGGTGATTTCTTCTACCGAGGGGTGGGGCTCTTTCCCGTGCAGGAGTGTCAGAAGGGCGCTTGCCAGTTCGTAATCGGAATTGGGCTTGAGCTGGACGTGCAGGTCGGAAGCTTCTGCGGTGGGAGTCTTTCTCGGGTCGATGGTGATGACCGTCCGGTCAAAACGCCCGCGCTTTGTCCAGTAGCCCCGCGGGAAAACCCCGTACCTGGACATCTGCCGCGGCATGGACTCAAGCGGGTTGGTCCCCCAGTATACCACAAGGTCAGCCCTGTTTTTCTTCTGCCCTTCGGTTGCTCCGACTTTTCCGGCTTCCTGGATTCCCATGGCTGTCGGGCCGTGGCAGATCGTGGCATTGGAGTCGACAACTGCCCCCAGGTATTCCCCGATATGGAGCCCTACTTCGTGAGCTTCACAGGAGGTCTCGCTTCCAAGGAAGAGCAGGGGGCGCTTTGCGGAAACCAGGATGTCAGCAGCCTTTTCAAGGGCAGCGTCCCAGGCTGCGGCTTGGGGTTTGCTGTCCCCTTCCCCTTTAATGAGAGGTTCTCTGAGCCTGTGGGAACTTACAACTTCCTTAAACTTGGCACTTCCCATCTTGCATGCGTTCTTTACTTCAATCGTCCCGTCCCCGAGCTCGACCTGGATATCATCGCAGGCTGCTCCGCAGACAGGACATACTATGTTTTTGGAAACCATATTCACAGCCCTCCGACATAAACTTTCAAAACAACGTCTTCGGCGCTCAGGACCTCGTCTTCCGTGGGCTCGATGTTTACCGGGGCGCCCTTGTAGAGGGGGGAACCCGTGGAAAGGGTATCTGGGTCAATGACCACATTGGACCAGATGGCTCTTGGCATAAACACATGCCCTTCCCGGACCGCATCGGTGCATTTCGTGTTGACTGCAACGGTGTGTTTGCCGTTCCTGCTTGTGACCTTCACCTTTTCAGGAGAGCCGAGCACTTCAAAATCTTCAGGGGAAATCCAGCAGACCGCACATTCCACCTGGTATTCGGCAGTCAGCTTATCCCCGCCCTTGGCAAGTTTGCCTTCCTCAATCGTACTTCCGGTAATGAGTAATACTTCCATTCCTCTCACCTCAGAGCCCCGGGTTTGCGTCCGCAGCCACGTAGAGCACGCCTTTTGCCCGCTTGCTGATCGCAAAGTCCCCTGTAAATTTCTTAAACTCGCCCGCGTACTCGAAGTCTCCGAAAGAGGGGCCTGTTTCCGACCCGACGTATTCGAAGCCAGGGGAAAAGCGCTCGATCCGGCCTCCGATGAGCAGGGTCCCACCACTCATTTCAACTCCAACAGTGCGAAGAGCACCGCCGCGGACAGCAATAAGCCCGCCTGTCTGGCGAATCCCACAGAACCCTTCCACATTTCCTTCCACGAAGATTTCCCCGCCGTCCATGCCGCCTCCGAGCTGGTGCCGCGCCGAGCCTTCTATGACGATGTGCCCGCCTTTCATCCCGTGCCAGGAACCGCGATAAGCGCAGCCGACGTGGTCTCCGGCGTTGCCTTTGATATGCAAAAGCCCGCCTTCCATTTCCATGCCTGCCCAGGAATCCGCGTCTCCCGAGACCAGGATTTCGCCTCCTTTCATTCCGGTACCCACATGCATGCCTGCGGAACCTTCGATCTCGATCCTGCCTGCGGTCATGCCTTCCCCGATCTTTTTGACCCGGAGCATGTCCCCTTTTATGCGGATAAGGGTATCTTCGGCAGTTTCACCGGCAAAATCCCCTTCATTTCTTTCCACATCGAAAAACTCGGCAAGGGGATAGGTCTTTGGCCCCTGCCAGATTTCCAGCTTTCCGATTTCTTCGGCGCTCTTGCCGGCAAAAGCGTCAGGGGTGATGGCCTCTGCCTCAAGTTTGATGTCAATTTCCTTTTTCAGTATAAGCACTACTTCTGCCATTGCCTCACCTCTCTTTGTTTATCTGTATCGGAGTCGGGTTTGCAAGGTACTTTTCAGGAGTCGGGTAGTTGGCAAAGCCTAGAGTGTAGTACCTGAACCACTCCTTCACATCAACAAGCATCTCTTTTTCCTTTTCGTCTTCCACGTGCACCTCGGAATAATAAGTCCGCTTTTCGGGCACGGATACGATTTCCCCGTTCTTTGCAACGATTTCTCCCGCCTTGATTGTGTATTCGGCCCGTGCAAAGGCCCGGATGAGTTCCTCGTAGTTGTTTGAATCAAGCTTCTGCGGGTTGAGGTTGTAGACCGTAACGTCCCCGTCAGCCCCGAGGCCTAGAGACCCTTTCCTGTGCGCCATACCTATGGTCCGGGCAGTGTTGGCCCTGGTCAGGATTGCAATGTCGTAGAGGGAAAGTTCCCGGTCCACGCCGCCAAGCTCGCTCCTGTCGTTGGCCCATTTGTGGCATTCCGAAAAGGTCTGCTTCCTGGAAGCCTCGGACATGAGCCAGGCCATGACTACGGGATACTTCGTAAACGGCCCGCCGTTCGGGCTGTCCGTGGTCATGATGGTCTTCCAGGGGTCTTTTATAAGGAGAAGAGTTTCAAGCCCCATCGCCCACTGCAAACTGTGCACCGGGTTGGCCTTGAGGTAGGTGAAAGGCAGGACCCCTGACCCGCATTCGAGCTCTATGTCGGCGTTCGACCATTTGTTGCCTGTGAGGGTGTAGAGGTCGTGGATTGCAGGGCCGTCTCCGGTCATGACCGTGGCTTCCCCGAAAGGTGTGCATCCACTGTCGATAACCACGTGGTCCTTATTGTTAATGTAATCCGCAACGTCTTTCACGCCGGATTCACAGTCCCCCCAACTTGTGCCCGCAAAACTGTTGAACATCAGGTGGGTGAGGTAGACAGAGCGGTCCCGGGAAGGGTCCATTTTTGTCTCGGCCCATTCCACGTCCATTTTCTGTTTAGCCTTTATCCCGTCCGGGATTTTCAGGGAATCTTTTGTGATCTCGTAGCAGCCCGGATGCCCGAGGTTGTTGGCGTGAAGGTGCAGGGGCATGGGCATTCCCAGCATTTCGTTAACCTCAGCCAGACCCTTGATCATTTCCCTGGGAGTCATTTCGAAATGGATGTTTGCCTGGTCCAGGTTGTTTACGTTGTCTCCCCAGCCCCAGTTTTCTACTCCCGCAGGGTTGACGCACTTGATCCCGTAGGTCTTGTGAGTTTTCATCATCCAGGCAACATAGGCTGCAGCCCTGTCGAATTCACCATCCCTCAGGTAGCGCATCAAAAACCAGTTGTTTCCGAGCACAAGGTAGCCGCCCATGTCAAGCATGGGAGTGGCACGCATTTCCTCATGGGTATGCCTGGCTTCAAGCGGAGGGACAGCGGCTTCAAAGACCGTGGTGTAACCCATTGCTGCGTAATCGTAACCCTGCTTGTAGACCGAAGGAACGGTGTAGCCTGAACCCGAATGTGTAAGATCGGTCTTCATAAGGTTGGTTTTGTAGTGGTCCTCAGGACGCATCTGCCTTCCGGCATTGACCTTTGCCCCTGCTACGTGAGAGTGAGAGTCAACCCCGCCCGCCATGACCGTCATGCCTGTGGCATCGATTACTTTTGCGTCCTGCATTTCAGCAGCGGAAAGTTCCCTTACGACTTTTCCGTCCCTGATAAAGATGTCCATGACGTCCCCGTTGATCTCGTTCAGGGGGTCAAAGACATACCCGTTCTTGATGGCAATGGTTCCTGCCATTTTATTCCACCTCCCTTTTCACAAGCCTGATCGCGTCCACGGGACAGATAAGGGCACATGTGCCGTCTCCTCCGCAGAGTTCCTGGTCCACGACTCCTACCTTTCCGTCTTTCACCTCGAGGATAGCTTTCTCGTCCAGGTTATTCAGGTGCCCTGCGGCAAGTTCCCTGTCCCCTAAGGCATTTACGGGACAGACAATCACGCAGTTTCCACAGCCCAGGCAGCTTGCATCATCGGTTTCCAGGCGGGTGCGGAGCAGGGCTTCCGGGACCGGAGCCTCAACCAGCTTTTTCTCAAGGGCTCCTTTCTTCTCCATTTCCGGCAGGATAGCCGTCTTGCGGACGTCAATGGCGTCCACAGGACAGGACACCGCACAAGCCCCACAGTAAATGCAGGCATCCGGCCGGTGAGTAATCTTTTCAACCCTTTCCCCGGCAGCCCAGTCTTTATTGAGAAGGGCATTTGCAGGGCAGACTTCCACGCAGGTGTGGCAGGTCTGGCAGGTGTTCTCGTCCCATTCCCAGCGCCCTTCAAAGGGTTTTTCCACGGAAATAGCGTCCGCAGGACAGACCGCCGCACACCAGCCGCAGTGCACGCAGCTTTCCGTATCAATGCTGGTCTTTCCGACAAGCTTCAGGCTTCCGTCCTCTGCAAGTTCTTTTGTAACCGTAATGCAGTCTTGCGGGCAGACTTCAGCACAGAGCCCGCAGTGGACACAATCTTCGTTCACGGAAGTGGGTTTCAGGGCTCCTGAAAGGTGAGAAGCATCTTTCAGGGACTTTCCTTCCTGCCTCAGTTCCAGAGCACCTGTGGGGCAGACCCTGGCACAGATCCCGCAGACAATGCAGTCTTCGCCTTTCATTTCAAGGAAATCCGTATCAAGCAGACCTCTTGCAACGGCACCCACGGCCCCGATTGCAAGGCTCCCTTTCGGGCAAGCCTGCACACAGGTCCCGCAGCCTATGCATTTCTCAGGCAGGTAGACCAGTTGCTTGTCTTTTTTTTCAGAAAAGACCGACAATCTTCTGTCATCTTGCATTTTATTTACCTCTAAACCGTTATTCTGTGCATTCGCCGCACAGCAGCTCATCATTATACCGAATGAACATCTCGCCGCAGTTTTCACAGCGCTGTATCCGTTTTTTACCCTTAACCGGGACTTTGACATCCACGAAGTTCCAGGTGTACACCTTTTCCCCGGCTGCCAGCAAGTCTGGCAGGACCTCGGTATGGGGGAGTTTGTGGGTATTCAGGTACCAGGCGTGGAGTTTCGGATACGCCTCTGTCTTTTCAGGGTCGAGAATAATGCGGACCCCCTTTGCAGCATCTACACCATCAGGAACTCGCTTGTTCACGGTTACTGCCATTTTCCCCAGGTCTTTGATCTTCAGCCCGTTATTCCCGCTGGTTGCCCCGCCCAGGATCTGGAAGGGGTCAGGTACGCAGTTTCGGGTTTCACAGGTCACGTATATACGCTCCTCGTCCCTGACATCGAGCACTTTCCTTGCAATATTGAGCATCTGGAGGCCGATGAAAGCCCCGGAAGTCAGGTAGCCGTGAAAGGGAACGAGCCTCTCGATCTGGGAAAGCAGTTCAGGGTCCTTTATTTGTTCTATAATCGTTTCCATGGAACGCCTCACAGGATCTAAATCCGGAATTCAAATCCGATGTATTCTTTAGTGGGCCTCCCGGCATGTCACACCCATTATGCCAGATTCATTATGTTAATTCCAACATATCAGGAGTCCATGAGGATGCCCGGTTCGATTGAACAATCACACAAACCTGCCGCAGGCAAAGGAAAGTCTGAAACAGGGAATTATTTTACAAATAACCAATATGTTAATTCTGACATAACACAAAAAAATATGCTATGCCACATAGATCATTTTTCGAAATAAACGTAGTGAACTTTTATTCACAGCACCAAAGGAACGGAGACAAGGCATTCTACCTGCAGGATTTGTCATAAAGCTCCCAGTAGGTCAGAAGAACCCCGAACATCAAATTGATGTACCCCGATATGTTTTATTAAACATATCGGTAGAGACAGAATCTCCATTAAACTTTGAGAATAATATAAGCAGATCAATTATAAAATTATCGATAGAAAATTTGCAGGGAAAAGAGAAAAATAGAGAAATTCGAGACCATCCGGTACCCTGCAGGAATTTAAAAGGAAAAGTTCTTCACCCCCCTCTGGCTCAGTCTTTTACAAATTCCACAGCCGCCGTCCTGTCCGCAATAACGTTCCGCCCTTCGCTGTCAATGACCTTTAAGCTAATTTCAGACCCTGCCTTGAAGCCGTAGTTGTCCGAGGTGTTCTTCCCTCCCCCAACACTTACTTTGACACTGGAATACGAATCACCTTCCGCACTGTCCTGCCCACAGAGAATTAATCTTTCCCCTACATCCCAGAACCCATCTTCAAGAGCGGCACCATTTCGGGCCATGTAGTCAGGATTCTTACCTTCCGAACTCAGGTCGTAGTAGTGGACAGTGGTGTCCCCTTCTACTCTGCCACTCCCCTCAGTTCCAACAACGCCACGGTAGGAATTTCCATACCCACTAATTCGAATAGAAGTGGCTTTAAGAGGTAGTGAGTCTCCCCCCTTATGCTCAAGAATTATCTGGTTTTCTCCAAGCGTGACCCTTTCATCCGTCGGACCAACCCCGTAAAGTCCCCCCTCACAGGATTCAATATTGATTTTAGCCACAGGTGACTGGAAATTTGCGCCCCCCCGAGAGCTGTCGAAGAAACTGGACGCAGCTAACCCCACAAGTATGAACAAAATCATCAAAAGAATTAGGGAGCCTATTACCTGAACGGCAGCATCTGATGCAGATTTTGATGAAAAGAAGGATTTAAACCGAACTTGTATAAAGGCTTTCATTACAAGAATTTATAGACATATCAGGATAAATAGATGAGGGTTGATCAAAAAATAATTAGGAACCGATAAAATTATGAGGAAAGAAGGTTATTTTCCGAAAGGAGCTTATTTTCTTTTACGCTTTTCTTTTTCCTCGTATTCCTTTTCAAGTTCAAAAATTTCCCTGACCTTCAGGAGTTCCTTCTTGCTTCTTGAGTAGTGCACGAAAACCATCACAACCCCGAAAAGAAGGGCAACGATTGCCGCAAAGAAGTACAGAGGAGAAGACTCACGGTAATACTTCACCTGGATAGTCTGCTCCCTTTCATCCATTTCCGAGGCAATCCAGAGAAAGGTCTGCCTGCCTAGCTCATCCTCTTCCGCGGCATAAGGCTCTGGCCTGGGTATCCCGAAAACACGGTTGCCCGTGGCATAACCTTCCGGGATTACCACACGGATGAACTCCGAATCAGGCCTCATGATAGCGAGATTCTGGGCACCCGGCATTTTAAGGGTGTAAGCAATAAAACCCGTTACATTTTCCTCAAAATCCAGGTTTATGACTTTCATATTGCGGCGGTTTTCCCTGGTCAGGGTATAATTGAGGTCCGAAAGCTCACTCCTTTCAGAAAGTTCCTGGAAGGTGTCCAGGTCTGCCTCCGTTGTATTCGAAGGCTCTACAAGCAGGACGAGGTTTTCGATGGGAACTTCCTCGGAACTTCCGCCAAAGGATTCGGTGGGGAACATCTCCAGCTTGCTGGCATCTATGACCATATTGACGACCCGGACTTCCGTAGTGTTTCCAAGGGGATAATACGTGGTGGTATTTGCTGGAATTCCGGTCCCGCCTTCATCCACAAAAACTTCAAATTCATAGGAAGAAGCGTTCCCCGGCTCATCAAGGACAATTTCTTCCGTTTCTTCGATACAGCCCGATACGAAGACCACCAGAAGGGCCAGGAGCGCAAACAAAGCCTTAGTTCTCATTTTCACGGACAACTTCTCCCATTCAGTTTAGAGTGTGTATATTTTCAACCTGCGGCAATCTCCTGTTCCCCCGAAAAAGAGGACTTTGCAGGGCCGGGGTAAATGTCAGCTTTTATCCTATGCGTCCCCATCTTAATAAACAAAACGGATACCCGGCCTGAATGAGCAGCCTGAAATGAACAGCCAAACCGCCTCTCCGAACCCTCCGAAGCAGAAAAGATTACGGAAAAACCCGGAAAACTCAGACCCCGGCATCTCCACCGGAATTCAGATATCGTTCCACCATTGGCCAGTCTATCTTTTTAATATATTTGGCCTGAAGCTTTGAGACATACAGGACGTTGCCCCCGAGAAGAATTTTCAGGTCAGAAGGCTTCGCAGAGACAGATCCAAGCGGCATCAACACCGGCCCCTCGGGTGAAGTCGAGAGCCTGAAGTCCTGCCCGCTTTTCCGGACATACGCCCTGACTTTTTCATCAATTGCAAATCCTGGAATCATTTAAAACACCGGATCAGAGATTGTCTGAAAAATATAAATAACTGAAGGTTGTGGGCTTCCCGAAGAACCGGTTGAATGTATCCCATGCACAGGAGCTTGAAGAACTGGATGAATTAATTCCATGCACAGGATTCGAAAGGCTCATTTGAATTCACACTTTCCAGGACAGCAGGTCCGCCTGCTCTCAGGGCCTTTCCGGGGCAGTTTTAAATTTCATGAAAACAATCTAGAAAATAGATAGCGTATGATGATGAAAGACAAGGGAAAACTTGTAATCTGGCCTGTATATATAGACCAGACCAGGTCCAGAAGCAACGGAAGAATCATCTCCCGGAAAAGTTCGGTAAAAGAGCCTCAGCTCAATGAAATAAAAAAAGCAGCCCTTGAACTGGGCCTTAACCCTGAAGTTGAACCTGAAAAAGCTTATCCTAAGGCCTGGTGGGAAGTGAGCGGCAGGGTGCTCGTAGACAACAAGGGCCCTAAATCCGTAATTGCAAAACAAATCTCGGCAGGCATAAAAAAGACTCGAACCAAATAAAGCTCAAAAGTTTAGAGGTCCAGGGTTTTCCGCCGTTCCAAACTTATTATCTTTCAAAAAACGGTCAGGCCTGAAATGATTTTACAAAGTTTCAGGAAGGAAAAACAATGTTTATATCAGTTAGGAGTGAAAAAAACACTTATGTCCGAAACCAATAAAAAAATATTGCCTGTAATAAATCCAACATCCAGTTCAAACCAGCACTCTTCGTCCAGAAAAACACCCTCCAACCCCAACCATGAAATTCAACTAGGATGCGGATGTTGCTCTACGCCCTGTAAGGGTTGCGGCGGAGCCCTGGGAATAAAAGTAGGGTCCGAAAAAGACGTCGTATACCGAAACGTTGCCATCTACCTCTCAATTGCAGTTGTGATAATTCTTGGGACTTTAGTGGTGCAGAGAATTTTGACTGTGCTTTCAGCAGGGTTAACATAACCTTTCCCAGCGCCTTCCCCTCAGGTCACGCATTCTCCCTGTCCTTACTGCTATTGCCTTTTTTCCGGGAAGGTTTCAACCCTTTATAGGGATACCGCATTTCCTTTCCACAGCGCTCGCAGGAGACTACAGTATACCCGCCTTTCAGCCGGTAGCGAGCGTTTACTCCGGGAACCAGGAAAGCATAGCAGTGTTTGCAGATACGGCGTTTTATTTCCCGCGGAACCCTCATCCGGTTTCGCATTGAGATGTTCCGGATAAGCTGAACGTAGCGCTCGCTTCGTTCGGGATGTTCCTTGAACTCCTTTTCCGCAAGCTCAAAGAGCCTCCACATGCGCTGGGTTGCAACGATTCGGAGCATATTTTTCTGTTTTTTCCTGGGAATTCGCGACATGGTGGGATAGATTCTGCAATTTATCTTATAACCCTTCTCTTTTAACCTGAGCCTCCCTTTAAGGTCCTGTAACCTGTTGCAGGAAAAAGGAGAACTCAAGGATCAAAAATAATTACTTCGACGTCGGGATTCTTTTCTTTAACAAGAGCTTTAAACTTTTCAGGGTTCCCATCCGTCCCTTCAATCTTTCCGTAGTGCATGGGGATTGCAACTTTCGGGGAGATAACCTCAACTGCCCTGGCAGCTTCCTCTTCATCCATGGTATAGGTCCCTCCTATGGGCAACAGTACAACATCAGCCCTGAGATCCTCCATCTCCGGGAAAAAGTCACAGTCCCCAGCATGATAGATGCGCAGCCCTTCAAGTTCGACAATGTACCCTACCCCAAGTCCCCGCGGGTGGTAAGGTTTGTCAGGATTGTAAGCAGGTACGACTTCGATCCTTGTCCCCTTGATCTCAAGCCCCTCAGCCAGGACATCCCCTTCGGCAATCCTCCGGGCATCCCCTTTAAAGTTCAGGGAACAGGCTTCAGGGATTAGGGTCGTGGAATCGGACCTCCTGACCTTCCGGATATCATCAGGGCTGCAGTGGTCGAAGTGTTCATGGGTAATCAGGAGAATGTCAGCCTTTTCGTCAAACTCGGGTTCTTCCGCAAGCTCAAATGGATCGATGTAAATCCTTTTGCCTTCCCCTTCCAGCAAAAAGCCTGAATGCCCGAGCCAGCTTATCTTCACACCTCCAATTGTTGCGCTTTTCATGTAATTAAACCTCCGAGGATCTTTTGGTAATAGAAACGTTTGATAAAAATCCTGCGAACTGCCAGGATTCATAAAAATGGAATTTAATTAAGATCAGAATCCAATATATAAATTAGGGATAGATAAACGACAGATCAGAATTATTAGTATAAATTCAAACAAAAATGGATAAACTGAGAAGACATAACCGGATATTTAGAAGATTTTAGAATGAAATAAATTTCCTGCAGTAATTATATTCAGTAATCATATGCAGTAATCATATACACCATCCCTGCAGCGCTTATTGATGAGTATCTATTATAAAACCGCCTTCAACAAGCCAGTTATAAATCAACTTTTGAAGGTGGCAGACCACGGGCAGCCTGATTACCACCGCCTCCCTATTGTTTCCGGCCGAATGGACGGCTATGGACTCCTTTCCATCCGCAATCATGAAGCAGTCTTCAGTGTACTGGACTCCATCAATGAACATGTTCCGGACAAAGTCCCCAAAATCTTTACCGGTCTCCGTGAAGTCGAAGGGCATCCCTCTGAACTTATTAAGATCATCAACAATGAGAATTAGCCGGCAGTTTTTTTCCAGCTTTTTCAGGTCTGATTCAAACTCGCCCAAAAATTCCGGGTTGGTAGAGAAAACTATCAGTTCCTCCCTGACATTATAGAGAATCTCACGAACCCTTTTCCGGATACCCCATTCGCTCTGGATGCACCAAACAGGAGAAGACCTTGGAATTTCGTAACTCAACTCGTTAAGCTGGTCCAGAGCCTCGATGGCACAGGTGAAAAACTCGTTCTTGATCCTGCCAATTACATGTTTCGGATCGACCGCCCTGAAATAAACCGGAGAACCCTGCCGAACTTCCACAAAACCTTTTCTGGACAGTGTTTTGAGGATGTCATAAACCTTAGCCCTGGGCACTCCTGTCAGTTCATGGACTTCCCTTGCGGTGGCTTCTTTTAAACTTACCAGCCCGGCATAGGCCTTACCCTCATTTTCGGTAAGTCCCAGCTTCTCAAGATTGCTGACAAGCCCCGGATTTATCGCAGGATACATTTGTTACCCCTAAAGTAACAATAGATTTAAATCTTTTCTTTCAATATACCCTCAATGTAAGAGAACAGTATCAAGTAATTATATAAATGAATAGAAAATAAAACTATCAAATACAAATAATTACAGATTTAGGTTTAAAAACCAGGGTTTACATTACTGGCCCCTGAGCCTCAAAAAGCGAGACCCGGCTTCAAAATCTGTTTATGTTCGAGACAATCGAAATGAGGGGAATTCGCCATTAAGAACATTTTTGAAAAACTAGGAATTTTTATCCAGAATAACCGCCTGACCATACTCCTGGTCTTTTTCCTTTTCGTAATCATAGCAATGCAGGGCGCACAGAAAATAGAAATGGCATCAGGCACCGAAACTTTTGTCGGGAAAGACTCACGAATGTATCAGGATTTCGACCACCTTTTCCTGAACATTTTCCAGACAGAGTCTATTGTAGTAATGGTGGAGGGAAATGACGTAAAAACGTCGGAACTCATGAAGGCCGTGGACCGACTCGAACACCAGCTCCAGTCCACAGAAGGCGTTATAGAGACCATGAGCCCTGCATCGATTATCAAAGGCATAAATTACCAGATGACCGGCAGATACGTGGTCCCGGACACAGATGAAGAAATTGAGGCCATAATCGAAAGCAACCCGGACACTTTTGAGGCGCTAACCCCTGACGATACGCACATGTTCATCTCGGTGGTAATGGCGGGTTCAACCACGGAAGCAAAACAGAAGGAGATCCTGTACGCAACCGAAGAAGCAATCACATTTTCGGATTTTCCCCCCTCATACGGCATCATAGTAACAGGTGACCCTGCATTCCAGATCTCAATGAACGATGAAATGAATTCAAGTATGGGACCTCTTCTCGGGCTTTCCGCTTTTTTTATGCTCATTGTTCTAAACCTTGTTTTCCGGCACGTCCGCTGGAGACTCCTGCCCTTACCTATTGTCCTGATTGGAATAATATTCACTTTTGGAGCTATGGGATACCTTGGAATTCCCCTCTCCATGGTTTCCATGGCCGCTTTCCCGGTGTTGATAGGGCTTGGCATCGATTATGCGATCCAGTTCCATAACAGGATAGAAGAAGAACTGCAGGAAAACAGCAACAAACCCCACGCAATTGTGGCCACCATAAAAAATACAGGCCCTGCTGTCCTTGTCGCCCTCGGGATGACAGCTCTCGGTTTTGCATCCCTGTTCACCTCTTCAGTCCCCATGATAAGGGATTTTGGAAAACTCCTCATGATAGGGATAATCATGTGTTATCTTGCGGCCATATTTGTGGGCGTCATCACGGTATCCCTCTTTGACGGGGTCTCGGAAAAGAACCTGTTCGGGAAAATGAAGAATAAAATAAAACCTGGCCGGGCAAAAGCCGGGGAAACCCCGGATGGGCACGCGAAAACCCAGAAAATTGAACACTTCCTGACGAAGCTTACCGACTTTACAATAAAATACGACGTGATAGTGCTCGGGATTGCAGCACTTCTCTGTCTCGGAGGCATTTATGCCGACCAGTCCGTGGGCATCCAGACTGACGTCACAACCTTTGTCCCCCAGGACATGCCCGCCCTTGTAGACCTGGAACACATGAGCGATATAATGGGCGGGGACGACCAGCTGAACATCATCATAAAGGTAAAAGATACTGCCGACCCCGAGATCCTGAAGTGGATCGATGAGTTCAGCGAACATGAGGTGAGCGGAAGAGGACATATATACAGTGCATCAAGCATCGTACCCCTCATAAAAGAGCAAAACGGCGGTACAATACCGGAAAGTTCCCAGGAAATAGAGGCAATCTACGAAGAAATCCCGGACTACCAGAAAACCCGCTACATGCACGGGAAAAACATGCTTCTCCTGAACTTTAACATCGGAAACGCCGTTTCTGACATAAAAGTAACAGGGATCAAAGAGCTGACCAACATCGTAAGAGAGGATATCCAGTGGATGCAGGCGCCCCCCGGCACATCTATCACGATTACGGGAAACAACGTGGTCTTCATAGAGGTCATAACCGCGCTTACAAGCGGCAGGGTGCAGATGACTTTCCTCGGGCTTATCCTGGTCCTTGCCGGGCTTTTCATAGTCTACAGAGACTGGCTAAAAGCCCTGACTCCGGTCATTCCCATGTTTATCGTGATCGGCTGGTCCGGCGGGGTTATGGACTACCTGAACCTTGACTACAACCCCATGACCGCAACCCTCGGAGCCCTGATCCTGGGGGTCGGGTCTGAGTACGCAATTCTCATGATGGAGCGCTACTTTGAAGAAAAAGAGGCAGGTGCAAGCCCAATGGAAGCTATCCATAAGGCAAGCACAAAAATAGGAACTGCAATTGTTGCCTCCGGAGCTACAACGGTATTCGGGTTCTCAGCCCTTATCGCCTCCCCGTTTGGCATGATAAGTGACTTCGGGATCGTGACGGTCATCGATGTCCTGCTTGCCCTGGTTGCTACATTTGTAGTATTCCCGCCCCTGATTGTCGTCCTGGACACCTGGCGAGATAAAAGAAGAGGCGCACAAGCAATACAAAACCAACCCAACAAACAAGTTCAAGGGGCTGATATCTAATGAAAGAGCCCGGAAATCAAGCTACACAGAAGATAATAAAAACATTCGCTATAATCGCAGTACTCTTTGCAGTTATCTCAATAACCGCAGCTCCGACCCTTGCAAACGGGAATAATGATGATGATGAAGTGAACTTCATTATTCCGGAGCACGGGTACACCGTGGACTACTACCGGAGCTACGGGGAACCGATCATACAGGCATCTATTGTCGGAGACCCCGAATTCAAGAGGGGAGAGATTGCAGGCCTTCAGGTAAAAATAGTGAACAAGGGATATATAGAAGGTTTCAAAAGGCTGAATGCAGACCAGGGAGGAGACAACTCCACTGAGGAACTGCTGGCACTTGCAGAACTGGAAGAAGAAGAGGAATGCACAACCACAAAAGACCTCAAAGCCACCCTTGTCTCGGAAACGGAGTATATAGAAGTCGACCCCGTAACCAGTGTCCAGGATGTGGAAGAGATTGAAACCGGGCACACACAAACCCTCCGGTTCACGATAAAAATCGATGGAGACACGCCTGCAGGAAACTACGAACTCCTCCTGCCCGTGAGCTACGAGTACCAGGTAAATGTAAGGACAGCAACTCCTGAAGTAATTAACCTTGGCCTGACCAATACGGAATTCACACGAGAATATAAAACAAAAAACACAGTCATCAGCTTACCAATCTCTATTGAGAGCGAACCGAAATTTGAGGTGACGGAAGTTTCCGGGAACCTTAAACAGGGAGAAACACAAGTCGTTGAGGTAACCTACACAAACACCAGGGAAATCACAGCAGAAGATGCTATGGCCCGTATCATAGTCATGAGCCCCCTGAGCACGGGGAAGTCCATAATCAGACTCGGGGACATCGGGCCCGGAGAAAGCAAGACCGCCCTGTTTAAAATTTCAGCAGACCAGGATGCAGTTGTGAAAAAATACGGGATTGACAGTGAAATAAAGTACATTGACGAAGAAGGAGAAACCTCCTTTTCAGAAAACCTGAAAGTAAATGTGCCCCTGGAAGCGTCCGAGAAAAAAATCAGCATAACGGGCATAGCAATCGTACTGATAATCCTTATCGCTCTATACCAGATCATAAACATGCACCGGAAAAGGAATCAAAATAATGAGAATTCATCAGGTGATGATAATGAATAAAAAAGGAATTTTTGCTGCAGTCACTACCCTTCTGATCCTGGGCCTTGCAGCCCTGCCAGCACAGGCAGCCATACCAGAAAATTTTGACATCAGTAACAATTACTACACCGTCTACGGAGGTCCGGACCTCAGCGCCACCCTTCTCGGGGACAACGAGTTTTCCAGAGGGGACACAGTGACCCTTAGCATCGAGATGATGAACAAGGGTGCAATTTCCGGCTTCAAGTCCGAAGATGAAGCTGATGATGGAAAAGAAACTGTACTCCAGAAAACTGAGATGCAGTATGAAGCCCAGACCGTGACTGCGATTGGAATCCTTGCTACCCTTACGTCCGACGACCCGAACATCAAGGTAAAATCCGGGTCCCAGGAAGCAGGAACTCTCAAACAGGGAAAGGACAGCTCAAGCCCCACAAAATTCACCATCGAAATCAGTAAGAATGCACCTGCCGGAACGTATCCATTAACACTCGATCTTTCGTACAAATACCAGAATAATGTGCAGGTAGGTGGAGATGATATTGACACAACTACGGGCCTGGTAACAAACCACGAGGTTGGGATCTGGTACGAAAACACTACCCAGACCCAGACCCTGGAAGTAAAGGTCAAAAAAGAGCCCTACTTTGAAGTAACGGAAGTGGAAGGGAACCTCTACCCCGACGAAGGCGGTATGCTCTACGTCACCTATAAAAATACAGGAGAAGAACCTGCAAAGGATGCCACCGTAAGAGTCAGCGCAGGTGACCCTTTCAGTACCACGGACGACCAGGCCTACCTGGGAACCCTGAACCCGGGAGAAAGCTCAGTTGCCGTCTTTGACATGGACGTGGACGAAGACGCAAACCCCAAGCCTTACTCCCTTAATAGCGAGATCCTTTACGAAGACACCGACGGACATGACCAGATCTCGGACAGTGTCAAGATCAACACGGAAGTCCTGTCCGCAGAAAAAAGCCTCCCTGGATACCAGATTGGTGCAGGAATAGGTTTCATAGCCCTTGCAGCCTGTTTCGTCCTATACAGGAAGAAACAGCAGGAATAAAGGTAAGACCTGATGAAAGGTAAGACCTGGAACGGAAAAGGCTCAAAAGGAAAAGGCTCAAAAGGAAAAGGCTCAAAAAGCCAGATCTAAAAAACCCGACGTAACCATACCGCTTGAGGATTAAACTCAACCAGGAATGGTTACACTTTTTTGTAACACATCTTCTTCTGCTTCATCCGGACCTGATTGATTTATCTAATGGGGTAAAACGATTGATCGATCTGATTGAATGAACAGATTAACGAAAATAAGATAGATGTGAGGGAAGAAGAAAGGTAAAACGGTTTATTTACCGGGTATTAAAAAAGGATTATTTTCTTAATTCTTTTTTTCAGGCTTCTTTTCTTTCGATTTATTAACTTTCAATTTCTTATCTTCAGGTTTATTTTCTTCAGAACACTCAGGCTCCGGCCTCTTTGCAACCATTACTTCCGTGGACTTAATAACAGCATATATCCGGTCTCCGGGCTTTATGTCGAGTTGCTCCACGGCCTCTTCGGTGACAACTGAGGTAAGGATTGAAGGTTCAATTTCAATCGTAATCTTCGAGACCAGACCGCCTTTCTCGACTTCAAGGACCTTTCCTGGAAGCCTGTTCCGGGCTGAGATTTTAAAGCCAACGTTTTCCCAGGCGGTTTCGTCTCCCACAGCCTCTTTGATAAGTTGCCTACTGGTTTCATATTCGGCCAACATTTTTCGACCCACTTCCGTAAGGAAGGTCCCCTGGTTTTTCCCCCCCCGCACCGTGACTACTGCGGGATCTCCGAGCCTTTCGTTCATTTTTTTCAACATGAGCCAGGCATGTTTATAGGAGATCCCCAGTTTCTCGCAGGCTTTCCGGAGAGACCTTTCCTCGTCAATAGCTTTGAGCAAACTGGCTTTCCCGGCCCCCATTACGGGCTTTCCGTCTTCTGTAAACCAGAGCTTTGTTTTCGCTTTCATAAATTTCCACCTCATCGGAGCACATGGATAGAAGAAGCTTTGAACTGGGCATAAACAGGCACCCCGGGAGCTAGCTCCATTTCTTCGGCAGACTGCCGGGTTACCAGTGCGTTCAGGAGGAGCCCGCAATCCATCCGCACCCGCACAAGTGCGCCCAGGCTCTGAACCTCTATCACCATGCCTTTCAGTGAGTTCCTGATGCTGGATTGTGTGAAGGTCTTACTTAAAACTATGTTTTCCGGCCTCAGGCCGACATGTACCATGTTCCCGACCTCCACCTCCCCGGCAGCTTCAAGCACCGTTCCTTCGGCTTCGATCCGGAGGAGGCCCTCTTCACAGGAAAGTACCCTGCCTTTCAGGACATTCTCGAAACCTACGAAATCAGCGATCACGTCGTTTGCAGGTTTTTCAAAGACTTCTTCCGGCGTACCCACCTGTACAAGCTTTCCGTCCATAACCACCGCAACCTTATCTGCCATGATCCGGGCTTCGGTCTGGTCGTGGGTAATGTGGAGCACGGTCAGCTTACCCTTCCGGTGCACATTCAAAAGCATCTCCCGGGCACTATCCTGTGTCCTCGGATCAAGGGCACTCAAGGGCTCGTCCAGCATGAGGATTTCAGGATCTGTAACGAGAGCCCGGGCAAGGGACACCCGCTGCTGTTCCCCACCAGAAAGGTTTAGAGGATGCCTTTCCAGCAGGTGGGAAATATTAAGGTATTCCGAAATTTCCATTAACTTTTCGGGAGCTTTGAGTTTTTTCATCTTCAGCCCGAATTCGATGTTCTTTTTAACGGTCATGTGGGGAAAAAGGGAATAGTCCTGGTACACAAAAGCCAGGTTGCGTTTTTCCGGAGATAAGTCCGTAACGTCCTTTCCATTGATCAGGATTTTTCCAGAATCCGGGCGGTGGAAACCTGCTATAAGTTCAAGGAGTAAGGTTTTTCCGGAACCTGTGGGCCCGAGGATTACGAAATACTCTCCGTCCCGGATAGTTAGGTCCAGAGAATCCAGGGCAAAAGTTTTCCATTTTCGGGAAAGGGCTTTAATCTCTATCATATATGCTCCAGCCTGCAGAAAGTATTCTGATTACTATAAAGATTGTGAGGGTTATAAGGATCAGGAGAACTGCAATTGGCCTTGATGCCGAAAGCCCATATGATATGTAGCGCTCGTAGATCAGGGTTGGTCCTATCATCGGATAGTAGGCGATGATTACAACAGCCCCGAACTCACTGATAGCCCTGGCCCAGGTCATGATAGCTCCCACAAGAAGGTGCCTGGCCGAGAGGGGAAGAGTTACAAGGAAAAAGGCTTTCCAGAGAGGAGCACCCAGAGAACGGGCCGCTTTTTCAAGCCTTGGGTTAACACTTTTGAAGCCTTCCCTTGCGGAATTGGCAAGGTAGGGCACGGACACGAAAAGCATTGCAACCACTATGCCTGGAAGAGCATCCCTAAACTGGACATAAGGTTCGAGCGGGCCGCCTATAAGCCCGCGGGATCCGAAAACCGTCAGGAGCGCAATCCCGGCAACCGTATGCGGGACTACAACAGGAACATCGATGATACTCTCAACAAGGCGTTTTCCCGGGAAATCAAACCTTGCCAGGATGTAGCCCGTGGGAGCCCCGAGAAAGAGGGCTATAAGAGTAGCAAGAAAACCTGCATAAAGAGAGAGAAAAATTGAGCTCATAACCGAACTGTTTTTTGCAGTTCTGACCAGGCCAGGAAAATCGTTCAGTAACTGGCCAATGATCATGTTTGCAAGGGTAACGGAAATAAAAAGGAAAAGAACAAGCAGTAAAAAGGAAAAAACGGAAATCAAAGGCTCGAGTTTTTTAGACTTCCTGGCTACGGGTTTCATATTCATCCTTTTTACTGTCGTTTTGCTTGTTATGGGTTTCCCCGTTTTTCAATGAATTGCATTATTATATGCATTCACACAAACATGCGTATGTAAACGTTCATACACAAAGTGCGTACACAAACATGCAGACGCAAATATACATTCACACAACAATTCGTCTTTATTCTACGAGTGCCTGGAGAGCAGGAGGCATGGCTTCTTTTCCGCCGGCAACTGCGGGCACGATCGGAGGCTGACCATTCTCGATAAAGATCTGCTGTCCGGTCTCTTCGAGCAGAAGTTCAACGAATTCAGTTGCAAGCTCAGGGTTCTCGGCATTCGTCGGAATTGTGACTCCGTATACTATAGGGGCACCAGTGGCGATTTCCCCGCTAGCCCTTTCAACCTGCACTTTGCCGTAGTTGTCCGCGTATTCAATAGAACTAAGGTCGATTTCTTCAGGAAGTTCAACAAAGTTGAAACCGTGCTGGACAGCAACACTCCGGTAGATGTAGAAGTAATCAATCTCCCCCATTTCCAGGGCTGAAGAAAGTTCCACTTCCATGCTCCGGAGCATGATCTTAGAGGTATCTGGATCGATTGCTTCGGATTCGGGGACATGTACGGTATAAATACCGTTTTCCTCAGTAACGGTCATTCCTGTCAAATCAATGATAAGGTCATCATAGATCTGGTCATCCTCATATTGGAGTTCCGCAAGCTGGGTTACCATCTGGGTCCTGTACCCGCAGGGGTCATCGTTAGGGTTGGAAAAACCGTAGCGTACATCCGGTCTCCTGAGAATTTCATACCAGTTGTCAGCATTTATCTCATCACTATACTTACTATCATTCGTGTAAGCGATAACGATCTGGTTCTTGGCAAAGGCTGCATACCAGTCTGCATACTCGGGCATCATCATCGTAGGGATCAGGTTGTAGTCAGCTGATGCCAGGATATCGGCGTTTTTCCCGAGTTCGGTGATTTTTCGGACACATTTTGCGCTACCTGCAGCTTCCCTCTGGACATCCACGCCCGGATTTTGTGCTTCAAACTCCTGTTCAAGTTCCTCGAAAGGCACTCCCAGGCTTCCGGCATGGAAAACTTTAAGGATGGAGGATTCTTCAGCAGGACCTGCGCCTGTACCGTTTACCTCTGCCCCACCGGCTTCGTCGGAGGAGGAATCAACACAGCCAAGTCCAAAAAAAGTAACAGAAAGGACTGTAAAAATTACCAGTAATTTGTAGATATCTCTTCTGGATGACATTGATATGTCATCATGAATACAACGGTTAATAAACTTTTTGCGCAGATATAACGGAACCTCCTGCAGAATACCCCAAATGCTACCGGAAACTTATGACAGACAGAAGGAAAACGAAAAGGTCGGATAAAAACGAACGAAAAAAGAAGAAAAACGCAAATTTGCTTGAAAAATAAACAAAAAAATGGGAACGGGAGACAAAAAGGAATAAATAAATAAGATGATATAAGTAAAAGTTCACTTACATAGAAAGTTACATAAAGATAATATTAAAGTGTATATATCACAGACTATTAAAAAGTGTACATTTGTGGACTTTCATATAAGCACACAAGCACATAGCAACTATACACACAACTATACACAATAACCACATACATTAGGTTTTTATTTTGAAGGTGTCATTATGGACAGTTATCAGATCTTCTTGGCGCTGCTCACGGTCTATTTAGCAGGACTTGTGAGCATTGGCTGGTACTTCAATAAAAAACAGAAATCCGTTACTGACTTTTGGCTCGCTGGGCGCCGAATAGGGCCCACAGGAGTCGGGTTTTCAGCAGCTGCATCCTGGATCACCGCAGGTGGGATTCTTGCAGTCATTGGTTTTTACATGCTGCTGGGGATGGGCTCGATCTGGGGTTTTGTGGCCCCGAACATCATTGCTCTCCTGCTAATTGCATTGCTTGTGGGTAAGATAAAAAATCTCCCCGCAATCACCCAGCCCGAACTCCTAGAACAGCGTTATGGAAGTTCGATCAGGATGCCTATCGCCCTGGTCATTGCAGTTGTTATGATCCTTTTTGCCGTAGCTGATGTCCAGGGACTTGCTATGGTCCTGCAGATATTCTACGGGCTTGACAAAATATATGCCGTGGCTTTAATCGCTGTTGTTGTTTCGATTTATGTCACCCTGGGAGGACTTTCGGCCGTTGTCTGGACAGATGTAATCCAGTTTACTATCCTTGCGATCTTTACCATAGCAATGGCTTTTGCCGCCGTGGGTACGGTGGCCGACGGAGGCCTGGGGACCACTGCAATAAGCAACTCCGAACTTCTCGGAAACGTGCCTGACGGCTGGTGGAATCCCTTCTCAATCGGGCTGCCGCTGGTCCTTATTTATATCCTGGCCATCATTCCGGGATGGATTTCCGAGCAGGACCCCTGGCAAAAGGTCTGGGCTGCAAGGGATGAAAAATCTGCACGTACGGGAATGATCCTGGGAGCTTTCATGATCCTGGTGGTCTTCGGGTCCTGTGCGGTGATTGCAATCGCACTCAATGCCATATACCCCGAAATCGCAGCTATGGGCTTTCCTGCAGGCATGGCACTTGCCGAACCTGCCCTTCTAACCTTCATTAACGAACGATTTGCCGCATCTCCCCTCCTGATCACCCTCAGCGCGATCGGACTTACCGCTGCTGCCATGTCCAATGCCGACACTTTCGCAACCTCCGGCGGCTCCAACCTTTCCCGGGACATCTACCAGAGGTACATAAAACCGGATGCCACCATGAAGGAGATGCTGGTCGTAAACCGTATTAGCGTGCTCATAATCGTGCTTGGGGCGTGTGCGGGCACTTTCTACATACAGGGCATCATCGAAGCAATTCACATCGCAACCTTCATTGCCAGCGCTTCTTACTTCTTCCCCCTCATGGGAGGGCTTTACTGGAAGAGAGCAACAAGGCAAGGCGCTCTAGTATCCATGGTAGTCGGAGGAGTGTCTCAAATAGGGCTTGTACTCCTTGACTACACAATGGAAGCCCCACCCATGGCAGCCACCTATCTTGAAGGCATCCACCCGGCCCTTATGAGCCACGGAGTCATTCTGGGCATGTCATTGAGCGCTGTCGCTTTCTTCGGAGTTTCTTTGATGACAAAACCCTCAAGCAGAGTCAACCTCGCCCCCTTCTTCGAGGAGGAAGCCCAGTCCCTTGCTCGCTACGAAGCCAGGGAAATCAATGAAATGGATCCTGTATACAGCTCCTTCCTCGGGAACGTCGAAGAAAAAGTCACAGGTGAACGCTCCCATCTTCAGTTGAACCTCCGGGTCTCTGACACCCTCAGCTGGCACGAACTCGTTGAAAAGCTGAAATCCGTATCTCCAGCCTGGGTCACTCCTACAGGACAGGACTCGGTATACAGGCTGACCCACGGGGATATGCTCTCCTGTGTTACAGTAACAAGGGGCAGCGGCGACAGGGACATCTGGCTCAAAGCCGAGCCCAGACTTGAGACCGTGGGCAGGCAGAAAAAAGAGCTGTTTACGGCTTATGAAGAATTGAAAAACGTTATGGGCCAGAAAGGAGTCTCCCTGGACTTCTATTAAGGCACCTGAAAAAAGAGCCGCAATCGGCTCTTAACCTATTTTATTCACAACTTGTATTTTCTCTTAACTTATTTTCTCTTAACTTATTTTCTCTTAACTTATTTTCTCTTAACTTATTTTCTCTTAACTTATTTTCTCTTAACTTATTTTCTCTTAACTTATTTTCTTTTAACTTATTTTCTCTTAACTTATTTTCTCTTAACTTATTTTCTCTTAACTTATTTTCTCTTAACTTATTTTATAATAGTATATATCTGTTAAAATCGGGATCCCTATCTTATTCCGGAAAGGCAATTCAGAGCTTCAGGATATTTTCCAGAGTCTTTTTTCCCTGAAGGACGTCTTCCATTGAAAAAACTTCAAAGTTGTAGACACCTTTATACCCGGAAAGCAGGTTCAGCACGGAGAAGTCTACACAGCCGTTTCCGGGAGCCATGTGCTCATCCCCATCATACGTTTCCGTCCACTGGCCCCCATTATCATGTACGTGGAGGTGGACGATATGTTCTTTCAGGGTTTCCACAAAACTCAGGAGTTTTTCAGGGTCCCCCCCACAGGTAAGGTTTGCGTGCCCTATATCGAACGTCGCTTTCAGGGACCCGGAATTTACGGCCTCAACCGCACGTGCAAGTTCTTCGGCTTTGCAACAGAGGTTGTAAGGGTCAGTACCTTCCTTATTTTCCAGCCCCAGCATGACCCCCTGGTCCTCGGCAGTGGAAGCGAGCACCTTGAGGTTTTCAACCATTGAAGAAAAAGCCTTTTCCCGGTCCTGTCCGATCCTCCCCGGATGCAGTACAACAACCCCGGCCCCGATCCGGTTTGCAAGGGCTATGGACCCATCCATGAGGGAAAACTCCCGTTTTCCCATGCAGGCAGTATCTACCTGGAGGGACCCGGGATAGTTAGGGTCCGGCGCAAAATAAGGAGCATGAATGGTGCTTGCAAATTCGTATACTGATAGCTCGTCAAGTATCAGGTTCAACTTTTCATTTTCCAGCTTCCTGCCGGAATAAACCCCGAGCTTAGGGATATACAGTTCTATTGAATTCACATTTCCCTTTAGTTCAGCAGGGGTAGCTGCAAAGGATGAGGCTCCGAGAATCACAGAAAAAGAAGGAAAATAAAATATAATAATATTTTTGCCCGGCCCTGACCCGGACATTTGAGAGTGAAGACTCCGGAGGGGTTCCAACTAAACATAAAAAGATTACAAAATGCCGCGCGATTCCACCCGGGCAACAGGGCAGTCCCATGGAAAAGTCACAGAAAAAACATAAAATAACCACAAGAAAAACATACAAAAAGGTCTACTTGCAAAAATTTACCACTGGCAACGTATTTATATATAATAAAGTGTTACCCCGTAAACAGATTAAAATAATTTATAGATATATTTAAAAAAAAGTATATATATTTACAGGGGAAATCTTGAGAAATATATATCAACAATGCAACATATATTGGATAGTATGGCATGTGGTAAATACATTTGATCTGGACGCACAGTAAGCATAAAAGTCTAAGAAAAAATATAAAGTTGAAAATAATTATAAGGAATGAATATATAAAAAATAAAAGCTCGGAAGAAACTGTTTTAAATAAAAATGAGAATTATATAACTTGGATTAAAAAAATGGATTGGCCCATATCAATATCGCAATCTTTATATGATATTGAAAGGAGTATAATATGTTTTTTTATATATATTTAGCATTTAGTGCACTTTTCCTGCTACATACATCATATAAAAATGATTGTATATTATATAATCCTATAATAATATTTTAAATGCCTACATATTTCGAAAGGTTTATGAATGATTCTCTCTAATCCCAAAAATAACGCTAGTCATCATCATTTTTCTTTGCAATGATATGGCCAACGATTCCAAAAAAAAGTACAGCGTTTTTTTGAATCCAACTTATTAACATGTTAATAAAAGTAAAGGAGGAAAATGAATGGAACCACTCATAGGCATGGGAGTACTGGCACTTATGGGCGTAGCTGCAACCATTGCAGGTGCCTCAGAAGACCTCGAATCCGATGTAGGGTCCCAGAGTAACCCGAACTCGCAGGTCCAGTTAGCTCCCCAAATGATGTTTCCGCATCGAATTTATAACAAAGCTGTTTCTGGTGAACCACCATCAAACGCACTAATGTGTGCAATTGGTGCAACCGGCGCGGCAGTATTAATGGGTGAATTCAATCTGTCTCCGCTCTTTGCACTGGTTATCGGTGCCCTCATTGCAGCATGTGTCCACGGCACTTACGCCATGACCTCTACAATGGGCAGGGCTGCCAGTCAGAGCCGTTTCAAGCAGCCGGTATACCTGGACATGATCCGGAGCCACACCCCTGTAATCATGGCATATGCGTTCATAACGACGTTCTGTGTCCTGATCATTTCGTACATGATGAACGTTGTCCTCGGACACCCCTTCCCTCTGCCCCTGCTAGCCTTTATCTGGGGAATCACGATAGGTGCAATAGGGTCGTCCACCGGTGACGTCCACTACGGCGCAGAGCGTGAATTCCAGCAGTTCGAATTCGGTTCAGGTCTGAACGCTTCGAACTCCGGTAACATTGTAAGGTTTGCAGAATCCGGGCTCAGAAACGGGTACGACAACTCATGGTTCTGTGCAAAATTCGGTGGACCTGTAACAGGTATCGCTTTTGGTATGACCGTTTTCCTGGGCAGCTGGGTAACAACTGTTTTTGATCCCGCAGTAAGCATCGCACAGGGATGGCTCTCTGCTGTTGCAGGGATTATCATTGTCTTTATCTTAATTATCTGGAACAGGAAAATTGAAGTTGCTGCCCGCAACAACTACGGACCTTACAAGGAAGACAAGTCTGAAGAGGAGGCAGCAGCATGATTGACCTCGCAGCAAACTTCTTATGGATGTTCCTGGTCGTTATCGGCGGTGTGCTGATTTCCTGGAGTGTCCACTTTGTGCCTGTGGGCGGTGCGCCTGCAGCTATGGCCCAGGCAACCGGTATTGGAACCGGTACAGTGCAGTTGGCAGCCGGGGCAGGACTTACCGGGCTTATCAGTGCCGGGTACATGATGCAAGTAGTCGACAACCTTCCCCTGATTCTCGCCTCTGGCACAGTTGGTGCCATGATCATGATCTCAGTTACCATGATAGTGGGAACCTGGGTTTATGTATACGGTGTAGGCTGTGTGCCTTCTTCCGCAAAGGTCAAAGTAGACCCCATAACCCATGACCGCCAGGACCTTTATGTGTCCCAGGGAACTGAAGGACACGGACTCCCAACAGTCTCTTTTGTTAGTGGAGTTATCGGTGGAGCTCTTGGTGGCTTTGGTGGATCCCTCGTCTACTACGCCCTTCTGAAGGTCGGCATGGGAGTCGCCGAAGTCGATGCAAACATGATCGGACTTGTGGCAATTTTCGCAGTAGGTATCTTCTTCGTGAATGCTGTGATCCCCTCATACAACATTGGAGGTACCATCGAAGGATTCCATGACCCGAAGTGGAAGAAGTGGCCGAAAGCGGTAATTTCATCCTTTGTCGCAACGATTTTCTGCGCACTAGTGGCAGTAATCGCAATTTCACAGCTTGGAGGTCTCTAAAATGTCTGCAGGTGGAGACGGAGGAGAAGCTAAAGGCGGCTTACCTCCAAACACAATTATAGGAATCGGTGCCGCAGGCGGACTCATAGGAATTTACCTGGCGCACTTCCTGCCCGCAACATTCTCCTTCTTTGGAGGCATCGCGGCAATCTGTGCCATCGTCTGGGGAGCTGACGCGGTCCGCCGTGTTGCAAGCTACGGGCTTGGTACAGGGGTTCCGTCCATCGGTATGATCTCCCTTGGCATGGGTATTGTCACTGCCCTCTTCGGACTTTCGATAGGCGGCATTGCAGGCCCAATCGTATCCTTTATCTCAGCAGCAGTCATCGGTGCTATAATCGGTGTGCTTGCTAACAAGGTAATAGGAATGGGAATCCCGATTATGGAACGGGCAATGGTTGAAATTGCAGGTGCAGGAACCCTGGCAATCATCGGGCTTAGCACCGTCATTGCCGGAACCTTCGAATACGGAGCAGTACTTGATACTGTAGTCTCAACCGGATTTATCGCAATGATCTTCATCATCGGCGGTATGGGAATCCTTCACCCCTTCAACGCAAACCTCGGACCCGACGAAAAGCAGGACCGTACCCTTATAGTTGGTGTTGAGAAGGGAGCCCTCGCAATGATCATTGCAGGTCTCGCATCCTCAATCAACGAAGGTCTTGGACCTGCCTTTGTCACAATTCTTGTGGGGCTCATTATCTGGTACCTGGCATTCAACAAGTACTACGGATTCGTCAAGAGAGACGCATACGCAGTGATTGGAACCGGCCTTCTGCCCAGTGAGGAGGAACTACAATGAGCATGATTCGTATAGCCCCCGAAGTACACCTGGTTCTGGACCCCGACACCGCCCTTGTGGCAGAAGAAAGGTCAGACTCACTTATGTATTCCATGGAGCCGGTTTTAGAGAGGCTGGACAAACTGGAAGCAATTTCAGGGGACCTTGTGAACTCCCTATCACCCAGCATGCCGCTCCTGAACACCTGGCCCGGACGTGAGAACACCTCTTACCTGGCCGGAATCTACGGGAACTCCTTCTATGGACTTATCGTGGGCCTGGCTTTTAGCGGACTGCTGGCATTGATCATATATATATACAGCCTGATGGGAGGGGTGATCTAAAATGGTAGATAAAAGAGATCCAGCCCCGGGATGGCCAATCCTGAAAGGTGAATACGAAGTCGGCGACGTGCAAGGCTGTGTTGCAGTAATCACCTGCGCATCACACCTTCCAGGCAAGCCGGTACTCGATGCCGGAGCAGCAATTACAGGATCCTGTAAAACCGAGAACCTTGGTATAGAAAAGGTCGTTGCCCACGTAATTTCAAACCCTAACATCAGATACCTGGTCGTAACAGGAGCAGAAGTTAAAGGGCACATTACAGGACAGGCAGCGCTCAGCCTTCACGAAAACGGTGTGAAGGAAAACAGGATCGTAGGCGCAATCGGAGCCATTCCGTATGTCGAAAACCTGAATCCTGAAGCAGTTGAACGTTTCCAGGCACAGGTCGAGACCGTCGAACTGCTGAACACCGAAGATATGGGTGTCATCACTGCCAAAGTAAAGGAACTCGTTTCAAAGGACCCAGGAGCCTTCGATGCCGAACCCCTGGTCGTTGAGATCAGCGAGGAAGGCGAAGGCGAAGAAGATGTTGGTGTCGTTAGACCGGTCTCGGGAGAAATCGCAACAATCCGCAGCCGGTTGAAGGGTATTGAAGCCCGGATGCTTGACATCGGAAACCTGAACAAGTTCCACTCAGGGATTCACGCAGGCAAGGTTGAAGGTGCCATGATCGGACTGACTGTGACCATATCCCTGCTTGGGTTATTACTTCTCGGGAGGTAATGAAAATGGCAGAAGAAGGACAAGGCGTCCCAATGGTGCTTAACCCCCAGATGGGTGCAATCGATGCTACTGTTGAGAGCATCCGGTACAGAGCGCAGTTGATTGCGAGGAACCAGAAGCTGGACTCCGGGGTCATGTCTACCGGACTTATCGGCTTCGCACTTGGATTCCTCTTTTCACTGGTGATGGTAATCATACTCCCATTAATCATCTGGGGTCTTTAAAGAGGTGAATAATATGGATGGAAAAGCACCAGCCGCATTTGTAGATCCAGATGAGTTTAGTGAAGTATTGAAGAGGCTTGACCTGATCGATGAAAAAGTCGAGTTCGTCAACAGTGAAGTTGCGCAGAGAATAGGAAAGAAAGTAGGAAGAGACATTGGAATCCTTTACGGTGCAGTGATCGGACTGCTTCTCTTCCTGATCTATGTCTCGGTATCATCAATGTTCTTATAAGTGAGGGATCAAAATGTTCAAGTTTGACAAGAAACAGGAAGTATTCGAAATTGGCGGAGTCAAGTTCGGCGGGCAGCCGGGTGAGTACCCGACCGTGTTAGTCAGTACCATGTTCTACGCAAGGCACAAGATTGTGACCGACGAGGACAAGGGACTATTCGACGTAGCAGCAGCAGAAACCCTGTGGAACACCCAGGTAGAACTGAGTGACGCTACAGGAAACCCCTACGTGAACCAGATTGTGGGAGAAACCCCTGAATCTATCAGGAAGTACATCGATTGGTTCATCGGAATCGATGACAAGACCCCCTTCCTGATCGACTCTTCAGCAGGAGAAGTTCGTGCAGCCGCTGCCCAGTACTGTACCGAAATCGGTGTAGCTGACAGGGCAATCCACAACTCCATCAACGCCAGTATCGAACAGGACGAAATTGACGTTCTCACGGAGAGCGATGTGGAAGCTGCCATCGTGCTGGCCTTCAACGCAACCGACCCGACCGTCAAAGGTAAACTCGACATCCTTGAAGTCGGTGGTTCCGGACAGGACAAGGGTATGCTCCAGATAGCCAAGGAATGTGGGATCACGTCCCCCCTGATCGACGTAGCAGCAATGCCTCTCGGTGCAGGCTCAGGCGCAACAATCCGCTCAGTCCCGACCATCAAGGGTAAGCTCGGCCTGCCTGTAGGCGGTGGATACCACAACATGGCATCCGCATGGGACTGGCTCAGGAAGTTCAAGAAGACTCAGCCTGACCCGAAGTCAATCTACATGCCCTCTGACATCGGGACCAACCTGGTAGCCCAGATCGCAGGTTCTGACTACCTCCTCTACGGTCCGATCGAGAATGTCGAAAAGGTCTTCCCGGCTGTCGCAATGGTCGACATCATGCTCGGAGAAACCGCAAAAGAACTCGACGTCGAGATCGCTGTGGAGAACCACCCGGTCAACCAGCTAACATAAATTCAAAAAAATGATCTTAAAAACGGATGAAAACATCCGGAAAGCAAAGAGGACATGTTCCCTTTGCTTTTTCTTCTGTTTTTACCTCTTTTCTTGCTTTCGGCAGGTGGCTTGCATATTCTGAATAATTTTTCACGATGCCGTTTTTCGCCTTATTTCAGAAATTACATCCAATGTCTGTAGATTCCATACACATACTCTTAGTTATATATGGACCGAGATTCCAAGATATGTAAACGTTATCAAATGATTTCAGTTAGAGATTATTAATTCAAAAACGGCATCATGAAATATGTCTAAATTATTATGTCGACCTGCCGAATATAAGTCTTTTTAAGTTTATTTTATAATTCTGTTACTATGTTGTGTAGAATTCTTACGATACATTTTGTGTGGAATTCTTACGATACATTTTGTGTGGAATTCTTACGATACATTTTGTGTGGAATTCTGGCGTGAACATCTTTATGTTATCATTTGTGAATTTCCAGTTTCTGTATGTCAATATCCCTCTTTATTCACAAAGTTTGAGACGAACATATAGAAAGCATTAGAAATTGGTTGATAAGAGAAGGATAATAAAAGTATAAATGTTTTATAAAAATTAAAATTCAAAAAATTATGAAAATTCAAAAAAGAAGAAGAAGAAGAAGAAGAAGAAGAAGAAGAACGATCAATTTTTGAAACCCGCTTTTCCCGGAGAGTATAGAGACGTATTTGAAAACAGCAGAGCAGGGACAATTTAAGGTAATGTGTAACCTGACCGAGTGCTGACCGGAAAATCGCCAGCATCCGGCCAGGAATTGTGCGAATCCACTCCCAAACCCGCTGTTTACGTAGAGGGCCAAGCTCCATTGTCCGAGGAACTTTACGAACAACAAAGAATTGAGGCACACTTAGAGAAGGGAAGAAACCTATACCCCACTTCTGCAAAGGTATGCAAACGTATGTTCACACTCCTTACAACCCCATTCATTCAGACCCCACGTCCACTTCATTCAACTGGAATGCGAACCCCAATTCACATCCCAATTTTGCATTTATTCACAAGAGATAGACTATCATAACACACATAAATAGTAAATTGTGAATTTGATATCAAATATTTTTTCAAGTGTCACTAATAATATCTTCGAAGATTTTGATAGTACAGAAGTCACAAGAATTAATATTCCAGCTTACTACAAAATGGAAGGAAGAGAAGGAGATTTGGCCTTTGCAGTAAAAACGCAGGCTACATTAGGACCAATTTTATCAATAATGCCTTTTGATAAAAGTTCTCAAAAAATAGCACTAAATAGAAAGATTTAATATTCAATAATACTTCATCAATATTAGAGGGAAAAAGCAAAAGATTTTTAGTATTTTGTAAATATATTTTGGAACAATTGGTTCTTTAAATCCAGTGTCCGGATCGAATTAATTAAAAGCTAACGCTGATTCGTTCAGGACATTAGTTGTGGACCGCAACATAAGGTATCAAAACACTACATATTGATTTATAGAGAACCAAAAGCTGCATTATTGTGTTGGGTGGTAAAATGCTGATTCGAAAAAATATATCCCTTGATGACAAATATCTTAAAAAATTACAGCCACTTCTGGACGCCAATGACGGGAACCTGAGTGCTGCAATAAGGGATACAATTGCGGTTGCCGATACTGCGCTTATATATCATAACAGCATTGACGAGGCAATCAAATTTTTGAAAGAAGCTCCGTCGAGAGAAGAGATAAACGACACAATCCAGAGTGGAGAAAATATTGTTATAAACAAGACAATGCTCGAATGGCTCTTTAGGTACACCAAAGGCAGGCTTACGGAAGAAGAACTGGTAAATGAACTGATAAATCCTTTTGAAGTTCAGAATATGAAAGAACTTGAAGGGTATCTCAACCGGGCTGCCCGGAGCTACCAATGGCCCATCAGGACTTCAATCAAATGTGAAAACATCAATAACCCTGATTCCGCCCTTGTCATTTTTTCAAACTCCACGGTAAACAACCGGGAATTTTTTGCCCAGCTTGTGGCCCATTTCCTGGCAAAATGGGTGCAACTCGATGTAGAACACATTTTCCGGAGAGCTAATTCTACCCAGATCTCTTTCAAAAAGAACCTATCTGTTTCCCCGAGTGAAACCATGCCCGGGATCAGGAAGCACTTCGGGTACCTTGATATCGTGTGCAAAGAGCTCGACGACAATACCGAGTTCTGGACACAGCTCATGTACACCTACAACGTGGAAAGATATAACCTCGTGACCCTGCACAGGAACCAGTTTGAAACCTTTGCCGCAGGGGATGCTCCGAACCCCACTAAAATCCTGGAACGCCTGTGCAAACAGTCCTTAAACGAAATGACCCTACCCGACCTGCTTATTGCATTCAAAAGAATGTACCTGGCAACCCAGCTTGTCAAGAACATAGAACTCTACCTGGAACCCGGGAAGGAATCCGTGACGATCTTCCACGACTTTAAAAATGAAAAGGTAATCTCCAACCTTGTGGAATATTTCTCCAACATATTCAAAGAAAAAGGCATTCCTTTTGAACCTGCATCTTATGCCAGCATGATAGTGTTCAGGTTCAACGAAGAATCCGGACCTATCAATGGTTATGACTCCCAAAAATTATCTTAAACCCAAAAAAATCCAGAAAATTATCTTAAACCCAAAAAACGATCCCAAAAAAGGGAAACTTCGCCCGAAGCAGGAAGTCCCCCCCCAAAAACCTATATTTAAAAAAACCACCTTTAAGACCAGATCAGTCCAAAGGATTACTGCATAGGAGAGGGATTAGCCTTTTGCCACCCCGAGAGGCAGAACACGTGCAACCTTCCGGGCAATCCCGAGTTCATGCACTACATTTACCACCTCACTACTCGACTTGTAAACGTCGGGGGCTTCTTCTGCAATAACGGACGGGTGTGTGGCCCTTACCGTAATCCCCATGGCTTCAAGTTTCTCCTTTATGCTCTCTCCCCTGAATTCCTTCTTGGCGTGCGCCCGGCTCATGACCCTGCCAGCCCCGTGACAAGCGCTTCCAAAAGAGATATCCATAGCCTCTTTCGTACCGCAGAGAATGTAGGAAGCAGTCCCCATACTACCAGGGATCAAAACAGGCTGCCCGACATCCCTAAACGCTGCAGGGACCTCCGGATGACCAGGAGGAAAGGCCCGGGTAGCTCCTTTCCTGTGCACATACACTTCCTTTTTCCTGCCTTCGATAAGATGCTCCTCGAGTTTTGCCACGTTATGGGCAACATCGTAGAGAAGGTCCATCCCAAGCTCATCGGAGTCCCTGCCAAAAACCTGTTCAAAAGTTTCCCTTGTCCAGTGAGTGATAACCTGCCGGTTCGCCCAGGCATAATTTGCGGCACAGAGCATTGCCTTGAAGTAGGACTGAGCTTCCTTTGACTGCGCAGGGGCGCAGGCAAGCTGCTTATCAGGGATCTGTATGCCGTACTTCTTCACAGCCTGGGACAAGGTCTGAAGGTGGTCCGTGCAAATCTGGTGCCCGGCACCTCTGGACCCGCAGTGAACCATGACAGTGACCTGCCCTTCCTCAAGCCCGAAAGCCGAAGCCACCCCCTGATCATAAATCTCGTCCACATACTGAACTTCCAGGAAATGGTTCCCACTTCCCAGAGTACCGAACTGGGGTTTCCCTCGCTTCCGGGCTTTATCGCTAACATATACGGGATCTGCCCCTTCAAGGAACCCGTTCCCTTCACAGTGCTCGGTGTCGGCTTCCACACCGTACCCTGATTCCACAGCCCACTTTGCCCCATGCAGGAAAGCATCATCCAGCTCTTTATCAGAAGCCCTGATCCGGCTTTTTGACCCGACTCCGGAGGGGACGTTTCTGAAAAGGCCGTCCGTAAGCTCCTTAATATGAGGGACCACCTCCTCCTTTTGCAGGTTCGTCTTTATCAAACGGACTCCGCAGTTAATGTCAAAGCCCACTCCACCGGGACTGATAATCCCCTCTTCACTATCAAAGGCCGCGACCCCGCCGATGGCAAAGCCGTATCCCAGGTGAGCATCCGGCATAGCCATAGAATATTTCTGAATTCCAGGAAGAGTTGACACATTTGCAATCTGGTCAATTGTGCCCGGATCGATGCTTGCAAGCAGTTTTTCGGACACAAAAAGGCGCCCCGGGACTTGCATTCCGGGAGTGTGCCCGACAGGGATTTCCCAGCTGTTTTCGGAAAGCTTCCGGACCATGCCCCTCACACTCGTAAGCATACTTTCCGGGCCTGCACTTTCTGTCCCTTCACTTTGCGAACCCGCGCTCTCCAATCCTCCATATTCCGATCCTGTCTCCTCATTTGCTTTCATATTTATAATCCACCTCTCCTCTGGCTTTTATAATTATGCTTCCCCGGACTTGCGTCTCTGGAATTCTTCTACCCACACCCGGACTGCCTGCAACCAGCTCCCAGGACAGATTTCTCAAAGGGGCCTAGGAGCTTAGGTTCCATAGTCCAATAATCCATGAGACAATGATTTTAACCTGAAATTCAAAATTCCATGAGACAATGATTTTGTAGTACAGTCATTCATAAGGGCATTTTCCGTACAATAATTCTCAGGTCAATGGTTTGTTCCTTAATACAATGATTCTAAGACGTAATGATAATGATTTACATAAGGAAAATATGAATATGGTGCTGTATGAAAGAAACCTGAACAAAAAAGTGAACAAAAAAGTGAACAAAAAAGTGAACAAAAAAGTGAACAAAAAAGTGGACAAAAAAGTGGGTAGAAAAGTGGACAATCCAGGATTATCAGGGGCTTCATTCATCCATGAACCGGAGAAGGTATTATCAAGCCTCTGGAACCTTAAAAAGCCGCCAGTTAAAGGTCCACAACCACCTGAGCCACCCAACCCCCAGGCGTCTTTTCAAGTTCGAGCTGGTTGTAGGTAACCGCCTTGATCTCGGTTTCGAAGGGATGGATTTCAAGGTTCCATTTATCCCCCAATGCCCGGGCTTTCAGAGAGTATTCGCCTTCCTCTTCCCTGATCTCCTCTACCCTGAATTCTCCGAAGATGGTTTCCTCCACTTCAAAGAGAAAAAGAAGTTCGGAAAGCCAGTCAATAAGCAGGGTATCCAGGCCCGGGGATTTGAGGGAAACTTCCAGCGAGGTCTCTACAAGAACCTTTTTAGTGTCAATCATCACGTTGAACATGGCAAGAGCGGCATTTTCAAAGACTTCTTCCAGGGTTTTTCCATACGCCCTGAATTTCGCATCTGCCGTATGTTCAAGGTATTCGTACTGCTCAGGTTGAGGCGGCATAGTCCTGTATTGGGTTTTGTGTTACATTAAGTTTATCCGCCTCATGAGCCTGTTTTTACTCAGGGTGGAAATATCCATTCCCGGAAAAGTTTCCGGAAGAACTGAAAAGAGACCTTAGTTTACAGCCTGTTCCAGATGTAATGTATCCTCTGAAAAGCCGTGATGTGACTGGTCAATGCAATCAGGGTAACGGCCCAGCCCAGGATAGAAAAGCCAGCGATGGTAGCCGGGTAGGCAAAATTTACAAAGGCAGAGAGTATGATAACCACCAGACGGTCAGCCCTGCCCATGATCCCTCCGTAGTACCTTCCAAGAGAAAGGGCCTGAGCCTGGGTCCCCAGGTAGCTTGTCAGCAGCACACCCACGATTGCCGCAACCCCGATCTGCCAGGGTACGTAACCTGCAAAAAAGATGCTGCAGATAATAAAGACATCCGAATAGCGGTCGATAACATGATCCAGGAAATCTCCCCTGGCAGTGGCCTTATTTGACTTCCGAGCAACCGCCCCGTCCAGGGCGTCCAGGACAGAATTCAGCACAACGAAGATACCCGCCAGAAGGACGAGACCCCGGGCTGCCGGGGAGTAGTAAAAGCAGAGCCCCGCAATAAAGGCACAGATAAGGGAAGCTATGGAAACCACATCAGGAGAGATACCCTTCCGGATGAAAAGGTCTGCCAGCGGTTCAATAACTTTTGAGGCGAAGGGTCTCAGTGCATCGAACGTCATGGTACTCAGAAATCTTTTTTATTTTTTAATATCCGTGATGGAAAGCTGCCACAGGAAAAAATACGCAACTTTCCTATTTCGTATGCCGATCTGGATAGTTTTGACATGTGATGTTTCTGTCTTTACCTATCTTGTTATATTTATACTTACGTTTACATCCAGAAGAATGTACACTTTATATAAACAACACAAGCAAACATTGTACAGAAAAGTATAGGCGAGGGAGGCACGAGATATCGACGACGTAGACGACGTAGACGAGTGTAAATAAGTACAGATAAGTGTACTTTTTTTATCCCCTGGACCTGCAATTCCCGGGCTTATCCACTGCAAGTTCATAGAGATACTTCACCTTACACGAATGCTCAAGCTGCGTGGTCACGACGTAAGCCTCACTGAGGACTCTTCCCACAGCAAAAGTCCCATGACTGTAGACCACAAGACCCCTGTGCTTTGAAAGCGCTTCCGCCGTGTTTTCCGCAAGCTCCCTGCTTCCGATACCTCCCTTAACCACAGGGATTTCTCCCAGAAAGTACTGTCCCTCGCTGTCTACAGGCTCTATTGCCCCGCCTGCTCCCGCCAGCAGGGACTCCACCACCGCATAAGGGCAGTGGGCGTGAATAATTGCAAGGGCAGGAGTCCTCCGATAAATCTCCCGGTGCACCACCGTCTCCGAGGACGCTATCAGGTCCAGGGAAGAGGTCTCCTCGATCCCAACCTCTACAACACTGTCTTCCGTAATCTCATCAAGGGCAGATCCACTCCTGGTAATAATCATCCGGTCTCCCGCCCTGACACTGATGTTCCCGAAATGGGACTCTACAAGCCCGTGTTCCACCAACTTGCGTCCGTATTTTGCGATTTCCTTCCACATCTTAGGCAAAGTATAGCGGAAGAGTGCCATAAGTTTTATGCGCCGCACCCAACCCTATGAGATAGAAACCTTAAAAGAAACAGGGAAAAAATAAAAGAAAAAAGGCAGGAAAAGGAAAAGAAAAAAGGCAGGAAAAGGAAAAGAAGCTGGGAAAACAAAAAAACAGAAAATAAGGAAAAGCTAAGAGTAGAAAATACTGGGGACAGAGCAGCGAAAATCTGCCATAAGATTTATCTGTGAGTATTGTATTTAGATAAGTCTGCAAGCGCTTTCATCGTGCCTCGTTGGCTCAGCCCGGTAGAGCGAGTGACTTGTAATCACTAGGTCGCGAGTTCGAATCTCGCACGGGGCTTGTATTTGCTTTTTGTTTGAAGCCTTCCGGCTTCTTTCATTCTTATTTTATTCGTATCAGACATGCTCATTTTAATTTCAGTTATTCTTCCTGTCAACCTCTATAGTTTTCAATTTTTTTCAATCTTTGTTTTTCTGCGGCTTTATTTCCGGGAGCTTTTTCCGTTCAGACCTAGATTCCCTATCAATCGCATCAAACAACGTAATCAGAGCCCTGCGAAGTCTTCGGGACTCAGTTTCCCAGACATTTTTTTCAACCTGACGACTGCCTCCTGCCTTCACAGCTGCCATCCAGGAATATTTTCTGGCTACTTTTTTATTGCCCAGAGGGCAGCCAAACGCTTTACCGGTTTTCTGGGTGCTGTATTTTTCATTGAGAAGAAATTCATAAATTTCCAGGACACGCATGAACAGTTCTTCCCCATTATCCTCGTCCGAAGAGCCAAACACGGCGAGGTTCCAGAGACGGAACTGGACTTCCCGGCGTTCTACCCCCAGTTTTTCCGAGTTTGCGGTTTCCAGTACCTTCCTGAATTCAAGAAAAATGTCCGTTTCCCCAAAACCTGCCGGCAGGATTTTCCCGAGAGCAATCATGACGTGAATGCATTCGTGAAAGAGGATTCTGGCGATAAGGTACTCAAGCCGTTCCTGGATATTCCAGAACTTGCTGACCAGTTCTTCTTCCCAGAGTTCGTAAGGATTCACCAGGATAAGGGATTTGTACACAATCCTTTTTTCGGCTTTGAGCACTTTGCGCTTCGGATAAATGGTAACCCCCTGCATTTTTCCGAAAAACTCGACCCTAACTGCCAGGTCCCAGCAACACACCCATCCGGCGGATTTTACACATTTTACCCGGTAGTACTTTCCATCAAAACGGACATCCTGCAGCAACCGGTACATATCTTTACTGCGTTTTTTTATGAGAGATTTTACCCCTGACTCCCGGAAAATACTGAGGTCAAGGTAGGGAACTCCCGGGGGAAAAGAACAGGAAACAGAGGAACTTGCCGGAACGATGCCATAATAATCCTGAACATTCAAACCGGGATTGTCTCTTTGGGAATCACTTTTCTGCCCAACTTTCCAAGCATTCGGCTTCATCCAACATACCCCCTAGGAGATATATCGACCACAATATATAAAATTAGTTAACATGCCAAAAAAAGAATTTAGAAGACCTCCCCAACATCATTTATTTACTTGAGATCAGTTCATTATCCAGTATTAGTCCTTCACCAAACCAGTTTAGAATCAAATATCACTTAATAATCCAATATCGATTATTTGCCTTACGATAGTATCTTCACCCAATATCACTTTCCGGAATTTCGCCCATCAGTCCCCCGCAGACCGGACAATTATTCCTTTTTGCAAGCTTGATCTCGGTTAAAGAACAGAAGAGACCGTCCCACATCAAAAGACGCCCTTCGAGGAGCTTGCCCTGGCCGGTTATATACTTAATAGCTTCATTCGCCTGAATCGAACCTATTATTCCGGGAGTTGTCCCGACCGCAGGGAAGATCTCCTTTCCGGAAACCCCGGGGAAAATGCAGTAAAGGCAGGGGGTTTTTCCAGGGATTATTGTCGTCGCCTGCCCCGTATACCCGGAAATTGCTCCATGGATGAGAGGGATCTTTCTTTTAACCGCAAGCCTGTTCAGAATATGCCTTGCCTCAAAGTTATCAAGGGCATCTATGATAAGGTCGCAACCAGGAACCGTTGAATCTGCGTTTTCTTCGGTTAGCTTTTCTCTTATGACCTCTATTTCGACTCCAGGGTTCATAGCCAGGAGCTTTTCCTTTGCGGATTCTACCTTCTCCCTGCCGATGTCCTTCTCATGATGAAGGAACTGCCTGTTCAGGTTACTTGCTTCCACGCAGTCAAAGTCCGCAATTATTATTTTACCAATCCCTGAAATTGCCAGATATGTGGAAACCGGAGATCCGAGCCCGCCTACCCCGGCAATGAACACCTTTGCATTTTTCAGCTTTTCCTGACCCTCTTCCCCGAAAAGGAGAATCTGCCGGCTGTATTTTTCACGTTCAAAATCATCCATGTAAAGCCACCTTTAAGATTGATTTTTACCTGCCTTTTACGAGATATGAAATTCATCCCGGTTCAGGACCTTTTTCACATAATCATTGATAGCTTTCCTCATAGATTCTTCGGCAGAAAAGGAAGTATGGAAGGGAGCATTGAGATTGGAACATTGAGAGGAAGCAATTGGAACATTGAGAGGAAGCAATTGAAAAGTGGTGAGGGAATATTGAAAGTGAAATATTGGGAGGTCAATAAAAATAAAGAGGAAGTTAAAAAATATTACATAGGGACTGCAAAAGAACCGGAACTGTCGAAGATATGAAAAATCTAAACATTTTTTTGGAAAAATTAATTAAGGTCAGGCTCATAAAAAAGGTAGAATCCAACTTCAAGCCCTTTCCAGGTTCATGCTTAAGCATTAAACCAGTTTCATACTCAAGCATCAAAACCAATTTCAGGCTCAAGCCGTACCGATAACATGAGTATCACATAAAAACCAATGCTAACTTCACATTCAAGCATCGGATTGGATTCAATATCAGATCAGTTTCAATATCAGATATCCAGGTTGGTTACTTTCGTGCTTACGTAACCTGTGGGTGTTTCAACGTCGGCTTAATTTCAATATCAACTTTGAGTTCAATATTAAATCCAATCTTAATATCAAAATCAGTTTTGACAGGGGACTTCAAAAATCCCCAACTTCAACACCTTTCCCTAAAGCCAAAAACGGGATATTCAAAACAAAGTATTATGAAGGTTTCTGATTTGAAAAACACAATCCTTGACATTAAACAGGAATTCTCAACGTATTTCAAGGAACGGGATGCCGAAATAAATGGATCCCTGCTGGCTCTGCTTTCGGGGGAGCACGTATTACTCCTGGGGCCGCCAGGGACTGCAAAGACCCTGCTTGCCAACAAAATTTGCGAGACGATTGTGGGAGGAAATTTCTTCCACTACCTTCTGACTCGTTTTTCCACTCCTGAAGAAGTTTTCGGTCCCCTTTCCCTGAAGGCGCTCGAAAGGGACGAGTTCAGCCGGAATGTCGATGGCTACCTCCCCACAGTCCACATTGCACTTCTGGATGAGATTTTCAAGGCAAACAGCTCCATTTTGAACAGTCTGCTCACTATCCTTAATGAACGCAAGTACCACAACGGCAAGGTGGTCCTGGACGTACCACTCTTTTCAGTATTTGGAGCATCCAACGAACTACCCGAAGAGGACGAAAGTCTCGAGGCTCTTTACGACCGTTTCCTCTTCAGGTACAGTGTTGACTACATCCAGCATGATGAAAACCTGGAAGACCTGATTTTTGAAAACACGGAAGACTTCTCCCCCTCGACAAAACTGGCAGTAGGGGACATAAAGGAAATCCGGAAAAAATCCAGGCACCTGCCCGTTGATCCCGAGGTCAGGACGATAATCAAAGGGCTCAGGCGAGAACTGAAAAACTCTAACATCTTCATCTCGGACAGGCGCTGGAAGAATATCGTAAACGTTCTCAGGGTCGCCTCTGCCGCGAACGGACACCAGAGTGTCAGCAGGATGACTGTAGTCCTGCTCCAGCACATGCTCTGGGACCTGCCCGAACAAAAAGAAACGATAAGGAAACTGATCCTGGACAAGGTGGTCTCGGGAGGCACGGATACCGGGAAACTGAAGCAGGACGTGCTCGACCTGAAAAGCGCCATTTACGGCTGCCTGAAACAGGAACTTCCGGACCTCGTGTCCTGCACCAAGTGTTACGAAGAGGAGAAAAAAGCAGCCAGCACCGCAAGGCATTCCAGATTTACCGGGATGAAAAGCCAGAAGAGCCTCACATTTTCCAGTACCCTTGACTTCCTAAATCACTATCTCGAATTCCCGAACCATACATACGGGGTGGGGCTTGATTATAACAACCTTAACAGTTCCCTGAACTTCGACTCGGTAGTGGAGCTCCTGCGCAGGAAATATGCATTTGAGTTCAAACTCAGCCTGGACTACGGGGAAAAGAAACTGTATGAGAAAGAGTACGAGAACCTGGAAGAAAGGCTTGATTATTTCAGGCGGCAGGTACAGGCAGAGGAGCGGGCTCTGGAAGAAACCCTGGAAGAGAACATCTGGGTCTCAGCCCAGGACAGCAGGGAAATCCTGATGAAATACCGCTCCAAGAATACGGACATCTATGAAATCGCAAACCACCTGAAAGAAATCAGGGCAGTCCTGGAAAAGCCGAAGGTCTTTGACATCGAACTGGAAACTGTGGGAGAAGCAGCCTGAACCTTGCCTGTCAGGAAAGTCCGGGAAGAAGTGAAAGCCATGCAGGAAACAGGAAACAGAGGGAGAATTTACTCAAAGCTTTCCAGCTCGGAATCCTTTTTCAAATCGGAATCCTCCTTCAAATTTGAACGGGACTTCAACCCCGCAAAAGTCCTGAACACCGAACTGAGAGGATTCCTTTCAACACCGAGACAGGTCCCCCGTCCCCTCAGGGAAGACATTGCAGAGGTCCTTGTTTACGAGATTTTTTCAGGGAAAGAGTACGAAATAAAGGACGAAAAACGCTTTATGGAAAAGTTCGGGGTGTTTTACCCCCTTCTTCTGAGCATGAGAAACTTCCAGGCATGGGAAGACCTCAAAGCCCTTGCAGGCAGTAATCATATGGCCGGACTTCTTGTCCTGAAAACCCTCCTTGAGGGGATTTTCACCCTTATAGGGGACTATGAGGAAATCGAGGAAGAAATTACAAAAAGTCTTCAAAAAAACCTGGAAAAAGCCCTGAAAGTCCTGAAAGCCCTGATCGAAGAAACCTGCTCCACCTGGGACGAACGGAACATTCGGCAAAACCCGAAATACAGGGAAAGCCCGGGGAGCGAAAATCTGGAATCCATGACCCGAAAGTTCATGGAAAATGAAAAAACGGGGCAGGCATTGGACATCGTTGTTGAAGAAAGGATAGCTGTCCCGCTTGAGGAGTTTATTTCAACCCTTGAAGACCACCTGGAAATTCTGGAGATGCTTTCCATGCTCTTTCCAGGCAGGATGTGGAGCGACTCCCTGCAAGCCCTCCACAGGGAATATTTCGGAAACCTCGAAAAATACGCCTCCCTCCTTAGAAAGAGTTCCGACCTCAGGAAAATCCTGGAGCAGGTGGGAAGGATCGAGCTCGAATACGGATCAAAAAAACTTATCCTCTCTCCCCACAGCAAAAGTGAGGTTCATGCGGTCACCTTTTCAAACGAAATCCAGACCATGCTCCCTGTAGAAGCCGTAAAACTCAAAAACCCCCTCCTGAAGCGCAAGTTCTATGCTGATATGTTCGAGGGAAAACTCCTGACCTACCAGCTAAGGGGGAAAAACTGGAACTCCGACGCTGCAGGGAAAAAGAGGAGGGGACCTGTCGTTGCCCTGGTAGACACTTCAGCCTCTATGCGCGGAAGTCCCGAGATCCTAGCCAAAACCGTCGTCCTTGCAGTGACCAGGAGGATGCTCAAAGAAGGCAGGGACGTAAAGGTAATCCTCTTTGCTTCAAAGTGGCAGAGCTTCGAAATCGAAATGACAAACAAAAAGAGAATGGGAGCAGAGTTCCTGGACTTCCTCCGCCATACCTTCGGAGGCGGCACGGACTTCAATACCGCACTCAGGTCCGGCCTGAAAGTCATGAAAGAGGAAAACACCTTCAGGGGAGCAGACCTCCTCTTCCTAACCGACGGCTACTCCGAACTTTCGGAACAGCCCCTGATCCGGGAATGGAACGAAATAAAAAAAGAACGAAATGCCCGCATCTTTTCCCTAATCATCGGAAACAACAACGAAGGCGGGCTTGAACAGGTCTCGGACCACACATACATCATCCGGAATACTGAAAACTGGGGGGTGTGGGAAAGCCCGGCCAGGTTTGTAAAAGCAATCGGAGCACCGGTTTACAGGTGAAAACGCTAGTATCAGTGCGATTTCCAAAAATGAAATTATGATAGATGAATGGGGAGTTACTGTCAATGAAGCCGGGTCAAGCCCTGCGCTTTAATAACTTGCTTATGCCTTTTACAAGTTTCTCAACCTCTTCCCTGCTCAGGATAGAGTTACTCAGGCTCTGCAGCAGGAGCAGGAAGGCAGGATTTTTACCAAGAGCCGGCTTTTTGAGGACTATAACCTGCAGCAGGAACATCAGGATCATTTTGCGTTCCTCGGGGCTGGAATATCTCAACCTGCAGTAAATCTTCTCGGAAACTTCCTTTACGGAATCCTTATTCTCATATGCCAGTCTGGAAGCTTTTGAAGTTGCACTCTTCGAAACTTTTTTTATCCGGGAACCTTCCCTTGAGGCTATCCGGGACAAATTTTCAAAAACGTTTTTTGAGATTTCCCCCATCCTTTCCTTTTTGTCTCCGCGCGGCCCTGTCCCTGCACCCTTCGGGCACTCGCTTCCTGCACCTTTGCGTTCCATTATTCGGAGAAGTTCTTCAAAGACATCGGAGAGTTCTTCGTTTGAGCAGGCTTTCAGGTATTCAACCAGGTTTTCCACAGACTCACCATCAGCAGACTTACTATCGGCAGATTCACCACCAGCAGATTCGCGCTTACCTTTTCCGGTTCCCAGGAGCAGCTCATCAGGAAGCTCTTTTTTCACCTCAACAAAATCGGCGTCAATGACCTGAATATTTCCTATAAAAGCATCGCTTGAGGAGGTATTTCTTTTTTTATATTTTCTTTTGACTCTGTACCCGGCATGCGAAAGCCTGTCAAGTATATCCCCTTTGTTTTTGAGCAAGAGATCCACACTCATTATATTGTTTTAAGCATATACAGAACGGTTTGATTTCAGCTATTCTGGTCACGAGGCAATTCCAGTGATAATTCCATTATGTCTATCCTACTATCAAGTGTTATTTTAGAACTATGACTCGAAATTTAAAATTTCTTTCTATCCATATTCAAATCAATGAGACAGAAAAAACCTTCAAAGCACTGAAACGACGATTTATTTTAAGCCACCTTTTTTTTCAGCGGACTGCTTTATCCTGCCTGCTTCACGCAGGTCCAAATTACACAATACGAAGAAACCCGGATAGTCCAGAACCAGTATCATTAATACTGATATTATAACCCAATATTATTATACTCGGCATTATATAATTGTTATACTATCATTTTCCATAACATCATTAGCGGGGGTTTCTGAGTGGAGGAAGTGAAGAGTGGACTTGAAAACGTAGTCGTCCTTGAAACGGGTGTCAGTTCCATAGACGGGCATGAAGGTGTTTTGAGGTATAGGGGATTCGATATCAACGATCTGGTTTACCTACCATATGATGCCGTATCCTATCTGCTCATCCGGGGCAAATTGCCGGATGATAATGAACTTGCCGTTTATTCTGCCACGCTGAATGAAAAAAGGGAACTAGGAGAATACGTCCAGAACGTCGTCCGGGCCTGCAACTTCAATATAGAAGCCATGGATGCCCTGCGTACAACCATTTCCTACATGTCCCACTGCGACCCGGACCTCAACGACAATTCCGAGGAAGCGAACCTGCGAAAAGCCACAAACCTGATAGCAAAATTCCCCACGATTGTTGCGGCTTTCAGCAGGATATTAAAGGGGGAAGACCCGGTTTCTCCAGACCCGACACTTTCCCATGGGGCAAATTTCCTCTACATGCTGCGCGGGAGCAAGCCGACAGAGATCGAGACTGAAGCCATGGAAAAGGATTTCATCCTCAGTGCGGAGCACGAACTCAACGCATCCAGTTTTGCTTCAAGAATCACGGCTTCCACCTGCTCTGACCTGTACTCGGCCATAATCACCGGGGTCTGCACCCTGAAAGGCCCCCTGCACGGAGGAGCAAGGATGGAGGTCATGAACATGCTTGACGAAATCCCGGCTCCTGAAGCTGCAGAAGCATACGTGCTGGAGAAGATTGCAAATAAAGAGAAAATAATGGGCTTCGGGCACAGAGTCTACATGACCCAGGACCCGCGGACCATAATATTTAAAGTACTGGCAAAACAGCTTGCGGAATCAAAAGGCGAAACTCAGTGGTACAGGACCGCAGAAAACATAGAAAACACACTCTTCGCGGAGTTTATGGGAAAGAGAGGAAAACCGCTCTACCCGAACGTGGATTTCTATTCAGGAGTTGTGTACAAATACCTTGAAATCCCTCCCCGGCTTGCAACCGCGGTCTTTGCTGCAGGCAGGATATCTGGCTGGATTGCCCACTGCATGGAACAGTACTCCGACAACAGGGTTATTCGTCCGCGGGCAAAATATGTTAAACCTGCAAAAACCCTCAAAGCCTGAACTCGCCAGGCTGCACTTAGCAAGAAAATAAACACAAAAGTTAACATTTTTTAAGTTCATTTTACTTCAAGTTTACACTTTTGCTGGAGGAAAAGAAATGAGAGAAGGTCCAGATCCCTTTGGTGTACGAGACAGTATTGAAACTGCTTCCGGAGAAGCGACGATTTACCGCCTGAACAAACTGGAAGAACAGGATTTCGAAGAGATTTCCCTGCTCCCCTATTCAATCAGGATTTTGCTGGAGTCCCTGCTACGGCATGCGGACACTGACAGGCACGTCATAACAATAGAAGACGTGGAAGCCCTGGCCCGCTGGGACCCAGAAAACATCCCTAGAAGAGATATCCCTTTCATCCCTTCCAGGGTTGTCTTGCAGGATTTTACAGGCGTCCCTGCCGTGGTGGACCTTGCAGCACTCCGCTCGGCCACGCAGCGCCTGGGAGGCAATCCGGGGGAGATAAACCCGGTTATCCCTGCAGACCTTGTCATTGACCACTCCGTGCAGGTGGATTACTACGGGACGGCATACTCCCTGAAAGAAAACGAAGAAAAGGAGTTTGAGCGCAACAGGGAACGGTATTCGGTCCTGCGCTGGGCCCAGGAAGCCTTTGATAACTTCAGGGTGGTTCCCCCGGGAAGAGGGATCATCCATCAGGTGAACCTCGAGTACCTGGCCCCCCTGGTGCACCTGAAAGAAAAGGAGGGGGAACTTTTCGCATTCCCGGACACCCTGGTTGGGACCGATTCCCACACCACCATGATCAACGGGATAGGGGTACTTGGATGGGGTGTGGGAGGCATAGAAGCCGAAGCCGTGATGCTCGGGCAGCCCTATTACATGCAAGTCCCGGAAGTGGTGGGTTTCAAGCTCTACGGAAAACTGGAACCGGGGGTCACGGCAACCGACCTTGTCCTGACCATTACCAGGATGCTCAGGGAACACGGGGTTGTGGGCAAATTCGTGGAATTTTACGGGCCCGGCCTGAGCTCCCTCAGTCTTCCGGACAGAGCAACGCTTTCCAACATGGCCCCCGAATACGGGGCAACCCTGGGGATCTTCCCCCCGGATGCCGAAACCCTGGACTACCTCCGGAGGACCGGCAGAAGCGAAGAACAGCTAGACCTTGTGCAAAAATACCTTGAAGCCCAGGACCTTCTCTACTCGATCCACAAACCCGAACCCGTCTTCAGCAGCAACCTGGAACTGGACATGAGCACGGTCAAGCCCTGCATTGCAGGTCCGAAAAGACCGCAGGACAGGATCTTCCTCGGCGAGATGCCCGATAATTTCCACGAGACCATGCGGAAGGCTTTTGCCCGGAAGAAAGAAGCCGGGATTGAGCTTTCCCGGGACTCTGCGTACCAGCGCTGGAGCGGGGAAGGCGGGGACCGGCTGGAGGGAGAGAAAGTCAGGCACGACAGGGCAGATTATGAGAGGTATGCAAAGAAGGAACTCAAAGTCACTCACGGCTCCGTGGTTATTGCAGCTATTACTTCCTGCACTAACACCTCGAACCCCTCGGTCCTCATAGGAGCCGGACTGCTTGCAAAAAAAGCTGTGGAGAGGGGCCTGAACGTAAAACCCTATGTCAAAACAAGCCTCTCCCCCGGGTCCAGGGTAGTCACGGAATACCTGGGAGCAGCCGGGCTCCTGCCTTACCTGGAAGCCCTCGGTTTCCACCAGGTGGGCTACGGCTGCACGACCTGCATAGGAAACAGCGGCCCTCTGCCCGAATACATTGCAAAGGAAGTTGAAGAAAAGGACCTGACCGTAGCGGCAGTCCTCAGCGGGAACAGGAACTTTGAAGGCAGGATCAATCCCCTTATCAAAGCCAATTACCTGGCTTCCCCACCCCTTGTGCTTGCCTATGCAATAGCTGGAACTGTGAACATCGACCTGGAAACCGAACCCCTGGCGTATGACCCAAACGGACAACCTGTTTACCTCAAGGACATCTGGCCCGGAGAAGAGGAGATAAGAGAGGTCATAAAGCATACGATTAAACCGTCAATGTTCGAAAAAGAGTATTCGGGAGTCATGGAGGGCACCGAACTCTGGAAAGAACTGGAAGTCCCCGAAGGCACCCTTTACGTCTGGAACGAGAAATCCACCTACATCCAGGAACCGCCTTATTTTGTGGACTTCCCCCTAACCCCACAGGTACCCGGGGACATCAGGGACGCAAGGGTCCTGGGCCTTTTCGGGGACAGCATCACCACGGACCACATTTCCCCTGCAGGTGCAATTCCGGAAGAAGGGCCTGCGGGCAAGTACCTGCTTTCCTGGGGGGTCGACCCTGCGGATTTCAATTCCTACGGCTCCCGCAGGGGCAACCACGAGGTGATGATGCGCGGGACTTTCGGGAACATACGGCTCAGGAACAGGCTGGTGGACCGGGAAGGAGGCTGGACTGACTATCACCTCCACGAAGAGACTGTCCCGCCGGAACTGCCCGAGGAGATGGCGATATACGATGCTGCAATGCTGTATGCGGAGAACAGGATCCCCCTTATTGTAATCGCGGGCAGGGAATACGGGACAGGCAGTTCGCGGGACTGGGCCGCCAAAGGCACTTTCCTCCTGGGGGTAAAAGCCGTGCTTGCGGAGTCTTACGAGCGCATCCACCGGAGCAACCTGGTGGGCATGGGAGTTCTTCCCCTTCAGTTCAAAGAAGGCGAGAACGCTGACAGCTTCGGGCTCACGGGCAGGGAGACATACGATATCCTGGGAATAGGAAACATGGAGCCCAGAGGGGAACTTACCGTAAGAGTCAGGGACGAGAGAGGAGGAGAAACCGACTTTAAGGTAATTGTGAGGCTGGATTCGATCGTGGAGCTGGAATATTACAGGAACGGAGGGATTTTGCATAAGTTCCTGAGAGATATGGTGATCAAAAAGTAAACGCAGAAGTGGAAATCCTCGGATTATCCACTTTTATCAATTTATAAATCAATATTTGTGAATTTAAGGGCATGTAGTGAAAATATGTAATCAACGTGCATCAATTTATAGTCCATTTGAGATAAACATACACATTATTTGTATTAATATAGAGTAATTTTGCAGAATTAACACTTTTCATTAAAAACGTAGACCAAAAAACCGAAAGTCTCATGAAAGATCTCAGGGTAAATCCCCTTTCATTTAGGAAGCAAAAACCCGGACAACCAAAAGAAAGAGGGCCAACACAAAGATTTTAGTTATATAGTTGAGTGCAGTATTCAACAAATTTAATATACTTATTCGTCAATAATAGAAGTGCATTATTATCCTAATTTTTGGGCCTTGATGAAAGAGGTCCTTTCCCCATACGCTTTTTGCGTATAAGCAGAGGATTCCCCAGTTGTAAAATTTTTTGGAATACTCTAGGCAAACTGTGAGGTATAAAATGAGTAAGAGCATATGTTTCATAGACGGGTTGGAGGGCATTCTGAAATACAGGGAAATAGACATCAACAAGTTAGTTGGTCTACCCTACGATGCCGTTTCCTATCTGCTTATCCAGGGCGAACTCCCCAATGAAGAGGAGCTTGCCGATTTTTCAGCCCGCCTGAGGGGAGAGCGGGAAATAGAAGGGGGAGTAATTGACATAATCCGTATGTGCAACCTCAATATCGATTCGATGGAAGCACTGCGGACAATAGTTTCTTATATGTCGCAATTTGATCCGGATCTGGAAGACGAGTCCCTGGAGGGGAATACGAAAAAAGCCATACGTTTAATATCCGGGATCCCGACCATAGTTGCAGCATATCACAGGATATCAAACGGGAAAGACCCGATATCTCCGGACCCGGCCCTTTCCCACGGAGCAAATTTCCTTTACATGCTCAGGGGTAGTCAGCCTACGGAGCTGGAAGCTGAAGTTATGGAAAAGGACTTTATCCTCAGTGCAGAGCACGAGCTTAACGCTTCCACATTTTCTTCAAGAATCACGGCATCCACCTGCTCGGACCTTTACTCTGCAATTGTTTCCGGGCTCTGCACTCTCAAGGGCCCACTGCACGGAGGGGCCAGGCTGAAAGTCATGGACATGCTTGAGGAAGTTTCCAGCCCTGAAAACGCAGAGGAATTCGTCCTCAAGAAGATTGAAAATAAAGAAAAAATAATGGGCTTCGGGCATAGGGTCTACAAAACTTATGACCCCAGGGGTATACTTTTCAAGGAACTTGCAAAGCAACTGGCAGAAACAAATGGGGACATGATATGGTACGAGACTGCAGAAGAGCTTGAAAAAACGGTCCTTCGCGAACTCGTAGAAAAGAAAGGAAAACCCATCTACCCGAACGTTGACTTCTATTCGGGAGTTATATACAAGTACCTGGAAATCCCCCCGCACCTTGCAACCTCGATTTTTGCCATCGGTAGGGTTTCAGGCTGGATCGCTCACTGCTTTGACCAGTATTCCAAGAAGAGAATTATCAGGCCCCGTGCCTTCATGCTGGACGAGCTTTGAAGCAAATCACAAACAAAAATCACAGATAAATTCCGTGGCGCAGGGAGAAAAAAATCCCTGCTCATGCTTATTTACACCTTTTTTCTGATCTGACTGTGCCCTTGTTTCGGATCTTAATTTAAAAATGCCTTTTTCTGCTTTCCAGTAAACCTAACTTTTCCCGATCTACCTAGCCCCGGTTCCATACGTAGCTGAAAGGTATCTATCTACCCGGCTCCTTTTCAAGTTCCACAACCATCAGATCCAGCTCGTGTCCTATACGTAGCTGAAAGGTATCTATCTATCTGGCTCCCACATATTCTATATGCCCAAAAAATGTAAAAGCCGGATAATCTTTTTATCATCTAACAGCTTTTTGATAGCCAGATACCCATGATTTTTAGAGATTTCATCGACCAGTTGAAAACGAGAGGAAAACTGGTAGAAATTCAACATCCCGTTTCTCCCGAATTTGAAGCTTCGAGAATTGCAAAGCAAACAAAAGCCCCCATTCTTTTCCACGACATTTCAGGCTCGAAAGTCATTATGAACCTCCTGGGATCAAGAGAAGAACTGGCTTCCATGCTGGGGGTTCCTAAAGAAGAGATCATCCGGAAACTTTCGGAAGTGTCCCCCGAAGGAGAGGTAAAACTCGTATCCGACTCCCCTACCCTTGAAGTTGTGGAAGAGGAAGTGGACCTGACAAAACTTCCCATTCTCACCCATTTTGAAAAAGACGGTGCCCCTTACATCACAGCAGGAATAGTTGTTTCCGAATATGAAGGCAGCATAAACGCTTCTATCCACCGGCTCATGCTGGCAGGAAAAGACAAACTAGCAGCCCGTCTTGTCCCACCAAGGCATACCTATCTCCTGCATAAGAAAGCCATGGAAAAAGGTGAACCCCTGCCTGTTGCAATCGTGCTTGGCTGTGACCCTGCAATCATTTACGCTACATCCACAAGGGTGCCCGTTGGAAAGGAGTTTGAGTACGCCTCGGCTCTGAAAGGAGAGGCCGTAGAACTATTTGAATGCGAAAACGGGGTAAAGGCCCCTCACTCCGAAATCGTACTCGAAGGCTACATCGACCCTGTGGAAAGGGTAGACGAAGGCCCCTTCGTGGACATCACCGGGACCTACGACCTTGTCCGGAAGGAGCCGGTAATCCGCATCACTCGAGTCATCCACAGGAAAGACCCCGTCTACCACGGGATCCTCCCCGCAGGGCCGGAACACCTTCTTATGATGGGTGTGCCCTACGAACCCCGGATTTACAGGGCAGTAGGAGAAGTAACCACTGTCAAAAACGTGGTGCTTACCGAAGGAGGCTGCTGCTACCTCCATGCCGTGGTGCAAATCGAAAAGCAGACCGAAGGCGACGGGAAAAATGCCATCATGGCTGCCTTTGCCGCCCACACCAGCCTCAAGCACGTCGTCGTGGTAGACGAGGACATCAACATCTTTGACCCGAACGATGTGGAATTCGCAATAGCCACGCGGGTCAAAGGGGACATTGACATACTGACCATCACCAACGTCCGCGGCAGTTCCCTGGACCCGCGGGGAGCCCCGGACGGGACGACAACCAAAGTAGGGATCGATGCCACGAAGGTCCTGATTGAAAAAGAGAATTTCGAAAGGGCAGTGATCCCCGGAGAATAATCTTCAATCCAACCTTTAAAAAAAGACTCAGATTACAGATAACAGATAAGTGAATTCCCATGCACCTTACGAAAGAAGAAGAACGGATCCTTAACGGAGAAGCCGGGGAAACCCTCCGAAAAGCCCTGGAAATCCTGACAGCCCTGGGAGATATCTACGGCGCGGACAGACTGATTCCCATCAAGAGCGCCCAGATAGCCGGAGTTTCCTACAAGACAATAGGGGATGCCGGGCTGGAATGGATATCGGACCTTGAAGGAAAAGTGAAAGTTCCCTCGATCCTGAACCCTGCCGGAATGGACCTTGAGAGGTGGGACAGACTCGACATCTCCCCCGACTTTGCGGAAAAGCAAAAGGCAATCGTTAAGGCTTACGAAAAACTCGGGGTCAGCTGTGAGTGCACCTGCACCCCCTATACCCTCGAAGGCTTCTCGGTAAGCTACGGCGACCACCTGGCCTGGAGCGAATCTTCGGCTGTTTCATATGCAAACTCCGTGCTCGGGGCGCAGACTAACCGGGAAGGGGGACCCTCAGCCCTTTCGGCGGCCCTCCTCGGAAAGACCGCAAACTACGGGTTCCACCTGGATGAGAACAGGGTTCCGACAGTTTCGATTACAGTGGACTGTTCCCTGAATAGGTCCGATTACGGGGCACTGGGCTATGTGGCCGGAAAACTCGTAGGGAGCAGGGTTCCCCTCCTGCACCTGCAAAATACCCCGAAAACCGACGAACTAAAAGCCCTCGGAGCGGCAATGGCAGCGTCGGGGGCAGTTGCTCTTTACCACGTGGAAGGAGTTACCCCCGATGCCTGCAGGCAGGACTTCGAACCCCCGGAGGAAAAAATCATAATCGAAAAAAGTCAGCTTGACGAAGTTTACGAGAGCCGCTGCGGTGCCGGGAAAGAACCAGAACTTATCACAATCGGCTGCCCTCACTGCTCGGCGGCAGAACTCGAAGAAGCAGCTGGACTTTTGAAAGGAAAAACCGTTTCGAAAGAGATCTGGGTCTTTACTTCCAGGGAACTTGCAAACCGCTTCCCCGAATACATGGAAACCATTGAAAAGAGCGGGGCAAAAGTGGTCTGCGACACATGCATGGTGGTCTCCCCCGCAACCAACAGGTATTCCTGCGTCATGGTAAACTCAGGGAAAGCCTTTGCTTACGTGCCTGGGATGTGCGGGGCTGAAGCGGTTTACGGGAGTATGGAAGCCTGCATAGAAGAAGCTCTTGGAGGAAAGGAGAAAAAAGACAAAAAGGAAATGGAAGAGGAAAAATGGGAAATGGAAGAGGAAAAATGGGAAAATGAAAGGCCTAAAAAAGAGAAAAAGGAAGGTGGTTCCCATTAAACTGAAAGGCCGGACGATTGCCCGGGGCTCTGCGGAAGGAGAAGTGCTGCTTTCAAGGGACCCGATATCTTTCCTGGGCAGTGTGGACCCTCAGACAGGGATTATTGTTGAAGAAGGCCACGCCCTTGCAGGAAAATCCATCAGGGGAAAAGTCCTTGTCTTTCCCCACGGGAAAGGTTCAACCGTGGGTTCTTACGTTATGTACCAGCTAAAGAAAAACGGGGCTGCCCCTGTTGCGATCATCAACCTCGAAACCGAACCCATTGTAGCCGTGGGCGCAATAATTTCGGAAATCCCTCTTGTGGACATGCTGGAAAAGAACCCCTACGAAGTCTTAAAAGATGGGGACGTGGTCCGCGTGGACGGAAGCGGCGGGTACGTGGAAACCCTTGAATAAAAATTTCAAACTGAAAATTAAAGTCAAATGAAGCATTATATTCAAGCTTGAAACCAGCAAACCGGAAAAAAGCTTCAAACTTACATATAAGAGACTCACAATGAACCAGGCAGATAAAAACCGCCGGAAGCACAAGCAAAATTTCGACGCCGAAGAAATAGTTTCACGCATATACCCTTTCATTATCAGGGTCTTTGAAGTATACGAGATCCAGAATTCAGGAGAAGCCCTCTATTTCTACGGGACCCCGAAAACCGACGCTGAACACATTACACAGGAACTCTGGACCCCCCTCCAGCAGCGGAAGCTTGAGTTTTCCCTGAAATACGAACTTGGAGAACATGTCCTGGTTATCGCCCCTGAAAAGACTGCCCGGAAAAAACCCTGGGTGAACCTTGCCCTCCTTGTTGCGACGATTTTTACCACCATGATTTCAGGAGCCGTAATGTTCGGGGTAGACCTTGGAAACGAACCCCTGGAATTTATCCGAGGCCTTCCCTTCACCCTTGCCATAATGGCTGTGCTCGGCTCCCATGAGATGGCACACTATGCGGCAGCCAAGTACCATGGGATGAAAACCTCTCTTCCTTATTTCATCCCATTTCCCACTTTCATCGGCACGATGGGTGCGGTCATTAAGTACAGGGGTCCCATCCCCAGCCGGAAAGCCCTCTTTGATGTGGGGATAGCAGGACCCATAGTGGGGCTTCTGGTCTCCATCGCGGTTACTGTCATAGGACTCTCCATGGAGGTCCCCAGGGTAGACCCACTGCCAAACGTCCTTATGATTGACCTGGGCCTGCCCCCGCTTTTCATAATCATCCAGAAGCTTCTGGGCGTAAGCGGAGATAGCCTGCACCCTGTGGCCTTTGCAGGCTGGGTGGGGATGTTCGTAACCCTCATGAACCTGCTCCCTGCAGGGCAACTCGACGGCGGGCACGTGCTCAGGGCGATGCTCGGGAAAAAGGCAGCCTACGTCTCAACAGCCATGCCCTTTGTTCTTCTAAGCACAGGGCTTTATGTAAGTTACTGGCTGAAGGAGGACGGGTTAATCTGGATCTTCTGGGCGCTATTCCTTTCGCTCTTTGCAGCCGCAGGACATCCATCTCCCCTCCACGACAAAGTGGAACTTGACAAAAAACGTATCCTGATAGGGGTCATAACCTTTATTATGGGGATGCTCTGCTTTACCCTGGTTCCGTTCAAATTTATGGGCTGAAGTTCTATGCACCATAATTAAGCTGCCTATACAATACTTTGTTTGGGAGTGTGTGAAGCGCGAACAGCCCATAAGTGGCTGAAAAATTCATGATATTTCACTTTACGCAAGTAAAGTGTTATGGTATACTGTTACGCAGGAAAAATTTATATTCCCCTGTGAATTTGAAATATGGACAGGACGAGTAAATATTATATTTTGTAAAAGGATGAGGCAGGATGAAAAAAAGTGCCGAACTTGTTGGAATCGCTTGCGTCATATCATCGGTAGCAGTACTGATCTCAGCTGTAAATATGCTTATTTGCGCGATGAATGATATGCCGTTGGGTTATTCCATTGCTATCTTTTGTTGCATGATTGCAGTATTTTCCACAAATCTCGGAAATTATTTGGTACAAAAGAAAAAGGTGATGACGACACAAGATGAGCAATTTACCTATTGACCATATCCCTCATCTAATTTCAAGGGTAATCAGATAATTTCCATTAGCGTAGAAAAAGTCCCATAGCACTTTTTACCGTGCTATGAGTATTCGTTCTTCACAGGTTTGTTCAGGATATAAAACTCTCAACCGATTTGCTTGACAGCCTTGAATTTACTTGTTTTTCTAAAACTTCCCTATGATGCCCACCCTTTCCTTTGAAAGCCCTGTAAAAAAGGTGAAAGTAATGGACGTGAATTTCCGCTATAGCAAGAAAAATTCATACAGCTTTGCAGTTCTCTCCCCCCTGCTGCCGGGAGCAGGTTTTACTGACATGCCCCGAAAAGGGATCATGATCTACAGTTTTACCACACGTCAGGCAGCAAATGTATTCAAAGAAGTAAAAAATGCAGGTACAAACTCCATCTTCATTGCAGGAGGCCCTCACCCCTCTGGGGCTCCCGAAGAAACCCTGGAATATTTTGACTATGTTGTGCTCGGGGAAGGAGAAGAGACCCTTCCCGAACTGGTAAAGGCCCTACGGGAAAAAGGAGACCAGGAAAAGGTCCGGGGAATAGCATACAAAGACCCCGGAACCGGGAAAATCGTCAAAACCCCGGAAAGGCCCCACGTAAACCTGGACAATTACCCCTGCTTTAACCCGAAGAAACTCCGAGCCCCGATCGAGATCAGCCGGGGCTGCCCCTGGGGCTGCAAATACTGCCAGACTCCGAGGCTTTTCGGGAGGGAAGTCAGGCACCGGAGCATTGACACTATAGTCCGGAATGCCAGGCACTACGATGACCTCAGATTCATAGCTTCCAATGCCTTTGCTTACGGGAGTGACGGGATCCACCCCAGGCTGGATAAGGTTGAGAAACTGCTTTCGACCCTGCACGAAATGCCCGGGAAAAAGATTTATTTCGGGACTTTTCCTTCCGAGGTGCGCCCAGAATTTGTGAACGACATGTCCGTGGAACTTGTCCGCGAATACTGCGCAAACCAGAGCCTGAGCCTGGGAGCCCAGTCGGGAAGCGAGCGTATCTTAAAAGAAATCCGAAGAGGGCATACCGTAGAAGACAGCATCAGTGCCGTAGAATGCTGCCTGGAACACGAAATAGTCCCTGCAGTAGACTTTATCTTCGGCTTTCCCACCGAAACCGAGGAAGACCAGGAAAAAAGCCTGGACCTTGTCCGCTGGATCTGCAAAAAAGGAGGCACTGTCCGGGCCCATTACCTTACCCCTCTGCCCGGAACCCCGTACGCATCCGTTACCCCCACCGAAATCAGCGACAAAGTCCGGCGCGAGCTCGGGAAACTTGCCCTCCATGGAAAATTAACCGGGTACTGGGAGAAACACTGAGAGAAAAACCATAATTATCGGAATTTAGATCAAAAAAATAAAAATATGTGGTAAACTGGACTGTAAAACACATCTTCCTCAAGGAAGAAGATGCAAAGATGGAAGAGGAGTTAAAGGAAGATTAGGGAAAGGGGATTTGAGGGGAAAGGAAGGGAAGTAAAGCAGGAGAAACAATATAGGGAAAGTTGAATAGATAAGATTGAGAAGAGATTAGAGTGAGTGCCGGCAGGTGCTCATTTAAAAGCCGGCTTTGCGGTCTAATCCCTATTCTTTTTAGGCTATGTGTTTGAGTAAATGCTTCTTTTTCAGGTCTTATTTCGTTCCAGGTTTATTTTCCGACTTTAACTTACCGTTTTTACCAGCTATTTCCTTTATGACCAAAGTTCGTCTTTGATCCTGTAGTTTTTAATGGCGTTTTAATAGGCATCTGTTCGCTAATGATGTCTATTCGCTAATTAGGTCTGTCCTCTGATCTTGTATTTTCAGGTATGTCCTTTCGACCATATGACCTGTTGAGCTTTCTGATTCATTTTTAATTTAGGAGGCGCTCATACCGGCATACTTGATCTGTATGGACACCTAGTCCCAATAAGTAATAAAGTGTTCAATGTATTTATAATTTATTGTTATTTATATGAAAATAATACATACTAAATGATACAAAGAAGAGAATCCAAGATTAAACATGACCCACAATCATCTGATTTCCTGCAGAAAGAAATAGAAAGTCAAAAAATATCCGAGAAAAATGAAAACGAGGAAGAGGTTATCGGAACCCTCATAAGGTTTTGAGCCCATACAAAAGTAGGGGGATACGAAATGGAATTAGCCATTAGAATAGCTCTTTTAGCCATCATGGTAATCACCCTCTTGCTCTGGATTGCAGGCGTCAATTATGCCAAATTTGCCTGGTTTGCCGCAGCAGGGATGTTCATACTTTACACATTTTATTCTTTGATAAAAAAGTTAAGCCTCATACGCTCCAAGTGAACTACCCATCCCTGTTTCCTTCAAAGTCGAGGAGGGGGCCTTTCCACCTGCTGAGATAAAGGATTGAGAGGTGGAAGAAAGAAAAGAAGGGAGAGAAAGAGAAGAGGAGAAAAATTCAGCTTTCTTCAGCCTTTTGCACAAGCTCCAGACCCAGGTTCATCAGTTCTTCAGCCCTTGCTTCGGTCTTTGCTTCCGCAAAGATTCGGAAAATAGGTTCGGTGCCCGAAGGCCGGATCAGGACCCAACCGTCTTCATAATAGAGCTTGACTCCGTCGATGGTATCCATTTTGACCCCGCTGCCTGCAACTTCGGTTTTCACCTTTTCCAGGGTAGCTTGAAGGTCCCCAACTGGTACTTTCGTCTTTGCATTGAAGTATTCCGGCACGGTCTTCGTAAGTTCGGACAGCTTCTTCCCCCCTACCATAATTTCAAGGAGTTTTGCACAGGCCATGGCCCCGTCCCGGCAGTACTGGTGCTCAGGGAAAATTAGCCCACCATTGCCCTCTCCCCCGAAAACCGCATTTACTTCCATCATCTTGCGGGCAACGTTGATGGATCCTACTGCAGTCCAGTGTAGTTCGACCCCTGCTTCCGCCGCAACATCGGCCATGCGCTGGGAAGAGCTAACAGGGGTAACAATAGGCCCCTTTTTCTGTTCGAGTACGTACTTCGCCATCATTGAAAGCAAGACTTCCTCGTTGACAAAATCCCCGTTTTCATCCATGAAGACTATACGGTCAGCGTCCCCGTCATGAGCTGCCCCAAAATCTGCCCCGGTCTTCTTCACAAGTGCGGAAAGCTCTGTCAGGGCGTCAGGGGTGGGCTCGGGGTTCCTCCAAGGAAAAGTCCCGTCAACCTGGGCGCCCAGGGTCAGCACTTCACAGCCAAGTTCTTTGAGCAGGAAGGGGAGAGTAAGGGCACCTGCCCCGCAGCCCGTGTCCACTACAACCCTGAACCTGCGCTTCCGGATAGCTTCGGCGTCCACGGAGCGGATGACGTTCCGGAGGTAATATTCATTCACCCCCGGATCAGTTTTGAAGTTCCCCGTCTTTTCCCAGGAAACGGTGGAATATTCCCCTGAAAAGTAGATTTTCTCAATATCCCTTTCCCCATCCCGTGGGAATTCCGAACCGTCTCCGGCAATCAGTTTGATCCCGTTATCCTCCCGCGGGTTATGGGAAGCCGTAATCACGATCCCGGCATCGGCAAAATCACGGACATAGTACTGGATGGAAGGGGTAGGAGCCATTCCCACGTCAATGACGCTAAGACCCGTAGAAAGAGCCCCGGCGATTGCGGCGGACTTGAGCATCTGGCCCGAAATCCGGGTATCACTCCCTATAGCAACCGTACCCTTCGAGCCCATATAAGTCCCCAGGCTCCGCGCCACATTGACTGCCATTTCAGGGGTTATGTATTCATTGGCGGTACCACGTACACCGTTTGTTCCGAATAATGCCATGTAAGGTCTCCATCTCCAGGTGATCTGCCGGCAAACCCTTTTTGTGTCGGCTAATTATTTTGTTGGTATTTCTGTCTATAATCGAGAATACATTTCTTAAGGGTGGCAAATACATATATCTTATTAGTCAAAATCCGTGAACTAATGGTGTAACCAATGGTCATTGAGAAGATCGAAAAGATAAAGAAGGCAATCAAAGCCAGAGAAAGCGCAATTATTGCCTTTTCCGGGGGTGTGGACAGTACAGTTCTTGCAGCCCTTGCACATGAAGTGCTGGGGAACAGGGCTCTTGCCGTGACCCTTGACTCTCCGCTCTTTCCAAAGAGGCAGCTCGAAACTGCCGTCGAAACAGCCTGTGAAATAGGGATTCCTCACAGGGTACTTCCCTTTTCCCACCTGAACACTCCTTATTTTACCGCAAATTCAATCAACAGGTGCTATTTCTGTAAAAAATACCTGCTGGAAACCCTGGTAGAACTTGGGGAAGAAAGCGGATACAAAGTCGTGCTTGAGGGGACAAATGCTTCGGAAATCAAGGGAGAAAACCGCCCTGGCTACAGGGCAATCCGGGAAGCAGGAGATAAAGTATTTACACCTTTCGTGGAATTCAATATTACAAAAGATGAAATAAGGGAAATCGCCTCAATCTATTCCCTTTCGGCAGCCCACAGACCTTCCATGGCCTGCCTTGCAACCCGCTTTCCTTACGGCCAGCCTATAACGGCAGAAGCTCTCCTGAAAATTGAGGAAGCCGAAGAATATCTCTTCTCCCTGGGCTTCACTCAGTTTCGGGTTCGCATGCACTCCAATATGGCACGGATTGAAGTCCCGCCGGAAGATTTCCCTGAAATCCTGCACCATAGTGTGCAGATTTCTGAAAACCTGAAGGATACCGGTTTCGACTACGTGACCCTCGACCTTGAAGGCTTCCGAAGCGGGAGCATGGATGAACCTTTTCTCCGAAAAAAAGCTAAAGAAGGAGAGGGAGAAGGACGAGGGGAGGTAAAGAAAGAGGAAAAAGAAGGATAAGAAAGGTTCACAGTAAATGGATATTGTTTCTATGATCCAAATCAAGAAAAATGCAGTTTCTCAAAGAATAAACAAGATGGGTAAGTTTTTCCTCTTTTACAATGGAGAGTTTCATTATTCATTAAAACTTTTTTTGGATAATATAAAAATGTTAAAATAACAGAGTTATTGTATATATATAAGGGATATATGAGATGCCAAGCAGATAATGAAAAAATGACTCTAATTGATTCTTTACTCCTTTCTAAAAAAAGACGTGAAATTGTCGAATCTTTATTTTATGAGGATAAAACTTCAGAGGACCTTAAACGACTACTTAAAGTTGAATGGGTTTTACTGAAAGAGCCGATAAAAAAACTAATGGAAGAAGAACTTATAATTTGTCATGACAAAAAATATAGCTTATCAAAAGTAGGTAGGGTTATCTGTGAAAATACACTTCCTTTGGTTGAACTTGCAGAAACATTTGGCAAGAATCCTGAGTATTGGATCAGTCGTGATTTAAGTCCAATTCCTGAATATTTAGCTGGAAACATTGGTAAAATGAAAGGTTGTAGCGTGGTTGTTCCTCACCCAGACCATATGTTTGAACCTTTAAAAGAAGTTATCAATGAGTCGGAGAAAGAGATTGCCTTCTCAGAAGAAATAAAACTTTGTTTAGTTTTATTTTATCCCGAATCAATTGATATTTTAACAGAGTATTCAAAACGTGGGATTCACATAACCCTTATTTTAACAAAGTATATTTATGATAAAATGCTCAACGAATTTCAAGATAAGTTAAAGCTGTTATTGGGATCAAAAAATTTGAATCTTTTCGTATTTAATGAAAACAAAGTGATTCCCCAGATTGTAATTACAGATTTTAAAGCTTTAGTAATTTTTTTCAATCAAAAAGGTAAATATGATTATCAGGAACTTTTAGGTTCTGATATATATGCTTTAGAGTGGGCAACGGAACTATTCTCTTATTATGAAAAATGTTCCGAACATATAAGCACTATTTAAGTTAGTTTTTGGCAATCTTGTTTTACCTAATTCATAGTAATTTTTTCAATAAGCTCATCCCAAAACTTGATGTAATATAATAATTGCTCCCATAATCACAATTTTTTGTATCCAATTTTTTTGTTCCTGCAGTGCCCTGACCACCTGGAGAATTGAAGCGAAAGAGCAACGCCGGTACAAAAAGGTTTTCAGAATTTTTGATGCAGTTCCCATTCCCCGGTAAATGGCAAACCGGTTTAGGGAAGGCATTTTTCCTGAATCTTCCAGGTTCCGGGTGTCCCATGTGAAGCCTGGAGGTTATATGCTTTGGGCCCCGGTGTTTTTTAGATCGTTTTTCGGGCCGGTGTTTCCCCGGTAAAATGGCGAAACCGGGTTGAACCAACCTTCTGGAGGTATTTTTGTGGATTTTGTGGATATAAACTGTCCTCTCCACGGGAAGACACATTAAAATGGCAAATGTGTACTTCCCGGGGCAAGGCGTTGCAGGTATGACTCACTTCTTGGGGGAGATATGATAACAATGTCTATCGAGAGAGGGGTTAAGGCATTGTCATCAGCGTGATGTATTTTTTTTCGAATTTAGGGCTGGCATTTCCCCGGTAAAATGGTGAAACCGGGTTGATCCAACCTTCTGAAGGTATTTTTGTGGATTTTGTGGATATAAATTGTCCTCTCCCCGGGAGGACACATTAAAAAGGCAAACGTGTACTTCCGGGGGAAGGCGTTGCAGGTATGACCCACTTCATGGGGGATATATGATAACAATGCCCATCGAGCGAGGGATTAAGGCATTGTCATCAGCGTGATGTATTTTTTTTGAATTCGTTTCTTAATTCGTTATTGCTTTTATTCTCGCATTTATTTGTTCATGCTTTTGGGATAATTTCATTTAAAAAAAGGCCCCTAATACAATACAAATAGGGGCCCAGTCTATTTTTGATTCTTACCTCTTGTTCAAGAATCAATGGGTATATTTGAATCAACGGCTATATTTTCCTCTGAGCTACCAGACTGGCCCTGTGAATAGAACCAAATTGGTACATAAACTGCCAGCACTCCAAAACCAACAAGAGTCGATGCCCATCCGATTTCAATACTGTTCAAATAGATGATACCTATAATGAAGAACGGTATATTTATCAAACCGAATATCAATGCAACATGCTTCCAGCCAGTTGGTGCTTTGAATGGTCTTTCAAGTCTTGCAAGCTCTGGGTCGTTCTTTGCTTTCACATAAGCAAAGAGGCTGATACCCTGTGCAGCAATATATCCAATTGCTGATGCAGCAAGAATCGCTACAGGTGTTCCAAGAGATACAAATCCAAGATTTATCACAGCAATGAACGCCATGGCAACATATGGAGCTCCGTTACCATTTACTTTGCTAAATACACGAGGAAAGTTCCCTTCGATCGCCATTGAATGCAGTGATCTTGAAGAACCAAGGTAAATAGTCTGTATCAACAAAATCATTGCTGTAATGAGCATGAATATTGCAACTACTGCTCCTGTAGCTCCAAATGTCATCTGAGCAACGGGCAACAGTGGAGTAAATGATTCTGCAATCGTCTGACTTACACCAATGGTTCCAGTTACTGATGCCTGGATTAGTACAAATGACAGAAGACAGACTCCACCGCAGGCGAAAAGTGCTTTTGGTACATCGCTACCGGGGTTCTTGTACTCAGGACCATAGATCGCAGCTGTTTCCCATGCACATGCACTCCATTCAGCCATCGCAAACAAGCCGAATAAGATCAATATGTGATGAAGGTCCCATGCCCAATCCGTTGGAAACCATTCAGAAGTGATATTTGTTATGTTGAAATCACCTGTTGCAAATGGTGAAAGTGTTATAATAATAAGAGGCCCAAGAGACAAAACTGCAAGTATATACCCGAGTGTTGCTCCGCTGGAAAGTCCCCTAAGATTAATAACCATAAGCAGAGAGAATATTGTTATACAAGTAATATATGCAACTTGCATTTCACTAAAAGTATTTGAAATTGAGGGAAACAAACTATAAAGATAACTAGAAGCCACCAGGGCGAATATGGACATTGCTGGAGCCCATCCAAACCAATAACTCCAAGCACTAAACCCACCAATAAATTTACCCTTGTCATACCTTCCTTTATGGTTTCGTGTTTTGAAAATGTTTTGTGCAAAACCCGGCAATCCGGATGCATTTGGAAAAGCTGTAGCCAGTTCTCCAAATGCAGTGTTTTGCGCAAAGCCCTGAAGTACTGACAGACCCCATACGAGTATCGCAGCGGACCACAAATAACTTGATAAATAACCTATTGAGGGCAATATCGCAAGAGGAACACCCAAAGCAATTGCAAGACCCTGTTTCCAATCAATTGATCTCTCAAGGTTGCTGGCCTCACAAATCACTTTAGAACATTGTTCGGCATGCTGCCAATCAACGCCTTCTTTTTTTTCAACCATACTTGATCACATCCTTTTTTAACAATACTCCATTTTTGGGTCGTGAGGACGAGTTTCTGAAGACCAGAAGACCAGAAGCCCACGAATATCTCGTTATTTTTTTTAAATGTTAGGTATGTACTCGTTTTTTTAGAGTATATTTTTACACTCAATGATTGTAAACCGGTTCGGGGGGTTTCGGAGGAACAAGTGGCTACTGCCTTAACCCAGGTCTTGAACCTGTCAGTTGAGGGGAAGTCCCACAACCAGGAATACTACCTTTGCTCCTCCGTCGAATAGGGTTTGCCACACACAATTGGGTTTTCCCCGGAGTTTTTGCCCCTTTTCTGCCGCTATGCACTTAACGGACTCATACTCCGGAAATTTTCCTTTTTATCGTTTTTACTGATTTGCGCTTTCCCTGGCTGCTTCTACCATTGCTTTTATGTTTTCCAGGCTTGCTCGGGTCGGGATCCCGCAGCCGGGAGCCAGGACGTTTGCCCCTTTCCGGATGCATTCCAGGGACTCTTCTTTCACAGTTTCGGGGGTGCCCAGGAAGAGGGTGTCCGCAGGGTTTATGTTCCCGATGATTGCTGTTTTGCCTCCCAGGACTTCCCTGGCTTCACCCACGTCCACCAGGTGATCCAGGCTGATCCCGCTTACTCCGGTTTCCGCCATCATCTCCAGGATGGGTTTCGAGTCTCCACAGATGTGGAGGATGCTCGGGACACCCAGGCTTTCCACAAGCTCCTTGCAGTAGGGAAAAGCCATTTCCCTGTAGTGCGCTGTTCCCAGGAGTTCGCTCCCCGCGGAAGGGTCGATGATGACCACGGCATCTGCTCCGTTTTCAACAAGGGCTTTACCGTAGGTTTTCAGGACCTCCGTGGAATACTTCAGAAGGGACTTGACGAAATCCGGATTGTCGAAGAAGTCCATGAGGAGGGTTTCGACACCCCTGACCTGTCCGGCGAGGGTGAAAGGACCGACGATTCCTGCAATTACGGGCACGGTCTCATCCGTTTCCGCAAGGATCCTGACGGCTTCCACAACAGTTGCCATCCTGCCGTCCGCAAGCGGTTCCGGGCATACGGCATCCTCAAAGGCTTCTATTTTCCGGAAAGCCGCCCTCCGGATGGAGGGCTGGGAGTCAAGCCTCCCTTCGCTGACCTGGGAACCCACGGTTTCGGCTTCCACACAGAGGTCGAAAGGCACTCTTGCACTTTCGATCCCGGCAAGCCTGTTTGCCGCAAGGGCCAGAGTTGCCATCTTTTCCGGGTCGCGGTGGGCTTCGGGCCAGGCAGCCCCGGACTCTTCCATCATTTCAACGGTTGCGGTCTGCAGGGGGCAGGCTGCCGAGACCCTGTCGACTTCTTCCAGTTTCAATGATGCAAGAAAGCGTTCTTTATCGTTCATTGCTAGCCTTCCTACCTTACTCGGAAAGCAGTCTCTGAGCTACCCTTATGGCCTCGGAAGCATTGTCAGCATACCCATCTGCTCCGATGTTGTCACAGAACTCCTGGGAGACAGGGGCTCCTCCGACCATAATCTTGATACCGGGGAATTCTTCTTTGAAAAGCTTGACGTCTTCTTTCATTTCCATCATGCTTGTTGTCATGAGGGCTGAAAGGGCTACAAGGTCGACGTGTTCCTCTTTGATTTTATCCTGGAAATCTTCGGGAAGGACGTCTTTTCCCAGATCGAAAACAGTCAAACCCGCGGTTTCAAGTAAGAGTTTTACGAGGTTTTTGCCGATGTCATGGATGTCTCCAAGGACAACTCCGATGGCTACTCTCCCCGATTCCTTGATTTCATCGGCTTTAATGTGCGGCTTGAAGATTTCCACGGCCCCTTGCATCGCCCTTGCGGCGAGCAGGATTTCCGGGACAAACATTTCTCTCTTTTCGTATTTGTCGCTGACAATGCTCATCCCATTAGCACAGCCATTGATGACTGCATCATAAGCATCGACGTTGTTCTCCAGAGCTTTGTTTGCAAGCTCCACACATTTACTAGCATCACCTTTAACTACGGCTTCTGCCAGGCTGTTCAGGATTTCATCTCTTGCGGCCATTCTTGTTTCACCCTTTTTTTTAGTTGATTTTGTTCACGAATTTTAGACATTAGTATTATCTTTCCATATCTCGACGTTCTCCATCGGTGTTCCAGGTGCAATGTCACAACCTCCTGCAAGAATGTGTCCCACACCACCTGTTGACTCGATACAGGTTCTTATTTGAGCACGTACATCATCAGGAGTTCCATTGAAAAGTGTGTTTGCCACATCGAGATTACCTAAAAGTGTAACTTTTTCACCCATCACTTTTCGGGCTGCAGCTAGGCCAACTGGTAAATCGACGGATAAAACATCATGAGGGATTTCAACTATACTCCCGACTCGATCTGACACATCCCCGCAAATGTGTATCATCACATCTCTTCCAGCCGCTTTGAGAGTACCCGAAAGGTCTGTCATATACGGCTGGGAATAAGTTTCAAACGTTGCTTTTGATATGAGATTACCTGACGCGGTAGGGTCACACATAAACACCCCATCAACATCGAGTGAGTCCATCAGGTACTTATTATATACTTTTAAAGTCTCAGTCGAAAAAGAGAGGAGTTCTTTGACAAAGTCAGGATCTGTGTACAGATCAAGCATCATTACCTCAACGCCACGCAGCTCCCCGGCCAAAGTAAATGGAGCCATTAGGTCGTAGTAAGTGTACCGCTCCTCTCCGATAACATCAATCAATTTGGCTGCAGTCTCAATACCACTTTTTAGCCTCTTATCCTGACTAGGATCCGGGATCTCAAGAGCCTCAAGTGAAGAGGCATCGGAAACGACGTGTGTCCTGGTGCTTGGTCCACCCACATCAGTTATGTTTACCTCACATCCAAGTGCCGGTAAGGGAGTTTGCCAGTCCCATAACACCTCTAAAGCATCAAAATCGCACTTTTCCAACACTTTAAGCTGAGCCTCTGCAGCGAGAGCAGGATTGTCGAAAGACTTCTGAACGGACACGTTAGAGTATTCGAGGGCCCAGTACCCTTGGAATGGTCCACAGATAGGAACACTCTCCACTGGCTCAAAATTTAGTGCAGCAAGCATTTTCTCTTTATGGTTAGAGTAGCTCATTTTTTACACTCCTTCGTCATCTATGCGTTGTTCAGCATGATGACAATCAACACCTTCTTCTTTTGTCATGTCTCTAAACCCTGGGTTTTGGCTCTTCACCATTCTCCGTGGGTAAGACGATTTTTAATCCAAGGCCATGTTGGTTTTTGATATGAATACACGCACAAAACAACGAGAAGCCTTTGTTAGTAAAAACCCGAATAGATACCATACTTAAAAAATTCGATATCAATCGGTGTTAACCCTACTACAGTTAAGAATATGTATCAACTAATATATAGGAAAAATTATACTTCTATTTCAATCGCTGTATTCCTTTGACATGAATAGAATAGCAATATCATGTGTCACATGTTTTTGTCAGGGGTCACATGCTTTGTCAGGGATCACATGCTTTTGTTAATAGTGAAAAAATCCTAATTCAGTCATAGCTTACATATTTTATATCCAAAAATCAAGCTAAAATTTCAATTTTTTTCGCAGAGTTGTTTCAATTATACGTTAGGTATTTAATAAATGCCCATCCCAACAAATGTATAATGAAAAATGATCTACTCAATACCATATGGTTGTCAGAAAAAAGACGAAAACTTATTCACCTTTTAAAAGATGGTCCAAAAGATATTGATGAGATTAAATCCACATTTAATGTATCTTCACGTTTAATTGTACCTCAGATAAAGCAATTGGAAAAACAAAAAATCATAATCGAAAATGATGGAGTATTTCAATTATCAAATATTGGGGAATTATTAATTGACAAAATGCTGAAGATTGTCGATATTAACATACTACTGGAAAAGGATAAGGATTATTGGGAGAAACGTACGTTATATTCATTGCCTCCACAAATGTATGAAAAAATTGGTGATTTGAAAAATAATTATTTGTACGAATACAATATTAATAATGTCTTAGAAATACCACCACCATTTTATCCTCATCTGGTAAAAACCAACCACTATTTTATGTTGTTACCCTACTTTCACCCCAACGTCATAAGAGAAACACTGAACATAACGAAAAATGGAACCAAAACCATATTGCTTGCCACACCGAAAGTCGTTAAAAGAATAAAAAAGGAATTTCGAGAAGATTTAACAAAACTTATCAACTCTCCAAATCTAGAAATAAGAATTCTTGATGAAAAAACAAAACCTCCAGCACTCTTTATCACTGATGACCTGATATTAATCGGATTTGCCACCGAAGAAGGTGTGTGGGATGATCGGGAACTAATTAGTCAGGACGAAAAGGCCTTAAATTGGACACAAGAACTATTCATATATTATAAGCATATGTCTACGCCTTTAAGTGGGATTTGAAAGTCCAATTGATAGGAGATGACATCAATATATATACGAAAAGCCGAGATATCCGACCTCCCGACAATTCAGAGGCTTCTATCAACTTATTTTCTGGATATGGAAGAACTTAAAGCAGAAGATTTCGTGCTTGCGGAGGGGGAAGGGAAAGTTCTGGGCTGTGCTGCCCTTATCCGAAGCGGTTTTTCCGAAAAAGGGTTTCTTGAAATCCATTCCATTGCGATCCACCCTAACTTCCGGGGGAAGGGAATAGGCAGCAGGCTTGTGAACCACCTTATTTCAACATCAGTGGGAAAGGATACCGAACTCTACGTAAGGACTACTGCTCCGGCCTTTTTTGAAAAAATCGGTTTTGTGAGAATTCCGGATTCCGAAAAACTCCGGCTATGGGAAGACTGCGAAAGCTGCGAACATTTCGAGAGCTGCACCCAGCACGCCCTGAAATACCGAAAAAACCGGGAGTAAGGGGCTGCAGGTAAACCCGAGCAATAATAATTCGTAAATAAATAATTGAGAAATGAATAATTGAGAAATGGCGGCGGCTTTTAACGAAACATTATTTTACGAAAAAGCCCAATGAGGCATCTTATGCTCACCCTCGGAATCGTAAATACTTATGACAAGATCAAGGTCCTTGACGCTCACTACCGTGCAATCGCAAGAGCCGCACCCATCTGCCATGCTTTTGGCTTTCACCTGGCCCTTTTTGACTTTCCTTTCAAAATGACAGCCGAAGAGCTGGTAGCTTTCGTTATGGACAAGACCACAATCGGGGAGTCAGGAAGTTACCTTAAGACCCTTTACGAGACCAACCACCTCTCGGTCTTCGACCTGCCAAAGAAAGGGTTCCAGGCCCAGTTCGGGGAAATCGTTATAACCACTTCGAAACCCGACCCGAAAAAACAGATCATGCCTGTGCAGATTGCCGAAGAAGCGCTCCGGAACAGGTCATTTCTTTTCCTTGTGGGGCTCGGGAGAAAAGGGCTTCCAAAAGAGCTTTTCGGGAGAGGGAAGTACCACCTGGACATAACCTGTAAGGGGCTCTCCCTTGAAACCTGCACGGCAATCGGAGCGATTCCGGCTAACCTCTCCGGGCTTATGGCAAACCTGGAGACGAAAAAATAAGTTCCAGAAACCTTTCTGGGCTGGTCATTCAAAATTTTTCCGGAATTATTATATATTATTATGACCAAGTAATACTGCACTGTGGGAAACAGAAATGAAGTTTGCCATGTTCGTGTGGGGTTTTCGTTTCAGGAATGAGTAAAATATTCTTTTCAGAAACAAATGGAATTTTGACCCTTCGAGCCTGGCGTGTAACATTGAAGAGACAGGAGGGATTTAATGAGTGAATTAAATCCGGAATATAGAAAACGCAAAGAATATAGAAAAGAAAATTGTATGAACAGCAGTTACCATACTGTTGTAAAAGGCTGTACTGACAGCCTGGACACAGATGAATTAGACCTTTACCGCTTTATGATAGGCGGGATGCAGGGAAAATAAACCTGCACAAACTTTTTTTATTTAATCTTACCTAGAAAAAAGCATGTACGATGTATATGCGGTTCGCAAAGATTTCCCTGTTTTAAAAGAAGTCGTGTACCTCGATAGCACGGCGACCACGCAGACCCCGGTACCTGCGGTTGAAGCCATGAACGAATTCTTCTATAGATACGCAGGCAACCACGGGAGGGGAGCCCACCGCCTGGCCCGCGAGACCACAAACCACTATGAAGACGCGAGGGAAACGGTAGCCCGCTTCCTGAACAGCGAACCCTCAAAGACCGTTTTTACAAAAAACACCACTGAAGGGATCAACCTCGTGGCAAACAGTTACCCCTGGGAAGCAGGAGACCACATCATCACAACCCTGATAGAGCACCATTCCAACCTTCTGCCCTGGCTGCGCCTGCAAAAGTTCGGGGTAAACATAACGGTCGTGCACCCTGACAGGGAAGGCAGGATCGATCCGGCTGTCATAGAAGCTGCCATCACCGACAGGACGAAGCTTATTGCGGTAACCCAGGTCTCAAACGTCTTTGGCTCCGTCCAGGACGTGGAAAGGATTACGAAAATTGCCCACCGGCATGGCATAAAGATCCTGATTGACGGCGCCCAGTCCGCAGGACACATGCCAGTTGATCTCTCCGCGCTTGGCTGCGACTTTTTTGCGACCGCAGGCCATAAGGGCCTCCTCGGTCCCCAGGGCACGGGGGTCCTGTATATAAAGGAGCCGGATGAGCTCGAAAGTGCCTCCGTTGGAGGTGGGGCTGTCTCGGAAGTAAGCGGGCTCTCTTTTGTCCTGGAACCTTCCCCGGCCTGTTTTGAAGCCGGAACCCCAAACATCCCCGGCGTAATCGGGCTTGGAAGGGCAGTTGAATATGTAAAGGAAATCGGAGTTCCCGAAATAGAAAAGCAGGAAATTACGCTTGCGCGGGAGACGGCAAAGAGGCTTTCCGAACTTGAACATGTGGAGGTTTACGGCCCCGAAAATAGGGCTGGGGTCGTGCCCTTCAACGTCCGTGGGCTGCACGCCCATGACGTTGCCCTGATCCTGGACCAGAGCAGGAAAATCTGCGTCCGAAGCGGCCATCACTGCGCAATCCCCAGCGTCCGCTTTCTGGAAGTGGATAGTACGGTAAGGGCATCCTTTGCACTGTACAATACCGAAGAAGAAGTAGACATCCTGGTAAACGCGGTCAACGAACTCAAAGCCCTAGTTGGCTGAGTCCCTTTCAACCGTGGACTGAATCCCTGCTACTCCGGGATACAGGCTATAGTTAATATAGGAAATTTGTATAGAAGTTCCATACACATTGGAGCAAAAAGTCAACTACCCCGGGGCTAAAAGTTCAGGGGTCCCCTGATAAGGCAATATAAAAGATTTTATAAAAAATCAAGCTTCGGAGCACGAAACATGGAGCGAATAACAAGCGGAATCAGAGGGTTAGACCCTCTTCTGGGAGGCGGGTACCCTGAAGGAAAAGGAATCCTTATCACAGGACCCACAGGTTCCGGAAAAACAATCATCGGGATACATTTTTTGTACAGTAACTGCAGCGCCGGAAAGAAAGGACTTTTGATCCTGACCAGAGGACTTCTGGAAGACCTGGTCCTGCAGTCAAAAGACCTGGGAATGGACCTTGAACCCTTTATAGATTCAGGGACACTTGTGGTAGAAAATGTTTTTGAGAACCGCATCCGGGAAACAATTTCTTCTTCGCGTCTGGGAAAAGGGCTTGAAATCAGGGAAAAAGACAGGATATCACAAATAAAAACCCTCTCAAAAGATGTTGAAGTTGTTGTTCAGGACAGCCTTGGGGCATTCACAAGTACGCAGGGCTGTGTTGGAGGAGACCCTTTCAAAAAGTTCGACCCTATCTACAGAATCCTAGCAGAACACGGGTGCACATCCCTTTTCCTCATAGACGACCGTGCCCATCAGCAGCTTAAGGGTTTTGCAGACTACCTGGTATTCGGGAAAATCGAACTGAAACTCAGGGAAGATGGCATAAGTGGAAAATTTTCACGCTACCTTTCGGTAACAAAGATGCGCGCCACAGAGCTCTCCCTTGAAAACGTCCAGTTTGAGCTGACCTCGTCCGGGATCAGGGTAAAATAAAGCCCGGAACCCGGATGTTTCAAACTTTTTTGATTTATTTTAGGTTCCGCAGCCGGTTATGAAGCAGTTTTGGTATTAAATATTTATGAAGATATATGTCCAGATATTATCTATTTCAATATTAATTCAGAAAAAGAATAAACATTAAATTGGTAACAGAAATATTTAATCGACAACATGCGCAATAGGTGGCGAGAAGGATAAAAATATATAGATATTAACAAAGAAAAAAAGGATAAAAATGAGATAAAATCGGACAGAGTGATAGAAAGTTTTTATAAGATGTTAATCTCTATATAATTTGATGGAGATGCCTCGAGATTCGCAAGAAATAGCTCAAGATTTGGAGGAAACAACTCCAGAGCTAGGGGAAACAACTCAGGAGCTGGAAGAAACAACTCTGGAGCTAGGGGAGACAACTCCGGAGCCAGGGGAAACTGCTCAGGAGTTAGAGGAAACAACTCAGGAGTTAGGGGAGACTGCTCAGGAGTTAGAGGAAACAACTCAGGAGTTAGAGGAAACAACTCAGGAGTTAGAGGAAACAACTCAGGAGTTAGAGGAAACTGCTCAGGAGTCAGAAGAAATAACATTGGAATTAGGGGGAACTACTCAGGGATTAGAGGAAACAACGCTGGAGTTAGGGGAGACTACCCAGGGATTAGAGGAAACAACGCTGGAGTTAGGGGAGACTATCCAGGGATTGGAGGAAACAACACCGGATTTAGGGGGAACTACCCAGGAACTGGAAGAGAACATTCCAGATTTGGGGGGAGCAACCGAAGCCGCAAATAAGGGAAGCGGTAAAAAAATATCAGGAAAATATGGCTTTATTTCCGAGTTGATTGAAAATAATGAATTTATTGCGGAAATAATGGAAAAGGCAAAAAGCCTTTTTGAAAAACCTCTGCGTACCCTTCCGGATTACAAACCTGAAATAGATGGCCCACTCATTTCGTTTGAAGTGCCCGAGGGATTAAAGGAAGTAGAAAGGTACTGGATTCAGGAGCCTTATGCGTTTATATCAATTCTTGAAGATAAGAGAACCAGGTATTACAAGCTGGTTGAACCTGCCCTGACAAAGTTCGAAAAAGAACTGCTAGAACGGATCTATGAAGACTTCCAAGACATCCTGGTCCTGAACCCCACCACTTCCAGATTCGAAAAAGAAACGCTCCTGATTGACAGAACTCTTTACCTGCTTGAACGCTACAGGGCCGAACTTTCAACATCAACCCTTTACAGGATTATGTATTACCTTCGAAGGAACCTGCTTGGTTACGAAAAAATCAATCCTCTTCTTTATGACCCTTATATTGAAGACATCTCATGTGACGGGGTGGGGGTTCCCGTTTACATTTACCACAACAGGTATTTTAACATCGAAAGCAACATTTCCTTTGAAGAAGAAGAGCTTGATTCTCTGGTAATCAAGATGTGCCAGCTGAATAACAAGCACATCTCCGTGAGCCAGCCTATCGTGGACGCGACAATCCTTGACGGGTCAAGGCTCCAGGCAATGCTCGGCAGGGAGATCACACCCCGAGGGAGTACCTTTACCATCCGTAAGTTCAGGAAAGACCCTATCACTCCTATCGACCTGCTCAATTTCAAGACATGTGACCTGGAAATGCTAATCTATCTCTGGCTTGTTATTGAAAACGGCTATAACATTCTTTTTGCAGGCGGAACTGCTTCAGGGAAGACTTCAATGCTTAACGCGACCTCCCTTTTCATGCCTTCCACCGCAAAGATCGTTTCCATCGAAGACACCAGGGAACTTTTACTCTACCACAACAACTGGATTTCCGGAATCTCAAGAGAAAGCTTCACCTCCGACAGTACCGGCGAAGTTTCCATGTACGACCTTTTGAGGGCTTCCCTCAGGCAGCGCCCGGATTATATCATAGTGGGTGAAGTGAGAGGCAATGAAGCCCTTACTTTATTCCAGGCGATGTCTACGGGACACGCGACCAGTTCGACCATGCACGCAGGAGACGTCCAGACCGTCATAAACAGGCTTACCCACGAACCAATCAACGTGCCCCACCTTATGCTGCAGTCCCTGGACGTGCTCTGTATCCAGGAGCAGGTATACATAGAAGAGGAAAGAGTGAGGAGGAGCCGGAGCCTCGTGGAAGTCCTTAACGTGGACCCGGAAACCGAAGACCTGAGCATAAACGAACTTTTCAACTGGGAACCTTCAGGGGATTGCTTTGCCAAGGTAGGGGACTCTTACCTCCTTCAGGACATCATGCATGTGCGGGGCTGGGATACCAGCCGACTGCGGCAGGAAATCGAAAACAGGATGAAAATCCTGACCTACATGTACGAGAAGGACATGAGGGATTACATCCAGGTGTCCCTGGTGGTGCAGGCATATCAGAGCTATCCGAAGATGGTCATGGAATACATAGAAAATGACAACCTGAAGGATATGATCGAAACTATGGTGAGTTGAAGGGGGGAGCATATGACTTTTACACCTGTGGACGAGCTAGCGTACCGGGCTTTCGGGGATTATCTTTATAAAAATAAAGAGAGCTTCAAAGTGCTCAGGGTAAAGATACGCCAATCGCACATTTCCACGCCCGTGGACCAGTACCTGGCTTCGACTTTATTTTATTCACTGCTCTCAGGTTTCATCGGAGGGTTTTTCGGGCTATGGCTGGGTCTTAAGACATTTGCAGACCCCGGGGCACGCCTCAGTCTCTTTGCGGACTCCGTGCGAGTTGGCTTTGCGGGTGACCACCTGTACCTCCTAGCATTTTTAAGCGCCATCGTTTTCTTTTTGCTAGGGTTCCTGTTCATCTTCGGCCTTGCATACATCTACCCCTATCTTCAGGCGGATATCCGCAATGCCTGTATCGAAAAATCCATGCTCCCGGCAGTAACCTATATTTATGCCCTGACAAAAGGGGGCATGTCTCTCTTTGACGTATTCAGGTCTTTGAGCTCCTATACCCATATATTCGGGGCAAGTGCCGAGGAAATATCCTATATCGTGAGGGACATGGACTACCTGGGCAAAGATTTCATAACCGCCCTTAAAGATGCCAAGGAACGGACCCCTTCAGAACGCTTCAAGGATTTTGTAGAAGGGTTGATCCTTGTTTCAAGCAGCGGGAGCGTGACGGAATACATCAAAAACAAGGCCGAACAATACCAGGATATGGCTGAACTGGCAAACCGGAACCTGTTAAAGAGGCTTGACGTCCTGGCTGAAGTTTATGTGACAGTGCTGGTAGCAGGCCCCCTTTTCATAATGACAACCCTTGTCGTGCTTCAATTCTTCCGGCCGGCTTCAGCTCAGATCCTCTACATGCTCATTTACGTGATAATCCCCCTGTCGAGCATGCTTTTCCTTGTGCTCCTGGACACCATAGGAGAACTTGGGCTGAACCCTGAAAAAGCCAAGGTTTCCGGCTTTTCCCTGAACCTTTCCGACATTCCCGAGATCGACTCCGGCCTGAGTGAAGAGGAAGAGGTAGAGCGAAAGAAAAAGTTCCGCCTATACAGACAGCTCTTCAATATAAGGGAAATCATATTCAACCCTTACAGGTCTATCCGGGACGAGCCAAGATACACTTTCCTTTTCGGAATCCCTCTGGGGTTATTCTATCTTGCCCGCCTCCCGAGTACAATTCCGAATATGGATTTAGGCTTCCACTGGAACCCCAACTTTGCCCACATCAGCAGCAACAGCATTGAACTGTTCACCGGGCTTGATGATTACATCGTCATTTTCCTTTCCGTCGCCCTGATTCCCTTCATTATTTTTTACGAAATCAGGGCCTGGAGGATACGGAAGATTGACGAGAGGATGCCCGATTTCCTGAGGAGCCTTTCCAGCATGAACGACTCGGGGATCCTGCTTTCCAATTCCCTGAAAATCATGGCAAACTCCAAAATGGGGATCCTGAGCAAAGAGCTTAAAAAACTGAAGGAAGACATCTCCTGGGGAACTTCCACTTCAAGAGCCCTGATGAAACTTGAAAATAGTATCAGGACCGCCGTATCAACGCGGATTCTCCATACCCTGATAAAGGCGAATGAGTCCACAAGCGACCTGAAAAACGTACTTTACATCACTTCGGAACAGGTCAAGAGCGAGGAAAGACTGAAGAAAGAACGCTCATCGGAAATGGTGATCTACATTTTCACCATCTACGTGGCTTTCTTTGTCTTCCTATTCATCGTCTACATCCTGAGCGTGTACTTCTTCCCCGAAAGCGCCTCGTTTAAAAATTCGGCCAACGGAGGCGGGTACGGAGGGGTTGGAAACAGCTTCTTCAATATCGAAGAGTACACGATGCTCATGTTCCACTCGGCCCTGGTCCAGGGATTCACTTCGGGACTTGTTGCAGGGAAGATGGGGCACGGCTCGGCATACATGGGCCTGAAGTACAGCGTCAGCATGATGATAGCCACGTATCTGCTGTTCACATTCTTTGTCTGAGGCAGTGAAAAGGGGAGATCAGGTGCCTGAAGGAAAAAGTATCATGAAAAATGACCGGGCAGTATCGGAAACAATGGGGGTGGCGCTCCTCATAGGCATTGTAGTCATCATGCTCAGCGTCGAGGGAGCGTTCGTATTTTCCCGGGGAGGCCCGGACGACTTCCCCCATGCCAGCCTGCAGGAGTGGATGGACACCTCGACTGAGACCATCTACATCAAGCACTGCTCCGGGGAAGCGATAAGGACCGACGAACTGGAAATAGTGGCCAATATCAATGGGAAAAGGTATGTCCATACATCCTCCGAAATATGCGAGGACCTTGGAAACAAAAGCCACTGGGAACTTGGAGAAGTTCTGGTTATCAATGCGAGCAGCGAATGGGGCCTCAATCTCAAGGACTACGATCAAATAGACTTCTATATCATTGACACCCCCACGAAAGAGTTAATCCAGAGAGTGAAGTTTACGACAGATTATCGAAAGACTCCATATGAAATAGGATGGATTACCCCAATGGGAGGGGTAACCGATACTTCAGGGGGATCAGCGACTCTCGCAGATGTCCAGAGGGAAAATGACTCAGATTGGACTGTATATGAGCCCCCTTATGAATATGTAAACTCGAGCATATATGAAGAATTTGATTTTGGGGTCAATCCCTGCATGTACGGGTATAGGCCTGGAGACAGCCTCTCAAATGTAACTCTCAAGATAGTCTATAGGACAAACGACAACTCCCTCCTGAAAATAATATTTAAATTTTATGATCTGGATGACCCTGATATCTGGATATCTCACGAACAAACTCTTCCAGAGAAAAATCACTTTTATACCGCACACATAAACCTCACAGAATACGTAAACACCACCGAAGACCTCGCAAATTTCAAGATCAGGCTTGAATCTGCAACACATGCAAATTCCGAAAACAAAGAAATAAATATCGATTATTTGGGGTTGTGGGTAGAGTGAAACTTATAAAGAATTATGAAAAAGGAAGGTTTTGATCTCCCTTTTCGGGAAAAGGAAAAAGAGATACTGGGGATTAAAAATATTTAAGAGAGGAATCGGTTTGTTTGATGTAAAAAAACTCCTAAAAAACCGCTGTGCCGTTTCGGAAGTTATGGGAGAAGTCCTCCTGACGAGTATAGCAGTCCTTCTTGTCAGTTTTATTGCCATATTCATATCCACATATGACGGAGCTACTGACATCCCCCACACCCAGGTAAAAGAATGGATGGATACAGATAGCAATATGATCTACCTGAAACACAGCGGGGGAGAGTTTCTCGAAACCGAAGCCATTGAGATCGTAGCAAACATCAACGGAGAAAGGTATGTTTACCCGTCATCCGAGATTTATACAAATCTGGGGAACAGTAGCAGCTGGCAACTGGGGGATACTATAGCTATTGATACGTACAACGAATGGGGAGTAAACATTACGAATGATAACGAAATCAGGGTATTCCTGATTGATACTTCCACCAGGCAGACAATCCAATACTTAACAGTTTCTTTGGAAGAAACTGGAAGTTCCGATTGGGTTCCTCCTCAGGGCGAGGTAGAAGATACCTCTACTGGAGGTATTGCAACGCCCTATCATGTGTATGAAGAAAGCGACAACCTTTACACTACCTATTATCCCCCTCAGAATTTAAACAACTACAGACATGAAGAATTTAATTTTACCGCACCCTCAACCATCTGGGGAATCGATCGAGGAGGCAACGTTACGGATGTGGATTTAAAAATCGTATACAGGACAAAGGACAACTCGTTTAAAAATATAAAACTTAGAATATGGGATGCATATCCCCTCAGCGGAACCTGGCATGAAGAAACTCTCGAGGAACAAACCTCATTTGCCCCTAAGACCATCGATCTCTCGACCTACATAAACAATACTTATGACTTAGAGAATTTAACGGTCCAGCTGGTAGCCGAATCAACCCCGGAAAGTGCCGGAAAAACCCTGAACGTTGATTATATCGCATTAAAGGTAAGTTAAAACAGTAAAATGAAGCCGGAAGGAAGAAACATGAAAAATAGGGGCTTTAAACCAATCTCCGCCATTTACAGGTCCGAATCCGGGGTGTCCACTGCCGTTGCCGCAGCCCTGCTTATCGGCGTCCTGGTTGCCTTTATGACGACAGTCCAGATAAACTACATGCCTGTCTGGAAAGAAGACGCTGAGTACGCCCACATGTCCGATGTCTGGCAGGACATGTCCAGGTTCAAGTCAAACGTAGACATCCTGACTGCAGGACTCGTAATCAACAACGATGCCAGGATCGTCATGAGTAGTCCTATCCAGGTAGGAGGAAGCGAGGTCCCCTTCATAAGAAGCACTACAACAGGAGGAACCCTTGCTGTCAATAACGACATCTCCGGCCTCACGGTACTCATAAACAAAAACCAATCCGAACCATACAGTACCGGTACTCGACTTTTTTACACAGGCACAGTTTCATACCGCCCTGCAAACCTCCATTACGTGGAAGAGACGTACTGTTATGAAAACGGGGCTCTTATCGTCGCCCAGGAAGACAGATCCACGATGAAACTTACCCCGGGAATTGTGCTCGAAAAAGAAAATGGTTTCGTCAACATCACAGTAAGGGCAGTAACCCTGGAAGGAGAACGCGGAGTCCTGTCCAGCAATACCGTTGAAGACATCAGGCTGACTTCCGAAGACTTCTACAATATGCACAACGAAGCCGACGATACAAACTCAACCAACAGGATCACCTCGGTAAACCTCACAATATATACGGAAAACAAAGAGGCCTGGGAGGAGTTCTTTGAAAATTCAGCCAGTGAGATCGCCCTTCAAAGCGCGGACTACACACTCAGCAACAGTACCTACACGGTGACTTTTTCCCTCCACCCGGTGGGCAAGCTTCTGGCAGTCGACATCGATGAAGCCGTGATAAAAATAGAAACCGGGCTTCAATAAAACGAAAACATTAATAAAAATATTAATTAGAAGAAGTGAATAAATTTAATGAGAATTATTTCTTTGATCTAATTAAAATCGACTCAAGCACGGTTTGATGGTGAAAATATTTTATTTATTAAGCCATTAAACCATGAAAAATATTTTATTCATCTTACTTTTCTATATTTTGTATAATATAGCAGAAGCTTTTGGGTACCACTCCTCCAACTTACCGGGGAAGGTTATTCAGGAGACAACGCTGATTTTGGAATGCCTGCAAATTACCCAAACCATAGGGTCAGGTTGCCCCTCATCAATTGGTCGCGGTTATACTGAAATACCTTGGAGGCAGGGTTCATACCGAATTCTCACGTGCCTCCGACGCGCCCGGCCCTTGCATGCCGCCATAAGTGAAAAAAGCACCAAAGTCCCCAAAAACCCTAAAAAAATACCAGCCACTTAATGAACACACAGGCGTATGAACCGGAAAAGAGGAGAAACTCAAAATAAAGAAAACAAATCAACAAAAAAGAAAGATAAAAAGCACCTGTAAAGGTGCTTGATATTGTGCTTAGAACCTCAGTTCCTTGTCAGCGACAAGCTGCTTGGTCTTTTCGTCCACAATCTTGACGGTAGCAAACTGTCCGCTATCCATCTCAAGTGTATCCGGAGTTCCAGAAGAATTATCAATAAGTTCTATAGTTAGCGTGTCTCCAACGTCGAAATACGCCTCAGCAGCTTCAACCTGAGTTTCTACATCAATTGCGTAAGAGTCTGTATCCGTTGCAAACATGACCCTTGTCACAGCAGAGTCATTCATGATAATGGTGTCTCCACCAAGGTGCTCAAGCTTTACAGCACTCTCGTTAATCATGATTATATCAATGTTCGCCTGCGGTGCGGATTCTGAAGGTCCCTGGCCGAAAACGGATGAACCGATTGCGGCGGCGAGGATGACGGTGATTGCCACCATCAAAACGACACCGATAACCGGGGACACTGCGTCGTCTTTCTTGAAAATGTTCTTTAAGTCCATATATATCCCTCCTGCCGTTAATGCATTTCAGACAGTAAGGAGTCGTCGCAAGCTAACCGAAGTAAATCTTCGATTGAAAGTGTTGATTTTTATGATCTTGACCCTCAATCGAAGTTACAACGAATGATAAATTAAATCGGCTATTTTGCAACAGGCCCCAAGCCGGAATTCGCATTAACAAGCGAATTTAAATACTGCACAATTATATTTTTAAGTAACTGCACTTTATGTTGTTTGTCATTTATATATATACTTTTGCTGCAAACTCCCAAACGTTATTTAGCATTCAACATAGATATATTTTTTGTAAGACATATTGAAATAAATAAATCTCCCGAAATTTCTTTTACGGTCAGATTAATATTTGATTAACAACATTATAAGAAGTGGAAGGACAAATTTATAGAAGGTGACTGTTCAGTGGAGGGGAAAAAAAACCGCAGGAAACTGACTGAGGACTGTCGGGCAGTTTCGGAATTGATAGGGCAGGTCTTGATGGTTGCAATAGTTGTACTTGCCTTTTCTTCAATATCGCTTGCCGTATTCTCAGACGGGGGAGCCATAAACCCCCCGCATACGCCGCGTACCGATCTGCAGGAGAACGTAGATTACGGGGGCGATATAATTGAGATATTCCACAGTGGGGGAGAAGCAATCGATATCAAGTACATCAAGATAACAATCAACGACGCTGACGGGCGGCAAGCAGAATTTAATATGTCTGACCCTAATGTCAAAGTTTCTGACCCCCAGGGCAACAATCTTTTCTCTGATGACGTCTTCACGCTAGGTGATTACATAGAAATCAACACCAGCAGCAGCAATGTGAACATCTCAAATAATGCCAGCCTCTACTTCGTGTACACAAAGTCCAGCCAGGTAGTCCATAAGGCAATACTCTAAGGAGAGGAAGAGGATTATTAAAAATTCCATACTATTTTTAATAGATTATTTAATAGCAAAGATAATAACCTATAAATAATAATATAAGTGTGTATCTTAATTCATTGCTACAGACGCTCCATTAAATAATAATTATGAGGGAATAAATTTTAAGGAAAATGCATTAAAAATTCCTTGTTATTAAAAGAGACCATTTAACAGTCAAATTAATATTCTATAAAAAACAATGTAAAAAGTCGGGGAATAATTTTTCAGAGGGTGATTGTTTAGTGGAGGGGAACAAAAAGCACAGGAAGCTGACTCAGGACTGCCTGGCAGTTTCGGAGATAATAGGGGCAGTGCTCATGATAGCGATAGTGGTACTCGCCTTTTCTGCAATATCGCTTGCCGTATTTTCAGAGGGAGGAGAAATGAACCCTCCTAATACGCCGCACACTAACCTGCAGGAAAACATCGACAGATCAGAAGGCACCGTGCAGATATTCCACAGTGGGGGAGAGGAAATCGACCTTAAATACATCAAGATAATGCTCGATGTTGACGGGCAGCAAGTAGAATTCGATATGTCTGACCCTGGTTTCGAAGTCTATGATCCCAATGGTACAAACTCCTCTGACGATGTCTTTGCGCTCAGGGATTGCATTGTAATCGACACCAGCAGCAAAGTTAATCTTGCAGATGCAGATGCCATCGATCTCTATTTCGTCCACACTGCGTCCAGCCAGGTGATTCAGAAGACAGTACTCTGGAGAGATTTCGGAGACCTGCCCGATTGGATAACCCCTTATCCGTATGGAAGTGTATATGATAGTTACGAGGACGATTGGTGGGATCCGGAAGTGGTTCACCAAATCGGCGATGGACACTTTACAGACAATGATTTTCCAAAAAATGTAACTATATATGAAAGTTTTACTTTTGGCAGTTTGGAAGAGCTGGGCATTTCGGACGACATATCATTTTCCAGAGTTATCCTGAAAATCGTTTATAGAATACACGACCAGAGTGCGAAACTGGAACTGGAAATCAATAATGCTCCGGAATTCGTGGAGGAGCTTCCCAAAAAGGAAAACGACTCCATCACCAGTGAGTTTGTAGAAAAAGAATTCGACATAACTCAGTATATCAAAAATGCCACGGACCTGGAAAATATCGAAGTAAAGATATCAACCACACCGAATGCGGATGATCAAGCTGAGAAAGAGGGCTGGATTGATTTTATAGGGATCCACCTGGAGTATTGATTCATGAAGAAGGGCATCCGAATCAGGGAGTTTGAAGACATATGAAAGAAAATAATCCAAAAAGTTCACAGGTAAGCAAGCCCTTTTTCCTCCGATCGGAATCTGCATCATCAACCGTTGTGGGGGCGGTTTTGCTGCTTGCGATCATTGTTATGGTACTTTCGGTGGTAAGGCTTGGTTACGTCCCGGAATGGAAGAACGATGCGGAATATTCCCACATGAATGATGTCTGGGGGGACATGACAGAACTCAAATCAAAAATAGACTTAATGACCATAGTCATGGCATCAGACCCTGATTCCTCGAATACTATTACTATGAACGTACCTTTCCATATGGGGGGAGGAGATGTCCCGCTTATCGGGACCATAAAGTCCAGCGGGACTCTTTCGGTCGCAAACAATCTAGAACGTACAATGAAGATAACTACAGTCTCGAACGAAACGAATCCTAACAGCACAGTAATCCACTATGGCACTGTAAGTTACGCTTCACAAAACAGGTACTATGTGGACCAGAACTTTATTTATGAAGGAGGAGCGCTGATCCTTTCCCAGGGGGAACAGTCTTCTATGATGCTCTACCCTTCGATTCGCTTCTCCAAAGTACATGCAAATGACTACGATGTTTCCATACACGCCGCGGAGATTACTAAGAGTGTATATACCCCCGCCGACGTTATATCCTCGAACACGGGATGCTCTCTCCGCCTCACTGGCGAGAAGTTTGTACCCCTTTATGACAGCGATGATCACGACAACGTAAGCGCCTTCACTTTAACGATTAATACTGACTATCCTGATGCCTGGTACCTGTACCTCAAGGAAACAATGGAAGATGCAAGGATAAAAGATGACGATGCTACACTTACCAAAAACGGAAACAACGTGAGTTTAACCTTCCCCTCAGTGTCGAGTGGAAAGAGCCTGAACAGGCTCTATGTGAGCAAGACAAGAGTAAGGGCAGAAACGGGAATAGGAATCTAAGCTGAGATCATGAACCAGAAAGCAAAAAGAAAAGAAGTGGCTCAGAAAAGCCTATTCAAATCCGAATCCGCAGCCTTTACCGCAATTGCAGCTGTGCTGCTTTTGGGGCTTGCATTCACTATAATCTCCGTAGTCAAACTAAACTACGTCCCGGAATGGAAAATTGACGCGGAAAGAGAATATAGTTATGATGCATGGAGCGATATGGAGGAAGTAAAGACCAGGGGAGATATATTCACCCGGTTCATGGATTCGGATATCAATTATCCATATGGGCTTTCAGCAACGGTTCCTTTCGGCATGGGAGGAGGAGAGATCCCTGTATTCGAACCCTCAAAATCTAACGGTAAGCTCACAGTAAACACCGAAGAATGTAGAATGGATATAACTTTTGGCAATCATGCCCCTTACACAGTCGAGTGTGGGGGCATAACCTATTATTCAGAAAACAGGCAATACCCCAACCAGGTTTTCAGGTACGAGAACGGAGCCCTCATCCTTGCCCAGGGCGAGAATTCCCAGATGAAGCGCATGCCCCTGTTCAATATAAAAGAAGATATGAGTAATTACACAGTTACCATCAATGCCATCAACCTTAGTGGAGAACCTGCATCCATATCCGCTAACACCTTCACTGCACTGCGTCTTACCGGAAATAGATCCTGCGCTTACCTCAACAGTGACGTGTACACTACTGAAGCGAACGAGTCCATAGACTCTTTCAATCTGACCATTTACACCCAGTATACTGATGCCTGGACTACTTACCTAAACAATACGGATTCTTGGACCACTTACCTAAACAGTACGACAAAAAAAGAACTTGAATATGGCATTGATTACACTATCGACTCCACAGATGACTACGTGCGCCTCTCATTCCTCCCTGCAAGCAATCCCTACAACATCTACTTCAACAAAACCGAACTCTGTGCGGAACTTGCAGGAGGAGTCCTGACTGGAGGAACTACACCAGGAGGATATATTGGTGAATGGTACTTCTTTGAAAAAGCTTCAGGCAATTATAAAGGAAATCCCATAACTATAGATACACTACTTCTTCAGGACTATGACTCTACCGTTGTATTGTCTTCAGGAAACTCCCCAGGTGAAGAACTGAACCCATATAACCCCACCAATGACTTCATTCATAATCTGCAATATAAAAATCAAGACCTAGATTTGAACTTCGGGTTCCACAACAATACCTCCTTTGAATCTGCTCCGACTTCAGCAACCGTAAGAATGATCTATCGATATGAAAAGAGTGACAGTGAGCTGCCAACGTTGGAGATGGGATTCACTGGAGGGAATTCAAAAACAATAATACCAAGAGAAAACTGGAGTTTATACGAGGAAACTTTTTCCATACCTCCATCATCCAACTCTCTTTCAGACTTAAATTTTATACTTACAGTCAAGACTGCAAGTAAGAATCAAGGAACTCTCCATATCGATTACCTCGCAATACGCCTGAACTGACGGAAAAGAAAAAGGCATATGGACGCATTTTTACGCCCATATACAGAGGATACAGGAAAAAAGATCCATATGCCTGAAAAATACACCACTCCTTACCCTGCAAAGAGAATCTATCCTGACGGCAGGGCAGAAAATACAGAGGTATTGCTCGCAAGGGAATGCCCTGTGAAACTTTTTTTAAACGGGAAGCATTTTACAACTCTTCTCACCTCACCCGCCCATTTCAAGGAGCTTGCGGCAGGACACATGATCTCCGAAGGGATCCTTACTTTCGAGGATACAGCCGAAATCACGGTTGAGGGAAACAGGGTAGAAATAAAGACTTTCAACCCCGAAATAAGGCAGCCGGAAAGTAAGAAAGACCCGGTTGTTAGTTCGCAAGCGGTTTTCGGAACAAAAGCAATCTTTGCAGGGATGGAATACCTTACGTCCGAAACCTACAAAGTCACCAGGGGGACGCACCTTGCAGCCCTCGTAGACCGGAACGGAAAACTAATTTTTCAGGTCGTGGATGTTGGGAGGCACAACGCCGTTGACAAAGCGATAGGGCATGCCCTCCTGAACAAGCTTCCACTCACGGAGATGTACCTTCTTTCCACGGGCAGGCAGCCTGCGTATATGTTAATGAAAGCTATAAGGGCAGGCATCCCCCTTGTAGTTACAAAAGCGATGCCCTTTGATTCGGGAGTTGAGGCTGCAAAAAAAGCAAATATGGGGCTTGTAGGCCAACTCAGAAAAGAATCCATGCTGGTTTTTGCCGGAGAATGGCGGGTAAAGGTTTAAGCTGGATTGTTAATCTAACAAAAACAGAATCAAATGGAAAAAAGTCCTCTTGAGGGAGCGAAGCGACCGAAAAGGACAGCGCACTGCAGAGCCGCAACTCTGCTGGCGCAACTCTGCTGGCGCAACTCTGCTGGCGCAACTAGGCTCAGAGCACGCCTTTCGTGCTCTTTATGCTCTCACCTTCGATTTTTACGGCCCTTTTAAGGGCATAGGCAAAGGCTTTGAAGAGAGCTTCGATTTTGTGGTGGTCGTTTTCTCCGTAGACGCTGGCATGTACGGTGATTTTTGCATTGGAAGCCAGGGTCTCGAAGAAATGCTTTACCAGCTGGGTGCCTAACCGTCCAACCTTAGGGCTTTCAAATTCGGCTTTCAGGACAAGGTAGCTGCGCCCCCCTACGTCCAGGGCGACTTCTGCAAGGGCTTCGTCCATTGGGATCCTGGCTTCCCCGAAGCGGGCAATCCCGGCCATGTCCCCCAGGGCATCGGAAAGAGCCTTACCGAGGACTATAGCCGTATCCTCTACCAGGTGGTGCTCGTCCACATGGAGGTCGCCTTCGGCGTGCAGTTTAAGGTCGATGCCCGAGTGTCTTGCAAAGGAAGTCAGCATGTGGTCAAAAAACCCGATACCCGTACTAACCTCAGCAAGCCCCGACCCATCCAGGTCGAGCTCAAGCTGGATATCGGTTTCCTTTGTTTTGCGGGAAATTCTGGCAGTCCTCATATAGCACTCATTCTCTTTTAAATTTCTTAAATACTTTGCCCCGGGCGCCCGGGGAAGTTGCGGTATCAGAGTTGCGGCATTTCATTGGAGATCAAGAAATCAAGAAATCAAGAAATCAAGAAATCAAGAAATCAAGCAACTGATCAGTCCTTTGCCGCCTCGATTGCTTCTTCAAGGGTAAACCTGCCGGTGTAAAGGGCACTTCCGACAACAACCCCTGCGGCCCCGGTCTGCTTCAGGACCTTCAGGTCGGCAAGGGAACTGACCCCACCGGAAGCGATCACGGGGATGCTGACGGAATCTACAAGTTCCTTTGTGGGAAGGGGATTTACGCCCTGCATCAGGCCTTCGGAATCGATGTTCGTGAAAAGCAGGCTGCCTGCTCCCAGGTCTTCGAACTTCCTGCCCATGTCCACGGGAGTATGTTCGGATTCCTCGGTCCAGCCTTTGATCGAGATTTTTCCGTTCTTTGCGTCCAGGGCAACGTTTATGTGTTCAACCCCGAAAGCATCGGAAAGCTGTTTCACAAGTCCGGGGTCCCGGATAGCTGCGGTTCCGAGGATAACCCTGTAAACCCCGAGTTTGAGAAGGGCTGCCGCGTCGTCAAAACTCCGGATCCCTCCACCGACCTGGATGCGGACCCCATTTTCCCGACAGGCATCTACGATCTTTTCTATAATAGAGGCATTCTTGCGCTCCCCTTCAATCGCCCCGTCCAGGTCCACAAGGTGCAGGGTCTTTGCCCCCTGCCCGACCCATTCCAGGGCAACTGCCAGGGGGTCGTCCAGGGATACGATCTCGCTTCCCGGGACTCCCTGCACCAGCTGCACACATTTTCCGCCTTTCATGTCCACGGCGGGGATTACTTCAAAAGTCACGGCATTCCACCTCTTCAAGATAAATTTCAAGATAAATTGCAAGATAAATTGGGAATTTAAGCCTGAAAACTCCAGGCCTTTCAGGGCATGATCCTTTCAATGGGCACCACAAGGACGTCCCTTGCTCCGACCTTTTTCAACTTGTTTACGATGGTGAAGATAAGGTCCGCGTCCACAACGGCATGTACGGCAAGGATTGGCTCTTCCTGAGACTTGCTGGATTCAACCTTCATGACCGTGGGGCCCGACATCCCGGGAAGGACCTGTTTTACGGCTTCAAGGGAATTTTCGGGAACGTTCATCATAAGGTAGCGCTTTTCCTTTGCGTTGAGAACGCTTTCAAGTGCGGTCTTGATGTCCAGAATCTTTTCCTTTGTCCTGAGGCTCTCCTTGTTTGCAATCAGGTAGACGGAGGAAGAAAAGGCCTTGTCAATTACCTTCAAGCGGTTGATCATGAGGGTGGTCCCGGAACTTGAGATGTCCACGATGGCATCGGCAATCCCGACATGAGGAGTCATTTCACAGGCTCCGCTGACCTTTATGACCTCGACGTTTATACCGAGCTTTTCAAAATACTGGGCCGTAATGCCCGGGAACTCGGTTGCGACTTTTTTGCCCTCCAGGTCTTCGGGTTTTTCGACCTCCGAATCTTCGGGCACGGCCAGGACCAGGGTTGCCCTTCCGAATTTAAGGTCAAGCAGGGCCTCGACGTCAGCCCCGCATTCCGTAATCAGGTCCATGCCTGTGATTCCGACGTCTGCGGCCCCGTCCTGTACGTACTCGGGGATATCTGCGGCCCTTGCGAAAAGAATGCTGATTTCGGGATCTATGGTTTTTGCGAAAAGTTTCCGGCTAGCTCCCCCACTGATGGGAAGCCCCGCATCACTGAAAATCGAGATGGTGGGATCGTGAAGGCGACCCTTATTGGGTATTGCAATGCGAATCATCTGCTATGTCCTCTGGTAGTACTCGGATGTACTCTACTGGGAATTGTTACACAGGTTATGCTCATCCGTATAAAACGTTTATCCAAAACATTCTTTTATAATATAGATTTCACGGTGGAGTTTCCTGAAAATAAGCTGGCCCCAAAAGTGAGAGGAAGGAAGAGAGAAAGAGAAGAAAAAGAGAAAGGAGGAGAGGAAAAAGAGAAAAGAAGGAGGCAAAAAGATAGAGGAAGGAAGGGGTAAATAAAAAGAGAAAAGAGGAGAGAAGAAAGAAGGGGTAGGAAGATGGTATAGCCCACACTATATCCCACACAGAAATTTTATTTTTTAAAAGATGGTTATTGAACCTGTTTTCAAAAAGAGATATTACCCCCGGTAATGAAGATACGGTAACAATTATATAGCGGGAGTAATTTAATAGAAACAGACACATGATTCATAAATATAATATTATCAAAGTTATACTATAGTATTTTAAAATATATAATCGGCGCTGGAACCACCAGGCGCTGATAACATCATGAAACCGATAACGATCCAACTACTGACGATACAGTAATTATTCCAAAAAAGAGGATTCAAATGGCCCGAAATATCAGAGTAGAACAGCTCATACAAACCCCTGTAGAAAAACAACAGATAGAGCTTGTAGAACGCAAAGGGATAGGGCACCCAGACAGCATCTCGGACGGGCTGGCGGAAGCCGTCAGCCGCGCCTTATGCAAGGAGTACATAGAAAAGTGCGGGGTTGTGCTCCACCACAATACTGATGAAACCCAGATCGTAGCAGGAAGATCCCACCCCAAATTTGGCGGAGGAGAAATTCTGCAGCCCATCTACATTCTCCTTGTTGGCAGGGCCACAAAAGAGTTTGAAGGCGTCGAACTTGCCACGGAATCCGTGGCTCTCAAAGCTGCCCGGGATTACCTGAGAAACACAGTCGTTAACCTTGACCAGGAAAAGGATGTAATTCTGGACTGCAAACTAGGGACAGGGTCTTCGGACCTCAGGGATGTTTTCCGCCGAGACAGAGTTCCGGTTGCAAACGACACTTCCTTCGGGGTAGGGCATGCTCCGTTTTCAGAACTTGAGAACATCGTCTACAACGCCGAAAGGCAGCTCATTACCGACCTGAAACCCAAAATCCCCGGTATTGGGGAAGATATCAAGGTCATGGGTCTCAGGGACGGAGACGATATCACCCTTACCACCTGCTGCGGCATGGTAGGAAGGCACGTAGACGACCTGGACCACTATATAAACATAAAAGAAGAAATGAAGACCTATTTGGAAGACGTCTCCAGCCGCTATACGGAAAGAAACGTAGAAGTCCAGATCAACACCGCCGACGACCTGAAAACGGGAAGTGTTTTCCTTACCGTCACCGGGACCTCGGCTGAGATGGGAGACGACGGCTCGGTAGGTCGCGGAAACCGCTGCAATGGGCTGATCACCCCGAACAGGCCTATGAGCATGGAAGCCACCAGCGGGAAGAACCCGATCAACCACATAGGAAAGATCTACAACCTCCTCTCAACCCAGATGGCAAAGGACATTGTAAAAGAGGTCCCGGAGGTGCATGACATTTACATCAGGCTGCTCTCCCAGATCGGAAAGCCCATAGACCAGCCCCTGGTAGCAAGTGCCCAGATCATCCCCGAAGACGGCAGTTCCTTCTCCAAGGTTAAAGCCGAAGCCGAAGCTGTCATGGACGACTGGCTTTCAAACGTGACAAAAATCACCGATATGGTTGTAAAAGGAGAACTGGATACTTTCTGAGAAAAATAGAAAAAGAATGAGAGAACCTTCGGGTTCTTTACTAATTTTTTATTAGTTTGCGTTACTTTCGACCTGATTTTATCCCGGGTTAAATCATAGCTCTGGCTTTACATAAAATCCTTAACAACCAGCCTTTTTTTAACAGGGATCATGAGGTTACGGGACTTTTCCGGAGCATTCAGACAACTTCTACATTTAACCTGTACTTTTTTTCGCCCCCGAAGCGATAAATAGTATACTTCCCCTCGACTTTCCAGGACCCTGTTTCTACGGCCTCGTATTCCCACTCATGAACTCCGGGCACCGTCGTCGTATCAGGGATATCCGGGATAAACTGGTCCGTGAGCAGTTTGAGGCCCCTGCCTGCCTGCATTTCCCAAACGGTATGAGCAGAATGTTCATTCTCCTTGCTGTAAAGATGTTCTGCAGGCTCATCCCGAAGTTTGATCAAAAAGGTTTCTCCGAAGCGGACAGTAACTGTGTCATTATTGTTAGATTCTGTAAATATCTGGGCCACCATTTTCCATGTACCCCCTTGCGTACTGGGTAAAATTCTGTATTAATCATCTTATAGTCTCTGTAATATAGAAAAGTATGTATGATATATATAAAAAATGTTATAAAGAGAAGCTCCTGAAAACCCCCCGTAGCGAAAACCATAAATACCATTGTCATATATGGAGATGGTGCATTAAGGCAGTGCAGTGCTTTGCAGCACTGGATACGCATCCATCGTCCCGCCTTAACTCAGTGGTAGAGTGCGCGGCTGTAGTTCGGCCAATGCGAGTGAAATCGCACATTTCCGCGCAGGCACCGCGATGTCCCCGGTTCGAGTCTGGGAGGCGGGACTAAAATCCATAACATCCCCTATAAAAGAAAACCGTTAACGGGAATCTTTATATACCGGAATGACATTTATGGATTGCTCGCAACGCGGGCAAAAATGACTAGAATAATCGGAGTGTCCGGATAGTGTAGAGGCCTATCATGGAGCCCTGTCGAGGCTCCGACTCGGGTTCGAATCCCGGTCCGGGCGCTCATTTTTTTTCGCAACCGATACTTTTAAAATAAAAAGCAACTGATGCTTACTGTTTTCCATTTTAAATGAGACGTACTATTTTAAATGAGACGTACTGTTTTAAATTAAACTCGCTATTTTTAGCCAAGAAGAGATATGTCTTGTACTTTAATCATCCAGAACCTCAATTCAAGTCTCAAGCCAGGTCCCGATCCGGGCCTCAATCCGGCCCCCAATCCATAATCCTACCCACAAACCCCACCTACGAACTTTTGAAGACATGACTTTTTTCCTCAAAAACGATGTAATACAAAAAGATGTAATTTTGAGAGACGTGAAAGTAACAGGCAGAAGACCGGAAGGAGGACAGAAAAAAATGGAGGCAGGCTCCGGGACTCCGGATGAGAGCAGGGAAAGAATCAACAACCTGACCCGGCAGATAAAGCAAACCAGAGAAAAAATAGAACTGGAAACCCGAACCTTTATCGAAGCCGCCAGAAATTTCACCTCCGAATGGATACGGAGGGAAGTAGAGAGGACTGAAGTTTCCAAAAATGAAATTGAGTATAAAAAAGAAAACCTAGGAGAAAAAAAGCACCGGGAAGAAAAACCGAAGCAGGAAATAAGCGGAGAACAAGAACCCGACCCTGTAGAACAAATAGCCCGCATACCCTCGATTGTCGAAGAATCCCTCAACTGCGATGAATACTGGATACACAGAAACGAACTCTTCCACCCAGGCATAGCTTCCGACTACCTGGAATTTAAGAAAGAAAAAACTCGCAAACAATTGACCACATGTATTCGCATGCTGCTTGGCTGCGCTGCGGAACTTCTAAGCGACAGGGGATATGCCCGATCTGAAGGTAAGGTATGGGTAAGAGAACGGGAAAGAAGAAAATACGTGTGCATTCTCAGGTTTTCGGAAGAGATGGAAGCCTCCCTTACCCGCTATTTTTCCATGCTAGAAGAACTTTATTCTCTTTATTACGAGCTAGGATTTTACGAACCGAAATTCCGGACCTGACAATAACAACTTTATCCACAAACGCCAGAATTACCTGCCATGTCAGAACCAGAATTCAGCATTAAAGATATCCTTGAAAATTCCGGAGCAGACGCATACCTTATGACGGGAGACATCCATTCCGCAGACATCTACTACGCAACCCGTTTCCTGGCATCGGACGCTTTCGGGTACCTGCAGACCGGAGAGGGAAAAGAGATCCTTTTTATTTCGGAGATGGAACGCGGGAGAGCCGAACTTGAGTCAAGGATCCCCGAAATCCGGACTTTGCAGGACTTCGGATACATGGAAAAAATCAAGGAGAAAAAAGATGGAGCCCTGGCTTATGCTGCCTGCCTTTCCGAACTTATCTCGGAAGCAGGAGCAAAAAAAATCGCAGTACCCTATGATTTCCCTGTTTTTTACTCGAACTTCCTTGCCGAAGCAGGCTTCTCCATAGTCCCGGTAAAGAGCCCCTTCAGGAAGATGAGAAGCCAGAAAAGGCCCGATGAAGTGGAAGCCGTAAAGTATGCCCAGAGAGCCGGAGAGAAGGCAATGGAGGCTGCCATAGAACTCATCAGGGGTGCACAGGAGAAAGACGGAATCCTCTACCACGAGGGAAAGGAGCTTACAGGAGAGAAAGTGCTCTCTGCGATAGACCACGCCCTGCTGGACTTTGGCTGCGAGGCGGAAGAGACCATCGTCTCCTGCGGAGAAGACACTTCAAACCCCCATGGGACCACCGCCGGACCACTCAGGGCAAATGCCCCAATCATCCTGGACATTTTTCCCAGAAGCAAGAAAAAACGTTATTTTGCAGACATGACGCGCACCGTGCTCAGGGGAGAAGCTTCGGAAGAGCTGAAAGCCATATATGAAGCCGTGCTTGCAGCCCAGGAGAAAGGGCTGGGAATGGTAAAAGCCGGAGTGTCGGCGGCTGATGTCCACAATGCAGTCTGTGACGTGCTGGAAGAACGGGGCTACGACACCTACAGAAGCGGGGCAAAGGTAGGCTTCACCCATTCCACAGGGCACGGAGTCGGGCTCGATATCCACGAACTGCCTGGAGTAGGAGAAAACAGTGCCGTGCTTGAAGAGGGAAATGTAATCACCGTCGAACCCGGGCTGTACTATCCGGGAATCGGAGGAATCCGGCTCGAAGACATGGTACTTGTGACCAAAAATGGTTGTGAGAACCTGACAAAATTAGAAAAGAACTTTGTATTATAACCCTGCTAATTATCTATATAAGGCATAATTATAGCCATTATATATTTATTAAGTAGGACTCAATTTTGTAATATTCAATTTGACCAAATTTTAGCTGACCAAATTCAACATTATGAGTTGACCAAATTCAACATTATGAGTTGACCAAATTCAACATTAATGAGTTAAACGATTTCAGTCTTATCAATTATTATTCAATCTATTTGGTATGGAGTTAGCATGACCGATAACGTGCAAAACAGGGAAGATATCCTTGAAAAATACAGGGAAGCGGGAAGAATCCTTAGCAAGGTTCGGGCCGAAGCCGCAGATATGATAAAGGTAGGAGGCAGCCTGCTTGAAGTTGCGGAGTTTGTAGAAAACAAAACCATTGAACTTGGAGGAAAACCGGCTTTTCCCTGCAACATCTCAAGAAACGAAGAGGCGGCCCACGCAACCCCGAAAGTGGGGGACACGGACGTCTTCGGGAAAGATATGGTAAAGCTGGACCTCGGAGTCCATGTAGACGGGTACATTGCAGACTCTGCAATTACGGTGGACCTCTCAGGGAACCCGGACATCGTGAAAGCCGCAGAAACCGGGCTCCAGGCAGCCATCGATACTGTCAGGCCGGGAGTCAACACAGGAGAAATCGGGGCCGCAATCGAGAACGCCATCAGGAGCTATGACCTGAGCCCCATCCTCAACCTTACGGGACACGGGCTTTCTCAGTATGAAGCGCACGCTGATCCATCCGTCCCGAACAAACACGTTGAAGGAGGCACAGTCCTTAAAGAAGGAGACGTGCTTGCTATCGAGCCTTTCGCAACAGACGGGGCAGGCGCAGTCCACGACGGTTCCTATACCGAGATTTACAGCCTTATCCAGAAAAAACCGGTCCGTATGCCTGCAGTTCGAAAAGTCCTGAAACAGGTTGAAGAGTACAGGACCCTACCCTTTGCAAAACGCTGGCTTGAATCCGACAAGCTGGAATTTGTACTCATCCAGCTAGAAAAAGCAAGAATCCTCCACGGCTACCCCGTCCTTCTGGAAAGCGGAGGAGGAATGGTAGCCCAGGCCGAACACACGCTAATCGTAAGCTCGGACGGCTGTGAGGTCACAACAAAATAAACTGAAAGGACTTGGAAGGAAATTAAATAAAAGGTAAAGGTTGAAAAAATAAACAAAAGAAAAGAGTTGAGCACCTTGAAATTACAGCACCTCCTTTCAACCTTCTTTATAGCAGCTGTCCTCTCCGTAACCCTTCTTTCAGGCCCCTGCACTGCCTCTTTCGTATCCAGCAATAAAATCACCCTGGAAAACGGCGGGATGAGCTGGGACTATGAGGAATGCATCACGGACAGGGAGGCTATTTTCTTCAGGGAACTTATAGACAGGGAAACCGGTAACAACGACAGCTTCGTAAACGCATGGGAAATCAGAAACATGGAGCTTGAGCTCCGGGACAGGCTGGAAAAATCCATTGAAAAGAAGCCCGATGTTAAGCTCAAAGGTTCTTCAGAGACGGTAAAAGTCCGGGACGTGGAGTTCTGGCTCTCTGACGAAGCCCTGGGCACGGCATTCAAGAGTGCAACCATCACAAACACCGCCAGGGTCACCTATAGCTTTGAAGAAGGAGTAGAGGAAGAAGTAAAGAAAGAGGAAGAAAGGGAAGCCAGCACTGAGAGCGGCAACGAAATAGGCAATGAAATGGGTACTGAAACAGGCAACGAGATAGGTACTGAAACAAGCAATGAGATAGGCAACAAGACCAATACTCAAACCAGCATCTGGTTTCTTGGTACCCCTGGCTCGGAAGTGACCATATTCCTGCCTCCCGGATATGATGTAAACAGGACAGAAGGCCTGGAAGATAAAAACGAGGAATTTGAAGACAGCCGCCAGATCCTGAAAGGCAGCTTTGGCCCCGAGGGGGAAATTACCCTCTGGTTTTCGGAAAACAAAAGTTATGAGACGGCAGCCCTGCCGGAGGTTTTAACCGGGGGCGAAGTGATGGAAAATGAAACCCTCTCAATTGAAGAACCGAAACCTGAAGAAACCCGGGCAGCTGCAGGATTTTTTGAAAACTTTCTCGGGCGACTTTGCCTGAGCCCAAAAGTTTAATCAGGCTTGAAACGTATTCTGGAAAACATGCTCATAGAACAGGTTAAGCTTGAAAAAGGATGTGCCCTTGGCCTCTGTTTTAAAATGCAGAAATATCCCCTGCTGGTCCTCAGCGCAGAGAAGGGATTCCTGATGTGCGGGTACCTTGACATCAATGCCGCAGAAGCCCTTGGAGATACCGCAGCAAAGGTAAAGGGTGTACAGAGTTTCGAGGACATGCTGAAAGCAAAAGTTGTCGAAGCAACGCCAAAAGCAAGGGAACTTGGGGTAGAACCCGGCATGACAGGCAGGGAAGCCCTGGAGAAAATGTTTTAAATCGAAAGTATCCTTTTGAACCCGCCGTATTCTTTCGGCAAATATTTTCCTAATCTGCCAGCATTATTCCATACTACGTCCAGCAATTCAACAGTATCCAGCTTAACCGATTCCGAATGACTTTTACGTTCAGAACGTACCCGTTTCAATCCTATTCCTAACTATATTCATCAACCTAACCCCGGTTAATCCATGTTATACGCTTTCGAACTCTCAGGTGAACACGAAAAACTGCCCGCTGCCGAAGTCCTTGCCTGCCTTGAAATCGAAGGGCTGGAATACAGAGTACATTCTCTGATGGACCAGTGCCTTGTTGTGGACATAACTGGCGAAGAAACAGAGCTTGAAAAGACTCTCAAGAGTAAGATGACGGAAAGGCTTGCAATGACCCACCACATACTGAAAGTGATAGGGATTTCAGAAAGCAGGCCGGAAGCAATCCTGGAACTTGCCGAAGCCTTCAAACCAGCCGCTTTTATCCGGGAAGGACAAAACTTCGTAGTCCGGGCAAAGAGGATTAAACACCATGTGGACTTCCCTGGCGAACCCCTGGAAAAGAAGATCGGAGGTTGTATTTACCGGAAAGGATTCCGGGCAAACCTCAACAACCCGGATATCGAATTCCGGCTTATCCTGAGCGAGAAAACCGTGTTCGGAGCACTTATATCGTCCGTGAACAGAAGCGCTTACGAAGCCAGGAACCCCCAGAACAAGCCCTTTTTTCACCCCGGTGTCCTTATGCCCAGGGTCGCCCGCGCCCTTGTAAACCTTTCCCGGACACTTCCCGGAGAGCTCTTCCTTGACCCCTTCTGCGGCACCGCAGGCATCCTTGTGGAAGCCGGACTCCTGGGATCCAGGGTAATTGGAATCGACGCCCAGGAAAAACTCGTCCAGGGAGCAAGGATGAACCTGGAAGCCTTCGAAACGGATTATGCCCTGATGGAAGGAGACGCATGCAGGATCCCCCTGAAAGCCGAATCCGTGAACGCAGTCGTCACCGACCCTCCCTACGGACGTTCGGCAGCCATCCTTGCAGAGTCCCTGGAAGTACTTTATGCCGGCGCCCTTTCGGAAATTTACCGTGTCCTGAAGCCCGGAGGAATCGCCATTGTGGTCTCGGACAAGGCAGCGTTCGAATACGGGGAAAAGGCAGGCCTCAGGGTGCTTGAAATCCATGCCCAGAGAGTGCACCGAAGCCTCACCCGGACAATTACGATTTTTCAAAAAGATTAATAATAGAAAAAAGTTTGACTTAAGGCAGAGAACGTGGGTAAAGGGAATAAGAAAGATAGGGATGTAAGCTGTCCTCTATAAGCAACCCTTATTCCTGAAATCAGGAATTTATTTCCTGAAATCAGAAATTTATTTCCTGGAAATAAGGAATTTATTCCTTGAAAATAAGTTCCTCGATCACTTCAGCCATTACCCTGTGCCTGAGGATATTCTTGTAGTTCTGTTCGTTTGCCCTACGGATGGAGTAGCTGTCCTCTGCCCACTCTAGGTGGAAAGGATATTTGATTTCCATGAGGGTCAACCCGTGTGCAGGAGCAGGTTCGATTCCTTCTTCGTAGATTTCGGGATTGAGCATCTGGAGCAGCCAGTCCTCATCCCTGACCCCGTTTCCAATCATGGTAAGGGCGGTTACGATTTTCCGGACCATGTTCCAGAGAAAGGCATTACCGGTTACATCGATTTTTGTAAGCTCCCCGTCAACCCGCACTTCAATACGCTCCATGGTACGGACCGTACTCTTGTCCCCGTCAGCTTTGGAAAAGTTCGCAAAATCGTGGGTCCCCAGAAGGAGCTTTGAAGCCTCCCTCATCTTTGAGATGTCGTATTCTTCCCCACTCATCACGTAGCGGTAGCGCCTGGAAACTGCATCCCGCCTGGCGTCAAAGGAGGGGGAAACTTCCGCATGAGCCCAGGTCCAGACAGAGGGGGGAAGTTCGGAATTGATGACTCTTGGGATTGCAAGGTTAGGCTTATCGGTATCAAAAGCAACGACCTGTTCAAGAGCATGGACTCCTGCGTCGGTCCTGCCCGCACATGTGTAATTGGCAGATTTGGGACCTTCGATGATTTGGAGATTCCGGAGAGCTTTGAAGATCTCCCCTTCCACGGTGTCAACATTGGGTTGGATCTGGGAGCCGTGGAACTCGGTGCCTATGTATGCAAGTTTTAAAGCAACTCTCATACCAATCATTGATTACTTGGTCTTTTTCTTATAATAGACTTCTCGTACGATCATCAAGCACACAACGAAGAGGCAGCCAAGAAGGAACCAGACCCCCGGATGCAAAGAAAGCGTATCGTAAAGCCCGTGGATACCCCCGAGATGGGTAATTCCTTCAGGGGGAACAGGAGGCAGATCGTCCATACCACCCATTCCATCCAGCCCCTCTATCCCGTCCATGCTGTCCGTGTCGGGAACGTCCATACCTTCAGCGGCTTCTTCGACGGAAGCGTCTTCCATGACCCCTTCATCAACGGGTTCTTCTACAGGAGCTTCTTCGACGTACTCCGCTTCCATCGTTTCTTCAGTAGCCACATCTTCAACAGGGGCGTCATCCATTACGTCTTCAGAGGCGTCATCAACCGGGGCGTCTTCGGAAGCAAACTCTTCTTTCAGAGACTCTTCCATGACCTCTTCATCAACGGGTTCTTCTTCCGGGGATTCGCCTGTAAAAGCTTCGTTTGCTTCCTTCGGAGCTACATCCGGCGCCTCACTCTGAGCTTCATTCTGTGGAGCTGCCTCTTCTTCAGAAAAGGATTCGATTCCCACATCCATTAACCCGGGTTCTCCGGCTTCCCCGACATCTCCTCCGGAAGTATCGTTAGCTATCACGGCTGCCGGAACAGGGGCATTGCCGTCTTCCATTACCCCCAACCTTAGAGGAGCGGTGGCCTGGAAGACCTTTCTTGCTTTGAGGTACGCTGAGAGGTATTCGATTCCTGCGGCCGCAAAAAACGCCGCTGCAATTACTCCTATGTACTGCTGCAGCAGGTTTATGATGGAAATTTTATCAACAGGATTTCTGGAAGGGACCAGGATAATAAGTTTTTCCATCGCCTCGTAGATCTTAACCTGACGACCCTTTCGGCTCCATTTGATCTGCTTGACCTTGATGAGGTCGGAGTCCACAAGGGAGTCAAGGTTATACTTCACCGTAGTCAGAGGAATTTTCAGCTCCTCCGCAATATCGGTCGCAGACAGGCTCTTTTTTCCGAGCAGTTCAAGGACCTTCAGCGATGTTTCGTTGGAGAGGGTTTGGGTAATCTTTCTTGAATCTTCGTTTACGGGGAGCACCATCACCCTGTCTCCGCTTTCCCGAATCTCCTCGCCATCCGGGAACCCTGGTCCATTAAGGTGCCCTTCAACTTCCGGAAACCCGTTTCTATCTTCCAGCTCTTTCATGTTTACGTCCTAAATTAAAAGATTGATATTGTTATACTTTGTGAGAGGTTATGTTTTTTGAGAGGTGATTTTTGTAAGGGATTTTGTGTAGGGCATAGTAGTTTTGTAGGGCTTTACGCCCAGGTGTTTTGTGCAAGGTATTTTATGAAAGATATTTTATGAAAGGTGTTTTCTATCATATCCTGCAAGTCTACTTTGCAAGCACTTAATTGATAAATTTTAGTTATTACTTTTTATTATACATTTATTACTATATTTATATATAGAATCCAGACCTTAAACTTAAATATAACATCATATATTCTAATCTAAATTTTCCGTGGTAATGATCATGATCACAAAACAGCAGGTTCTCGAATTTCTTAAAAACTACGATATGGAAAACATTACAATTGCAACCGTCTGTTCTCACTCGAGCCTTCAGATCTTTGATGGAGCAAGGAAGGAAGGCTTCAGAACCCTCGGGATCTGCGTGGGCAAGCCCCCAAAATTCTATGAGGCTTTCCCGAAGGCAAAACCTGATGAGTACCTTATTGTAGATAGTTATGAAGACATAATGAACAAAGTAGAAGAACTCCGGGAAAAAAATGTCATTATAATCCCTCACGGTTCCTTTGTCGCCTATCTCGGTACTGAGAGTTTTGCGGAAATGGCAGTCCCAACCTTTGGAAACAGGGCTGTCCTTGAATGGGAGTCGGACCGGGACATGGAAAGGGAATGGCTGCTCGGAGCTGGCATTCACATGCCCGGAAAAATCGATGACCCAAGAGAAATCAACGGGCCTGTGATGGTTAAGTACCACGGAGCAAAGGGAGGCAAAGGGTTTTTCATTGCAAAGACCTATGAAGAGTTTGAGGAACTCGTGGACCGTACCCAGAAATATACCATCCAGGAATTCATAACCGGAACCCGTTACTACCTGCACTACTTCTACTCCCCCATCCGGGACGAGGGATACACTTTGAGCGAGGGAAGCCTTGAACTCCTTAGCATGGACCGGAGAGTGGAATCCAACGCTGACGAAATTTTCAGGCTCGGCTCCCCCCGGGAACTTGTCGAATCAGGCATCAGGCCAACCTACGTTGTCACCGGAAACGTCCCCCTCGTAGCAAGGGAATCACTCCTGCCCCTTATCTTTTCCCTTGGGGAAAGAGTAGTGGAAGAGTCCCTGGGCCTCTTCGGCGGGATGATCGGCGCCTTCTGCCTTGAAACCGTCTTCACCGACGAACTGGAAATCAAGGTATTCGAAATCTCGGCCAGGATTGTAGCAGGGACAAACCTTTATGTTACCGGCTCCCCGTACTCGGACCTGATCGAGGAAGACATGTCCACGGGAAGAAGGATCGCCCGGGAAATAAAACTGGCAGCAGAAGCAGGAAAACTTGATAAAATAATTTCCTGAGGACAAAACTCCGAACCTTAAAAACTCCGAACCTTAAAAACACCAACCGTATTTACCAAGATTTTAGCCTGAAAATTCAGAGGTTATTTTAACCTCTAATTTTCCTTTTCCAGCCTGTTAATTTCCTTTTTCCAGCCTGTTATTTCTCACTACCGGAGAGGAAACGGGCAGCGTCTTCTTTCTGGATTTCTTCAGACAGGTCCCTGTAATACGTACAAAGTTCCTTCCCCCATTCAATTGCGTTTTTCTCGGAACTTATAAGGAATCTCTGGTCAGGTCTGCCTTTTTTATCGGTCAGGGTAATTGCCATAAACCTCTCGGTTACCGTAACCGAGGCCAGGGAGGAGCTCCCTTTGTAGACAAAGAGTCTGGAATTTTCCGGGAACAGGAAATTTTCAAGTTCTTCAGGGTAATCATTTACAACCCTTTCGAAGAAATTTTCGGTAACTATGATGGAGATATTAGTTTTTTTCATCAGGAGTTCCGCGTGAATTTCGGCAAAGGAGGGCTGGAAATAAGAGGTAAAACGCATGACATCCCTGGACTTCATGAGGGAATCTAAAAACTCCTCAGGAGGCTCGAATATCCTGTGCAGTTCGGGTTCAATCACTTTGTAGGGACTCAGTTCTCCGAGCCTCGGGAGCAGGAATGGAGGAATCCCGCTCAGTTCCTGATTGATCCAGTAGTCGGGATTATCTTCAAAAACTTCAAGGATTCCCACCAGAGGGCTCATTTTTTCAGTAACAATGACTCCTATTTTGGAAAGGCTGTAGTACTTTCCGTCCTGCAGAACCAGCCTGTTATCCTTCAATTTTTTGATCTGCGGAAGGACCGAAGCCGAAGGAGAATCAAGCAATTTGGTAATTTCATCGATACTTTTAGAGCCATCCTTCAGAAAGAGCATTATACCCTTTCTTTTATCGGACCTTAAAAGCAAATCTAATAATGAGGATTTCTGGGAAGTATCCAATTGTGTTCACCGGGGGGTAAATTTTGAAATTCTTCAAGGAGCCAAACTGGTATGGAGTTTATGTTTTTTAAAGGAGTTTTGGAAAAACCAGAAGGCTCCACAAGAAAATAGACATGCAGTAGACCAGTGTGCTATACTATACATTACCGTATAGTTTTTCACAACTAAATAAACGTTTCTATTCCCGGAGGAGGGATGAAAGAATACCTGAAGAGTAGACCCATAAATAAAATTTAGTGGTAAAGCCTATAAGGTCCTTTCAGGAAAAATAAAACATCTTATTGCATAATTTAGGTAATTAGAAAAATTATTTTAGGCAGTGAGGATTATGGTAATATTAATGAATGACGAAAGGAGGGAAAAATTATCGGGTCTTCATTTGTAAAAACAGGTTTCGGAAAATACCGCGTACTTGGAAATGAGGATAACAGGGGGGAGGGACTGCTGTTCCTCGGGAACTACCTGGCTCTTGACCGCTCCAAAGGAGCACCCGTATTCCTTGATGCCCTGAGACCCCATGCAGTCCTGATCTGCGGGAAAAGAGGATACGGGAAGTCCTATACTATGGGCTGCATACTGGAAGAACTCGCCCTTCTACCTCCCGCCCTTGCAAAAAACCTGGCATCCCTGGTTATTGATACCATGGGAATTTTCTGGACAATAAGAAACCAGAACACGTTTGAAGCCGGGAAACTCAAACAATGGAACCTTGAGCCTTCCGGAATTGAGGCAGAGGTCTTCGTACCTGCAGGAAAAGCGGAAGAATACGAGAAACGGGGCATAAAGGTCACGCCATTTTCAATCTCGATCTCCGGACTTTCAGGAGGCCAGTGGTGCAGGTTATTTAACGTAGATGAGGTTTCGTCCCTGGGAGTGCTGGTTGTAAGAGCAATAGAATCTCTTAAAGAGAAGAATGAAGCGTACTCTTTCAAAGACATAATTACAGAAGTACTCCGGGACGAGCGTTCGGATTCTGTCTCCAAGGGAGCCGCAGAAAACTATTTCAGAGCCGTTGATTCCTGGGGAGTATTCGAAAAGGAAGGGACCCGGCTGTCGGAACTCGTAAGCGGTGGAAAGACCTCTGTCCTTGACGTAAGCACCCTTGAAAATGAGAATGTCTGTGCAGCCGTGGTTTCCATTCTTGCAGGCAGGCTCTATGCAAAAAGGCTTGAGGCCAGGCGGGCATATGAAAAGAGGCTCATGGGAGGAGGAAGGGAGGAAGAAAAAACCGGAAAAGAGAAAGAGAAGGCAGGAAGAGAGGGAGGCAAAGAAGGGGCAGAAGGAAAAAGAGAAGAAATTGAAGTAGAAGGTGAAGCAGAAGGTGAAGTAGAAGGTGAAGCAGAAGGTGAAGTAGAAGGTGAAGTAGAAGGAGAGGAGTTTCCCATGGTCTGGCTCTTCATAGACGAAGCCCATATCTTCCTGCCCGCGGGAACTGAAACCCTTGCTTCGGAAGTACTGATCAACAGGTGTCTGAGGCAGGGGAGGCAGCCGGGGTTGTCCCTGATCCTCGCCACCCAGAGGCCTTCAGGCCTGCATACGGATGTGATATCACAAAGCGACCTTTTGATCTGCCACCGCCTCACTGCAAGTGACGACATCATTGCCCTGGAAGCCGCACGCCCCCTCTACATGCAGGAGGGTATCAGGGGACATATAAAGAAAATGGGAAGTGAGAGGGGAGCTGCCCTGATCGTGGACGACCATTCCGAATCCGTACACCTGGTCCGGATGCGCCCCCGGCGGAGCTGGCACGGAGGGGGAGAGCCAAGCGCCCTGATGCCCGGAGTGAAGGCAGAAAAAAGAGAAGAAACAACAATATGAGAACATAAGAGCGATAAGGAGATCAATAAACGCTTATTTTAATGCATATTACGGAAAAAATGGGGGCATATTGTAAACCACTTTTATACTCCGCCATAAAATAATTTAAATATTAGATATCATTACCATGCTATCCATAAGTATGGAACTGGATCACGAGCTGTAAACACATAACTCCCAATATAATAAAAAACTGTGCAGATGACAGAGTGCAGATGACATGAAACTACAATCATATTCATCAGAGCGGCCTATGGCCCGGTGAATTGCAGCTTTTAATTTCAGAAACCAAATCGGTGATGCCATGAAAGGAAGAGCCTGGAAATTCGGAGATGACGTGGACACGGACGCAATAATTCCGGGTCGCTACTTGATCTTCAATACCCCCGAGGAACTCGCGAAGTACACCTTTGAAGGTGTCCGCCCCGAGTTTGCAAAAAACGTGCATGAAAACGACATCGTAGTCGGAGGAAGCAACTTCGGCTGCGGGTCCTCCCGTGAACACGCGCCCCTTGCCCTGCGGGGCTCAAAGGTGTCCTGTGTGATCGCAAAGTCCTTTGCCCGGATCTTTTTCAGGAACTCGATAAACATCGGGATCCCGGTCCTTGAATGCCCGGATACGGACAGGATTGACGACGGGGACGAACTGGAAGTGGACCTTGCAACAGGGGTCATTGAAAACAAAACGAAAGGTGAGACCTACCAGGCAACGCCCCTCCCGGATTTTGTCCGCAAAATAGTGGACAAAGGAGGGCTTGTTGAATATTCCCGGGACCTGGTCTCAAAACGCTAATTAGAGAGGAGCTGTCCAGGAAAAATTGTTCAGGAAAAAACGGTAGGGACAAAAACTATCAGAAAAAACCTGTTCAAAAGACCTGTTCACGGCCAACATCTCTTAACAATAAGGCAAATTTGCCAGCAAATTCGAAAGGAGTACAAACATGACGCAGTATAAGATTCCGGTCCTTTCCGGAGACGGGATAGGCCCAGAAATCATCGCCGAAGGCAAGAAAGTTGTTGATGTCGCAGGCGAAAAATTCGGCTTTGATGTAGAATGGATCGACTACCCCCATGGGGCAGATCACTACCTGGAGACAGGAGAACTAATTTCGGAAGACACCTTAAAGGAATTATCCGGCTATCCTGCCATTTACCTGGGATCCATCGGAGACCCGAGGATTGCCCCGGGAGTTCTTGAAAAGGGGATCTTATTAACTGCGCGCTTTTACTTCGACCAGTACATCAACCTGCGCCCGGTGAAACTCCTTGAAGGAGTCTGGACCCCGCTCAAGGACAAGACCGCAAAAGATATCGACTTCACTGTGGTCAGGGAAAACACCGAGGACTTCTACATCGGCATCGGCGGAAGAGCCAAAAAAGGCGAGAGCAAGGACCTCCTTGAAGTGAAAAGGACTCTCTACTCCGCAAAATTCGGGCTGGATATCGAGACCGACAGCGAGGAAATCGGGTACCAGATAGGCCTGATCTCAAAGGAAGGCACCCAGAGGGTCATGGAATACGCCTTTGACCTCGCAGAAAAGAGCAGGAAACACGTCTCTTCCGTTGACAAGGCAAACGTCCTTTCCGATATCTACGGCTTCTGGCGCGAGGAATTCGAAGCAGTTGCCTCGAAACACCCCGATATTACCACGGACTTCAACTTCGTGGACGCAATCACCATGTGGTTTGTGAAAAACCCCGAATGGTTCGACGTGGTCGTAACCCCAAACATGTTCGGAGACATCATAACCGACCTCGGAGCAATGATCCAGGGCGGCCTCGGTCTTGCCCCCGGCGGAAACATCAACCCCCAGGGCACAAGCATGTTCGAGCCCATCCACGGCTCAGCCCCCAAGTACAAGGGTATGAACAAGGTCAACCCGATTGCCACCATCTGGGCGGGCGCCATGCTCATCGAACAGCTCGGAGAAAAAGAAGCCGCAGACAGCATCGTAGGCGCAATCCAGCAAAACATCCTGAACGCTAAGGTCAGGACCTACGACATGGGCGGCAGCAACGGCACCTCCGACGTCGGGGACGACATAGCAAGGCTCGTGAGAGAAGGGTGATTTCAAACCCTTCAATATTTTTATATTACTCAAACCCAGGCGGAAGATTCTTCCGGCCTTTTTTCTTTTTCTTGGTTCTTATTTTTCATTTTATTTTTCTTGATCCAGGTTCTGTTCGGATTTCGATCAGGTTATATCAGAGAATTTCCAACACTTAATGAAAATTAGTTAATTTTCATGCAGGAGTCACCACTTGAGAGGCATTAATTATGAAATCCGCAATTCTCCGAATCTACCTGAAAGACAGCTCAACCTACCACGGAAAATCCGTCCATAAAACGGTCCTTGAGTTTTTGCGCGACTCCGGCATAAAGGGCGCAACCCTGCTCCGGGGAATCGAAGGGTATGGAACGGACGGGAAGATCCGCTCATTGAAAGTGCTAGCGCTGAGTAACGAGATCCCGCTTGTTATTGAAACAGTTGACGAAGAGGAAAAACTCAGGCCCCTTATCCCGAAATTGCGGGAGATTGTGGGAAAAGAGCTTATGACCCTGCAGGCAGTGGAAATAATTTGAGCTGATTTTCAGATTTAAGGCATAAAAGACTTTTATTGAGGAAAAACGAGGATTGAAACGGGTACATTTTTTTGAATCTGTCTTTTTTCATTTTATTCCGGGATCGAGCCTCGCTCCGCTCGGAGAAAGCTCCGTTTGGAACGGCATTCCGGTTGTTCCGGTCAATAGCTGGCTGAACAAAAAAATAGCTGCCCCCCAAATCATCTACAAATGCAGCCCGATTTACAGGCAGAGAGCACCTTTTATCAAATTTTAGATATTTCCTCTCCTCAGTTTTCAGTTGCCTTTAAATCCCAGAAACCTCCTAGTATCCCGTGATTGACGTGGCACGGAAAAAGCAGTTTGAAAAGCCCCTGCACGGGGACAAGGAAAGTCTGCGCTTCGCGACCCCGGAACCGATTGCTCGGTACAGGGCGCAGCGCCTGAAATGCAGGACCCTGGCTGACATCAGCTGCGGGATCGGAGGGCAGACTGTGTTTTTTGCACAGCAGTGCGAGTTTGTGTATGCGGTGGAAATCGACCCGGAGAAAATCGAGTACGCAAAACAGAACTGCGAGATGTACGGGCTCGACAACGTGAAGTTCATCTGCGGAGACGCCCTGGACCCGGAAGTCGTCGCACAGATCCCGAAAGTCGATATCGTGTTTTCGGACCCCTTCCGTCCTCCAGAAGAAGAGGAGAGAAAAGTCTCAAGCATCGAGCCGGGGATTCCGAACGTGCTTGAAGCTTACGGGGAGAAGACTAAAAACTTTGCCTTCGAAGCTCCGCCCCAGATGCCGCCTGAAAAGATTCCCTTTGACTGCGAAAAAGAATATATCTCCCTGGACGGCCAGCTCAACCGCCTGACCCTCTACTTCGGAGGGTTAAAGCAGTTCGACAGGCTGGCAGTAGCCCTGCCGGCAGGCGAAGGGCTCGTGCCAAAAGAATGCCCACTTTCGAAGCTGCGGGAAAGCGACCGGATGAAACTCTACGCTTACGAGCCGGAACCTTCCGTAACAGCCGCCGGACTGCTCCCCGAACTTGTGGACTCCATGATCGAACTCTCGGGACCATTTTCAGGAAGTTTTGATATCTTCAAGGTAGACAAAAAAAGGATTTTACTGACAGCAGATGCCTTCGTCAAACAGTCCATGATAAAAAACCACTACCTTGTACTGAAGACCTGCCCCTTTGAACCCCTGGAAATCAATAAGTTCCTGAAAGACCGGAATGTCGGGTCAGTGGTCCTGAGGGTAGGGGTAAAGCCCGAAGACTACTGGGAAGTCCGAAATGAGGTCGAAAAAGGGCTTGAAGGGAAAAAGACCATCCACCTCTTTGTAAAAGATGGCATTGCAATCCTCTGCGAAGTGCTCTTTAAGGACTGAAAAAAGCAGCTCAGGACTTAAAAAGCCAAAAATCAGAAAGGGAAAAACGAAAAAGATAGAAAAAACCGGGAATTATAAAACCCGGCATCCATCTTTTCTTTACTATTTTACTCTGCTAATCAAGCCTTATTAGACTTATTCATTCGATTCATTTATAAGGCTTATTCACCACAGGCTTCTTTTACGAGCTCAAGCCCGCGGACAAGGGCATCTTCGATCCTGGTCGGGTCAGTCCCGCCGCCCATGGCAAGGTCCGGCTTTCCACCGCCGCCGCCACCGACAACTTTTGACATCTCACGAACCAGGGTGCCTGCGCTGACTCCGCATTCGACAGCTTTCTTGCCGGCGGATGCGACGATTTTCACACCTGAGGCGTCGCTTACAAGGATGGTGACAACGTCTTCGTTTTTCAGGAACTCGGTTGCGATTTTCTGGAGCTCTTTGGAATCGGCGCCCGGGATTGCTTTTGCAACTACCCTGAGCCCTGCAACCTCGCTCGCAGTTCCGAGCATCTGGTAGACCCGGGCACGGGCAAGTTCTTCCTTGAGCCGCTCGTTTTCTTTCTGGAGGGACTTCCATTCCCCGAAGAAGCGATCAACACTGGCAGGGAGGTGGTCTGGCGGGATGCTCAGGGTCTTTGCGGAATCGACCAGGAGGGACTCCATCTTCTGCATGGCCCGGACAGCTGCTGTTCCTGCTGCGAATTCAAGTCTCTCGACCCCGTCCTGGATGCGCTCGGTCTTCAGGATCTTGATGGGTCCGATAACACCCGTAGTGAGGCAGTGGGTCCCGGCGCAAGCTTCCACGTCGTCCCCCACTTTTACGACCCTGATCTTCTCTCCTGGGGGAACGCCACCCTGGTAGAGCCCGAAGCCGTATTCCTGTTCAGCGTCTGTCCTGGCCATCCACTCGGTGACCACACGCTTATTTTCCATGACCGTCCGGTTGGCCAGGAGTTCGATCTCCCTCAGTTCTTCGGGAGAGATGTGCTTGTAGTGGGAAAGGTCAAGCCTGGAATGGTCTTCGAACTTCTGGGCTCCTGCCTGCCAGATGTGGTTCCCGAGGACTTTCCTTGCAGCATCGTTCACAATGTGGGTTGCGGTGTGGTGCCTTGCAAGGGTCATCCTCCGCTCTTCGTCCACTTCACCCACTATCATGTCGCCTTTGCCGATATCAATTCCTTCGTCGGGCTTTTCCACGGTATGGACAATGACGCCGTTGAAGACCTGAACGTCCACCACTTTGTACACGGTATCTCCATCTGTGATGGTTCCGGTATCATAAGGCTGTCCTCCACCTTCCGCATAGAAGAAAGTGCTGTCCAGCACGAGATGGTTGTCAAAAACATCCAGAACAACAGCCTCGAACTCCATACGGGTAGGCTCGTCGTAGAAGAGGCGCTTGGTCATCGGGAGGTGCTTGAGCCGCTCAGCAAAGGGATTTTCTTCCACTACCTTTTCTTCCGCCTTGTTGTGAAGCTCACCGATAATGGAATAGAAGTTGTCCGGGAACTCCACGCCCACCCCAAGATCGGATGCGACTTCCTTTGCCATCTCAGGGGGTATCCCATGGGAATCATAGAGTTCGGTTAACTGGGACAGGGGGATCTTTTCTCCGCTCTTCTTGAAATGGCCTGCAGATTTCTGGATGATCCTGCGGCCCCTTTCCATGGTACTGTTGAACTTTTCTTCTTCTGACTCAAGGATGTCCTGGATGACCGGGAAGTTATCCCTGAACTCGGGGTACTCGGGCATGTTCTTGATGTGCATGTCCACAATTTCGGACAGCGGGGTCCTGACGTCCAGGTCCTTCATCATGCGCAGCGTCCTTCTGAGGACCAGGCGGGCAAGGTATCCACCCTTGACGTTCGAGGGGATGACTCCGTCCCCGAGCATGAAGGTCAGGCAGCGGGTATGGTCCGCGATCGAGTAGACCTTCTCCACGGGCTCCATGATGGTCGCAAGCTTGTCCACGGTCATCCCGATGTTTGAAGCCACCTGTTTCCTGAGTGCCATCAGGTTTGACTTTTCGCTCACATCCATGAGGCCTGCAAGCCTTGCGTTCTGGGCAAGAATGTTTGCATATTCCGGATCGTTGAGTTCGTGTTCGATTCCTGCAAGACCCATGAGTTCGGTTACGATTTCGGGGAAAATTGCATCATAGATGGTCGGAGAACCTTTGGACGCCCAAACAAAACGCTCAAGCCCGTATCCGGTGTCCACGATGTAGTTGTCCATCTTGGAGTAGTTCTCGCCCTTTATCGGGATGTCCCCATTCTTATCGACCTTCAGGTTCATGAACACCAGGGTTGCAAGCTCGAGCCCGTGCACGATTACTTCCACACAGGGCCCGGCGTTTCCTCCGCCTGCCCAGGGTTCTTCCTTATAGGTAACGGCAAAGGGGTCGACCTTGAGAGAGCTCAGGAGCTCGTCACAGAGTTCCAGAGTCCTGTCCTTCCAGTAAATCTCATTACCCGTGCGGTTGAAGGCATGGTGCGCCATCATTTCAAAGGTTGTAAGGTGGCGCCCGCTCCTGCCCACCGAGTCCAGGTCGTTTAAGCGGATACAGGGCTGGGAAATCGTGAGGGGATTTGCAGGAGGAGGGACCTGCCCTGAAGTGACGAAGGGCTGGAAATCGGCAATGGATGCAATGGTCAGGTAGATATCGTCTCTCCAGCGAGCAACCACCGGATAGCGTTCAACCCGGGTGTGCTCCTGGGATTCGAAGAAGGAGAGGTAATACTCGCGCATCTCTGCGACATTGAATTCCCTGGAAAAAGCCGGGGTTCCGATAAAGGAATAAGGATCGCAGGGCGCATCTCCGCATGTCTCGCGGTCAAGGTCGCGCGTCCAGAAGAATGCCCCACATTTGGAACACTGTTTCCGAACGAACCCATTATTTTTGAAAAAGTCAAGTTGATACTCGTCTTCAAGCATAATACTCACTCCGGATGCGTGGGGGTGCACTCTGCCCCGGAACAGCTGAAAATAAAAGGAAAGCAGAAAAACCCCCGCCCAACCGTTTAAAAGGATTTGACGCGTTTTAATGTGCTTTATCCGGTTATATTAATCGATTGTGTGTCAATCAAACTTGTGTTATCACAATTATATGGTGTCACAGTGTACATTAATCACAGTGTACGTTAATCACAGTGTACGTTAATCACAGTGTACGTTAATCACAGTGTACGTTAATCACAGTGTACGTTAATCACAGTATGCATTGTTGCTGCACCCAACTTAAAGTTTGGGCACCTATCTTAAATATTGTGAACTTAACCGGGTTTAATGTGCCAGATAATTTATACAATTTAAACCGCTCTTGCAGCACAAACACTTACACAACATTGAATAAATTATATAATAATGTTGCATCAAAGACAACCCGGATTTGAGGGTCCTAACCTATAAGTGTTAATTCTACACAAAAACCTTATTCTTTTTTTTAAAGATGAAAATTATTTTTTAGGCGTATGAACGGGGCTCTCCGCACAAACAACATAAGAAGGGTCTACCCGGAAAATACAAAACCCTGAATAAGGGACTACAAAACCATCAGGGCCTACAAAACCATCAGGGTCTACAAAACCTCATCATATCGCCAGATTTCATACTTTCGGGCTTACGGCCATTAACTTGCTGCCGCCTGCACTGCCCCGAACTCATTTTCGGGATAGTTACCTGTAAAGCACAACAGTCCTGCCGCGCACCTCAATCAGCGTGGAATGGCTGCGCTCCGCCAGTTCTTCAGCTATGTCTTTAAGGTCTTTTTCGGATTCCGCACTTTTGAGCACTTTTACTTTCACAAGTCTGTTAGCCTTTATGTGTTTCTTCAGTTCCTCGACTACAGAGTCGGTCACTCCGTTCTTTCCGATATTGATAATCGGGGAAAGTTTGCTGGCCTCTGATTTCAGTTTGTATAGCTTGTCTTTCTCCATTGCCCTTCCTCTCAGTTATTAATGATGAAAAGAATTACTGTTACTCTGAGTTCATTCTGCCCTCAACTCAGAGATTTTCTCTGTTCTCATCTCAGCCTCTATATCAACGTTTTCCCGATAAACCCGATGGTTTATTGAACCCCGGATCATTTGAACAGGAACTCATTCAGAGGTTTCGGATAATGGAGAACAGTTTTACAGTAGAACATATTAGAAACATTTATCAAACATATTCAAGATTATATATTAGTGTAGACTTAGTGTATAGTGTTTGTGTATAGTGTTTGTGTATATTGTTTGTGTATAGTTTGTACTGAATCAGTATATGATACTCTGGAGGAGGAGGAGAAAATATGAAATCCTGGCTTCTTGATCTCATTTTCCTGTCAGACAAAAGAACGGAATTTCTTCTCCTGTTGAAAGAAGGCCCAAAAAGCGTCGACGAAGCTCTTGAAAAAATAGAGGTCAGACGGACATCATTGCTCCCCCAGATAAAAAAACTGAAAGAACAGAACCTGATAGTACAGGAAGAAAACAAATACTCCCTTTCCCTGCAGGGAAAAATAATTGTTGAAAAGATCCACCCTCTCCTGAATACCGTCAGAGTATTCGAAAAAGATACGGAATTCTGGATGAGAAGAAGACTTGATACCATCCCTTATCCCTTTTTAAATAGAATAGAAGAAATTGGAGACTATCGACTGATTGAACCCGATCTGGGGCATGCCTTCGAACTAATCCCGGAATTTGTAGAGAATATCTCAAATTCAAACCGAGCTGTTATGTTTTTTTCATTCTTCCATCCTCAGATTCCAGAATTTTTCCTGAACCTTGCAAAAAAGGACATTGAACTTTCCCTTATCATAAACAAACCGATCCTTGAAAGACTTGAAAAAGATTTCCGGGACGAAACCGCACAAATACTGGAAAAAGAAAACACAAGTATCTTCCTTTTTAATGACGAAGAAATTGAGACCCCTGCGGCAATAGCTGCTTCGGACAAAGTAATGTTTCTCGGGTTATTTGACAGGAACAGCAGATTTGACCGCCAGTATATAATAAATTCCAAACCTGAAGCCCTGCAGTGGGGAAAAGACCTTTTTTCATATTACGCAAAAATATCCGACAAACTTGAGTCAATATAAAAAGATGTGAAAAGAAATAAAAAACAAAAAGAGATAAAAAACGGGCTTAAGTCATCCCATTCACATCCCACTCACATCCCACCCATCGTCCCACTCAAAACTTGGATAGCCGACATTTTTTCAGATGACTGACATCCTGGCACATTGTACGCGGCACATATGGCAGCTTACATACATTTTCAGGAGATTTGCCTAATGTTACCTAACACTGGCCAATATATAGTCACGCCTTCATTTGATGCGACATAAATTGCTTTATTACAAATCGTTTTTTGTAGCATTAATTACGCTCGTGACTATACATCGCATCTACATCATATATATGCCAGTTTACATACGTTTCCGGAACATTGCCCAGGCCACCTCAAGAGAAACTTGTTTCAAAAGATTTCGAAATCTTTATGATATACATTAAATATCTGTAAAATAGATAGTGCATGCAGGAACCCCGGCATGCAAACGCCTATTTTAAATCCACTAAAAACTTAAAATAAGCTCGAAAACCCTGCTGGCGACCTGAAATGAACCCCGGTCTACTTGATCTGATCTTATTTTCCGAGAAAAGAAAAGCATTTCTGCTACTCTTGAAAGAGGGACCCAGAAATATTGATGAAATCCTGAAAGAGCTTCCGGATGTACCCAGGACATCCCTGCTCCCCCAGATAAAGAAATTGAAGGAGCAGAACCTGGTAATTCAGGAAGAGGGGATTTACCACCTTACAAATGTGGGTGAGATTATCGTCGAAAAGATGCAGCCTCTCCTGAATACTCTTAATGTGTTCGAAAAGAATGAAGAATTCTGGACAGATAGAAAGCTCGCCCCAATCCCGGCTCATCTCTTGAGAAGAATTAATGAGATAGGGAACTACTCCCTGATCGAACCCGACCTGAGTCATGCTTTTGAACTGAACCCCGAATTCGTGAAGCAAGTTTCAAACTCAAACAGCCTCTACATGTTCCTTTCCTATTTCCACCCCCAACTTCCTTCTTTTTTCAAGGACCTCACCGAAAAAGGGATTGAACTCTCCGTTGTCCTGAACGAATCCGTGCACTCAAGATTTGCAGAGGATTTCAAAAAAGAGGTGGAAGAATTTCTGAAAACGGGACACGCCAGAGTTTTTAAATATGACAAAAATGAGATCGAAAGCCCCGCATTAATTGCAGTATCGGACAAAATAATGATCCTGGGACTGTTCAACGAAAGCGGAAGATTCGACCGCCAGTACATAATAAGCTTTGAACCCGGTGCCATAAAATGGGGAGAGGAACTCTTCAGATATTATATGGAAATTGCAAGCGAGGTCAAAACCCTGTAAGAAAACATGTAAGAAAATCTGAGAGATGTAGAGTAGCCGGATGATTCTTTTTTAGACATATTAATGGAACTATCCTGAGAGCCATGTTCCCTGCAATTGAGACTGTTTTTTCAAGTTTTTAATAGATATTATTAACAGCGCCAATCTTAAATATTAGGTTGCCCTAAATCCGAATAGGAACAAAAGTTAGGCTGACCTAAATAATGAAGGAGAATCATGAAACTACCATTGATATGTCCTAAAAAAGATTGCTGCTGCCGGAACGCAGGATGTGAACCGGGAAACGCACTCCCGAAAATCGTCCTGGTCGGAAACCCGAACGTGGGAAAAAGTAGCCTCTTCAACTCCCTTTCCGAAAGTTACGCCGTGGTCTCCAACTACCCTGGCACATCCGTGGAAATCACCCGGGGGAAGGGGGGGATAGGAAACGGGGAGTATGAAATTATCGATACCCCTGGAATGTATTCCCTGCATCCCATAAGCGAAGAAGAGCGAGTCTCGCAGCGGATGCTCTTAGGGGAAAAACCCTATGTATGCCTCCATGTGGTGGACGCCCGAAACCTAAGGCGCATGCTTCCCTTGACAGTGCAGCTTCTCGAAGCCGGGCTCCCCCTGATCCTGGTCCTGAACATGATGGATGAGGCAGAAGATAGGGGGATTGAAATTGACAGGACAAAACTCAGCCGGATACTCGGAGTCCCCGTGATCGGCACGGTCTCCAGTGAAGGGAGAGGCATTGAGGAGCTTAAAACCGAAATTGCGGATTTCAAATCTTCCGAAAACGTGCCGAAAATAGAGTACGGAAAAAACATTGACCCATACCTTGAGGAAATTGAAAAAAGACTGGAAGAGGAAGGGGATCCCGGGATCTCAAAACGAGCCTTCGCCCTCCTGCTGCTCCAGGAAGACCTTACAGCCCTTGAAAAAGTGAGCGAAAAAGAGGAAAATGGCAGCTGCGGATGTGAAAACAGGAGTTCTTGCGGACTCAGGTCCATAGCAGGAGAAGCCTCAAAGCAGGCAGATTCCCCCCTTGCATACCTGATCACCCTGAAGCGCCAGGCCTACGTAAACGAGATCGTGGAACAGGTTATGCCTTATACAGATTCAGAGGAGACAGAAGGCCCGGGCAGAAGGAAAGAAAAGTCCGAAGTTGCGGCAAGGAAAGCAAAGGTCGGGGCAAAAAAAATCGCTCTTGCCGAGAACATTGACAGCATACTCACCCACCCGGTCCTGGGCATCCCGGTACTTTTCCTGATCCTGTACTTCGGGTTCTACCGTTTCGTCGGGGTCTTTGCGGCCGGAACCGTGGTTGACTTCCTGGAAAATACGGTATTTGGTGCCCACATAAACCCCTGGGTAAGCGCCCAGTTCACCGCACTTGTGCCCTACCCGCTGCTGCAGGACCTCTTTGTGGGGGAATACGGAATCATTACCCAGGCAGTGACCTATGCTATTGCCCTCATCCTTCCGATCGTGGGGGCTTTTTTCCTTGTGTTTTCAATTATTGAAGACACGGGATACCTCCCGCGGCTGGCCCTCCTCGTGGACGGCATGTTCAAGAAAATAGGGCTCAGTGGAAGGGCGGTGATCCCAATGGTCCTGGGCTTTGGCTGTTCCACCATGGCCACGATGGTCACGCGGACCCTGGAAACCAGAAGGGAGAAACTAATTTCAACCGTCCTGCTCGCCCTGGCAATCCCCTGCTCGGCCCAGCTCGGGATCATCCTCTCAATCCTCTCCGGAAACCCAAAAGGACTGCTGATCTGGGCAGGCGTGATCATTCTGGAGTTTCTCTTCATAGGTTACCTAGCTGCAAAAGTCCTGCCTGGCAGAAATCCCACTTTCATCCTCGAGCTCCCCCCTCTCAGGAGGCCCAGGCTATCTAGCATAGCCGTGAAGACCTACTCCAGGATGCACTGGTACTTCCTGGAAGTCCTGCCCCTGTTTGTCCTGGCAAGCGTCCTGATCTGGATCGGCAGGCTTACAGGGCTCTTTGAACTTGCCCTGAAAGCCATGGAATATCCCACACAATGGATCGGCCTGCCCGCTGACGCAGCAACGGTCTTCCTTTTCGGCTTTTTCAGGCGGGATTTCGGGGCAGCCGGGCTCTACGGGATGCATGATTCGGGATTACTAACAGGCGTGCAGCTTGTGGTGGCGGCAGTCACCCTGACCCTCTTCATGCCCTGCATTGCCCAGTTCATGATGACCGTAAAAGAAAGGGGGCTGAAAACCGCCCTTGCAATCTCGGGCTTCATCTTCCCTTCGGCTTTCCTTGTCGGCTTTATTGTAAGCAACATGCTAGGTGCCCTGGGGGTGGTCCTGTGAACTGCCCCCTCTGCGGTTACAAGTTTTCAAAAGCCAGAGAAACGAAATGTACCGGCTGCGGGAAACTTCACAGCTGCAACAAGCAGTGCTGCCCCAGCTGCGGGTATGAGCTTGTCAAAGAAACAAAGGTAATAAAACTCATAAGGAGCCTGTTCAAATGAAAACTAAAAGTGCACTTATTTCCCCCGTGGAAAGTTTCAGGATGAAAACCGGAAACACCCCTCTCTCCTCAATGGAACCTGCAAAAAGAGGCAAAATCTCCCACCTGGAAACGAAAAACCCGGGAATTTTGCAAAAACTGATGGCAATGGGAGTCCTGCCCGGAATGCCCGTAACCCTGCTCCGGCGCACGCCCTCTTTCCTCTTTGAAGTAGACCAGACCCGGTACGCCGTGGACAGGGAAATAGCGGACCATATTTTTGTAAGCTGCTGACACGAAAAAAAGAAAGAAGGGAAAAAGGAAGAAGAAAAGGAAGAAGAAAAGGAAGAAGAAAAGGAAGAAGAAAAGGAAGAAGAAAAGGAAGAAGAAAAGGAAGAAGAAAAGGAGGAGAAAGAAAGGGCGGAAGAATTATTCTCCCACATGCCTGACAATATGTCCGGCTTCCGGGACAATGATCCCTGAGAGAGCCAGTTTCACGGCATTGGGAGAACCCGGGAGGCAGAATACCGCTTTTCCCCGGATAACCCCTGCAGAGGCCCGGGTAAGGATAACTGCAGTCCCGATCTCTTCGAGACTTTTGTACCTGAAAAGTTCCCCGAAACCAGGGATATCCTTTTCGAAAAGAGGTGAGATGGATTCGATTGTCACGTCTCCTGAGGTCAGGCCCGTACCCCCGCTGGTGATCACGATGTCTACAGGGCTGGAAAGGGCGGAGTTTACGGCTCCTGAGATCGCGTGTTCCTCATCGGGGACAAGCCTGTAGAAAGCCACGGCATGGCCACTCGCACTGAGGAGGTCATACATTGCCTTCCCGGAGAGGTCCTCAGCCTCTTCAGGAGACCCAACGTTTCCGAATTTTTCAGCTCTTGAAGTCGAAATCGTGATTATTGCGAAAGAATAAGACTTTCCTGTATCTCTTTTGTGAATTTCGGGTGTTGATCCTTTCATTCGAATCCAAGCCTCCATATTCAAACTGTTTCTAGTAAATCCATTAATCCGAATTTTCAATTCAAATTTTTTAATCCAGATTCTTTACAGTGCAGCAAATCGTCCCATTTTCCGGTTTATCCCGCTTATGCGCCCTATACTTTAATAATTTATCAGCCCCATTGCTCAGGTATGCGTATACTTGCAGCGGACATAGGAACGGGAACGCAGGACATCCTGCTTTTCGATTCCGAAAAAGAGATGGAAAACAGCCTGCTCATGGTCATGCCCTCCCCGACACAGGTCATTGCGGAAAAAGTTATGGAAGCAACGCAAACCGGAAAGGACATAGTATTTACCGGGACCATCATGGGCGGAGGGCCTTCGGGAAGGGCTGTAAAGGCTCACCTGCAGGCAGGTTTTCTGGTATATGCAACAGAGAGGGCTGCCCTGACGATCCACGACAACCTTGAGAAAGTGAAAGCTTTCGGGGTCCGGATAGTTTCCGAAGAGGAGGCAAAAGAACTCACCGCCTCCGGGAGTGCTGTAGAAATCGTCATGCGGGATTTTGACCCTGAAGCGGTCTCGAAAGCCCTGTCAGGCTTTGGGGTTACGGTTCCGGAAAAACTCGCAGTGGCAGTGCAGGACCACGGGAACGCCCCTGATAAAAGTAACAGGGTGTACCGCTTTGAACTGTTCAGGGAATTCATCGAGAAGGGAGGGGAACTTGAGTGCTTCGTGTACATGGCAGAGGAAATCCCACCGGCCTTCACCCGCATGAAAGCCCAGGCTGACTCCCTCTTGAAAACAACCCTGAGAGCAGAGGGTGCCCCGGAAATTAAGGCTGTATTCATGGACACCGGGCCTGCAGCGATTTTTGGGGCACTCACGGACCCTGTAGCCAGGCAGCCCTCAATTGTGGTGAACATCGGAAACGGACACACTCTCGGAGCCCTCGTGCTTGAGAACAGGATTACTGCCCTCTTCGAACACCACAGTTCCCGCATGAACCCTGAAAAATTGCAGGATTACATAATCAGGCTTGCCGATGGGAGCCTTGGTTTTGACGAGGTCTTTGAAGATGGGGGGCACGGAGCGTACATAAAGGAAGCCACGGGCTTTTCCAGCGTCCGTTCGGTCGTGGTTACGGGGCCGAAGCGGGGAATGCTCGAAAAACTTCCCGAAAAAGAAATCCGGCCTGAGATTCTGGAAAAGCTGCATTTTGCAGCACCTTTCGGGAGCATGATGCTCTCGGGCTGTTTCGGGTTACTTGCAGGATTTTTTAAGAAATACCCGGAAACATCAATAAAACTTATAAACCCCTAAGTACTAGGGAGTAAGTCACCTAAGCCCGGAATATATAAAAATTCAGGGGCAAATGTCAGGTCCGGAACCCCCGTAGGGCCCGGGAAAACAAAGGGCGAAAAGGAAACTTTCTGACATGACCGGGCGGAGAACCGGTTACAGATAAATGTAAATACAGGCAAGTATCTCTATATGCACATCTCTCCATGCCTGTATGCGCATCCCATATGTGCGCACTCTACGCCGGACGGTTCTTTGCAGGCATTATACAAATAATCCTAATTGTAGCAATTGCAAACTATTCCGTTGCAAAAAATTACAATCAAAATCAATTAAAATTAGAATCAATTACAATCAAAATCATCATCTTTCAGGAGATTTAAGCTAATGGTAAGAAAGCCAGCAAGTATGTACAGGAACGTAAAGCAGCGCTCCTTTACCAGAAGAAAGTACATGGGCGGTGTCCCCGGAAGTCAGGTTATTCACTACGACATGGGAAACAAGTCAAACACCGATTTCCCGGTAAGGATTTCCCTGGTCTCAGAAGAGAAATGCCAGATCAGGCACACTGCTCTTGAAGCAGCCCGTATCACTGCAAACAGGCACCTGGTCTCAGCAGTCGGAAGGCTGGGTTACTACATGAAGCTCCGGGTTTACCCCCACGAAGTACTCAGGGAAAACAAGCAGGCAACAGGCGCTGGTGCTGACCGTGTGTCCAGTGGAATGCGTGGAGCATACGGGAAGAACGTCGGGACCGCAGCAAGGGTAAGTTCCATGCAGAAGATCTTCACCGTGGCTGTGGAGAAGGAAAACTTCGAGGCCGCAAAAGACGCACTCTGGCATGCAGGCCAGAAACTTCCGACTCCTGTCAGGATCGTCGTCGACAAGGGCGCCGAACTGATCCAGTAAGTGGATTTCAGGTTATAAAGCACCCGAAAATGGAATTTCAAATGACCGAAGGAGCAGTTGAAAACTGCAAACAGATAAGGAAGTATAAACATGTATGATTACGAAGAGCTCCTGGACCGTGCGATTGCCAAGTTACCGGATATCGAGACCACCGACGCTCGATTCGTAATCCCCGAACCTAGAACCTTTTCCGAAGGTAAAGCCACGATCCTGGACAACTTTGGAAACATTGCCGATATCCTGAACCGGGACCCTGACCACCTTATGAAATACCTTACAAGGGAACTGGGAACCGCAGGAAAGATCGAAGGCTCCCGTGCAGTCTTCCAGGGCAGGTTCACAAGGACCCAGCTTGCGGATAACATCCAGGCTTACGTGGACGAGTACGTCATGTGCTCGGAATGCGGACGTCCTGACACCCAGCTCGTCCGGGTGGACCGGGTACTCATCCTGAAGTGTTCCGCATGCGGTGCCCACAGGCCTGTCAAAAAGAGAAAGATTACCCAGACCGAAGTAAGGGAAGCAATCGAGGAAGGGGGAGTCTACGAATTCAGGATCGATGCAGTGGGTTCCAAAGGCGACGGGATCGCAAAGGTGGACAGGTACACAATTTTCGTACCCGGTGCCTCAAAAGGCGATGTGGTCAAGGTAAAGATCAAGAAAATCAGCGGAAACCTCGCCTTCTCCGAGAGGGCTTGAGGTTTAGCATTTCTTTACGGGAACTTTCGGGAAAGAGATTTCCGGGCAACCGGACTACGGAAAGTTCTCGCAAAAACTTCTTTTTAGATTCTTGAAATCCGGCTGGTTTTTAAATCCGGGGATTAGACTTAAGCATCTTAATTTTATTTTTAAAAGAGATTGATTTTAACGAGATTGATTTTAACGAGATTGATTTTAACGAGATTGATTTCAGATTCTACACAAATTTCAGATTCTACACAAAATATCCGGTAGGAGAAAAACACCAGGCCTGCCAGATCAGGATTTGTGATTAAAAATGACTCCTGAGAAAAACAACACAGAGGAAATTAGTGGAGTGGAAATTCCTGCCAATGGAAAATCCATTGAAATCCTCTCGGTCCCCGGGCTCCGGGTCAACCTTCAACATGCAAAGAACCCTCTCAGAGGAGATTTCCTGGAACTTACTGCCAGCGGGACCCTGAAAGCCGCATGTTCCCCTATCCTCAAGAAAATCAACTCCCGCCTGCGAGAGGAAAAGCCCGCTCTTGTCAGGGAAGACCACGTAATCGCCTCAGCCTGGCTGCCCCCGATTCCTGGCCCTGCGTTCAAAAGGCTGCTCTATGCCGAGATGCAGATCGCTATCGGGAAATACATCCCGGAAACCGTTTCCATCGAGCTGACCCGCCAGAACAGTGCAAGGTATTCCCCGGGAACTAATGAGGACGAACTGGATATCGGAACCCTCAAAAGAGTGATCGACGAAGCCCTTGACCTTGGCACGTTCATCATCACGTTTACGGAAAACGACCCCCTGCTCAGGGAGGAGGTCTTCGAGCTTATCGAGTACGTGGACAAAAAACGCGCAATCGTGAATAGTTCCACCTGGGGAACAGACTTTTCAAAAGAAACCGCCCGCCACCTGAAAGATGCCGGACTCCATGCCCTGATGGTTGGGGTCTACTCCACGGACCCGGCAAAACACGACGCTACCAGGAAAGCCAGTGGGGCGTACGAAAGGGCAGTATCGGCCATCAAAACGGCTCTTGACACCGAACTCATGGTCGCCATGACAACGCACGCTTCTCCCTCAAACATGCAGGAGCTTCCGGCCCTCTATGCCCTTGCATCGGAACTCGGGGTGCAGGAATTCTCGGTCTGGGAAGCCATGCCAAAAGCCGGAGAAAATGCAGGAGAAAAACCCCTTGTTTCCGACGAGAACAGGAGAGCCATCCTTGAGATGTACGAGCGGATCAATGCCAGCCCGAAAGGTCCCCGGATGTTTGCAAACACCTACTTTGAGGGGCAAATGCTGGGTGCCATGGCAGGCAGGCGCTGGATGCATGTCACTGCAGACGGAGATGTAAAGCCGAGTCCGTACCCTCCATTTAAGTTCGGAAACGTCAAAGAAGAACCTTTGAAAGACATCTGGCAGAGGATCAGGAGCTACCCTTATTTCCAGAGGCAAAAGAACTTAAGCCCCATGCACGACCCGGAATTCCTGGAATTTGTTGACAGGATCCCTGCCGGAGCAAAGCTTCCTTATGAGTTTGAAAAAGTTTACAGGCGTTAAACGTTTTCGGGGACTGCCCGACCATCCTTTTTTTAAAAGAGTCTTTGTGCTCCCGATGCCCTCCGACTTTACCGGGTTCATCCGAATTTATCAGAATTTACCGGTTTCATCCGAATTTATCAGAATTTACCGGTTTCATCCGAATTTATCAGAATTTACCGGTTTCATCCGAATTTATCAGAATTTACCGGTTTCATATGGATTTTCCTTCCTTGAGGCAGGAGCTTCGTTTCCAATGTGTATTCCGGTGCCAGGTTATCCGGAGATAAACATTTACATATGAGCAGGTATTTTTAAAGAGCGTTTCAATTGAAACATGAATTTACATCCTAATTGAAATTCAGAAGAAATAAACTAATTAAGATTCAGCAAGAAAAAGCTGGCTGCCCTGAGGCAACTGATTCAGGAAACCAGCATCCACTGAGGGACTTTATGGATACGAAACTTGACCCCTGGAGTTCAAACGACATTACTGACTATTCCAAGTTATTCGAAGAATTCGGGATTTCCCCCTTCGAGACCGTGCTTCCGGAAATCCCTTCCCCGCACATGTATATGCGGAGAAAAGTCATCTTCGGGCACCGCGACTACGAACAGATTGCACAGGCTATGCGGACAGGTGCCCCATTTTCGGTCATGGACGGCTTTATGCCCTCGGGCAAGGTCCACCTGGGACACAAGATGGTCATGGACCAGATAGTCTGGCACCAGGAACAGGGCGCAGATGCCTTTGTCGGGATCGCGGACAGGGAAGCGTATTCCGTGCGCGGTTTTTCCTGGCAGAAGTGCAGGGATATAGGGGTCGAAGAATATATCCTGAGCCTGATCGCCCTCGGATTCAAGCCTGACGGCCTTATCTACTTCCAGTCCGGGTGCGAAAGTGTCAAGGACCTGGCATTCGAACTCGGCTCAAAGGTCAATTTTTCGGAACTGAGCGCTATCTACGGTTTTTCAGGGGAAACAAACCTCTCCCACATGCTCAGCGTGGCAACCCAGGCTGCAGACATCCTCCAGCCCGAGCTCGAAGAGTTTGGAGGCCCTAAACCCGTGGTCGTACCCGTGGGCCCGGACCAGGACCCCCACCTCAGGCTAACCAGGGGCCTGGCAGGCAAGATGAACATGTTCAGGATTGAGGAGCGGGAAGACAGTAAGACCGGCAGGCCGTACCTGAGCGTCCGGGGAAAAGCCGCTTCAAAAGAAGCTCTGAAAGAGCTAAAGAAACGCATCCCTGGAAAGGTTAAACTCTATGAAGCGCACGTTGATGTGCTCGAATTTTCCAACCGGGCAGGGCTTGAGGAAATCGTTCGGAACGTAGCCCTGGAATTCGGAGGCTATGCCTTTATACCCCCAGCTTCCACCTACCACCGTTTCATGAGCGGGCTGCAGGGCGGGAAGATGTCGAGCAGCATCCCGGAGAGTCACATCGCCCTCACGGACGCCCCGAAGGATGGGGCAAAGAAAGTCAAGCGGGCAAAAACCGGCGGCTGCGTAACCCTTGAAGAGCAGAAGAAACTGGGCGGGAAACCCGACGAGTGCTCGGTCTTCGAACTGATGCTCTTCCACCTGCTCGAAGACGACAAAGAGCTGCTGGAGATCAGGGAAGAATGCCTCTCAGGGGAGCGGATGTGCGGCTCTTGTAAACAGCTGGCTTCCGAACTCATGCACGACTTCCTCAAAGAGCACCAGGAAAAGCGGGAACTTGCCCGGGAACAGCTCGATGAGTACGGGATAATGTACAAAAAATAAAACTACTGGATTATACTATACATATCAGGATTTAAACTAAGGATTTAAACTATGGTCCCGGACGTAAATATTTACACTTACTTTATAACCACGGAAGACACAGAAAACACGGAAGAATTGTGCCCCTATTTCCTTTATTCCGTGTTTTCCGTGCTTTCTGTGGTTAAACTTTCACTTGAGATTTGTGAAGGAATTCGGGTCCTTGACTATAAAGATTTAAACTAAAGATTTACTCAGGATTTATTCAAGATTATATCAGGATGTGATCAAAACATGAGTGCCCAGGACAATCTCACAATCAACGAGAAGAAGGTCTTACTCGCCCTCCAGGAACTCGGGTCCGCTGCTCCCGGGGAACTGGAAGAAAAATCAGGGCTGCAGGTAGATGCAGCAATGCAGGCGGCCTTCCTGCTCGAGGAAAAGGGACTTGCATCCGTTTCCGAAAAAGTGCTCGAGCGCTATGCCCTTACCGGGGAAGGAGAGACTTACGTCGAAACCGGGCTTCCGGAACGCCAGATAGTCGACTCCCTCAAAAGCCCGACCCCCCTTGACGAGTTAAAGAGCCGCTTTTCCCCGAAAATGGTGGGAATCGCAACAGGCTGGCTTGTTAGGAAAGGCTGGGCAAAGATCGAAGAAGGCGTAATGGTCCCTTCAGGGAAAGCCCCTGCCGGAAAGGACGAAGCCATCCTTGCCGCCTTCGGAGGCGAAGCAAAGACCCTTGAGGAACTTTCAGCCGACGCAAAGGTAGTAAAGGACCTTCTCAAGAGGAAAATCGTCACAAAGCACGAAGAAAAGTTCCGGACCGTTGCAATCACGGATGCCGGCACTGCCCTTGCGGCAGAAGGCCTTGTCCTGGAAGAGGAAATCGCCCAGATCACATCCGACTTACTCAAGAGCGGGGCCTGGAAAGGCAAGAAATTCAGACCTTACAGGCTTGACATAAAACCAAAACCCCTCTACGGGGCCAAGGTCCACCCCTACCGCCGCCTTATCGAGCAGATGCGGCAGATCTTCCTGGAAATGGGCTTTACCGAGATCAAGGGAGATGTAATCCAGAGCTCCTTCTGGAACTTCGATGCCCTCTTCCAGCCTCAGGACCACCCCGCCCGGGACATGCAGGACACCTTCCACCTGGGCAGCAAGACCCCACTCCCTTCCGAATATGCCGACAAGGTAGGGGAAATGCACGAATGCGGAGGGGACATCGACTCCTGCGGCTGGAAGGGAAAATGGGACAGGGAACTTCCAAAAAAGAACGTGCTCAGGACCCACACGACCGCAGTCACCATCAAGTACCTGGCAGACAACCCCGAACCTCCCGTGAAAGCCTTCTGCATTGACCGGGCCTACCGCAGGGAGACCATCGACCCAACCCATACCCCCGAGTTCGAACAGCTCGAAGGCGTGGTCATGGACAAAGACATGTCCTTTGCCGACCTCCTGGGCCTGCTTGCCGAATTCTACCACAGGATGGGCTTCGAAGAAGTCCGCTTCCGCCCCGGCTACTTCCCCTACACCGAACCCAGTGTCGAACCCGAAGTCTACGTGGACGGCCTCGGCTGGGTGGAACTCGGAGGCGCCGGTGTCTTCAGGAAAGAAGTCACAGAACCCTTCGGGATCAAGGAACCCGTCCTTGCCTGGGGGCTCGGGGTCAGCAGGGTAGCCATGCTGAAACTGGGACTCAAGGACCTGCGGCTGCTCTACCAGTCCGACCTCGACTGGCTCAGGAAGAGCGAAGTCTGCAGGATCTGAAGACAGACTCCAATCCTAAAAACAAAGTTCAAATCAAACGTCAAACCAAACTTCAAATAAAACTCGCCTGCCCCTTATAGCAGGCAAATTTTTCTTTTTTGATACAGACAAAAAATCCGTAATCTATCCTTCAATTAACCCTTGAAACCCTTTTTTGACTTGCTTTTCAGGTACCGGCACTCTCACCGGTCACCTGCGACCGGCCTTTTCCAAAAAGGACATTTGAATAACTAAAAAGTATATCCCAGTGACTGAAAGAGGGCATTCAAATGATCAAAAAGTGTATCCCAGTGACTGAAGAAGGGTATTCAGATGACTAAAAAATGCACCCCAATGACTGGAGAAGGGGATTCGGATAATCAAAAAGTATAGCCAGATAACTGAAGAGGGGGATTCGGAAAATCTAAAAATTTAACCTGAAAGAGACTCCCCGGATCTGATGAAAAAAATGATCCAACGAAGTGTCCTGAGGATCAAGGAGTGAATTACCTTCCGGGCAAATTGCCTTTCAGGTAAACTGTTATCTGGGGAAAACGAGAAATATTAGCTGATGAAGGGGGAAAAGGGGAAGATTCCTGAGGACACGCAGGAAAAGGTCTTGGAGAACACTTTAGAGGAAAACATAGAGAAGGACCCTGAAGGCATTCCGAAAACCCCTACCGGGGAAAAAGTATCCCTACTCCCTCTCCTGACGGTCAACTTCATAGGGACACTGGGGTTCAGCATCGTTTTGCCCTTCCTTGTATTCCTCGTTGAAAGGCTCGGGGGAAACGCCTTCATTTACGGACTTGTCAGCTCAATGTACCCTGCCTTCCAGCTGATCGGGGCTCCGATCCTTGGCAGGTGGTCCGACATCTACGGGAGGAAAAAAGTCCTGCTTTTGAGCCAGGTGGGAACCCTGCTGTCCTGGATAATCTTCCTCGCCGCCCTCTTTTTGCCGCTTACCACTCTTCTGGAAGTGGATTCGGAGATTCTGGGGGCTTTTGTCTTAACCCTGCCCCTTGCAGTGCTTTTTCTTGCCAGGGCTTTTGACGGGCTTACCGGGGGAAACGTCTCTGTTGCCAATGCCTACCTTGCAGACGTAACCGAAGAAAAGGACCGGAACCGGAACTTCGGGAAAATGTCCATTTCCAGCAATCTGGGCTTCATCGTAGGGCCCGCCCTTGCAGGGCTTTTGAGCGTTACAATGTATGGGGAAATAATGCCGGTGCTTGGAGCCGTAATCATTTCCATTATCGGGACCCTGCTGATAGTCTTCTACGTCCCGGAATCCAGGGAATGTTCCCTTGCCGGCCCGGGGGAACCGAAGAGCGAGAGAACAAAAAGCGTAAGAAAGGCCTTCGGATATCAGATAAAGGAATGCGGCACCGCCCGGAAAATTAAAAAACCGGGATTCAGGGAAGTCCTCAGGCTTCCTCACATCCCCTACATGATGGGGCTTTACTTCCTGATCTTTCTCGGGTTCAACCTCTTCTACACAGCATTTCCCCTGCACGCAATTACAGTCCTGGACTGGGACATTGCGGAAATGGGAATATACTTTACGGTCCTCAGCGCTCTGCTTGTGTTTGTGCAGGGACCTGTGCTTTCCAGGGCTTCGAAAAGGTATTCCGACGCCACCCTCATAATCTTCGGAAGCCTGATGCTGGGCACGAACTTTATGCTGCTGATTCCCGGAAACCTCTTCCTGACCTATCTTGCAGCCGGGTTTTTTGCCCTGGGAGACGGGCTCATGTGGCCCTCCTTCCTCTCCATGATTTCAAAACTTGCAGGAAGACAGTACCAGGGAACCGTACAGGGTTTTGCAAGCAGTTTCGGAAGCCTTGCCAGCATAACAGGGCTAATCCTGGGAGGGCTTTTATACGAAATGCTCGCAGGAACTTCCTTTTTGATCGCAGCCCTGATCATTTATTTCGTGTTTTTGCTCACCTTCAGGTTGCGGATCTTTGAAAAAAGCCTCAGGACTTAACACGGGAAGAAGACTTTGAACCTGCAATAAGTTCAAAATAGTTCGTAATTTTAGGCAAACTTTTATGTTTTTAACACAAAGAATTGCAAATAGAAACACAAAGAAACACAGAGGCTTAATATGAATAACCTTACAAAAGTGCTCATAGCTCTCTTTCTAATAATAATCTCCGCAGGAATAATCCTGGTAGGTATTAATTATGTCTCTTTTAATTCTTACCATGACGGCGGGTATGCTGAGCAGGAAGTAACTGTTTGGGGAGACGAACCCCTCGATGCATTCGTAAGCGAATCCGAAAACTATGAAAACCACTTCGTATTCAGCTATATCCCGAGAGACCCGAATGCAACCCTTGACTGTTACATGACTTACGAATTCAAGCAGGACGGGAACACTCAGGAAAGTGCAGATAAAAAGCTTTACGAAGGAGTTACGGCATCAGACCCAATCGTGCTCGAATTTCCGAGAGAGAAGGGTTCCGAATACGAACTGGATGTCACGATAGAAGATACCGGTGGAGCCATCCTGCACAAAAGTGGGATGACAATCTATCCCTCAACACATGGGAACTAAAGCGGAACATGAGGAAAAAACGAAAATATAAAAAAAATAAAATATTTATTCAAATAAAGGACGCCGAAAAATGTTCGAGAATATCCCCCTCAATTTAGTCATTGTCTTCCTCGGCTTCGGACTCATGTACCTGGTCTCTCTGGCCCTCTGGGTCTGGACTCTGGCCGACTGCCTAAAAAAAGAAACCGATGAAGGGAATACACGGCTGATATGGGTAATAGTTATTGTTTTTACCTACATTATAGGAGCATTTCTTTACTACCTCATCCAGCGGCCAAAAAGGATTAAGGAGCTTGGGAGATAAAATATCTAAAAGAGCTTCATACAAAAAATACATATGGAGTATAATTCTAAGAATACAACTATGTTTGATTATGAAAAAAGATTGTGCTCAGACACAAAATACTTTTTTCTAAATTTTATCTGGATACGTGGAGTGCTTTGTGTACTTCTATATGCAATAAAATCCCTGAATTCCACCACCTATGGAGATAATATTGAGGTAATGACTAACTCAATAATATCAGTAATATATGAGGGAGTAGAAATTATACTTAATCTTGCTATTCCTATACCATTTGTAAAATTCAGCTTAGACAAGGCAGAATTTGGATTTGATTTTGTAGCAGGGATCATATTTTTAATAGCATTTGGGATAGCTTCATACTTATACCAAAAGCGGAAGCAATCTTATGGGTGGAACTGTTATTAATATCCAAAGTGCTACATCTTTAAACGCTTACATGTCTCATGATATTGAATTACGCGCTTAATTCAGTATGGTCACAGATTAATCCTACACTCGACCCTGAGACACAATAAAGATGTAAATGCTGTTAGAAGAATCCGATGTTGTAGAAAAATACCCCCAAGGTCCGAGAATATTTTCCTTTGTCCCGGAAAACGTTTTTCAACCCATCTTTATAAGCGCCTCCGCCAGCTTGGCTGGCGGCGTCTCACAAAAAGAAATAAAAAAATAGCTTAAAAAGAATATTTTACAGGTTTTATTTGATTCTGCTTCTGTTTTGTTTGCACACTTGCCGGTTTTTGTGGCTGCTTTTACTTTTTGCCTTTTCTCTATTTAATCTAGAAAAACCGAGCGCCTTCGGCGCTCGGGGATAAAACAGATATTAATGTAAAATATGTTCTATCCCAAAAGCATTCCACTTTTTTAATTTATTTTATTGCAATTATATATCGGATACATTCAACTCACAATTATACTTCAATTTCAAGTTTGCTTCATATTATACTTGCCATTTAAAGAAATGTTTAAATATCAACAGCTAACGGTCTAATTGTTATATCCCCACTCAAATTATAAATCCTCTTGCCATCGTCATTCCTAATAATTGGCCTGACAGGCACAAGAAGTGTACAGCTTAGCACTTGAAATCAAAATATGTGCCAGTGTGACGATAGATGCAATGGGTCTTCGCTGTTATGAAGGTACTGAAAATAATTGATTAGTTATGAAGTAGCCAAACCAAAGATAGAAAAATCAAGCTTGAATATGATTTTCGACTGCAAACATTTCTAAATTTTATACATGTTACTTCGACATTTGGGAAATGAACGTAAGCCACCCACTCGAAACAGCGAAGAGCCGATATTATATTGGAAGAATCACCAAGTGATGGCGAGGTAGCAAGGTGGATTCTAACCCAACACCGTAAAAAAGAAAAAGTTGTGTTGGAAAGGTTGAAAGGCTACATCCAACCATTGAAATGGAGGAGACCACCTTTCATACACATAATTTTACATTGTTCTAAATGCGTTTATACTTTGTAGTTCTTTTACATCTGTTGGCGATATCGGAATGACGTCATCAGACGTCTTTAATTTAGATGGAATTCCTCCTTTACTTTTATACCCACCTATGGATATGTAGAAATGTTGGTCAAGCCATCTCCCACCACGTCCATATCTTTGAGAACCTCCATACGAACGTATTTGTTCGGCAGTCAAATGGGTTTCAAAATCAATCGGTCTTAGATTCCATTCCTCACGGGCTGCTATCGCTTTCTTATCTCTCGTTGTATATGCCATCTTATTCCTCTTTGCCGCCTACTTACTACTCTTTATTGAATAACTTGCCGATGCCGAAATACTACCTATTACAATATAATAGACCTAAAGAGGATATTTATTTAATATAAAGTTTTTGATTAGACCTTACATTTGGCAGGTCTTCTAATTAAAGATAGATATTTTCACATTTATATCCTACAAGGTTCAATACATTCCAGTGAAGGTCTTCAATATTCAAGATTTTCGACTCTATTTCTCCTTCATTCGGGGTGAAAAGCTCTGAAATTCCCTAAAACTTGAAAAATTCTAGGGGAACTGAAGGGATGACGGAGAGAAGCGGGGAAAAGAACAGAAAAAAATAGGCTGAGGCTGTCTCAAAACTCAATCCATTTCTACAATTGGATAATGGCCAATATTGAAATTAAATTCACATAAACAATTATTCTGAAATTTGTGTGCAAATTTGCCTCTAATAGAATATTTTATATCAATTGTAGAATCGAGTTTAGTTTTGAGAAAACCTGAGGAAGCTCCTTTTTGATTAAACCCGGAAGACGATTTCGAACCGGCATTACGTCCAAAAAGGCCCGCAGATTCAGGCAGTCTTTTATGTTTTTAGCACAAAGAATTGCAAACAGAAACGCAAAGAAGGCAAAAGAAAAAAGAAAAAATTATTCAAATAAAGGACGCTGCAAAATGTTCGAAAACGTCAACCTCGGTTTTTTATTTATTTTCCTCAGTTTCGGGCTCATGTACCTGGTCTCTTTAGCCCTATGGGTCTGGATGCTGGCTGACTGCTTCCGAAAAGAAACCGATGAAGGAAACACACGATTAATATGGATTATCGTTATTGTTTTCACCTACGTCATCGGAGCTTTTCTTTACTACCTCATCCGGCGGCCGAAAAGGATCCAGGAACTGGGGAAATAAAGCAAAAAACTCGTTCATCTTTTCTTCGCAGTATTGATCCCCAGAAGGTGGTACGGAGAACAGTGCCGCGTGATTGAAGTGAAAAGCCCTACAGCAGCAATTAGTGCAGTTATCCATTTCAACGGAGAACTTTTCACAAGGTTCATTGCAAGAGCAGTGATACCCAGCACCCCCAGGAGAGCCCTGAACATCAGGTCAAAACCCCCTACGTTTTCTTCCAGAAGCAGTTTCTTAAGATCCACCAGACAAAAACCCCTTATAAACCCTTAAACATACTTATAGACCCCTTCCCTATATATTGTTACTTTCAAGTTTTCATTACTTTCAAGCTTATCAAGAATGTAATTTAAGGGATATGAAGCCTGGAAAATGCAACTAAGCTCAGGCGAATACCCGCAACAATCCACCCTGTAAAAAATCACAAGCTATATAACAGGAAATGAGAAGGTTTCTAACTATGTCCGAGATAACGATTGACAGGTCTCTCTCATACATTGAAGGCAGCCAGCGCGTGTATGATGAAGCCACAACCCTGGAAAAAACAAAAGCCCAGTTAAAAAACATAGGCGTCACGAGAATCGCCGACATCACAAACCTGGACAGGCTCGGAATCCCGGTCTTTTCCTCAATCCGCCCCAGTGCGGCTCCGGGTGCGATTTCCATATATTCGGGAAAAGGTTCGACCGACGAACGAGCCAGGATCTCCGCCATCATGGAAAGTTTCGAGCGCTGCCTGGCAGAGAGGGCAGGCCTGAACGCGAATATCAAAAGTGATATTTCCTCCCCTGTTATGGTGGAATCATACAAAAACGCCACCGAAAGCTACAACATAGTTGAGCCCGAGTCCCTTCTCCTGGCCCAGCCTCCCCAGCCGGATGCAATGTTCGAATGGGTAGGGGCATGTGACCTGCTCAACGGGGAAGACGTGCTCCTGAACGTAAATGCGGTCTACCACCCCTACAACCCCCCTGGAATGTGCCAGCAAATCTTCAAAAGCAACACCAACGGGCTTGCCTCCGGAAACGTGCTTGAGGAAGCCATCCTCCACGGGCTTCTCGAAGTCATCGAAAGGGACGCAATCAGCACGGCCCAGTTCAACCGGAACCTCGGGAAAGAAATCGTGTTAACGGAAGAAGACGGGTACGTATACGAACTTGCCCGGAAATTCAAGGACAACGGAGTTGACCTCAAAGTCTGGCTCGTCCCCAGCGATACCGGCATCCCCACGGCAATTGCTGCCGCAGACGACGTGAAACTCAAAGATCCGGCCCTCCTTGTCATGGGCGCAGGCTCCCACCTGAAACCCGAAATCGCAGTTTCCAGGGCCATCACGGAAGCTGCCCAGTCCAGGGTCGTCCAGATCCAGGGCGCAAGAGAAGATACCTCAAGAGAAGGTTTTATCCGGGACATCGGGTACGAGAGGATGAAACGCCTGAATGGGTTCTGGTTCGAAGACGGAGAACATGTTTCCCTCTCAGAAGTTCCTGACCTCTCCACCTCAAGCCCGGCCGAAGGCATCGACACGGTGCTGGAAAAGCTCAGAGGGAAAGTAGAGAGAGTGCTTGTCGTGGACCTTTCCAGAGAAGAAGTCTCGATTCCGGTTGTCCGGGTAATCGTTCCGGGCTTTGAACTCTTTACAATCGACCCCGAACGCCAGGGCGAAAGGCTCAAAGCAGGGAAAAAGAGAGGTTCTTCCAGGAACAGAAGGGAAAGGCCCTGGAAAAGAAGATAATACGCGGAAAGTAAGCTGTAGATAAGTAAGCTGTAGATAAGTAAGCTGTAGATAAGTAAGCTGTCAAAAAAATAAAGCTGTGAAAAAAAACCAAGCCAAGGGACGGACATGAAAACAAAAGCAGTTATCTTTGCCGGCTCAAGCATCTCCCATGAGGAGGCAAGGAAAATCCTCAGGGGGAACTACCAGCCCCCGGTGAAGAGGTTCCAGCTTCAAAAGTTTATCCAGAAGGGATACGGAGTCATTGGGATTATTGACGGGATCTTCTTTGACCGGGCAGCGGTAGGGCACCGGGAGATAATAGCCGCAATGGACGCCGGGATTAAGGTTGTGGGCGGCTCGAGCATGGGAGCCCTCAGGGCTTCGGAACTGGATGCCCACGGGATGATAGGAGTCGGGAAAATCTACGGCTGGTACAGGGACGGCGTGATCGAATCCGACGACGAGGTGGCTGTAAGCACAAACCCGGATACCTTCGAATCCATTTCCGTACCCCTGGTCAATATGAGGGAAACCCTGAAAGCAGCTCTTGCCGCAGGGCTGGTTACAGGAGAAGAGCAGGATTCCCTCCTCGAACTTGCAATCAATACTTACTACCCGGACCGGAGTTATCTCGGACTTGTAAAAGAAGGGGTAAAAAAGGGCCTGATTCCAGAAGAAAAAAGAGATGTCCTGCTCGATTTTTGCAAAAACAAAGAAGTTGACATAAAAAGGAAAGATGCGATCCTGGTGCTCGAAACCGTAAAAAAATTGCTTGAAGAGGCCTGAAATTCAGGTCCCTTTAAGCCCTGTTTTCAAATCTTTTTACGTATTCAGCATTTCAGGATATACACTCAGCGCCTCAGGATGTACAGCCTGATGATGTACAGGCTTACGACCAGGACTAAAAAGTTATACACTGCCCTGAAAATGGGGACGTACTGGCGCTCGAACCACACATCAATTATTCGTTCGATAGAAAAGTAGAGCTTGAAAGTTGCCACAAGCAGGAGCAGCATGGCAATCAGAAACACTCCTTTTTTGAAGTTATCTCCCAGGTCCGAAGTTTTTTCCTCTTTTACCCCTTCCAACCCTGTTTTAATGTCTTCTGCCTCATTCATCTAAACCGCCTCCTGGACCTCAAAAACACTGCAAAGCACATCAGAACTGCGGAAAGGAACAGCCCGAATCCGGGAGTGGGTTCTTCTTCCATGGGGTATTCCTCTTCAGGAACCGGCACTCTCTCCTCACTGCTTTCGAAGTCGCTTGTCTCGATCTTCCTGACTGCCGTTTGGGTCTCGTCCTTAATCTTGATTTCCGGGCTGAGCTGGATGTAGTCTTCCCCGCGCTTGACAACAGTGTCGTTGTTCCAGATCAGGACCTCAACCGCATAGTTGTACTGATCGGGCATTGTCAGGTTTACACTTCTTATGACCGTCGTCTGGGGCCTGATTTTTCCGGTCCCGGCCCAGACCTTATCGGCCAGGAGCCCGGCATCCAGCTCCCGGACCTTGACAAGCATCCGGAAGTCCTGGCTTGTTTCCCTGCCCTCGTTTGCCAGGTAGATGTCGTTTTCAATCAGGACTTTTCCGTTTTCGACCTTCCTTACCAGAAAATCCATTTCGGAAATCTCAAGCCCTATGTCCTCCAGATCGGCGGGCAGGGCGTCCAGGTTGTAAACTTTGATTTCCCCACTTACCTTTCGGGTTTTTTCTTCAAACAGGACGGAAAGGATCTCGTATCCCCCGGTTTTCGGAAGGCTCAGGGCCTGGCTTACAGCTTTTGTTTCCCCGTTTTCAAATGCTCCGAGTTCCACTTCCTTCTGAACCACAAGAAGTCCGCTCTCCCTGCTGTAAGCCTTGAGAAGGAGAGAAGTGTTTTTCTCCGTATCCCCGTGATATTTTTCAACGTAAGTCGTGACGTTTAGGTCCACAAAAGCAGTCCCTACCCGGTCTGCAGAGATATCCATATCCCTGATATTGTAGTAACTTTCTTCTTCAAAACTCCGAAGGCAACCGCTTCCGGAGGTGAAAGCCAGGAGAATGGACATAATAATAAGGATCTTGAACGACCGGGTTCCGAGTGATTTGATTCCCTTTTTACCCAAAATCTACCCTCCTCTTTCAAAATAGATACAAGAAGTATATGCTACTTTTGGCAGAATAAGTTTGTTGCTCTGCACCGGGAATTATTGGATGAAAATCATTAATATGGATGCGCCAATATTCAAATAAGGGGATTAAATTAGAAAAGGGATTAAAAAAGGCATATAAAAGGCTTAGAAAAGGGAGTAAAATTCATTGAGGGATCAGATAATGGAGAGAAAAATTTTCAAAAAAATCCTGATTGCGACCGACGGTTCGGTGGGAGCAAAAAAAGCAGCTGATACCGGGATTGAGATCGCAAGGATGAGCGGGGCAAAAGTCCATACGGCATACGTTATCGACATCTCAAGTTATTCCTCAGTTCCGAAAGATCCCAGGTGGGAAGAAGCCATGTACACCCAGTTCAGGGAATTGGGAAAGGAAGCCACCTCATACGTGGAAGAAAAGGCAAAAGAGGCAGGGATTGAGGTGGAAGCCGTGCTACTTGAGGGGCATCCCGCAGAAGAAATCGTCAATTTTGCGGAAAGGAACGAGGTCGACCTGGTAGTTATGGGTTCGCTCGGAAAAAGCGGGATCGAACGCTTCCTGATAGGCAGCGTGTCCGAAAAAGTTGTCCGGATCTCAAAGGTCCCGGTACTTGTTGTACGGGGAAAGGGCTCCTGAGAAACCGGAAATTGGAAATTGGAAACCAGGATCAAGAGGAAAGTTCCGGAAATAAACCAGAGAATAACTTGCAAATGGGTGGATAACTTACGAAGCGAAAAACCTACAGGAAAATCCTGGTCGCAACCGACGGCTCGGAAAACGCAAAAAGCGCAGCCTGTTCGGGAATTGAAATTGCAGCACGGACCGGGGCGGAGGTCTACGCCTTATACGTTGCAGCTACTTCCTGCTGTACTCCTCTTATGCCCGAAAGCTATGACTGGGAAATCGGAAAGGAAGGGAGTGAGGCAACCACAGAGATAGAGGAGATGGGAAAAGAGTCAGGGGTTACGGTAAAGACCGTCCTGCTGCAGGGATACCCCGCCCAGGAGATCCTGAATTTTGCGGAAAAAAACGACATCGATATTATTGTTATGGGGACGCGGGGAAAAACTGGGATTGACCGCTTCCTTCTGGGAGGGGTTACGGAAAAGGTCGTAAGAAACGCAAAAGCCGAGGTGCTTGTTGTGCGTGCGCCCTGTCCCTGAAAAACTTTACCATTAAGATCAGTTTTTCCGAATCTGTATAGAAAGAATCCGTAAGAAGTGAGGGGAAAAGCAATGCTGAATGAAAAGATGCAAAAAGCACTGAACGAACAGATTAACAAAGAAATGTATTCTGCATACCTGTACCTGGCAATGTCAGCTTACTGTTCATACAAAGGGCTTGCTGGCTTTGCAAACTGGTTCAAAGTCCAGTACGGAGAAGAAATGGAACATGCGGACAAGATCTACAAATACCTCGTTGAACAGGGAGCCCGTGTGGAACTGGAGGCAATTGAGAAACCTCCCACGGAGTTCGGGACGCTCCTGGAAATGTTTGAAAAAACCCTTGCCCATGAACAGTTCGTCACCCACTTAATCCGGGAACTCCTCGAACTGGCAGTAGCAGAAAAGGACTATGCCACAAGCATCTTCCTGCAGTGGTTTGTGGAAGAACAGGTAGAAGAAGAAGCTAATGACAGCGCCATCATCGCAAAGCTGAAACTTGCAGGAGAGGACGGGGCAGCCCTGCTCGTTATTGACAGCGATCTCGGAAAGAGGGGGCATTAACCCCTTCTATTTTATACATAATTCTTTTATACGTACTTTTTTACACACATCCTTATACCGACTCATATTTACACGCACTTTTTTCACGAACCGGGTTTCCGGAATTATGTGCTTTTTTATGTGCCTTTTCCGGCTATTTAGCTCTGCAAGCTCAAACAACCTCAGAAACCAGAGATCTTTATCCTGCATCTGCCCGGAATCTGCATCTGCCCGGAATCTGCCCCACACTTATCCTCATCTATCCAGCACCCAGACAATTACAAGAAAATTGATAAAGATCCAATTTTACAAAAAACTTCTATAAATTGAAAGTTATAAGAAAGTAAGGGTGTAAAGCACCCTGCCTGACTCAAAATAATTGGAGTTATCGAAGTTCAGGCAAATATCACTGGCAGGAAAAAATACCTGGGTGGAAAGCTGCAGACTCAACTCATAAGAGAGTGAAGCGGAGGATTCAGCCTGCCAGAGGGGCAGTCATTTAACAGGACATTTGTTAGTGAGGGTAAAAAAATGCTTAACGAAAAGATGGAAGAAGCAATTAACGAACAGATTAACAAGGAAATGTACTCGTCCTACCTCTACCTTGCAATGTCGGCATACAGCTCGGCAAAAGGGCTCCCTGGCTTTGCACACTGGTTCAGGATCCAGGTCGAAGAAGAGACTATCCACGCAATGAAGTTCTTTGACTACCTGAACAGGCAGGGTGCAAACGTAAAGCTCAAGGAAATCCAGGAGCCTCCCATGGAATTCGGGACCCCTCTGGAAATGTTCAAGAAGACCCTGGAGCACGAACAGTTCATCACCCGCTCAATCCACGAACTTGTAGACCTCGCCATTGCCGAGAAAGACCACGCAACAAACGCCTTCCTCCAGTGGTACGTGAACGAGCAGATCGAAGAAGAAGAAAACGACAACGACATAATCGCCAAGTTGAAGCTCGTCGGAGACAACGTCAACTCCCTGTACATGCTCGACAACGAACTTGCCCAGAGGCTTCCGCCCCAGCCAGCAACTCAGGGGAATGCGTGAAGAGCCAGCACATTTCTGGCACTTAATTACTTTTTTCTTTTTTCAGGTCTGAATAAATCGGGGAAGAGCAAAAGGCAAAGGGCAAAAACGGAACCTTCCCCGGAAAATAAAACATGATTCAAAAAAATAAATTTGCCAAATTCAACTTGCCTTGTAATACTCTTCACCGGAAGAGCCTACCTCAACTATTTTTCCGGCCTTTAGAAGCTTTTCGATTATCAGGTGCAGACCTCCGGAATCAATATCGAGGGCTTTTTCAACCTGTTCAAAAGTGCAGGGCCTTCTCAGAAGCAGGGCATAGACTTCTTCTTCCGGGTTCTGGTGGCTTACCTTCGAACGCTTTTTCTTCAGGCCTTTCAGGACAAGCCTGACTTTTTCCTGCCCGAACTCTGACACAAACCTTTCCGCAATCTCCCTGAGCCTCTCTTCCGGGACAGGGACAACATAAGCTTCCGCAGGCGGGCGGCTGACTGAAAGGATTTCGATTTCATCGGGGGCAATGTATTTTATCGCTTCAATCAGGGCTTCGACTTCCTCCTCAGTGCTGTTCAGGGGGCTGCCGTCGGCACGTTCGAGCAGCATGATTTCGAGGGCAAGTTTTGGCCCGGACTCCATTTTTGCAAGTTTCCTGAGCCCTTCGATGACCTCCTCAAGTTTTATCTCCGGGGCGGGCCTGTGAATTTTCTTCCAGGTATCTTCGTTTCCGGAGACAAAGGTTGCCACCACAAGGTCGGCTTCAGCAAGGTTTTCCCGGACATCGGACCTTCCTGTAAGGGAAGAATTCGTAATAACGCAGACCGGAATTTCGCTTACTTTCCTGATTTCCCGGATCATTTCCCCAAGCGTTAGGTTAAGGGTCGGTTCACAGGTGCCGGAAAAAGTGATGTAGTCCAGATCCTCGACATTTTTATGGAAGTTTTGCAGGCTTTCGACAACTTCCCCGGGGGTTACCCCTCCCTGCACAGCTTCCGGCCCTCTAAGCTTCTTTTCCACATGCCCGAGCTGGCAGTAGATGCAGTCGTAGTTGCAGTTCTTTTTCGAACCGGTGTTTTTAATCACATCGACTCCGAGAGACCTGCCGAGCCTTCTGGAAAGAAGTGGACCGTATACGATTCGTGACTTCATTTTTTAACTCTTCCTTTCACAAAAAAGATCAGGACCTGAAAAAATGGGGAATTTAGCGGAAAATCCAGCAGGAAATATCTCCATTTTCCAGCCCGAAATTCATTTTTTAAAACTAACTTATGAATGAATTCAGAACTCATTTATGGATTCATTACTGAACTTGTTACTGAACTCATTCCTTTTCATCAATTCCTTGAGCCCGAAGTCCCTTCAAACTTTCCGTGAGAGTCTCAAGTTCCTGTTTCAGAGAGCTTATCCGGTTCTCAAGTAAATTGACATCTGATTCGGTCCTGGACTGAGCAGGTGCTGGATAGTAATATCCGGGGTAGTCACCCCGGGCAGCAAATCCTCCGCCTCTTCCGAAACCGGGGATTCGTCTGCACCGGAAACCCTGACCTGCACCGCGACCTGCATTTCGGCCCATACCAGGCCCTCCTCCACGGCCAGCGCCCCGCCCTGCACCTGCAGGAACTCCTGTCGTATAACCCGGGGCATCACTGCCCGAGCAGTAACCCATAGCCCTTCCTGTCTTCGATCCCTGGCCCATAGGGCCCGTTCTGTCTCCACCTGGCATTGTTTCTTAACTCCTTAATTTATGGTTTTAAGTTTATTGTAAAATTTTAATAATCAAGTTTGAAAATCAATTTTCTCCTGCGCAATTACTTCCTGACCATAGGACTTCCGCACTTCTCACATTTCATCTGGCTGCAGGGCACTCCCGGAGTATGGGGAGCTTCGTGCCCGCAAGCAGGGCATACACAGTTTCCTTCAGGGCCGCCAAAACGACCTCCTCGACCTCTACCCTGTCCACGTCCCTGTCCACCAACCGGGCCCTGGCCTGCAGGACCTGTTCCGTCTTTACCTGGCATCCTGTAATCTCCTCCTTCAATCCTGATCGCTTTGCCATTGACAAAAGCATCGGTAATTTTTTCAAGTGTTTTTTTAAGGGTCCTTTGGAAAGTGGACTGATGAATCTGCATGAGAGCCGCGGCATCACTCTGGCTCAGTTTTTCCAGGTAGCTGAGCCTCATGGTTTCCAGTTCGTCAATGGTTAACCTGACGTCTTCAGGGGGCTCGGGACTGTCCCCCTCCGGTTTGAAATGCCTCAAACCATGTTCGAAATCCACCATCCGTCTTTTCCTTGGACGCACCATTATGCATAATAATGCAAAACCCCCATATATAGCTTTGTATTAACTCTGCAACAGCCAGGTTTTGGCGCAAAAGGGTATTGGTTAAGTCAGATTTTGGCCCGGTCAGATCTCGATTAAATAAGTTCCTGGTTAAGCCAGGTCCTGGCTCAGTCAGGTTTTAATATATGAAGCCTGAAAAGCACAGTTAAATGTTAGGCGACCTGGAACTCGATATTGTAAAAAAAAGCTTCAAATGGCTTTCCCAACAGCAGATAAGTTCCTTGAAGGAACTTTCCCGAGCCCTTTCAGCCCGTGCTGTCTGGAAGCGTCCGAACCCCTACATCACCCGCCTCATCCATGAAAAGGAAGAAGCTTCCTGGAACGATTCGGTCAGGGAAACCGCCCGAGCCTGCTCGGCTCTTGCGACCGAAGGGATTGTTATCACAGCCTCTGAAAAATGGCTCCTGAGCAAAAAAAGCGGGAGCTCCTGGAACGAAGAAGTTTATGATACTGCCTATGTCCTGGCAGCCCTTGCGGACATGGAGGTAAAAGACCGCGAAGGATGCCGCTGGCTGTACGAAAACTACGGCCTTTCCTGGGAACAGGTGGGCACCACCTCCCTGATCATCACAGCCCTTCAAAAGCAAGACACCCTGGCAAAAAGCACAGAGTTCCGGGCTTTTATCCAGGAACGTGCGGAGTGGGTCCTTTCAAAGAGAGAAACGGACGGCGGTTGGAAGCATATATCCACCAGCAACCTGGCAGTCCAGGCCCTGGTCCTTGCAGGTTTCAAAAACGAAATTGAAGATTCTATCCGGTGGCTACTTGAAAATGTCCGCGAAAGCGGGGCATGGGGAAACAAAGAAGACGATGTAAACGCTACTTCCCTGACACTTATAACCCTCGGGCTTTATAATCAGGCCTGAACAAAAAAAAGAGAAGAAGAAAGAAAATGAAGGGAAAAACGAGAAAGAAAAAATATATAAGAAAGAAAGGGAAAAATGAAAAAAAACTAAACAGAAAAGAACTAAACAGAAGAAATTCCTGCTTTCTTTCTCGGCTTACCCTCTGCTTCGCTCCTGCATTTTAATGGACTTTTGTCTTTACAGCTTTTTTACTTTTTTACTTCCATTTTGTTTATCATAATTCGAAAAATATATATAAACATTAGACTTTTTTGTAGATTATACCAATAAACATATATACAAAATGATAATATTTAATTTATAACAATTAAGCTATCACTATACAAAAACAAATATTTTAACCAGTCTATTTTATTACAAGGAGGAAACCTGATCATGTAGATCGAATGGACTCTAAATCCGTTCAGCCGGGTTAGATTCCCGGGGTTTCCGCCACGTTTTTGAATCCCGGAATGGCACTTACATGGCATTCCGCTGAAATTTTTTCCAGAATACAGGAATAATTTCTGAGTCTTTCCGGGTATTTTCCAGCATATTTTGCTGCTTTTGGCATACTTTGCTGAGTCCGTGCTTATGTTTTGTAAGCCGGGGTTCTTGAACGCTACTTTTAGGAAATCCACCTGATCTTAAACTCATCACGGGGTAACACTATGGAGAAAAAACCACTCGATTCTCTCGTATCTGCTGCCGGGGTCTGGATGTCCAGAACCGGACTGCTTCACAAAGTCAAGCACTATGAAGTCTCCCGAAGGAAAATCTATATAGAAATGGAGTGCGGAGACCAGCTTATCGTGAATAACTCCCGCAGCAGCCGCACAGCCCGGGCGCTCAGGCACCACAAGTACAGGAAAACCTGCAAGCACTGCAAAGTCTCGGATGAAGATATCAACCGTTTCCTCACAAAAACCACCGAGAACAAAAGCAGTGTGAAGGTCAGGGTAGTCTCTGCTCCGAGAGCCAGGAAAGCAAAACCGAAATCCGTTGCAAGGGCTCCCAAAATTCTTGAAAACTCAAATGGCCCTCAGACAACAGCCCCAGCTGCACCTGAACCGGCATCACCTGCGTCTGCGGTGTCTGCTGCGTCTGTTCCGAAGCCTTCCGAATCTGCAATGGCATCCGCGGCACCTGCTGCGTCTGCTCCGAATCCTTCTGAATCTGCAATGGCATCCGCGGCACCTGCTGCACCCACTTCAGGCAAGGTCGTATCCGCAACGTCTTCGGCTGCATCTTCATTGAACCGGTCCGCGTCAGCGCCTTCTTCCGTTGCAGCCACAAAGACAACTTCACCAGCCCCCGCTCCGTCCCCGGCCCTGACCCTGAGCCAGAGAGGGAGACTCGAAGCCCTGTTGAGCCCGGCAGATGAAATTTCCCTGGATGGGAGCACGCCATTCAGGAAGCTGGAATCAGAGCTGGTTTCCAGAAGGAGAAAAGACCTTCAACGCATGTATGCCGAAGAGCGGGAACACTACCTGGGAAAACTCGAACGCGATATCACGAAATTTTTTGTGGACAGGGGTTTCATTGAAATCAAGTCTCCGATCCTGATCCCTGCGGAATACATAGAACGTATGGGAATTGACAACGACACCGAGCTTTCCAAACAGGTCTTCAGGGTAGACCAGAAACTCTGCCTGAGGCCCATGCTTGCCCCGAACCTCTACAACTACCTGCGCAAATTCGACAGGGCCCTGCCGGACCCGATCAAGATTTTCGAAATTGGACCCTGCTACCGGAAAGAGTCCGACGGAAAAGAACACCTGGAAGAGTTCACCATGCTGAACTTCTGCCAGATGGGCGCGGGCTGCACCCGGGAGAACCTCGAGGCGCTGATCACAGAATTCCTGGACTTCATGGAGATAGACTTCGAGATCATAGGGGATTCCTGCATGGTCTACGGGGATACTCTCGACGTCATGCACGGGGACCTGGAACTTTCCTCGGCAGTTGTCGGCCCTGTCCCGATGGACCGGGACTGGGGTATTAGCAAGCCCTGGATAGGAGCAGGGTTCGGGCTCGAACGCCTCCTGAAGGTCAGGCACGATTTCAAAAACATCAAAAGAGCATCCAGGTCAGAATCGTACTACAACGGGATTTCCACAAACCTGTAATGGCAAAATTCTGTAATGGCAAAAACCTGTAATGGCAAAACTCCGGGTTAAAATTTTATTTGAAAATGAGAGGGTGAAATTTTTGTTTCAGAAAATGGCGAACAATGAACTGGATAAGTTCGGGGAAAAAATAATTGAAGGCTACCGTTTATCAGACGACGAACTGAGAGCTCTTCTCTCCCTCGGATCGGAAGAAGAACTTGAGAAGCTTTACTACGTAGCACGAAAGGTCAGGGACCATTTCTTCGGGAACAGGGTCTTCCTGAACTGTTTCATATATTTTTCGACATACTGCAAAAACCAGTGTACTTTTTGCTACTACAACTGTAAAAACGAGATCAAACGCTACCGCCTAACCCCAGAGGAGGTAAGAGATACCTGCAAGGTCCTCAAAGGGCTTGGGTTCCACATGGTCGACCTGACCATGGGTGAAGACCCCTACTACCATGACGAACCTGGCCGTTTTGTGGAGATGGTCCGCACCGTAAAAGAGGAACTGGGTCTTCCAATAATGGTATCTCCCGGAGTGATGGACAATTCCACCCTCCTAGAACTGAAAAGAAACGGAGCCAACTTCCTGGCGCTCTACCAGGAAACCTACGACAGGGAACTCTACGCAAAACTCAGGGTAGGGCAGTCCTTTGACGGCAGGGCAGGTTCCCGGCTCTTTGCAAAGGAAAACGGCTACTGCGTAGAAGATGGGCTCCTGACGGGAGTGGGAAACGATATCGAATCGACCATCACGTCCCTCAGGGGCATGGAAGCAAATAACCCCGATATGGTGAGGGTCATGACATTTCTTCCCCAGGAAGGGACCCCACTTGCCGATTTCCAGGATAGCTCAAACCTTTCCGAGCTGAAGATTATTGCAGTTCAGAGGCTCATGTTCCCCGACCGCTTGATCCCGGCTTCCCTGGACCTTGAAGGCATTGACGGCATGGTCTACCGGCTGAACGCCGGGGCAAACATTGTAACATCCATCCTCCCCCCGGACTCCCGGCTCGAAGGTGTTGCCAATTATGACCGGGAACTTGAAGAACGGGACCGGAGCATCACAAGCGTGATCTTAAGGCTTGAAAGTATGGGGATGGAGCCTGCATCTCAGGCTGATTTCGAAAAGATCCTGGGGTGCTAGGATGAAAACTATCTGCCTGATAGGGGGGAAACTCCAGGGCTTCGAAGTTGCGTATCTTGCAAAGAAAGCTGACATGAGAACGGTCCTTGTAGACCGGAACCCGAAAGCCCTGATCCGGAACTTTGTTGACGAATTCCACTGTTTTGACATCTCCGGGGAACCGGAGAAACTAATAGAGATTTCAAAAACTGTTGATGCCGTTATCCCCGTGAACGAAAACCTCGAATGCATCAATTTCCTTGACTCGGTAAAAGAAAAGCTATCATGCCCTCTCCTTTTTGATTTTGCCGCCTACGGGATCAGCAGGGACAAGAAAAAATCCAAGGAATATTTTGCGGCCATCAAAGTCCCCACTCCTCTTGACAGCCCGGCAGAACCTCCCTATTTTGTAAAACCCCCCTGTGAAAGCAGCAGCCTGGGAGCCAGGATCATCTATGATGAAGCGGAACTGCAGACCCTGGACCCCGGGATGCTGGTAGAAGAATACGTTGAAGGAGATGTTGTTTCCCTGGAAGTCATAGGGGACGGGGAGCATTTTGCTGTAGTGAAGGAAACCCTGGTCCATATCGACGGGACCTACGACTGCCACAGGGTTACCCCGCTTTCCTTTGACCCCGAATTCAGGAAAATATCCCTTTCCCTTGCAGCCAACCTTTCCTTGAAGGGAATCATGGACGTGGAAGCAATCGCCGGCCCCTGCGGGCTTAAAGTCATTGAAATCGATGCCCGTTTCCCGAGCCAGACCCCGACGGTTGTTTACCATTCTTCGGGGATCAACCTTGTGGAACTCCTGGTACGAGCCTTTGAAGGCGGGATCAAGGAGATGAAGCAGATTAAGAAGCCCGAGGAACTTCCGAAGAACGACTACTGCAGTTTCGAACACCTCCTGCTAAAGAAAGAAAAGAGTGGAGAGCGCACCCTTCACCCTGCCGGAGAACAGTTCCTATCCGAAGGCAGCGAATACGGAGAATACTACAGCGAGCCGGGCCTTGAGATCTTCACATGCAAGGGAGAAAACCCCGTATTTACCCTGATTGCCCGGGCTCCTGGACGGGAAGAAGCTGAGTCCATAAGAAAGAGAGGGCTTTTGATTCTGGAAGAAGACTTCGGAGCAATTGCATATTCCCCGCTTGTTGATACCACTGCTTATGAGAGTTACCCCGATAGTTACCAGAAAAACAGGATTAAGGTAAAAAGTTGAGGTGCTTAGTTTCAGAAAACAGAAATGGCAGTTTATAATGATCACAAAATAAATCATAACTTCATACGAAATATGCTATATTCACAAAAATATCCAGCAACCTGTAAACGGGTTTGATACTGTCCAATATTAATAGTGATTGATACAAATAATAAGATTGACCCTGTTAACATAAATAGAAATCTTTATCATAAAGAATTAAAGTTTGATTTTAAAACGGCACCTAAATTCTAAATTGAAACTTAAGAGAGGGAAAAAAATGGCACTTTTAACTCCGGAAGATCTGGAAAATATTAAAAAGCAGCTTGAAAGAGCCGACACTGCCGTCAGCAAGGTAACAAGGCTTAATGTGAAAGAGGTCTGCAAAGACCTCTACGGCACATCCCCCCACTATGAATCAGTGGGCATTGTTCCCGTGACTTCAGGAAACGGGATCATAGGTAACTTCTCAGACTCATTGAAAGTAATTACGGATTACTTCAAGTTTGACAGTTTTGTGACGGAAATGCCTGACGTGAGCGGCTACTATGAAGCCGTGGAAAGCGGAGCGGAAATAATCCTTATGGCTGACGACAACACCTTCCTTGCCCACAACCTCACAAACGGAAAAATCGGAAACAACCAGCCCTGCACCGGCATTATCTACGCGGATATAGTATCCAGGTACCGAAACGCTGATTCAAAGGACGTACTGGTGCTCGGGCTTGGGAAGGTCGGTTTCCCCGGAGCCGAACACCTCGTGAATAAGGGCTTCAATGTTTATGGCTGCGACCCCGAAAAAAGCCTCATGAAAAAGGCTATCTTCAAACTGGGGATCACCCCCTTTGACCTCAAAACCCCTAAAAAGTTCTCCATGATATTTGAAGCGACCCCCTGTGCGGACACAATCCCCGAAAACGTGCTCGCAGAAAAATGCCTGGTTTCAACCCCCGGAATCCCCTGTGGCCTTTCCAGGGAACTCCAGGAAAAATACAACGTGGATCTTTTGATGGAACCCCTGGGGATAGGGACCGCTTCAATGCTGTATTCGGTTCTCTGAACCCGAGTTGCGCTGCCCGAGTTGCACTTCCCGAGTTGCGCTTCGGGAGCACGCGTCCTTTTCGCTCACTCCGTTCGCTCAAGAGGACTTAAAAACAGGTGTGTGAATAAGATTCGAATAAAAACTAGGGCAACCGGAACACCTTATCAAACGTGCTTTGTCCCATTTGCGAAGCAAATGGCCTTTTCCACAATCCAGAATGAAAATAAGAATCTCAAAAAGACCATAAAACAAGAACATGATAAGCTCTTTGTAAAAACCGCTACCTCCTTCGAAACCTCAGCATTTATAGCATCTGGCCCTACCAGAGACAGCGGTTCAAATTCTTTTCGTCCAGAAAAAATGCCGGTTCACTACTTATCAGCCAGAAAATCCGACCTCATCGAATCGGGAAAATTTTCACTCTTTTTTCACGCCATGTGTGCCTATATGCTCAGACCATATAGCTATAATATTGAGATATCTTATAAAACAACTACAAACCGGGGGTTTATAGATAAAATTAAAAGACATTGAAATCAAGATCATGTCCGATGAGGCTTATGGAGATCATCTGAACCGGCTTTTTGATGACCTGAAAGACGGGAAAATTGCCGGGGAGAAAAAACCAAAAATTGTAGCCCGTACTCCTGAAGACGTAGCAAAAATCCTGACAAATGAACGCATCCGCCTGCTTCAGGTGATCCGGGAAAAGAAGCCCGAATCCATCAGTGAACTTGCTCACTTCCTGAACCGCAGACAACCCAACGTCTCAAACGACATAAAGTATCTGGAAGGTAGCGGGCTGCTGGAACTTGAAGAGAAAAAAGACCCGGTACTGCATAAGAAACCAGTTGTCAATTATGACGCGGTTCGGATTACGGTGGACCTGAGCTGCTAATTCACTCATTTGGACCTCAAAAATGGATATTCAAATGAGTCAAATTATATTCAAATAGTGGGCTGGCTCAGCACCTCAGGTTCGGCAACTTCGCACGCTTCGAACCTTCGGGCTTCGCCGGGGTCCATTCCAAATTAGCGTATAAAGTGGTAAAGTGGAAAGTGGAAAGTGGTTACAGTTTCCTCAGCAAGCGAAAGCCAAGGTAGTCAAGGCGACTACCAGGAGCAAGGTAGGAGCGGTAAGCTGACCGACAGTACCCTGCAACGCTGAACCAGCTGCCTCCCCGTTTGAACCGGTTAGAGCTACTGCCACCTTCCCAGGCACTTTCATCAGAAGGAGCACCTTCATAATTACCATGATATTTGTCCTGAACCCATTCCCAGACATTTCCATGCATGTCGTGAATACCCCAAGGATTTCCGTTCTTTTCGCCAACCGGATGAGTCTTGCCACCTGAGTTTCCGCTGTACCATGCATAATCCCCAAGTTTCGATTCATCGTCACCAAAGTAATATTTTGTTGCAGTGCCAGCACGGCATGCATATTCCCATTCGGCTTCCGAGGGCAAACGATACTCATTTGCCCCTTCCATTTGATTGAGTTTTTTGATAAATTCCTGTGCATCTTCCCAGGATACCATCTCAACAGGATTGTTGTCGCATCTAAAGTGAGAAGGATTATTGCCCATTACAGCTTTCCACTGTTTCTGAGTAACAGGATACTTACTCAAAAGGAAAGACGTCTTAATCGTTACTTTGCGAACAGGCTGTTCATCGTTATACTCCTTCGACCCCATCATGAAATCCCCAACAGGGATTTTCACAAATTTCATGCCAATAGAGTTGCTGAGTTTCCTTTTTTCTTCCATCTGCTTCCTCAGAATTTCCTTTTCGGCAGTAAAACAATTCTCGCATAGAGGTTTCTCCCCACGTTTTCTCTTTTCACGGAACCAGCTCTCGCATATCTGGCAAAATTGAGCTCCACATTTTCCGCACAATAAGGACCTGTTGGAGGAATCAATGAGGTTCATGCATAAAGGACACTCTCGTTTCCCATTTTCTGCTTTTGAATCCTCTTTCATACTTCCCGTTTTCTGGTTTTCAGGAGAGGGTGACGGGGTCACAGGAGGGGGACTCACCTTGTTATCCTTCAAATTAGCACCCAAAACTTCGATATGCAACTGCTCCACAAGAGAGTCACAGAGACGGAGGTACCGCGACTTGAATTCACTCATGTTGCCTTCGTCAAGAATGGTGAGTACTTTGATGCCTTCATTTAGAAGAGGGTTAATACGTTTATCGGCAATCTCGGGAACCTTTTCGAAATTGGAATACAGCGAATTGAGTTTGTAAAGAAGGTCATCCTTTCCAATGGGGCCGGAATGACAGTATTTGTAAAGGTCGTGTATCATCCGGAAACTGTTGGTGAAAACCTGGACCGACTTTGAAGAATAGCGGAATGAGAGGCGTCTTTCGGCATAGATGGAAGCTTCATCCGGGTTGTTATCGAAGATCTGCCGAAATTCTCCGACCTTGCAGGAATAACGGAACATTTTTTCCCGGACGTCAATGGCTTCAACCCCCTGTGCAATGAACTTGCCGGAAATACCATATTCGTGCATCAGACCTTCCCGGCAGTTTACATCCACTTTGAAGAAAATACGGCGAGTCCCGCTGCCTACAATGGGAATTCCCAATTGTTTTGGAATGGAGAGGACGTATTTATCACTCCATGGGTCACGTTCACGTTTCTTAAGTTCAAAACGCCGGTCTATGCCGTCAATGTAAGCGTCTGTGATGTTGAGGGCCTGGTGGTTGTAGAGTTCAACGGCCCACTGGTCGAGCAGGAGTTCTGAAGGGTTGTCTACACGCAGGATATACCAGTAAATAACAGGATTTTGCTTGTCTATCCACTGCCTGATGTTAGGCATAGCCCTGCCTTCGGGAGAATCAAAAACAAAATCTTTGAGGGCAGGGTCGTAGATGGTACGGGTGATCGCGATGGGATGAGAAGGCATAGACGTTCAGCTCCTGGTAAGAAGAAATATAGAAGGGAACCACTTATCAAATTTTGTATTTGTGAAAGGCTAAGATGGCAAAAAATGAAAAAAATAAGGTGGTAGAACTTGCTAAAAATGAAAAAATGAAAAAATGAAAAAATGAAAAAATGAAAAAAATGAAAAAATGAAAAAATGTCAAAAATGAGAAAAAGAGGGAGAAACGCCCTTTTGAGGACGATTCCTGAAAAAAACTTATTTTGCTTCCTTGATCTGGAGGTTGGACATCTCGATAGCACCTTCGGGGCAGATGTTTACGCAGCGGCGGCAACTTGTTCCCAGGCACTTCTGGCTGTCGTATCTGGCTGTCCGCTTGCCTTCAGCGTCTTCGATTATTTCGATGGCGTTTTCGGGGCATTCTTTTTCGCATTTGTGGCAGTAGATGCACTTGCTCACGGGGACTTCGAGGTTGATTCCGATTTCTTTGAGGATGGCAAGGCCTTCTGCTCCCACTTCTTCTATATCTTTGCTGACCCGGCGTTCGATTGAGGCATGTTCCAGGGTTTCGGGGAGGACGGGGATGCCGTACATTTCGAGCATCTGGTTGTACATTTCAAGGGGCATACCCTGGGTCCAGTAGGAGAGTTCGCAGAGATAGAAGTTGTTGAAGGTTTCGCTGGTCGCCATCATGAGGTGGTCGGCAGTGATCCTTTTGGCGATCTTAATAACGTCTTCGAGCCTGGACCTGTCCATTACCAGTTCCCGGGCAAGGGCAAGGGAAGTGTTCCCAAACTGAACAATATTCTTTGCAAAACCAGGGGCAGCCCCGAGCTGGCGGGCATCTTCGGCATCCGCATAAGCCCCGGAGGCTCCGGACATGTAAGCGTATTCCAGGTCTTCATACTTGATGCCGGAGTCCACGATAAGGGTAAGGTGGGCTGCCCTGATTGCCCCAATTGCTTTTCCGGCTTCTTCCACATCCTTTTCGGTGATTTCGATATCAGGGCCAAGGACCAGTCTGCCGTTTGGCAGGGACGGGGACTTTTCGATAAGGCCGCTTTTCAGCGCCAGAGCAAAAGCCGAGATCACACCGGTGCCCGTTATGCCCACAGCTTCGTAGCCGTAGAACTCCTTTATGTCCCCGGTGAGAGGATTAATGAGATAAGCGTCCCTTTTTTCCATCTCCTTGTCAAGGACAATAATCCTCCAGTACTCCCCTTCGGGCTTTACATCGCAGATCGCTCCGGGGCTTGCGAGCATCCCGCAGCTTATTCCCTGTCCTTCAATGGCAGGACCGGCAGCTGCACTTGCCGTGATTATCCGCTCCCCGATCTTCAGGGCCATCTCGGCATTTGTCCCGTAATCAGTAACAAGAGCAGGTTTAGTCTGGTTCAGGAAGTCAGTTTCAAGCATCATTGCCAGGGCGTCTGCCCCGATCTCATGCTTGATTGCGGGAGGGACGATAACTTCGCAGTTAGGCATATCCAGGTCTTTAAAGAGCTCGGAAGCTGGGAACACACGGGCGTCTCTTTTTACATTTTCCACGCCCAGCTTTTTCTGCTTGTTTTCTCCGGCGTATGCAAGGTCCCTGATTTCTATGTTCTGGAAAAGGGAAAGCTGGATAGGGTTTCCGCAAACAGCCAGCCGCTCTACTTCGGAGAAGTCAATATCGAATTTAAGGAACATTCTCCTGATGGTTTCCAGTATCACCGCATGGGCCACATCCTCTCCGGTTGAGATCGCAAAGTCAAGGTGATCCATGACATTTCCACCGGGCAGGGGGTGCCCCATGGTAATAACCGTTTTAATGGTTTCTTTCGTTTCAAGCTCAATAAGCTGTGCTCGAAAACCGCTCGTACCCAAATCAAGTGCTATGCCGTACATTTTTTTATTCTCCTCAATGTTTTCCCGAAGTGTGCATGATTTCGAGGCATCCGGCACTCTGGATTACCCCTTAAAGGATTGGAAATAAGAAGGGAAAGAATTCAAATCCGAATACTGGAACAGCAAGGGTTAAGATATATGGCCCTATATTTATATAACCGATAGTATATATTAGTATACCTGTTAGTATACCGACATGATTTTGCTTTCAGTCCTTGCTTTCAGTCCTTGATAAGTATTAAGCTCTTTATCGCAATTCCCTTTCCATTAATGAAAAGCCTTTTTGTTCCGAGAACTTTTCTAATTGGACCTGAAGCTTCAAACAAATATTCAAAACTTTACCAATTCGATTTTTTAATTAGAGTTTTCCAATTAGTTTTCCATTAGAGTTTTCCAATTTTAGATACTGTTCAATTAACTATTTCAATTCAATTTTATTTTATATTTATGCCTGCATGCCTCAGTCTTTAGTTAAGCCAGCAAATCATTATATACATTAATTTTTCCATAGTTATCAGACTGATATAACAAATGTACTTGTTTTCAGAGAATTTAAGGTCAATCAAGATTAAAATTGACATATATTTATAATATAACATTTAATCAATATACAATAATACATATTTATTTATACTATGATTTTTTGATATTAGTCGCTGTTCTTATACTAGAGAGAGGGAAAATAAATGACAGAATACACACCGAAAGAAAGGTTATATCGTGCATTAAGGAAACAGCCAGTTGACAGAATGCCTTCCGCCTGCTTCACACAGACGGCAACTGTTGAGCAGATGGAAGCTTGCGGAGCCCACTGGCCTGAAGCCCATGAAGACGCAGAGAAAATGGCAACTCTTGCGGAAGCTGGGCACACAGTCATCGGTTTTGAAGCTGTGAGAGTACCTTTTGACATTACCGCTGAAGCTGAGCTCTTCGGTTGCGGCATCAAAGCTGGCGACCACAAGCAACAGCCTTCGGTCATCAAGCACAGCGTAAAGAACCTGGAAGACCTCGACAAGATCAGGGACTATAGCCTTGACGAAGGCAGGGTATCCAAGGTCCTCGAAGCAGTCAAGATCCTCAGTGAAAAATACGGGAAAGAACTCCCGATCATCGGATCCATGATCGGTCCTTTCTCCCTTGCCCAGCATATCAATGGAGATGCCTGGTTCGGGAACCTTTTCACAGGGGAACCCATTGTCGCCGAACTCCTTGACTTCTGCGCTGACTTCAACGTAGCATACGCAAAAGAAATGGTCAAGAACGGAGCAGACACCCTGGCCATCATTGACCCCACCGCAAGCTACGAACTCATCGGCGGAGAATTCTACGAGAAATTCGCCCTCCCCTACCAGAAGAGGCTCGTGGACGCAATGAAGGAACTCGATGTAGCCTCCGTCCTCCACATCTGCGGCAACACCACCAACGGGCTTGCAATCATGGAAAAGACCGGCGTGGAAGGAATCAGCGTGGACCAGAGAGTCGACATCGCAACCGCAAAGGGCAACGTTGAAAACACACTCATTATCGGAAACCTCGACCCTGTAGCAAACCTCTGGAACGGCACTCCAGAAACCGTCGCCGAAGAATCCAAGAAGATTCTCGACGCAGGAGTCGGACTGCTTGCCCCTGGCTGCGGGATTGTCAGCATGACCCCTACCGCCAACCTTCAGAAGATGGTCGAGTGTACCATCAACTACAAATACTGAATAAATTGAACTGAAAAAATGTAATGTCGGCTCTGAAGCCGACACCTTTTTTTAAATTTGCAGGGAAAGGCACTTTAGAGAAGAGCTATTTTGAGAAAAATGAATTCTCTGAGAAAATGAATTCTCTGAGAAAATGAATTCTCAGCTACTTTTACAAAAGCTTCTACTGGAGCCTGCGGTTTTCAACCTTCACATACCCCTTCCCGCCGGAAGAGAAAATAAACTCCTATTTATACATATCCATTTAATGGCCATTAAGACCGAATCAAATGGATGTGCTTCTAGTTAGTGTTCAGGCAGGCATGCAGACAAGGGTAAACCTGAAGCCTGAGAGATTTGGTATAAATAATTTTTGATTTAACTTACAGTTTAGTTAGTTTCAGAACCTGTCCAGACAAAAAATAGGAAGGTTTTCGCCTGAACATTTATCACAAAAAAGATTAAAAAAATATTTCACATTATAATATTATTAAATATAGTAATCGCTTATATAGTAGAAGGCTAATGTTTAACATAAGTAATTGCTTTTGAGATAGAGAGTGATTACAGGGCAACGATATAGTTGGGATATATCGAAAAATCTGTTCATCCGTCCAGGATATGACAGGTAGAAAATATAGGATAAGAGTATCCAGAAAACCAATGTAAAAATCTGTTCACTAAATGCACAGGACCCTCATTCAGAAAATGAATCTCATGTAAAGGAATTTCAAAATGGCAAAACTCAGAAAAACCCATTCTGAGGAAATTCCGATATGGCAAAATTATGGGAACGAATTTTCTGAGAAGAAATTCCAAAATAGCATGTGAATAGGAAACTGAGCAAATAAGAACCCCACTCAAATCGGCTACCGGAAGGTATAGGTAGCGGAGCTTATGAGAACCCTACTCAAATCGGCTACCGGAAGGTATAGGTAACGGAAGGTAGCGGAGCGTGAGTCATTCCTCAGAGCATGAGTCGTTTTTATGTGTATCAGTGAGCATTGCGTTGCCCCAGAAAAACTGCGTGATAACGGAGTTTTGAAATGGAGGATTAAAAATGGCAAACGAAGAAATGTTTGACAAGCTTCGCGACTCTATTGTTAATCAGGATATCGCGGGATGTGTACAGTTAACCCAGGAAGCTCTTTCTGCTGGAATCCCAGCACTTGATATTATCACAAAGGGCCTTTCTGCAGGGATGAAGATCGTCGGAGACAAGTTTGAAGCCGCCGAAATCTTCCTGCCCCAGATAATGATGTCTGCAAAAGCAATGAGCGGGGCAATGGAAATCCTTACTCCCGAACTTGAGAAGACCAGGAAGGAAGGAGAAGAAACCGGGCTTGCAATCACTTTTGTTGCAGAAGGAGACATCCACGACATCGGGCACCGCCTTGTTTCAACCATGCTCGGAGCAAATGGTTTTGATATACTCGACCTCGGAACCGACGTCCTCAACGAGACTGTTGTAGAAGAGGTTGCAAAGCACAAGGGAGAAAAAGTCATTCTTGTAGGTTCCGCCCTTATGACCACCTCCATGCTCGGCCAGAAGGACCTCATGGATCTGCTCAGGGAAGAAAACCTGAGAGACAGCGTAAAGTGCATGTTCGGAGGAGCCCCTGTTTCTGAAGGCTGGATCGAAGAAATCGGAGCAGACGCAACCGCAGAGAACGCTGCAGAAGCCGCAAAAGTAGCACTTGAAGTTATGAAATAATCGGGGGAACCAGACATGACATTCAGAAAATCATTTGATTGCTACGATTTCTACGACAGAGCAAAAGTCGGTGAGAAATGCACCCAGGACGACTGGGACCTCATGACAATTCCCATGAAGTCCATGGAGCTTAAGCAGAAGTACGGGCTTGACTTCAAGGGAGAGATCATCCCTACCGACAAGGACATGATGGAAAAGCTCTTCCAGGCAGGGTTTGAGATGCTCCTCGACTGCGGTATCTACTGTACTGACACCCACAGGATCGTCAAGTACACCGAAGAAGAGATCTGGGACGCACTCAACAACATCCAGACGGAATTCACCCTCGGGACCGGTAGGGATTCAGTTCAGTTCAAGAAGAGAAGCATCGGAGACAAGAGGAAGCCAATTGTCCAGGGAGGTCCTACCGGGTCCCCGATTTCCGAAGAAGTCTTCATGCCAGTCCACATGAGCTACGCCCTGGAAAAGGAAGTAGACACCATTGTAGACGGTGTTATGACCTCCGTCCGCGGCAAGCCTCCAATTCCGGGAAGCCCCTATGAAGTCCTGGCATCAAAGACCGAAACCAGGCTCATCAAGCAGGCAGCAGCAATGGCCGGCAGGCCAGGCATGGGCATATAGGGCCCTGAGACCTCCCTGTCCGCTCAGGGAAACATTGCCTCTGACTGCTACGGTGGACAGATCTCCTCTGACAGCCACGAAGTCTCCCAGCTCAACGAGCTGAAGATCGACCTCGATGCAATCGCAGTAATTGCTCACTACAAAGGCAACAGCGATATTATCATGGACGAACAGATGCCAATCTTTGGCGGATACGCCGGCGGCATTGAAGAGACCACAATCGTGGACATTGCAACCCACATCAACGCATTCGTCATGAGCAGCGCAAGCTGGCACCTTGACGGCCCTGTCCACATCCGCTGGGGATCCACCAACACCAGGGAAACCCTGACAATCGCAGGCTGGGCATGTGCAACTATCTCCGAGTTTACAGACATCCTCTCCGGGAACCAGTACTACCCATGTGCAGGCCCCTGTACCGAGATGTGTCTCCTCGAAGCTTCCGCCCAGTCCATGACTGACACCGCTTCAGGCCGTGAAATCCTCTCCGGTGTGGCAGCCGCAAAGGGTGTCGTCACCGACAAGACCACAGGTATGGAAGCCAGGATGATGGGAGAAGTCGCAAGGGCAACCGCAGGCATGGACATCGCAGAAGTCAACGGAATCCTCGACAAGCTCGTCGGCCTCTACGAGAAGAACTATGCAAACGCACCCGCAGGCAAGACCTTCCAGGAATGCTACGACGTTAAGACCGTAACACCCACGGACGAATACATGCAGGTCTACGACGGAGCAAGGAAGCAGCTCGAAGACCTCGGACTCGTATTCTAAACTGACATCCCTAAGGCAATAAACCCGGCCGGCGAGATAGCCTCGTCGGCTAATTTTTTTTTAAAAACATGGGCAAAACCCTTAAATAAGTCAGACACGCTTGGTTTGGAATATTTTTAATGAATAGACAAAGGAATGCAAAAAAACACTGTTTAAAAACATATCGGGGGATATGAGAAAATGGACATCTGGACTATCATAAACGGTATGATATATCTCCTTGCTTTTGCATTGATGGCCTGGGTTTTGCTGGACGCCAGCAAGATTTCAAAAAGAAGCTGAATGAGAGAGGGATAAAATGTCTGAAAACTCTGAATCTGCCAGCCTAGTGAAGACTCTGCGCCCATTCCACGTATGGGCTCTTGGAGTCGGGATCGTGCTGGTCGGAGAGTACATGGGCTGGAACTTCACCGTCGCAAAAGGAGGAGTTCTGGGTTCCCTGCTTGCCATGCTGGTTGCAGGAACCATGTATGTTATAATTTCTCTCTGTGCCAGTGAACTCGGATCAGCCACAAAACTTGCAGGAGGACCCTACGACTGGGCAAGACTATTTATAGGACCCGGAGCAGCCGCCAGTGTCGGGCTTGCGGTGTACATGGAATACATCGCTCTTGAAGCTGCGGACGCTATTGTGGTCGCATTTATTGCGTCGGAGGTATTTCCACAGTTACAGGTTTTCCCTGTGACCCTGCTAGTTATTGCACTATTGACATTTATTAACTACCGGGGTGTGGTTGCAGCTTTAACCCTGAACTTCTTCCTGACCATGATAGCCTTTATTGCAATTGTGGTATTCTTCTTCGCAACCGCCTTCGGAACAGTGGACATTCACCCTGAATATCTCTTCCAGGGGGCTTTGCCAAACGGCATGATAGGCCTATTTGCAGCGTTGCAATTCGGGCCATGGTTCTACCTGGGAATAGAAGGGGCAGCGATGTGTGCCGAAGAATGTAAGCACCCGTCAAGGGCAGTCCCGCTCGGGCAGCAGGCAGGGATGATCACCCTCCTGATGGGAGCAGCTATGACCCTATACCTCTGTTCAGTGCTGATCCCCGCTAACATGCTAGGGGTTTCCGTGTATCCGCTCTTTGAAGCGGCACAGAACAGCGGTATATTAATCTTCATCGCCCTCCTGGGACTCGGGACACTCCTTACCTGCCTTGCAAGTGCAAACGGTTGTGTTTGTGACTCTTCACGCTCCTGGTTTGCACTCTCCAGAGACCACTACGTATCTTCCTGGTTCTCGGCGGTGCACCCGAAGTATAACACCCCTTACAGGGCTGTGATCTTCACAATGCCGGTAGCAATCGGCTTTGCTTTCAGCGGTTTCCTGGACCAGGTCATTACCTTCTCCATCGTCTCGGGGCTGCTCTGCTATGTGCTGATCCCGTTTGCCCTGATCCGCTTCAGGACCCTCTTCCCGGAGACAACAAGCAAAGTCCGTCCCTTTGCAGGACCCCTCCAGCCCTACATCGCCTACTTTGCAATCGCAATTGCCATTACGATCCTTTCAACCCTCTTCTGGGGCTACAAGTATAACCTGATCTTCGGGTTCGTATTCTACGGCATTGCGTACTTCTACTTCAGCCACAAGCACAAGACTTCAAAGGCAGAAAACAACTGGGCTGAAATGGGCTGGCCCGAACCCAGAGGGTCAGAAAATGCGAGGATAGGAAAGGAGGTGATTGGAGTTGAGTTCAGCAAAGATTAACCAGGAGATGGAAAGCAAGTACCACAGCAAACTGACAGGAGACAGTATCCTGGTTGCAGGAATGCTCTTACTGCTTGTAAGTGTGGAACTCTTTGTGATCAGTAAGATCCTGGGGGCTACATGGGAGATAGCTTCGGACTTCTTCTATCTCTATGTGATCTTCTTCGGGCTGATAGTTGTAGTCGAAACGATAGGTTGCCTGCGGGTACGCGACTCCATCAAGAAGCACATGTTTGAGTTCGCCTACTACGATTGAGGAGGCTGAAAGAAATGGCAGAAATTACCAAAAAAGAAAAAAGTGCCCTTGCAGAGGCCTTTGATATCATATTCATCTTCGTCCTGGCCTTCGCTTGCGTCGTGGTTCCCACGGTGCTCCAGGGAGCAGTGCTCGTTTCCTGGGACGAAGGTGGAGCAGGCATAGGCTTCGTCTGGGACCCGGTCGGCTTCTTCAGCTTCGTGCTTGTAATCATCGCATTCTTTGTGGTAATCCTCCACCACTCGGTGAAGCACTACAAGTACTGAAGAATAGATGTAATGAATTAAAAAATAGTAATGAATTAAAAAATAGTAATGAATTAAAAAATAGTAATGAATTGAAGAATAGACTGTTGAACTGCCTGAAAGAGGGTTCAGGCAGTCAACGTTTTTTTTGAAATTCTGGCTTTTGTAATTTCCCGGCAGATCCGACTGTTTTAATAGAACTGCTTCAAAAGCCCAATTATTAGATAAGCAAGATCTCCCTGAACCAGGAGGGATTCAGGGAATTTTGAGGGAGTTTTTGTGGAATTTTAAAGGCGACTCCCGAAGGAAGGGCACCTGCTCAAGGGAATTCAGGCCCTTTACCATTCAATAGAGATATTTTCGGACCCTTCTACGGACATCCGTAGAACCCGGGCCCCGATATCCCTTTACAGAAGGTATTTTCGGACCTCTAGTATCCTGAGGAGCCCCATACCCAAGAAGTACCTTATGTTATACAAAAACACAATTATATAAATAAATTGCGCTCTAGATTTTAAAATGTTGAAACATAGTATATATATTTTGTGTATTTGACATTTTAGGAACCAAATATTATATATATTAGAGCACTGAAGTTTGATAAAAGACCGAAAGTATTAAAAACAAATGTCACACAAATGAAAAAAATTAAGAAAAATGAGAAATGAGGTACTCCAGCTGGATCCTTTCGTTTGCTGCAACCACCATACAGGCATCAGCCTCCGCAATTTTCACCAGCAGACGGGCAATATTCTCATCCGGCCCCCCGGAATCTACAAGAGCTTCAGAGAGCCCCTCAAGGATCTCAATTCCGGAAAAACCCTTTTCTATAAGCATTTCGTCAATGAGCTTGCGCCCCCGGGCAAAGTCCCCGGAAAGAGCGGCGTCAAGCAGTTCATCTATTGTTTCATCCCTGCCTTTAACAGTGACCTCGTAGACGATCTCCTCCGTAATTTCGGCTCCCTCAGCCCTGAGAAAAGCAAGCTGAAGAGTCTGGACAGCCCGTGCAACGTTCCCTCTTGCAAAATAGAGGACCGCATCCAGGCTCCCTTCCGAACAGCTGAGCCCTTCGGCCTCAGCGATCTTCTCAAGATAGGTTTTCAGAGAGGTATCGGAGACATAGGTGAAAAAGAGCTGCAAGCCCCTGGAACGAAGAGGGGGGATCAGTTTTGAAGGCCGTGTTGTGGAGAGGATAAAGCGGCAGGTGGAAGTATACTTTTCCATGATGCGCCTGAGGGCATGCTGAGCATCGGAACTCAGGGACTCAGCGTTGTCAATGTAAATGAGCTTGTAGTCCGCATCAAGAGAAGCCATTCCTGCGTATTCGTTAATGATTTGCTTGAAAATCTCGATTACGCTTTTGTAGATCTTTTTCGGGTCATCGGTCCCGATAATCCGGACAAAACGCCTATCCCGGACAAGGTAACGTTTACCCTGGTCGAAAAAGTCCGAGGCATTGAAATAGGTAAAGTTGTTTTTCCAGGTTTCCCCGTAAAGTTCCCGGGCAAGGGCAAGAGCCGCAGTTGTTTTTCCCGAATTTTCCGGACCGTGGAAAACAAGGTGGGGCAGATTCCCGGACTGCAGCAGCTCGGAGAGGGTATCCACCGAATGTTCGTTTCCAAGCAGTTCTTCCAGGGCAGCGGCCCTGTATTTCAACGTCCAGAGATCCTGCATCTTAGCACCTCGTTATTTTGCTTTCCTTCGATCCGTTTATTTGTGGTTCTGGGATTCGCTTTGTCCTTTTTTTCGCAATTCTATTCGCTTTTCTGCGATTCTTTTGCCCACTTTCTTGCAATTCATTTTATTCGCTTTTCTGCAATCAACCTTTTCTGCGACCCTTATTTATTTTCCATAAAGCGCGGTTCACTCGTCAGCGGAAATTTCCCCTTTACGAGCGGCAGAGGCTTCACCTGCTTCGAGCATTTCCTTAATCACCACTCCGTAGACCGGTCTTGCAATCACCACACCGATGAACACACCGATGATTGTGGTTATGGCAAAGCCCTTCAAGGCTCCAAAACCCATCACGACCAGGGGGGACATGGCAATGATAGTGGTTGCAGCAGCTCCGAAAATGATTCCGAAGGCTTTCCCGATCCTTGAGACAAAGACCTTTGTTGGGGGAAGCTTGCCTTCGTAAAGCACCTCGTCGGTGATGATAACCAGGTGGTCAATCCCTGTCCCTATGGCTGCGATGATACCTGCTATTGCTGCCAGGTCCATCTGCCAGCCGATGGCCGCAGCCACCCCGAGGATCATTACCACTTCACTGATAGAAGTCCCTACCATTGGTATGAGAATCTCAGGTCTCCTGTACCTGCGGAAGATCACTCCTGCCACGGCTAAAAGGGAAAGAAGGCCTGCAATCAGGGCTTCGGTCTTGAACTGTTCACCGAGAGCTGCGTCCACATGCCCGGAACCCACAAGCACCACGTTCACAGGGAGAGCCCCTGCCCTGAGGTGTATCTGGAGTGCCTGAGCCTGAGCCTTGGCTTCCTCATCGCCACCGGTGGAAGCTTGCCAGGAGTAGATAGGAGCTTCTTTTAGCTGGGATGCGGCGGAATAGCTAAGGGGAGCGCTGTAGACCACGTTTTCGTCCAGGTACATGGTAAGGTAGTGAGCACTCGGGTTGTCCACTGCCCCGGTTTCAATTGCGACTTTCTGGAGGGCGAGCGCCCCAGCCTCGTTCAGGGTAAAGGGCGTATTCCATTGGTTATCGTGGAAACCGGGTATCCCTACGCTTACTATGGAATCCCCGTAAAGCACATGCCGGGTCTCAGTTCCTGTAGTATTGATCCTGATCTCGAATTTCCCGGGCTTTTCGGCAATGTCCTTTGCGGTTGCCAGGTCTATGCCTGCAAAGTCAATGAGGATGTAGTCTTCCCCGACCGTCCGGACAGGGATATCTTTCAGGCCGAGGGCGTTGAGCTTGTCGTTCAGGATGTCCCGGGTCAGGTCCCGGGTCTGCACACTTACCCCTTCCTTGTAGCTGGAAGTCCCGTCTTCGTTCTTGAGGATTGAACCGCCTACCTTTGCCATCAGGGCTTCGAGTTCCTCTTCGGAAACAGCAGTCCTGATTTCATAGACAAGCCCTTCCCCTTCGTCAAAAGTAATGACTTCGGAATCCAGAGAGCTTGCCAGGTAGAGCCGGACCAGGCTTTCCTTGCTGGTAAAGAGGGTGACCTGGGTGGTCTCCTGGTTCAGCCGATCCACACTTACCCGCCCGATTTCCAGGAGCTCGAGTTCGGAGCTGCTGACCGGGACATCCGTGGTGAACGTAATGGAGTTTTCAGCTTCTGAAAGGCCGTTTCCTTCCAGCTTGTTTTCCGTTATTGTGATGGGGGCTCCGATGACCGGTTCCACCATTTCACTGACAATCATCCCGGAATCCGCGTCCACCTGGGCCAAAGCACCCTGCAGTTTGATCTGGAGCCAGGAACCGCCTTCCAGGTCAAGCCCGTAGTTCAGGTTTGAGGTCGTGCCTTCCCCCGAGGTATATCCTGGGTGGATTGCAATAATGGAAGCCAGCAGGGCAATAATAAAGATGATAACTCTCACGTTTTTAAAGAGACTTTTTGCGTCGCTCATCTGTTAAACCTCCCTCTGAATTCGGGTTTCAGGACATACCAGCGCAAAATCCCCGTGTTCAGGAGCCAGGTGTTCATCAGGTCCGCAGCCAGCCCTATGATCAGGACGCCGGAGATCTGCGAGAGCAGGGTTATCTGCGTGAAGGAGGGAATGATCAGGTAGGGGAAAGTGGAGACAGCGTACATCACTACGAGGGCTGCAAGGGTTGTGGAGGTCATGGTAATCCCGGTCTGCATGGCCCTGGAAACCTTCTCTTCCACCGTACCTCTGCGCTTCAGCACCCTGTTAGTAAGCAGGATGTCACTGTCCACGGAATAACCGATAAGCATAAGGAGGGCTGCAACCGTCCCCAGAGAAAGCTCGATCCCTGCAATCCGCATGAAAGCTGCGGCAATCACTATGTCCGAGAGAGCCGAAAGTACCACTGCAAAAGAGGGGACAGGGCTCCTGAAGATCAAGAAGACCACAATAGCCATCCCGATAAAGGAGATTAAAAGGGCCTGAAGAGCCTGGACCTGCAGGTCTTTTCCGTACACCGGCCCTATCTGCTTGATTTCCACATTGGAATAACGGCCCATTACATCGTCTTCTAGCTGGCGCTGTTCCTCATTATCCATGACACCGAACTGCATGATAACCCTGTTACCTGCCTGCCGGGCATCCATTATCGGATAATCGGAATACAGTTCTTCAAGCTCAGCAGGGGAATCGGTTGTTCCCATCGAAATCTGGGTACCTCCCTGGAACTCCATGCCCAGGAGCAAAGGCGACCCGCTGCTTGCGAAAGAAACCAGCAGTATCGCTAAAGAAACCGCGAATACTGCAAGAGGAATTGCCAGCAACTGGCGATTATCGTGACCCTTCACGAAGGAATCTAAAAAATCGGTAAAACCTGTTGCCATAATTAAATACTCCGGATGAATGCATCTATTATTTCCTTGAACTTATCCGAATCTGATTTTATAATCCAAATTGATAAGCCGAATTGAGAATCAATTTATAATTCAAATCTATAATTCAAATCTATAATTCAAATCTATAATTCAAATCTATAATTCAAATCTATAATTCAAATCTATAATTCAAATCTATAATTCAAATCTATAATCCAGATTTATAATCCAAATTTATAATCCAGATTTATAATCCGAGTTTGTAGTACTAAACATACCCGGTAATCCCGGACTCGTCCGGAAAAAAATTCCGATTGCGGTTCCGGAAATAAGTGATCAACACATCTTAATAATGCTGATGAATTTAATCTGTTTCAATTCTGTACTCTCATCGATTATATCAATTCTTCCTCTCTAAAGCAAAGATTCATTTCATTTAAAATTAATCTCAAAAATGGCACAAGTCCTAACGTCACAACTATATATACGAGTTACTGTTCATTAAAAATAATGACAGAAAGACCATCCCTTGACGAATATTTCCTCGAAATCGCCTTCGTGGTAGGCAAACGGGCCACCTGCCTCAGGAACAACGTGGGGGCGGTGATCGTACGGGACAAGCGCATCCTTTCAACTGGATACAATGGTGCCCCAAGCGGTATGGACCACTGCCTGGATATAGGCTGCATCCGGGAAATGGAAAACATCCCGTCGGGCACGCGGCACGAGAAATGCCGGGCAGTGCATGCGGAGCAAAATGCCATTATACAGGCTGCACTCCACGGCGTGAGCATTGCAGGGGCAACCCTCTACTGCACCCACCAGCCCTGCATCCTCTGCGCAAAAATGATAATCAATTCAAACATCAAACGGGTCGTATACTCAACACCCTACCCGGACACGGATTCTCTGGAATACTTCAGGGAGGCGGGAGTGGAAGTCGAGTACATTCCCTTTGAAGGAGAAAAAATTTCGGACTGAAAAGGAGAAAAACCTGGCTTTTCAGCTTATTTTTTCAGCTTATTTTTTCAAAAGGCAACGAAGCCCTTTTTTGATAACGTCAAACTCTTCCGGACGGTACATTTCCTTTATTCCCGGGTTTTCCTCGCAGTAATAATCAAGACCCCTGATAACTATCACAGGAACACCACCGTTGCCTTCTCCCATAAGGAGGTTTGCGGCCCCTGCAAGCTCATCAGCAACGGCTTCCTCGGAAATTTCCAGGGTTTTCCCAAAGAGGTCTTTTTCCCCGATCCAGCGCTTGACAGGTTTTATTTTATAGAGCCCGATGGCAACCCCTGTCTGCCCGACCTTGAACGCACGGCCGTTAGTGTCCGTGACAATCACGCTGAGCTTTTTTCCGCTAAGGGTTTCAATCCTCTCTCCGATTTTTGCAGCACTGATGTCCGGATTTTCCGGGGTGTTCAGCAGCAGATCACCCTCGACGTTTGAGTCGTCAATCCCCGCATTTACGCAGGTGTGCCCTGCAAGAGTCGTTGCAAGCATAAAAGGGGCCTCTACCAGGACTTCCCTGCTCCGGGAAAGGACCGCCTGGACAAAACACGGATCCTGCCCGTTCATGGATGCAAGCTCAAGTGCCCGTTCCCCGGGGGTGATGTCCTCGAGCCTGAAAGTCAGCCCTTCGGTTTTTCCAACGATGGTGGAGGCAATGATAACTATATCCCGGTCCTCAAGAAAGATATTTTCACAGATGATAGAGGGGAGGTCATCCCCCTTCCGAATCAGGGGGATATTTTCTACGGCTATGGCTTCAAATTTCAAGCAGGTTCCTCAAAGTTTTGTTAGGGTTATAAGAGTATTAATAGTAGACATGGGAAATAACATGGGAAAGGTATGAAATGGATATATGAGGGGTATATGAGAGTCATATGAAAGACATATGATAAGATATTTAAAGCGGATTAAAGCGCCCCCACAGTTGAGAATAATTTTGATCAGTAAAGGCACTAAACATAAATAAGACCATCTATATACTACTTTTTGCGGCGATGATGAGAGTTACCCCGACCGAGCAAAGTATGACGAGAACTATTTCCTGATGCCGCACTTTTCTCCAACTTTCCATGCCCATACTTCAGGTTAGGGCTTCAAGGCCATAGCTACATCTAAGGTTAACTTCCAACTTGTTCACCCTCAGTTTCACATTACAAATTCCAGCTAGGGCCAGAATGCCAGCTGAAAATCCGATACATTTGAGAATTCTTATTTAGTTTGCCGTCCAAAACTTCCAGGGTGAAAAAATGACTCAGTATGACCTTGACGTAATAATACAGAAAATTCAGGACAAAAGCCCCTTCGAACACAAAGACAACAAAAAGAGCAGACCAAGGACCCTGAAAATCATCATATCCAGGCTTTATTACTCCCAGAGCTATACAAAAGAACCCCAGGCAACCCGGGAAAAGGTTACGCAACTTTTACTCGACCACGGGCAATTCAGCAAAGAAGAAATAGATGAAATCTTCAAGCAAGGTTCCAGAAGGCAGACCACCGATTATTCGGAAGAATTCCTGAATCAGCACCCTGAACTCGTAAAACCCGAAGGTTCGAAAGACAAGGGAGCCCCTGATAATAAGGGGATAGAAGAAGAAAAACCGGAAGAAATAAAATACCTTTTCCCTCGTTATGCATGAACAGATTGAAAAAAATCAAAAAAGAAATTAATGAAAACTAAAGACCTGATGAAAAAGTAGGGACCAAAAAGAAGTTTCCCTATAGTCACCGGGTCTTTTTGAAAATTACTCGATATCTATCTTTTTCTTGGGCTCTTCGAGCTGGAGTTTCGGAATTGTTATTGTCAGGACCCCGTTTTCCATTTTTGCAGTTGCTTTTTCGTCCGTCACGTTGGTTGGCAGGCGGACCGCCCGGTAAAAGCGCGTGTAAGCCCGCTCCCGGCGCAGGTAGCCTTCTTCTTCGGTTTCCTTTTCCCGGCCGCATTTTGCGCTGATCTCAAGCATGTCTTCTTTTACGTTTATTTCAATATCTTTCTTATCGACTCCCGGAAGGTCAGTGGTAACTACGAGTTTGTTATCTTCTTCCATGATGTCAATAGCAGGAGCGTATACTTTACCCCCGGCCCACTCTTCAACTGGCATGAACTCTTCAAACAGCTGGTTCAGGCGATCCTGTGTCCTCTTGATCTCATCAAACGGGTCCCAGCGTATGGGACCTCCGGAAGGTCTTCTGACAGGCCATCTAACCATAAAAATACCCCCTTAAATGAAGTGATAACGTTCAATATTTGAATACATTGAGAGCAAATATATAGGTTTTCTGAGAAAATATAATTAGGATGTTAAATAAAAAAAATAAAAAAAATAAAAAAGCTACAGAAAGAAAAAGCTACAGAAAGAAAAAGCTACAGAAAGAAAAAGCTACAAAAAGAAAAAATTCCCGAAATTCGAAAATCCGGGAAATAATAACAGGATGTAAGGCACTTATTCAGCCTTTATAAGCATCCCGACAAGGTCCGAAGCTTTCACAATGCCCATGGAACCATTTTTAACAGACTCCTCATCAAAAGCCCCTGCTTCATCCGGATCTTCCTTATCGGTCCTGTAGACCGCAAAAGGTACAGGGTCCGGAGTATGGGTCTTTAAGGAGATGGGAGTCGGGTGGTCGGGCATTACAAGGATGGTAAAAGACTCTTCAGAGGCTTTGGCATGCTCAAGGATGGGAGCGACGATCCTGCGGTCAAAATCCTCAACAGCTTTTAGTTTTTTCTCAAGGCTTCCTTCGTGCCCTGCCTCATCCGGAGCTTCTACATGGACAAAAACGAGATCCCGGGACTCAAAAGCTTCGATTGCGGCACGGGCTTTTCCCTCATAGTTTGTGTCCAGGTAACCGGTGGCTCCCGGGACTTCTATTACGTCCAGCCCTGCATAGATCCCTATCCCTTTCAGGAGGTCCACCGCCGAGATCACGGCTCCGGTCTTCCCGTAAAGCTCCCTGAAGGATGTGAACTGCGGGGCATGCCCCTGGCCCCAGACCCAGATGGAATTGGCCGGGTTTTTGCCTTCCTCGGCTCTCTTCAGGTTCACCGGGTGCAGTTCCAGAATCTCCATGGAAGCCTCCATAAGGTCCCTGAAGAAATCCTCTTCCTCTCCTTTAGGTAGATGTTCCGCCGCCCTTTCCCCTGTCACATCGTGAGGAGGGGTGCATTCCATTTCGATACCCCTGTCCCCTCTTGCGACCAGAAGGTGCCTGTAGCTAATTCCGGGGTAGAACTTAAGCTCCTCAGTTCTTAATTCCGAATCAAGGGTCTCGATAAGGGTTTTCGCTTCATCACTGCTTATGTGTCCTGCACTGTAATCCTTTACTAATCCGTTTTCAATTGTCACGAGGTTGCACCTGAAAGCCACATCGTCCGCGGCAAGAGCCACTCCCATGCTTGCAGCTTCCAGGGGAGCCCGACCGGAATAGTAGACTGCGGGGTCATAACCGATAATGGACATGTTTGCCACATCACTGCCGGGGGGAAAGCCTTCCGGTACGGTTCTTGCAAGCCCTGCTTTTCCGCGGGCTGCGATGGAATCCATAGCTGGAGTACTGGCTGCCTGGAGGATTGTCTTTCCATCCAGATCCTCAATAGGATAATCCGCCATTCCGTCTCCGATAAGTACGGCGTATTTCATTGCTTCACCTGTGTTTACTGTTTTACTCTCTTTCACTTGGGGATAAGATATATCCCTTTCTACCGTTCCCTTCTACAAGGCACTGCAAAGCCTGCCTGCAGGAGATTTTCCGAGATTTCAATCCTGCACTTTGCTACACTTTGTTTTACACAAATGTTATAATATAGTACCTATATCCTATACAGGAAATGCTTGCAGCGTAAATTATATTAATCTGCAAAAAGAGCTGGCATGTAAATGCCCGTTCAGAAAAAAACCGTATCAGAGAAAGGCAAACTGCAAACATGACAGATAAGCATTGAATAAATTCCAGAATTGAATAAATTTCAGAGAATGATGCTAATTAGAATAACCCTATTAAAAATAAATCATTAAAAGATTCAAATTAAAATACTTTTATTTAAATCCTGAAATGTGATTCGATCATGAGACTTGTGATGAAATTTGGAGGAAGTTCCGTAGGCGACGGAAAGAAGATCCGTCATGTTGCCCAGCTCCTCATGAAGTACTATGAGGAAGGCAATCAGATCGTGGTGGTAACTTCGGCACTCGGCGGAGTGACCGATGTGCTCATGGAAAATGCGAACTTTGCTTCCACAAAGGGCAAAGTGACTCTTGTGAAAGAGTTTAAGACAGAGCTGACAAACAAACACCACGAAGCCGTTAAGGAAGCTATTGACAACCCCAAAATCGCAGAAGAAGTCCTCCAGATCCTTGACATCCGCATTGACGAACTTGAAAAAGCTCTGATCGGGATCTGCTACCTGGGAGAACTTACTCCAAGGTCCATTGACTACATATCATCCTACGGGGAACGCCTGGCAGCCCCTATCATATCAGGAGCAATCCGCTCTCTTGGAGTCTCCTCCACGGAATACACGGGAGGCGAAGCCGGGATCATAACCACTGGAGATTACGGAAACGCCCGGCCTCTTGAAAAGACCTACGAATTGGTGGAAAAACGGCTGGGCTGCCGGCTTGAGTCCCAGATCCAGGTGGTCACAGGCTTTATCGGGGAAAACGAGGACGGGATCATTACGACACTTGGCCGGAGCGGCTCGGACTTCTCGGCATCCATCCTTGGCGCTTCCCTGAAAGTTGATGAAATTTGGCTCTGGAAAGAAGTAAACGGAATCATGACCACCGACCCAAGGATCGTGCCCGAAGCCAAGACCATCCCCAGGATTTCCTACTCCGAAGCCATGGAACTTTCTTACTTCGGGGCAAACGTGCTCCACCCGCGGTCAATCGAACCTGCGATGCGCGAGCACATCCCTGTCCGGGTCAAGAACACTTTCGCCCCCCTGTTCGAAGGCACCCTTGTGGTCGCGGACAAGTTCCAGTGCAGGCACGTGGTAAAGGCGGTAAGCCTGATCAAGAACGTAGCTCTTATCAACATCTCAGGAGCCGAAATGGCAGGCACCATAGGCACCGTTGCAAGGCTCTTTACCACCCTTGCAAGCGCAGGCGTGAACATCGTCATGATCAGCCAGGGCTCTTCCGAGTCCAACCTCTCCTTCGTGGTCAGCGAAGCCCATGTGGAAAAGGCCGTAAAAGCCCTCCACAGGGAGTTTAACCGAAAAATCATCCGGGAAATCATTTCGGACAAAGAAGTCTGCGTGGTTGCCGTGGTAGGCGCGGGCATGGCCGGGACCCCGGGAGTGGCAAAGCGAGTCTTTGGGGCTCTAGGGAATTCCATGATCAACATCATCATGATCAGCCAGGGCTCTTCGCAGTACAACATCTCCTTCGTGGTCCGGGAAAAAGACGCAATCCCCGCGGTCAGGACCCTGCATCAGGAATTCGAACTTTACAACGGAAACGGGATCTAATATCAAATTTGAACGGCACGGCAAGAGGTCAGAGAGTGAGCGAAAAACACCTTACATACGCAGAATCAGGCGTTGACATCAGGAAAGAAGAAAAAACCATTAAAGCCCTGACAGGCAAACTCAGCTATGTACGGGAAGGCATCGGCGCCCCCCTGACGGGGATCGGGCACTATGCAGGTCTGCTGGACTTCGGGGAATATGCCCTTGCCCTGGCAACGGACGGGGTAGGCTCGAAAGTTCTCATCGCAAACGAGATGCAGCGCTGGAACACCGTGGGAATCGACTGCATCGCTATGAACGTAAACGACCTCCTTGCCATAGGGGCCGAACCCATGGCTTTTGTGGACTATCTGGCTCTCGAAGAGCACGATGAAGCCTTCGCCGAGCAGATAGGAGAGGGACTTTTGAAAGGAGCTGAAATCTCCAGGATGTCCATCGTGGGAGGGGAAACCGCAACTCTGCCCGATATCATCAAAGGTTTCGACCTTGCAGGCACCTGTCTTGGAATGGTTAAGAAAGGTGAGATAGTAACCGGGGAAAAAGTGCAGGAAGGGGACGTTATTGTGGGAGTCCCGAGCAACGGGGTACACAGCAACGGCTACACACTTGTCAGGAAGATCATTGAAGAGTCGGAATACTCCTACCAGGACCCCTGCCCCTACGATGCTTCAAAGACCATAGGAGAAGACCTCCTGATACCGACCAGGATCTATATCGAAGTCCTGGACGCCCTCAAGGAATGCGAAGTCCACGGGCTTGCCCACATCACGGGCAGCGGGCTTTTGAAGCTGAGAAGGGTGACAAAACTCGGTTTCGACTTTTACGACCCCCTGGAACCCCAGGAGATCTTCAAGTTCCTCCAGAAAGAAGGCGGAGTCGAGGACCTTGAGATGTACAAGACCTTCAACATGGGCATGGGCTTCCTGCTCATCCTCCCGGAAAAAGACGCAGCAAGGGCTGCCGAAATAACCGGTGGGAAAATAGTAGGGAAAATAGTGGAAAGCGGAATCAGGGTCAGAGACCTGGTAATAGAATAAGCGAGTGTAAAACTAATTAGTGCAAAACTATTAGTGCAAAACTATTAGTGCAAAACTATTAGTGCAAAATTAATTAGTGTAAAACTATTACTTCAAAATTAATTAGTGCAAAACTCGATTTTGAAAGTCAACTTAGAGGAAAGTGAGGGTAAAACTCTTTTCCCCTAGGTTGAAATCTTTTTAGAATTCACCTGCTTTTTGAATTCATTTTTTCCACATATCCAGGAAGCTGCCTGGTGGTTTTTTGGAGCTTTCAGGAGGCTTGCTTTTCTTCAATGAGGAAGTCACCTTTTCCTTCTCCATTTCCCTGAGCCGATTGATCTCCTTTATGCTATCCTCGTTGTCTACTGTCAGGACAAAAGTTCCATAGCAGGGCTTTGTATAGGTGAAGATCAGAGCACTTCCTTTAGCCCCCAGAGCAATGGGCGGAACTCCTATTATGTGGTAGTCCCTGAATATCTTGTAGCCGGGGGAAACATAGTAAACCTCGTCCGAGTTTTCCTTAATATACTCTCTGGCATCCTTATAGGTCGTCCTATCCAGGAGGATCTCGTACTTCATTTGCTCAATACAGCTCATTTGGATATCTCCTCCAGCACCTTATCCAGTTTTTTCTTGAGCTGAACGGGATTGTGAGCGGCCTTTTCGATGATCCTATCACAATCGAATTCGATGGTTTCTGCCAGAGCCTCGGCGTTCCTTCCAAAGACTATGGAGTACAGTTTAGCCTCGGAAAGGGCACTCATTGTAGCGGCATAGGTCATTCCGGCATCATTATGCATAAAGGCAAAGCAGATGTCGAAATCCGCTCTTTTCTCAATAACGTCCTTCAGGGTTTTATCGAGATTCACCAGATTTTTTACATAATAGCTGTCGGAATCAGAGACTCTCAAAAGCTTAGTTGCTGCACCTGTCCCGGCAACGGTTACATCGAATCCTGAGTTAGTCAGCTTATGGGAAAGATACAGAGCAATGCTGGTTTGAATTGGGACCTCAGGGCATCCCATCATGAGGAGCACTTTTACGCCGGTCATAAATTTCATCTCTGATGTATTTTTATCATTAAGAATGGTATCTGTAAGAATGCTATCTGTAAGAATGCTATCTGTAAGAATGCTATCTGTAAGAATGGAATATAGATGAGCCTGAATCTCAACCTTTGCAATTAAGATTTAGACGGAAATCCTTGAAACGAGAAAACGTTTTAATTCAACCATTTTCCCGTATATTCGTGTTTCGATCCTTCTAAGTTCTGATTATAACAATTCTCATGTGTTAACAATTTATATGTTTGTTGATATCAGTCCAAAAACGGTTCAATATCCCAGGTTAAAATATCGTGAGAAGGAAGTTCTGAGAAGCACTAAGGGTTAGAAAGTTCCGTAATAAAGTCAAAGAAGCAAAACTTGGAACCATCTTTTTACTCTTTTTAGAATGAGCTATCTCTATATAGTATCCCCCCTTAATTTAAATTTGTAGATATAATAAAGGTCATTTGAGGCAGTGGCAGCCATCAAAATCTTTCTGGCTGATCTAAAAGAAAAAAATCATAAAAGGTACAAAAATGGTATGTTTAAGCGATCTGGACTTTGAACTTCTCCTGAAGAATGCCACACTCAAGGAGTGTGAAAAAACCGTAAAGGATAATTCTGAAGAAGTTTACCTTGTACCCGGCGGATACAAGGTAAAAGACCTCCCTCTCATGGGAGAGGTAGCCCCTGTGGGGTTTTCAGGAGACGACATAATATTTCAGTATATAAAACCCTGCTTCGGCTTGTTTGTCCTGAGGCTTAGAAACGAAGCAAAAGAGATCAAAAAGCTGAAAGCCCAGTACAGCAAAGACAAAGACGTCAAAAAAATAAAATGAGGAAGATGAAGGCCGATAAAAAAAAGAATTAAGACTTTAACTTTTCTTCATAATCTGACTTTTCCTTCAAATCTTAATTTTCCGAACCTGACTTTTCCTTCAAATCTTAACTTTCCTGACCTGAACTTTCCTGACCTGAACTTGTTCAGACCTTAACTTTACAGGCCCCGCAGATCCTGCATTTGAAGAACTCTTCTGCAGGCAGTTCATGCACGGTGGTTGCCACTATCAGTCCCTTTCCGATTTCCTTTGCAACCATAATGGCTCTTCCCTTATCATCTTCCAGCACCACGTAGGCATCGGTTTCTGCGAAATAACCGTCGCATCCAACGGGAGGGTGGACGCCTTCCACAAGCTTCTGGGCATCGTGCTCGCCTACTGGCCGGGGAGTACAGGGGTTTTCTTCCATTACGTACTTCAGGGTGAAGGGAAGCCATTCATATTCATATTCCGGAACAAGAGGGCTGAAGATCAGGAGGGTCCCACCCTTTTCCACAAACCTTTCAAGGCGAGTTCCACTGCTTTCGATCCCGGACCCTATTTTGGTATACTGCCGGTTTGCAAAACCTGTGGGCACAACCAGGATTTTACAGGCGGGAAGATAGGGGGTGCCCAGGGAGCCGGAATGTGTCCGGGTGCATTCAAGGCCGTATTCAAGAAACAGTTTTTCAAAAAGCAAAGGGGTGTCCCAGAGCAGAATCACGTCACTCATGGAAAAAGGATATGAAACTCTGCAATATCAATGTATCTGTAGGTCAACGCATCAGTAAGTCAACGTATCAGTAAGTCAACGTATCTGTAAGTCAACGTATCAGTAAGTCAACGTATCAGTAAGTCAACGCATCAGTAAGTAAATAGTGGATTTTTTTGAAACAAAATCCTGAAACAAAACCCTGAAAGCAGAGTTTCAGGGAATCAGAGAACCGGGATCGACAAAATCGGGTTTTGTTTCGGCACAGGAATCGGGGCCTTTCCTGAAATTAAAAAGGATCATGTTGGGACTGGAAGTTACTGTGAAAGGATAGAAAAGAGCCCTTAACATGTTTGAGTAATACTGAGTGACGTATTCACAGACCTTTTCATCGTAATACTCATGAATGAGTTTTATGTATTCACGCCCTTTTTCCGTGGAGACCTCAATATCACTCCCTATGTTGTCTGTCAGGTAGAGTTCCTTGAAAATCATAATGTGTTCGGAAAGAGTGAGAGCATCAGGAGGTTTTCCCGCGAGGAATTCGAAGTCCCTTGCAATATCCGCAACATCGGGCACTCTTCCGGAGACAAGGTCCTCAAAAATTGTTTTCTGTATGCTGATTCGCTGGTAGTTGTGCTGCCTGTGGAGCTGGATGAGATTTTTCCAGAAATCAGGCTTTTTCCGGATTTCCCGGAAGGTGCTGTCCATGGAACCGAAATGCCCTTCAAAGCCTTCCGGAACCTTTTCATAATCAAGATACTTAAAGCGCTTCAGGTAAAGTTTGGTCACATTTGACCTGCTGTACAGTCCCTGGACATCCAGTTTCATCTGTTTAACCAGGTAAAGAGCAACCCCGTGAACCAGGTGTTCCCGGAAAGAAGGATTGCCGTTTGAGAAAGTAAGAGTAAACGATTCCGGTTCCGGCTCTCCCTGGTATTCTGCGGAAACCTTAATCTTCCAGCCAAGCTTCTCGTTAAGTGTGTTCAGGTAGTTGATTATTTCAGGGACCTTTCTGAACTTATAAGGATTTATAAGCTCATATATTGTAGATTCATCCATAAGCAGCCCTGAAGTTTTTTTAAAGAACCATTCAAACATGGTACGGTGTACAAGTATGAATTCTTCCGTCTCAATAAGCTTATTGCGAATTTCCGCATTTTGAGGAACATTATTTACGTACTTTTCCGCATCCACAGCCTTTTTTCCTTCCACTACCCGGGAAGAAATTTCAATAGCGTCCCTTATCGCTGCACTAAGGTTGCCGTTATTTTTTTCCAGAAAAGGCTGGAGCTTATCGATATAGCACTGGTCAATCGAGATATTCTTCCGGACTATCACTTAGATTGCCTTCTTCAACCTGTTGGGACCAGGCAGGTATTTAAGCATTAATTGTTCACTCGCCTTGACCACATAATTGAGTAACACCCAATACCAAATAATTGTAGATTATAACTTTTAATTTTTTTGGTATATGTGTTTAAAAAATTAGACAGTTTGAGAGGGACAAAAACGTAGAATACAGAACTTTGGAGAGAAGGGAGAAGGCCGGGGAAAAAGAAAACATCCGAAAAGAGAATTATTTGAAAAAAGCCTTTAGGCTGTTTAACACTTTTCCCTGAATTCGAAAATCAGAAGGTTCGAAATGATCCTTACTTCAAACTCATATCCGGCAGCCTGGAACAGCCTGGAAAACATTTCAACCAATTTGAGAGAAGCCTTTTCACTGGAAAACTGATGCCGGATTTTTACCTGCATCCTTCCTTCCTCAAAAACCCTTTCGACATCACTTACAAGCTGGGTGACTGAGGCCAGTTTTTTCGTGGCAACGATCATTTCGCAAAGCGAGATCTCTCGTATAGGTTTACCCGCAGATTCTTCAAAAAAGCTTGTCACGTCAGGGACTTCTCCCACGAGGAAAGCTTCAAAAACGTCCTTGTTCAGGTTCACCCTCTGGTACCTTTGCTGCCTGTACCTGACTATGAGGGAAATCCAGAAATCAGGCCGGCTCTTAATCTCCTTGAAAACGGCATCGAAAGCTCCGAAGTTTTTTAAAATCCCGGGAGGAAGTTCCAGACCCATAGACCTGTATTCCTTGAGATATATACGTACAGAGTTTGATTTCCGGTGGACAAAAGAGACGTCCAGATCCATATAAAAGCCAAGGAAAATAGAGATTTTCTCGGAAATGAAAGCCCTGAAACTCGGGTCCCCGTTTTCGAGTATGATTACTTCGGTTTTATCGTCATCCAGGTGATAGGTTGAAGCTACAAGTTCCCATCCCATGTTCCTGCTTCGGGTGTTCAGGTACTCCACCAGGTCGGGAAGAGACTTTATCCGGTAAGGATTGAAAAGTTCACTTACAACCCCTTCTTCCACGAGAATCCCATCGGTTTTCTCGATCAGCCACCTAACGGTGAGCTGACTCATTAATATACATTCTCCACTTTCAATTAGGCTGTTGCGAAGCGCAGGGTACCCGGATTCTTCCCTGAAGTGCTTTATTGCCTCCTCGATTGTGTCATATTCCTGTAATGCAGCTTCGGCAAGTTCGATGGCATCCCGTATTGCCGCACTCAGATTACCAGAATTATTATCCAGAAAAGGGCGCAATTTTTGCAGGTACTCATCTTCCATTGAGATGTTCTTTCGGATCACTAGCGTTCCCCAGAGTTCTTATTTAAATAAGGTACTTTCAAGCCGGCCATTGAAATTTGAAACAAATTTCCTTCGTATTTCCGGATAAAGGATGTTTACGGGCATCAAGATGTGAATGGATGGCATCCAATACACACTAAGATGTTAATCGATGGTATATAAAATTTCTTGGATATTATATAAAATAAGAATAAGCTGCATTCATACAGGTCCTTACAGAGAAACTGAAAAAGGCCTGAAAAAACACGAAAAAATCGAGAGGATGCGAAAGAAAAAGAGAAGAGGCGAAAAAATCAGAAAGAACACGAAGGGATCTGAAAGGACACAAAAAAATCTGAAATTAGACCCCAACTCTCATTTTCTCAGAGTTCCACGCCTTCGTCTGAAGGGTAGGGAAGCCCGGAACTTTCCTTTTCAACTTCCGGATCATTGAACTCCAATATTGTAAGCCCCTTAAGAGAGGTTACACTGAAACTGTGCCAGCCTGCCCGGAATACATCAGAAAAAAGACGAACCATTTTGGCATTTACCTTTTCACTGGAATAATTATGGTAAACTTTGATGTACTCTTTCCCTTTTTCCGTGTTAATTTCGACATCGTCCACAAGCTGTGAGGTCATAAACAGGTGTTTGAAAAGAGGGATCAGTTCCGAAAGCGGGATTTCATGGAGCTGGCGCCCGGCTTTTACCTCGAAATACTTCATTATATCGGGATATTCCCCGGCAGCAAAAGATTCGAAGAGGTCCCTGTCAATGTTTATCCGCTGGTAGTTGAAAAACTTGTATAGTTCGACGAGCGTTTTCCAGAAATCCCCTTTTCTTTCGATTTCCCTGTACATGCTGTCCATCGACCCGAAGTACTTCAGGACCCCGGGGGGAATTTCTCCCTGCTCATGCCGTGCAAAGGGCTTCAGGTAGAGGGTAGTCGAGTTGGACTTCCTGTGCACCACTTCCACATCTAGGCTCATCCACCGCGCCAGGAAAAGGCAAACTGTTTCCACAACGAGTTCCCGGAGGTCCCGATCTCCCCCCAGAAAACTCATAGTTGAAAATTCAGGATCAAGTTCCTTGCCGCAGGCAGCCGAGACCTCCAGATTCCAGCCCATCTTCCGGCTTCGGGCATTGAGATATCCTTCAAGTTCAGACATCGTTCTGATCCTGTAAGGGTTGATCAGTTCATGGACAACGTCTTCATCCAGCAGCCTGCCGGAAGTATTCTTCACAAGCCAGTTCAACACTTGCTGGCTTACCATGATGCCTTCCCCTGACTCCACCAGGGTTTCCATTCCTCCGAAATCAATTTCACTTCCATTCAGAGAATTTGCTGCTTTTTCCGGTGTCCCGTGCATTTCCAGAGCGAGATCGGCAAGCTCGATAGCTTCTCTTACCGCCGCACTGAGATTTCCTCCATGCCTGTCCAGGAAAGGCTGGAGCTTAAGTAGATGAGCATCATCCAGGGAGATGTTTTTACGAATCAAAAGAGCCCTCGACATTTTATATAAGATAACTTTCCGGGCCGGCAGATCAGGTCCGTAGATCCTTGGACCCGGAAAACGCCATAAACTTTCACGAAATTTTATATTTTCTACCAGTTACTGCTTTAATGCAACAAATATAAATAAGTTATTATATCATTTTATAAATATTAATAAGATGCATCCCGGGAAATCTCTCCGGAAAACTCAGGATGACCGACACGGCTTTAAGTTCAGCATATTATTTACTCTCATGCAAAGCGAAGAAAGACTTACAAGAGTCCGCACGATCGCGGATTACCAGTTTGGTAAAGGCTCCGGAAAAGAACTTTTCCCTGAAGGGGCAACATTCCAGTTATCCCGGACAAAGAGAGTGCGCCAGGTTTTCCACTCCGGAAAGCGCATCACAACAGCAAGGGCAAAGGACGGTTTTTTTACCCTGAGCATGAAAGGGGCAGCCGTTCTTCACGGACATTTACCGGGAAAAAGGCTCAGGGTAGTGGTCTGTGAAGACGCGGCCCCTTTTGTGGCAAAAGGTAAAACGGCTTTTGCAAAACATGTGGTATCCCTCGACCCCGAACTCAGGGCAGGGGACGAAGTCCTTGTCACGGACGAAAACGACAGGCTGCTTGCGACCGGACAGCTACTCCTCTCTCCCGAAGAGGTCCTTGCCCTTGAGGGTGGGCCTGCAGTGGATGTGCGGGTAGGCATAGAATCAAAGAAAGCGGAATGAACCTCCAACGCAGGAGTCCCTGTGTTTTCCCTTTGCACTTCCCGGATTTATCTTTAGGATTTTCCGGAGAAGACACTGGAGAAAGGAAATAGAATAGACATTTCCGGAAATTTACACAATATTTTATATGTAAAGGCTGGTAGAAATAGGACATAATATAATAAGGATGCCATTTTGTGTGGCTCAGGCCCACAGTAAATGAATAAAAATATATCCTGTAAAGTAGTTTTTGCTTGAAAGTACTTCATAGATTTCTGAAAAAGGATTTCAAACAATATCCCTGCAGCAGAGATCCAGGTATCCAAAATCAGTCCCCGGAGAGTGAAAACATTTCAGAACCAGAACAGGTCTTTAAATCCCTGCTCATTCCCGACAACACCAGAATAGAAGCTAACCGGATCTTCGTGGAAGGAGACGTGATTGTCGGCAACCACTCCAGTATTGAATACGGGATTTCCGGAAATACGGTTATAATCGGGGAAGGGGTGAGCGTTTCTGGAGACGTTGCAGCCAGGTCCGATGCCAGGATTGACATGTGGTCCAAATTTGGGAGCAATGTCGATGTTGGGAGAAACGCCTACCTGGGGGAATTCGTGACAATTGACGGGAAACTGACCGTTGAAAGAGATCTGGACGTCGGAAAAGAAGTGAAGGTCAAAGCCGGATTCGAAACCAAAGGCTGGATAGTTGTCAGGAACCCCGTACCCGTTATCATGTTCCTTTTCCTGTACATCAGGGAAATGATGGGCCTCGGAAAGGGCGAAGAAGTTGAAAAAGCCATTGAAGACCTCTTCGAAGATTATGAGGACAATGAAGAGACCCCCCGGCTTGGCGAAAAGCTCCTGATTGTGCCCGCCGGCTCGAAAGTCTCCCCGAAAGCCATAGAAGTTGCAGAAAAAGCCTTGATAGGAAGCGGCTGTGTTCTCATAGGAAATATTAAGGCGCAGTCGTTAGAGGCAGGAAAAGGCCTGACCCTGCAGGGAAGCATCCATTCGGAGGACAAGATTACCCTCGGGGACAACAGCACTGTCCACGGCAGCCTTGTTTCAAAAGGACAGGTCCGTATAGGAAGAAACAGCCGGATCTACGGAGGAATAAAGGCCGATGCCGTGTTCCTGCATGAAAAGGCAAGGGTAGACGGCACTATCAGGGCACCTTCCGGAGTATCTTTTATCCGGGAACCTGCAGAAAAAATAGCTTTCAAAAAAATCCGGAACTTTGAAAGCCCAGCGGCTGAAAAAGCATCTGAAGGGTTTAAAGCAAGATCTCATGAAGAAGGGGGCGTAAAAGCCTTTGAAGTGGTAGAAATCGAAACCCTCATGAAAACAAAGGCAAAAGCTAAAAACGGTTTTGTGCCCGGCAGAGGAAGAATGCCTGCCAGGACTGGGGCAATGGGAAGAAGCCGACGTTTCATGGGTGCGCAGAGGTTCAGATTAGAAAAATGCAGGGCTTCAGGTTCCGGAAGACTGCCATAAGCCGGGGACCGGACATTCCCCCACTCCGAGCCCAACGCTGGGAAGAGTCAGAAAACTCCCCAACCCTGACTAATCCTGACCCTTCTAAGACATATTTCGATTTTTTTTATTTTGAATGAAGAAACCTTTAACAAGGTACTATATTCTTTAAAGGAAACTGCCAGGTAGCAGTAAGATTAATTAGGGAATCAGGGAATTATCTGGCTTCAGATAGAATAGATGAGAGTTTCAACTGACTGCTATAATTACGGAGATATTCTTCCGCAGGTAAGAGCTGCAAGTAAGTTGTCGCAAGTAAGCGGTTGCAAGTAAGCGGCTTACCATTATAACCTTTAGTTATAAATCTCAGAGAAGGTGTTCATTTGACAGAAGGAATAATGGATCAGAAAGATCCGCAGGCAAAGTACGATTCCGTCATCGGGAAAGATGCAAAATACGTTATGCAGACCTATGGGCGCCAGCCCCTTGTGCTCTCGAAAGGAAAAGGTGCGCTTGTCTATGACGTGCACGGGAAAGAGTATATCGACTGCGTGGCAGGGATTGCGGTAAACAACGTGGGACACTGCCACCCGAAAGTGGTCCAAGCTATCAGAGAACAGGCAGGAGAACTGATGCACGTCTCCAACCTATACTACACCGAAATCCAGGCAGAACTTGCGGAAGCCCTGGTCTCGGTTACGGGCATGGGACGTGTTTTCTTCTGCAACTCGGGAGCTGAAGCCGTAGAAGCTGCAATGAAACTTGCCCGCATGGTTTCAGGGAAAAGCGCCTTTATTGCAGCTGAAGGCTCCTTCCACGGCAGGACCATAGGAGCACTTTCCGTAACTTACAAAAACGCTTACAGGGCACCTTTTGAACCCCCGGTAAGTACGGCGACCACCTTTGTCCCCTACTCCGATGCCGCTGCAATCAGGCAGGCAATCTCCGACAATACCGCCGCCGTTATCCTGGAACCCGTCCAGGGGGAAGGCGGGGTGAACATTCCTGACCCCGGCTACCTTAAAGAAGTAAGGGAAATCTGCGACGAAACCGGCACTCTCCTGATCTTTGACGAGGTGCAGACCGGCTTTGGGAGGACAGGGACCTGGTTCTGTAAAGAGCAGGCAGGGGTTGAACCCGACATTATGAGCATGGCAAAAGCAATCGGAGGAGGTTTCCCCATGGGAGCCATTGCCGCCCGTGAAGGAATCAGTTTTGAGCGCGGCCAGCATGCGGCCACCTTCGGAGGCGGGCCCCTGGCCTGTGCTGCTGCTCTCGCCTCAATTGGAGCCATCAAGGAAGAAAAGCTCCTAGAACGTTCCCGTGAAATGGGAGCTTATTTTATAGAAAAACTCAGGAACATGAACAGGGACGATGTAGTGGAAGTCCGCGGGAAAGGGCTCATGATCGGGGTTGAGATGAACTACAAATGTGGGGATATCGTGGACTTTGCCCGGGAACACGGTGTGCTTGTGAACTGCACCTCGGACTCGGTGCTCCGCCTTGTGCCCCCGCTTGTAATCACCAAAGAGCAGATAGATACGGTAGTTGGTATCCTTGAGCAGGCCTGAACTCATAAAAAAAGAAATTTTTGAGATTGCAGAGTACGTGCCCGGCAAGTCCATCGAGGAAATAGCCTCGGCTTACGGGCTTGACCCTGCAACGATCATCAAACTCGGCTCGAACGAAAACCCGCTTGGCCCCTCTCCAAAAGCCGTGGAAGCCCTGGTAAAAGCCGCTCCCGGCGCAAACATCTACCCCTCAGCCGATGCCCGGGAGTTAAGGGAAGCCCTGTCTGAATACACAGGATTCCCGGTCTCGAACCTTGTCGCGTCAGGCCCCGGGATGGACGGGCTCCTGGACGGGCTTTGCAGGCTCACCCTCGAAAAGGGAGACGAAGTCATTGTCCCGACCCCCACCTTTGCCTATTACGAACTTCCGGCCCTGGCCTGCGGGGGAATCCCGGTCTTTGTCAGCAGGGAAGCCGACTTTTCCGTTGACCCGGAAAAAGTCCTGGCAGCCGAAACACCGCGGACAAAGCTTATCTTCCTCTGCTCCCCCAACAACCCCTCGGGAAACCTCCTGCCCGAAGCCGACCTCAGGAAGATCCTTGAAAATGCCCGGGCCCTTGTCTTCGTTGACGAAGCCTATGTGGAATTTGCCGACAGGAAGCTCTCAAGCCTGGTCAGCGAGTACGACAACCTGATCGTAGGCAGGACCTTTTCCAAAGCCTTCGGACTTGCAGGCCTGCGCCTTGGCTACGGGATCATGCAGGAATGGCTTCAAAGGGAATACATGCGGGCAGCAACGCCTTTCTGCGTGAGCCTTCCCGCTCTCAGGGCAGGAATCGCTGCCCTATCGGATACCGAACAACTCCGGAAGAGCATAGAACTTGCCAGGAAAGGAAGGGAAGACCTGAAAGAGAGGATGCCTTTCAAAGTTTACCCCTCCCAGGCCAACTTCGTCCTCGTGGACGTCATCCCGCTTAAATCAAAAGCCGTGTCCGAAGCTCTCCTGAAAAAAGGAATTATTGTGCGTCCCTGCGATTCCTTCCGGGACGCCGGGGATACCCTGATCCGCCTGACAGTGGGAACCCCGGAACAGAACGATAAGGTGGTCCGGGCTTTCGAGGCTGTAAAAGAAGAATTGTAAAAAAGAAGTTTGAAAAAGGAAGTTGAAAAAGGAAGTTGAAAAAAGATGTGACGGAAACCCCGGGCCCGGGTTTCTGACTTCAATTTTATAAATTACCCGGTTTTTCAATTAATTCGCTTCATAACTTTACTTCTTCAATTCCTTCAAAATTCTTCAATTCCTTCGATTTTCATAAGAGGATAATTCAGCTCGGGATCGAATTCCATTCCGACATTGACCCGCTTAGAGCCATATTTTACGGTTATTTTAACCTTCAGCATGGGTCCCTGGAGTTCGGTGTAGCCGAATTCATCGTTCAGTTTACCCTTTAACATTTCCCGGTCGATTTTTACGGAAATGTCTTCCACGTAAGGCTGGACGGAGATACTTTCCTGAATGGCTTTTTCCAGACTTCCTGCCGTTTTCAGGTTCACGGGGGAACCGGTAAACTGGTGGTAGAGAGCGCCCAGTTTTATGCCTGCCTCGAAGAGAGCGTTGTCCCTGTCAGTTATATTATCATTTGTACAACCAGTCATAGTATCACCTTATCTTACCTTTTTTACCTTTACCTTTTCCTTTTATTATTAACATTGCTCAACATGGGTACTTTCAGGAAGGGAGAGAGCATATAAACCAGCATCAAAATGAAAGGAACAGGGGAAAAGAACCTCATGTAACGCAGGTCTATGAAGAAGAGCAGCACCATGGCGAAAAACATGAAAGCTATGAAAGCCAGGAGTTTAAAGTTCTTGATCTTGGGATAGGCCACGGAGCTTACCATCAGGAGGGACAGGGCAAGAGTCAGGGCAAGCAGGAAATCAATCCTGACAAGGCTTTCTCCCAGGAGCATATACGAGGCGAGCATAACACAGCCTGCGGTGATCGGGAGCCCTTCAAAACCTGTCTTTTCCGAGGGGATTACGTTAAAACGGGCAAGTCTCAGGACCCCGCAGAGGGCGTAGAAGTATGCAAAAATGACTACTATCAGGTCTTCTCCGCCGAAATAGAAGTAAATGAGAAGAGCAGGAGCGACACCGAAAGAGACAGCATCTGCCAGGGAGTCCAGCTGTTCCCCAAGCTTACCTCCCCCGAATTTCCGGGCAAAGTACCCATCAGCCCCATCTGCAATTGCTGCAAGGAGCAGGAGGATCAGGGCAAAGTCAAAGGAGCCTACATGAGCAGCGGAAATAGCCGAGATTCCAAAGAAGAGGTTCGAGAGGGAAACAAAGTCAGGTAATTTTAAAAGCTGCAAAAGGGTCATAATACATCACTGTCCTCATTTAGTGTTGCTATAACGGTCCTGCCTGCGGACACCCTCTCTCCTTTACGGACAGTGATGTCAAAGGCTTCGGGGATTGTCACGTCTACCCTCGACCCGAAACGGATCATACCTATGCGCTGGCCCTGTTCAACAACATCATCTTTTTTTGCATAAGTAACGATCCTGCGGGCAATTGTACCTGCGATCTGTGTAACACTAACATCCCCGTGTTTGCTGATGATAATGAACTCGTTTCTTTCATTCCTTTCAGAGTCCTTGCAAAAAGCCGGGAGATATCCTCCTTTTTTGTAGACTACTTCCGTAATCCTGCCGGAAATTGGAGTCCTGTTTACATGAACATTCTGAAGAAACATGAATATACAGATTTTGCGTCCTCTTATGTCAATGACCGTGCCATCAGCCGGAGAGATCATGTAGTTGTCCGAAACTTCTACATTCCTCTCGGGGTCCCTGAAGAACCAGACCATGAATATGGCCATTGCTGTCCCCAGATACGTAGCGTGGAGAAACACGGAATAATTCGTAACCCGATGAAAGCCCGCAAGAAGGGCGGTGACGGAGATAGCAGCACAAATCCAGGGTTCTGAGCCTTTTGCAAACATGCCTCTTCAGTCCCCCGCAAACCTGTCCAGGATATTTTTCATTTCTCTGGAAAGGACAACCCACAAACCATCGATCAGATCCAGCAGTTCCGGCAGGATGCGGAGTACTGCGTATGAAATTAAAAAGAGAGCTATTCCTGAACCTGCCTTTGCAATATAGTTGTGGGCAATCGAGAAACTGTTAATGCCAAACCACTGTTCCCCGTAAGCCAGAACCACAAAACTATCCCTGATAAGATTGAGCACGTAAATCACCGGTACTGAAACAATAAAAGCGGCAACCAGGCGCCTGAAAGGAGCACTGACAGAACCGATAAGTCCCATGAAAAGAGCAATGCTCTCGATTGCCGTACAGGCAAGGATGATCTCCACGGTATACCCGTTCAGGGTTATCATATTCCAGTCCTTCATATACACAGGGATATCAAAATAATGGAGTATCCAGACAACCTGGGAGGCTACCTCTCCTATGATCCAGGTGTTAAGGGCTGAAAAATTCGCAAATGGGAAATAGATAAGAGCTCCGAGGGCACTTGCACTTGTAAGCATGGAAGTTATTTCCATGCCTTTTTCCATGCCATTGGGGGAAGGAATTTTCGAGCGTACCAGATCCCTGTTCTTTCCTACCAGGAGGACGCCTTCCCTGTATTCCCGGAGCATTATGTACGCAACGAACACACAGAAAAGGGCAAAGATAAAGGTTAAGCCCACATTTGCATAGTCCTGAATCTCTATGTAGTGAAAGGGCTGGTAACCCCAGTGAACGGAAAATAATCCCCAGCCTATTCCGCCGACCAGTTTGCGGACCATAAGGTTCCTGGGAATTACTGATGATGCAATCATTAACCCGACTGCAAGCCAGAGTACATTTTCGATCATTTTTCAAGCACCTTTTTCCGGAAAACAGTATCTGAAATTCTCCAAGATGATTAAAAGCATTTCTATTGAAGATTCAGTTACAAGCTACCAGGCATGCGGATTTTAGTCTCATTTGAAAAACCCGATGCGTTATGGCTGCAAAAGCCAGAAGAAGCCCGGGAGAGAGCACTTGATTTACAAGCACTTAGTAAGTATGATAATAAATTTCTATTATAGAAGAATACCGATTACAAGAAGGTTTCCGTTAATAAAAAACCTGCTGCCTGACAAAAAGAAGTTTACCAGATGGAAAAGAGAAGTTACTTAGGAAGCAAAGAATAGAAAACTTTAAGAAAGGCTTCAGCAAAAGGAATCTTTTTGCATGAGAAATTCCTGCAAAGAAAAAAAGAATTTAGAAGAATAATTGAAATATGATAACGATTTTCTACATATGTACAATAATAATATAATATTCTGCTATAACATAATACAACATAATATAATATTCTACTCCGGCACACCTGCCGGAAAAACATCATTCATGAGGAGATTGATAGCGGTAAAAACATCTCCATGAAAGTGTGTTACGAAGGCGTTTTATGAGTCCTCCCTCCAGTCCCAGTCTAACCGTAGACGCAGTGATCCTCTATAAAAACAGGCTTGTTCTTATAAAGAGAAAAAACCCCCCCTATCAAGGAAAATTTGCCCTTCCGGGCGGCTTTGTTGAAGTCGGAGAAAGCACGGAAAAGGCAGCTGTAAGAGAAGCTTTTGAAGAAACCGGACTTTCTATAGAACTCGTCAAGTTAATCGGGGTCTATTCCGACCCCCGTCGAGACCCGAGAAGGCATACGGTTTCGGTGTGTTACCTCGCGACAGGACAAGGACAATTAAGATCGGGCTCTGATGCCGCTGATGTGGAGCTTTTTGAACTTGATTCAATCCCTGAACTGGCTTTTGACCATGATAAAATGATAAACGATGCAAAAAGTGATATTAATGCGGTTTTGTCCCAAATGTAAAAGTATGATGTTTCCTAAGAATGGCAATTTAGAATGTAGAAAATGTGGTCATTCGGAACCCGTTGAAGAAAACGCAAAAGCGTTTGTCTCCAAAGCAAAGATGGAAGAACACGAAGTGGTAGTCCTGGAAGGGGAACAGATGTCGGGTCTGCCCTCAACAAACGCAAAATGTCCGGAATGCGGGAATAACAGCGCATACTGGTGGTTAAGACAGCTCCGATCTGCAGATGAGTCAGAAACCCGCTTTTTCAAGTGCACCAAATGTGGGTTCACCTGGAGAGAATACGACTAAAAATCCGGGAAAAAAATCCTATCGCAAAAAAAAGCTCGAGAACTGTAAGGGAGTTGCTGTTCCCGCAACCCTGCATTCCTAAAAGAAAGCGAATGCCCCCTGCGAACCTGCCTTCCGACTTCCGGATGAGGTTAAAGCCTCCGGTTTTCTAACCAAGCTTTATATAGTTGCCGGGACTTTGGACCTATTGATTCCAAAATTCCAGAAGGTTGTTTCCCCGGATTCCGGATTTTTCCGTCCGAAACGGCCTGAAAGCGCCCTCGCCTATAAAGAAATTTATATATCTCAAGGGTAAATAGGAGTTTAAGATTTAAATTTATTTAACGGAGAAGAACTATGTTCAAGGCAGCGATTAATGCAGAGCTTCTGAAAGATTCGATTGCCTCACTGGCTGTAATTGTCGATGAAGTACGCTTCAGGATTAACTCGGAAGGAATTACCGTAAAAGCGGTTGACCCCGCAAACGTTGCGATGGGGATTTTCGAGCTCGGGTCGGCAGCTTTTGATGAATACAGCGCAGATGAGTGCGAAATCGGAGTCGACCTGAACAAGATCACGGACCTGCTGGGAATTGCGGACAGGAGCGATACCGTGAGGATGGAGCTTGACGAAGTAAACCAGAAACTCCTTATCGACGTCGGTGGGCTTTCTTACACCCTTTCCCTCCTTGACCCCTCAACCATCCGGGCAGAACCGCGGGTACCCCAGCTCGAGCTGCCCGCAAAAGTCGTCCTTAACGGAGCTGACCTGAGGCGGGCTGTAAAGGCGTCCGAAAAGATCAGTGACCACATGCTCATGGGAATTTCCGACGATACCTTTTACATGGAAGCAAAAGGCGACACCGACAAGGTCCGCCTGGAGATGGGCAGGGACCAGCTGATCGACATGAAGTCTGGAGATGCATGTTCACTCTTCTCCCTGGACTACCTGTCCGATATTGTCAAACCCACAAACAAGATTAACGAGGTTACCCTCTCCCTTGGCAGAGACTTCCCAATCCTGATCGATTTTGAAATCGCAAACGGGGCAGGAAAGATCTCCTATCTTCTGGCTCCGAGAATTGAGTCGGACTAACATTTATGGAAAATGAACAACTGGCATACTACCCATTTGTTTCAGAAGCATCTGCTTACGTGGAAAGCCTGGGGGTATCTCTGGATAGCCTCCTCAATTCCCGTGCCTACCGGGCTGCCAGAGCCCGGGGGATAGGACGGGTAAAAGAGGCGCTCGAAGGAGAGATTGGAAAATCTCCCCTCAATGGGGAAGCCCAGGTCCTTTCAGAACTCCTTTCTTATCCTTTTGCCAGGATGCTGGTCGCGTGTATTGATGACCAGCTCTTTACCCGGCGCTATGCCCTGGCAGAGGCAAAAGCTGCCTATACTCTCCTGAAAACGGAAAGTAACGATTTTTTGCTGGAATTCGGGGAGGACTTTGGAATCTCCGCCGAACCCCGGGAAACACATTTCAGCATGCATTTTACGGATTACATCAGGTTCTCGAATTCCTTAAAAGACCCCGCCTGGAAACTGACCAACCGCCAGCTCCGTGCAGGAAAAGTCCGGGTTACCAGGGAAGAATTCGCAAGGCTGCTCCAGGAAGCCGTCAGGGAACGCATCGAGCAGTCCTTTCCAATCCCCGAAATCCCCGAAGAGATTTCAGCCTTTTGCGCCCCGCACGCTGCCGAGATCAAAGAACAGTTCGAGGTCCAGAAGAAAAAGTTCGGAGCAACGGATTTCGGAGTTGTGGAACCCGGACTCTTCCCCCCCTGTATCACCCATGCTCTGGCAAACGTGCAGGGCGGGGTAAACCTGGCACATTCCATGCGCTTTGCCATGACCTCTTTTCTCCTGAACGTCGGGATGTCCGTGGACGAAATCCTGAACCTCTTCAACGTCTCCCCTGACTTTGACGCGGAAAAAACCCTCTACCAGATCGAGCACATCGCCGGAGCTACGGGCAACGAGTACAAACCTCCTGCCTGCGACACCATGCGGACCTACGGGAACTGCGTAGGAAAGGACGGGATCTGCGCAAAGATCAGCCACCCCCTGGGATATTACGAGAGAAAAGTTTTCCTGAAGAACAGGGATAGGGAAAAGGAAGAGAATAAAGGAGAGCAGAAGGAGAAAGAGGGGAAAAGAGGAGAAAAGGAAAAGAAAGAAGAAGCAGGAAAAAAAAAGAAGAAGCAAAATTAATAAAAAAAGAAGTAGAATAAGTGGTCTTAAATCCTATTGCCTTCTCCCTCTTCTTATAGAATTGCTTTTTTTCTTCCTTTCACTCACTTCCGTTTGTATTCCCTGCACTTTTCCACGAACTTTTCTACCGGGAAGGTAGAGGGATGAGCGTGCATGTACCCTGCCAGGGTGTTGTGTTCAATCAGCCCGTCAAAACCGCCCTGGATGCCTTTTCCGCGGAGCATTTCGTAGGCAAACCTGGCGTCCCTGTCGCAGTCGGTGAGGGAGTAGTGGAACTCGTGCCCTTTGAGGTTGTGGGAACTGAAATTTTTGTCAAGGGGGCGGGCTTCGGTGTACCCGAGGCCTCTTAAGCGATTTGTCATGCGGGTGTCGGCGGGAACGACGTCTGCAAGTTTGTAGGTCCGGCCTTCCACTTCATAGGTCCCGCAGAGGTATAGCAGCCCTCCGCATTCCCCGTAGATGGGCAGGCCGTCGGCTGAAAGGTCCTTTAAGCCGCGGGTGGTCTTCGAAACTTCCAGTTCCCCGGCGTAGAGTTCAGGGTAGCCGCCTCCGAAATAGATCCCATCCACGTCCGGAAGTTCCCCTTTCATGGGACTGAAGAACTCGATATCAGCCCCGCAGGCCCGGAAGGCGTCGAACATGTCCTGGTAGTAGAAGCAAAATGCTGCGTCCATGGCAACCCCTATCCTTACGTCCGCTTCCTTATCAGGAATTTCTTCTATTTCAGGAACGGAACAGGGTTCAGAAAGTTCGAGAACTGCGTCAAGGTCCACATTTTCCTCAATGAATTCCGCCATTTCGGCAGTGTTGTAGTCCTTTTCATGAGCCATGTACAGCCCGAGGTGCCGGGAGGGAACCTCGATATCTTTCCTCCGCGGGATCATTCCTACAATGGGTATATCCCCGGGAAGAGCGTTTTTGATCATTTCCCCGTGGCGGGGGCTTCCGACCTTGTTCAGGATGACGCCTGCAATCCGGACTTCCGGGTCAAACTCGGAGTAGCCCTTGAGGAGAGCTGCAGCGCTTCGGGACATCCCGTGCACGTTGATGACCAGAAGTACCGGAATGTCAAGGATCTTTGCAACATGCGCCGAGCTTGCAATTTCCGTAGAGTCCATTCCGTCAAAGAGCCCCATTACCCCTTCAACGACAGAGATTTCGGCATCTCCGGAGGTTCTTGCAACCGTTTCCCCAACCCCGTCCGTGCCCATCATATAGGTATCCAGGTTCCGGGAAGGACGCCCGCAAATTGCGGTATGGTGAGAGGGATCGATGTAATCCGGGCCAACTTTGTAAGGCTGGACCTTAAGCTGCCTGTGCTTGAGGGCCGCCATTATACCCATGGAGACAGTGGTTTTTCCAACTCCGCTGTGGGTTCCTGCAATAAGTATTCCTTTTGTCATTTGCTCACTATTGTACAGATTAATATATATTAATTGGGCTGCTGCAAAACTCTGAGAACCTGAGACACTGAAGCCCCGTGCAGAAAATTTTACAAATAGGGTTATAAATAGGGTTACAAATGGAGATATAAATAGGACTATAAAAAGAAATATAAATAGGGACGTTTTTTATAAAAATGAAAAACCTATCCGGGAGCCGAAGAATAAAATTCCTTTCACCTGAGTTTATCCCGGACCTGCGCTACTCATTTATATTACCTACTATTAGGTATATTACCGGCTATACATAACCGGTTTTTATTTCAGAGACCATTTTCGCCTTCTGCAGTGACGTTTTTCAGCTGCGGGAGCAAAAAACTATAATTCGAATTACAACTACAATTATTCGAATTACAACTACAATTAGAATTATAATTATAAAAAAATGAAAAGGCTGGAAACCCATGTCAGAAGACAGGCCTGAACTCAATGCTCAAAAAACATCATTCGGAGCAACAAAGAAAACAGGAGCAGGAAAAGATACTTTTGAAAACGTTCTGCCCCTGGCAGACCCTTACGGACGAAAAGTAACGGGGCTGCGCATATCGATCACGGAGAGGTGCAACCTTGCCTGCATGTACTGCCACAACGAAGGCTCGGAAGGCTGCACGCGGGGCCCTTCCGAAAAAGAGATGCCTCCGGAACTAATCTGTGAAATCGTCCGTACAGCGGCAAAATTCGGGGTCCGCAAGGTCAAATTCTCAGGAGGAGAACCCCTGCTCCGAAAGGATTTCGAGGAAATCCTGGCTTGCCTTCCACCCCTGAAGGAGGTCTCGGCAACTACCAACGGCGTCCTGCTCTCAAAACGCGCAAAATCCCTGAAAGCTGCGGGCCTGGACAGGGTAAATGTGAGCCTTGACTCCCTCATTCCGGAAAGGTACGAGGCAATAACCGGAGCTCCTCCGGGCACCCTGGAAAAGGTGAAGGAAGGAATCGACAGCGCCGTTGAAGCGGGCCTGACCCCGGTAAAACTGAACATGGTGCTCCTGAAAGGCGTAAATGACGGCGAGATCGATGCCATGATGGACTTCGTCCGCCCCTACGAGGGCCAGGTCATTCTGCAGCTAATTGAACTCATGGACATCGACCCGGAACTCTCCCCGTATATGATCGATTCGGAATCCCTCAAAAAAACCCTGGCAGAGAGGGCGAGCGAGGTCAGGGTCCGGCACCTGCACCACCGGAAAAAGTACATGATCGACGGGGTGGAAGTGGAGTTCGTACAGCCCATGGACAACTCCGAATTCTGCGCCAACTGCAGCAGGCTCAGGGTCACTGCAGACGGGAAATTAAAACCCTGCCTGCTGGTAAACGACAACCTGGTAGACGCCATAGAGGCAGAAAATCCGGAAGAGATCGAAAAGCTCCTGAGGCTTGCGGTAAGCCGGAGAAAGCCCTATTACATAGCTGGCGCTGAAAAGAAAAGAATAGAACTCAAGGTTACAGGGGAAAAAAATTGAAGTAACAAAGAGCAATAAAAAACAGCATAAAAGAAAGGAAAAAAGGAAAGAAAGGAAAAGAAGGAGGAAGAAAAGTGAAAACCGAACTCGTAATTGATGGAAAGAAAGTTCCGATGAACGACTTTATAAGGAAAATCTTCACCAACACCGTAGGAGCAATGGCGGAATGCCTGCACGGAATCGACGAAAACTGGACAGAGATTTCGTTAAAAATAGAAAAAGACGGGGAAGAAGAAAAATCCTGATTTATGGATTTGAATCCCCAATGTACTTCCACTTTTTTGGACTTATCTGAGCTTATGCCAAAATTTACTAAAATGCTTTAAAACGGTAAAAAAAGATTAAGAATACTTATTTATCCAAAAAATTACATATAATGCTTTTAAATTAGTACTCCTCAAAATGCAGATTAAAAATTTTAATCATAAATACTTAATTTATGTTATATATAAATTTTAAATTGATATTTAATATGATTTTTTATCATAGAATGTATAAAAATATAATTTTTTACTATGTTTGAAACTCCTATTTGCTCCTATTTTACTTATTAAACGATTAATACAACATCTAATTGCTATTATACCTTTATTTAGGCATATAATTACTTTAAAAATGTTTAAAACAAATTTTTTCGGCAAATAATTTTTATTAGCCAATATTATTGGAAACTAAGGAATTCTGTGAAAAATGGCATAAGCTCATCTAATTGTTAGAACTTATCTGGTTTTTAGGACTTGAAGACGTCCAATTTTTCTGATTTATTCAGGTTCTCTGAATTGCCTAATTTTTCAGATTTATCTAATTGTCAGGCACGCCTAATTGTCAGGCATACCTAATTGTCAGACTTGCCTGATTCAAAAATACTTCTCAATTTCTGAAAACTCGATCCTTGCTGTGGAATCCAGGGATATGGGGGTTATTGAGATGTGTTCTTTTTGCATAAGGGCATGCACGTCTGTCCCTTCGGCTTCTTCCTTTATGAGGTCTCCTGCGATCCAGTAGTAGGGCCTGCCGCGCGGGTCGTGCCGCTCTTCCACGTCGGTTTTGAAAACCTTCCGGGCGAGGCGGGTGATGTCTATGGGTGTGTCCTCTTCGGCGTGGAAGGGGACGTTTATGTTCAGGAGGTCCACGGAATCGGGCATGCCGTGTTTGAGGACGTTTCTTGCAATTCTGTTTACGACCTTTATCGCAACTTCGAAGCGTTCCCGGTGGTAGTCCCGCGGGTCGTCGAATTTTTCTCCTTCCTCCAGGACCTGGATGGAAGCCGCTATTGCCGGAACACCATAGCTTGCGGCTTCAAGGGCCCCTCCTATGGTCCCGGAAGTCGTGATCGTGTCCGTACTGATATTTTCCCCGATATTGAAGCCTGAAAGGATGAGGTCCGGCATTTCCTTCATGATCGTAAAAATCCCGAGAATAACCGAATCCGTGGGAGTCCCGCCAACGGCATTGGCAGGAATTCCTCCGATATCCGTTTTCGTGATTCTCAGGGGTTCAAAAATAGAGATCGAACGCCCGACCCCGCTCTGCTGCATGGCAGGGGCCGAGATGGTGACTTCCCCGAGGTCCGCAACGCTTTCATAAGCAGCTTTGAGACCCGTAGAATAAACACCGTCATCATTTGTAACAAGGATTTTGGGGGACATTAGCTTCACTCTTAAGTTTGCTGATGATTTAAAATTAATGGAGGGGAACCCCCCTGAAATCGTGATTCATTTTCTTAAGAATCTGCATTGAAAAGTGCCTACAATGAACTTTTCAAATTGTTGTTAGTCAGTATAATCACCATTCGAAGAACAGAATCAAAAGTGAAAACAAAAACAAAAGTGAAAACAAAAACAAAAATAAAAAATTAAAGAGAAATATGAAATTTCAAGGCTGTTTCTTTGGCGTTTGCTGAGCCCTGGACTCTCTTTTTACATTGAATTCAAACAATTCCTGAAGCATTCCTTAAAACGCGCCTGTAAAGCGAATAAATAATCCCCCACAAAAACATAAAAGGGGAAATTGAGGGAATGCTTTGAATTCAACTTAATTGCGGCTTAAAAAATAGTCTTAACCGCATACTCATATAGGTGATACAGGCTCAAAGAAATCATTATCACCTTTATTGCCAGAAATTCCAGGCTGTGGAGTGATTCCACAACCAGTTCCATACTTAATTCTCTTTCTTCAACGATAAGTTTTACAATTTCTCTTAAACTTCTTTCAAACATTTTAATCATACCCCACTGATAAACTCACATTTCGACCCTCTGCCAATGTGAGATATTAATTTCTGTATATTGGCCATTTGATTAATAGGGTCTCAACAGAATGGCACACTTGTACCGTTAATTTGTACAAAAATACCAGAATTCGAAATGTGAGTGATAACGTATACCCACAAAGTATTCGTATACCCATTTAACGAATACTCATAAAGTATCCTATTATCAATAATGCCCTGAAAAGGCATCTTCAAACGAAAACATCCTTTTCTCACCCCCGTGCAATCTAGCTTTACATATCGATCATATTAATAAATTTTGGGTTAATATAAAAAATTATAAATGAGTGCATTAATGATGCTCTAGCCCTCCAATCCACATATAAACCGCCTGAACAAGAAGCAAAAACAGAACATGAAAAGTAAAGAATGGCGGGGCATAGGGTTTGAAAAGAAGCTTTGAACAAAAAAACAAATGCAAGAGCGGTGTTGACTAGTCGCCGTTAATTCGTCATGTCCTTTAGGGCTGAGCCGAAAACACCTTGAAATTCCGGACAAAAGAGCTTAAAAAAGCTTTTAAGAATCAAAAATAATCAAGACACTTGCTTTTTATCATGTTGCATTTATTTTTTAACTGCCCGCTTAGCTTCCTGAAAAACTGTCAAAAAATTAAAGGATTCTTCCGGATCCTCAAGGTAAAAAGGCAAAACCGGTTTCAATCTTTCAAATATTTGTCTCGAAAACCGGGTAAAAGCCTGTGAATCCGAAAAAACAAAACCGAAGCGGCGTTAAATAGCCGTATCCCTTCTGTCTTCCCCCGCGCCACGGCGCGGCCCGAGCAAGAAACCCCCTGAAATCAAAAGAAAAGAACTCAACGGCGAGTTGAGAAGAAGCCTCATCCTTCATGGCTTTTCTCTTCCTTGAGAACTTGCCTTACATTTGTTTCCAGGGGATTGAGCCTGTACTTTATGACATCCCAGACGATATCAAGGTCAATTCCAGAGTAATCATGGATCAGGATATTTCTCAAACCCACAATCTTTTTCCATTCTATTTCCGGATATTTAACACGGATTTCAGGGGCAATATGTCCGGCAGCTTCTCCTATTACCTCAAGATTCCGGATTACAGCATCTATTAGCATTTCATTTTCCAAAAACTCGTCAAAGGAAGAATCGCCCAGGTATTTTTGAATTTTTTCAATCGAGTCAAGAATGTCCTCCAAATAAAGAACAGGACTTTTCTCAGGCATACACAACTTCCTTCATGATGATATCCTTAAGTTGCCGCTTGAGTGCTTTTTCAGTAACGAGGTCAACATCCCTGCCAAATAAGTCTTCCAGGTAAAACTTCAGGTCCATGTAATTATCGAATGTTTTCTGACCCTCTTCAAACTCAACGAGTACGTCAAGATCGCTATCTTCCCTTTCCTCCCCCCTCGCAAAAGAGCCGAATATCCCGATCCTTTTTACCCCGAATTTCTGCCGGATAAGTTTCTCATGCTCCTTCAAAGTCGAGATAGCATCCATAATTAGTACTCGGCATCAATCTTTTAAATATTTGTCTCGAAAAACCGGAAAAAGAGAACATTCGGCTCAGGAATCAAAAAGACGGGGAAACGTTAATAGCCGTCTCCCGTCTGTCTTTCCCCGCGCCCCGGCGCGGCTCGAGCAAGAAAACCCCTGAAATGCAAAAGAAAAGAACACAATGATGCCATTAGCAATCGAAAACAAGCGCACATATTCTAAAATTTATACATTTTAGTCTTCAAAATACATTTATGGAAAAGGCCGGTCAGCAAGCTGACCGGTGAGAGCCCCGGTACCTATGAAAGCAGATCAAAAAAGGTTTCCTGGAATTTTTGCCCGATTTTTACAACTCTATTATTATATTTCGTTGGGGGCGCCAGAACCAACCCCACGCAACATTCAAAGTATGAGCACTTGAAGTATGAGATTCCAGGGCAGGGAGAGTTTCAAACTCAATGACTCAAAAAACAGAGCAACATTAATAGCCATCTTCCGTCTGTTTTTCCCCGCGCTTCAGCGCGGCCCGAGCAGGAAAAACTCTGAAATACAAAAGAAAAAGCTCAATTACGTCATCAGGAATCAAAAACAGGGGAAGCTATTCCAAAATCGTCCCTTGCATTTTTTTCTGAACATTTCGCCCCACAGCCGGATTCATTTCTTGTTCATTAAAATACAATTTATGGGAAAAGCCGGTCAGCAAGCTGACCGGTGAGAGTGCCGGTACCTATGAAGCAGATCCAAAAAAGGTTTCCGGGGATAACCAAGCAGGGACAATTTGCCCGATTTTTACAACTCTATTATTATATTTCGCCCGGGGGACACCAGAACCAACCCGACACAACGTTCAACAAAAGCACCCCCAAAAAAAGAACCTTTTAACCCTCTGCCTCTATCGCTTCGACAACCCGCCTGCAAACCCTATCCATCAGCACCCAGTAATCCCTTATCTGGTGATAGATCTCTTCCGCTACTTCCTCAAAGTCAGCATGCTCGGTAATATTCTCAACCTCCTCCCTCTGATCGATCATCTCAAGTGCCTGCACCGTTTCTTCTTCATCCATAAGCCCGACCTTGAACGCCATCCTCATGCAGGGCTTGGGTAGATCGCATACTAAGCCTTCATGGACGCAGAGGTAGTCTTTCAGGAGCCTGCTGAAGATTTCGACGCTGCGGTTGAATCTTAGAAGAGCGGCGTCCCGGATTATTGGGGAGTAGGGTTCGGAGAGGATTTCTTGGAGAGAGGTTAGGGATTTTGTTGTGAGTTCGAGTTTGGGGTTCAGGTTTTGCATATAACCTCTTCGAGATTTTCATTTAAAATTAAATTGAGCATTAAACTCTCCAAGAATAATTATTCGAGGAAACTTAAAATACATACTTTTATTTCTTCAAATGATTCCTTGTTGCATTTCACAGCACTTCTACAAAATAGGTTTTTAACATCAGACATACCAAGATTTGTTCTTTGACATATAGTTTGGAATTCATTATGTTTTCCAGCCCTTATCGCTTCATCCAAATATCCACTTAATCGAACCTCATCCAGTGAATCATCCAGTGAAAGTTCTGCTGCCAACTCTGATCCATATTTTTGTTTTAGCTCTGAAAAGATCCATTTTTCAGGCCAAGTATCACCAGGTAAAAATTTCAATCTCTCTTTGACATATGATTCAGCAACTTCTTTGTCACCGGCGTTCTCCAACATTTTTAAAAATTGATTACATAAGCTAACTAACTTTGAATATTTATCCCCATCTAGAATTGCAATACATTCTCCCTTTTTTATATTTTTATAACGAGCTGCAAGCTGTCTAATTACTGCTGAGGAGGAACCTATAGTTAATATATTAACTCTCAACCTAGTTTCGTTTGACAAGGATGATTCAATCAAGCATTTTGCAGTACTATCTTCAACAAAAATATCTAATTCATTGCTATTCTCTCCAGCCAGCTTCCCAGCCGCATACAAAGATGAAATTCCAGGGCTAACAATGGTATTAGTACCAATGCTTTCTACAAAGAACCTCGCTTCTGGAGGGAGATTGCTCATAATCGTAGAAGAATGAGTTGTACAAATAATTTGTATATGTTTTTGCTTACATATTTTTTTCAGTTCATCAACCAAACGTTTTTGAGCTTCTTCATGCAGCCCTAATTCAATTTCATCTATGATAAAAAGAGCACCATCAGGGCAAGAATGTACTGTAGAAAATATTTTAAATAGCGCATTTTCACCAGCTCCCATGTTAAATCCTGAGTATAATTTACCATCGGCTCTCACCATTGGCAACTGATACTTGGTGTGTTTTTTGTACCAAAATTCATCATAATTCTTATTTAATATTCTCCCAACTATATTTTTTACACTTTCTTCCCACCCATGGAACTCAATATTTTTAAAACGATTTTTATAACTTTTCGAAACACTTTTTTCAGAGTGAGGAACTACTCTATCGATACCGAAATATACAACATTTCTGTGAACTCTTTTTGAATATTTATTCCAATTACCACCGACTTTCTTTTTCCTAAACTGCAAACCAGCACCAATGCCTCTAGGCATCTTTTTAGTTGGCGTCCAGTTATTATGTAGTATTTTGTATCCAATGACTATGCCATCAGGCGAGACTTCCTCTTTTGACTGGATGAAAAAATCTGAAAATGTGTAATATCCTTTTTCCCTTTCAAGAAGTTTAAACCCACCTTCATCATTGTGAAACGAACATGCTGCCAAAGCAAGTAAAGTGGATTTCCCAGAACCATTTTTACCTGCGATAACAGATATAGGATAATTAAATTTAATTTCGAAAGGATTTAACCCTCTCAAACGACCTACAAACAACTCTATACTCAGTAAAGTAGCCTTAGAAGTGTCTTTTGAAAACCAGTTTAAATTATCCCTATCAATTTGTGAATAATTATATGACATAATAAATCCCAGAAACAAAATTAAAGCTGATTAAATTCATCATTCAATAAACATATTAGAAGATAAAAGGTTTTCCAACTTTGATCGTAATTTTAATAAGCCTACTTCAAAACATATTACGTAATCTAACAATATAATAAAAAAGAGGAAAGGATCAAATTAACGTAAATTATAGAGGAAAACTGAGAATCCAGCATAAAGGCTCTGTACGTCTTTCATATTCCTCCTTCCCACCTCAACCCTCCTCCCCAACCTCAGACCAGTATAAATTTAATATGATGAATCCGTTATCCCTCTAATATTCCGGACAAATCACGAATTCACAATCATCCAATACCCCCCAATCAATCATCACGAGGATTTATAAAATGGACAAGTACGAGCAGGTTATCGAGCTGGCAAAACGCCGCGGTTTTCTCTGGAACTCTTTTGAGCTTTACGGCGGAAGCCGTGGTTTTTACGATTACGGACCCCTCGGGAGCACGTTGAAGCGGCGGATCGAACAGATCTGGAGGGAGTTTTACGTTATTCAGGAAGGGCATATGGAGATCGAGTGCCCGACCATCGGGATCGAGGACGTCTTTGTAGCGTCCGGGCACGTGGGCGGCTTTTCAGACCCCCTTTGCGAGTGCAAGAAGTGCGGTGAAGCGTTCCGGGCAGACCACCTGGTGGAAAACGTCATGGACGCGGCAGGGACCCTGAATGCGGAACAGCTTACGCAGGTCATTAAGGAAAAGGGAATCACCTGTCCCGAATGCGGCGGAGAGTTCAACGACGCCTACGAATTCAACCTGATGTTCAAAACCACCATCGGGCCGGGGACCGGGCGCCAGGGATACCTCAGGCCGGAAACGGCTCAGGGGATGTTCGTGGACTTCCAGAGGCTGTCCCGCTTCTACAGGGAAAAGCTCCCCTTCGGGGCAGTGCAGATCGGAAAGTCCTACAGGAACGAAATCGCACCCCGGCAGGGTGTAATCCGGCTCCGGGAGTTTACCCAGGCTGAGTGTGAGATCTTCACCGATCCCAGGGATAAGAGCCACCCGAACTTCGAGCGCTTCGCAGACAAAGAACTTACACTCTACTCCCAGGAAGGGCAGGAGAAAGGCGAGTCCGTCCGCATGACCGTCCGGGACGCAGTCGAAAAGGGAGTCATTGCCCACGAGTTCCTGGGCTACAACCTCGCGCTTACAAACGAGTTCCTCACAAAGATCGGGATCGACCCCTCAAGGCTCAGGTTCAGGCAGCACCTGAAAGACGAGATGGCCCACTACGCAATCGACTGCTGGGACGCCGAGATTGAGATGGACCGTTTCGGCTGGGTCGAGACCGTGGGGATTGCCGACAGGACCGACTACGACCTGAACGCCCACGCAAAGGTCAGCAAGACCGAGCTTTACGTCTACGTGGAATACGACGAGCCGAAGATGGTCACCCGCTTCACCGTAAAACCGAACATGGGAAAGCTGGGCCCCATCTTCAAGGGAAAGGCAAAAGCCGTTTCAGAAGCCCTCAAACAGCTCTCCGAAGCCGAACTCAGCCAGGCCGAGATCAAAGTGACGGTGGACGGAGAAGAAGTCAGCGTCAGCTCCGACATGGTGGAGTTTGCGGAAGAGACCGTAAAGGTCAGCGGTGAGGCAGTCGTGCCCCATGTAATCGAGCCCTCCTACGGGATTGACAGGATCTTCTACGGGACCATGGAACACGCCTTTGAAGAAGAGGACGTTGCCGCAAAGGAAACCGAGTCCGGGCTGAAAGGCGCCGGGGAAGCAAAAGAAGGGGATTCGGAAACCGCAGTCGAAACCGGGGGCAAAGCCGAAGCCAAAAAAGAGGACGAAGCTGAAGAAGAAACCCGTCTGGTCATGCGCTTTTCCAGTGCCGTTGCCCCTGTCCAGGTGGCAGTCCTCCCGCTCCTGACGCGGAAAGAACTTGCAGACCCTGCAAAGGAAATCCTGGCAAAGTTCAGGGAAAAGAACCTGCTGGTCGCCTACGACGATTCCGGAACCATCGGACGCCGCTACCGGAGAAACGACGAAATCGGAACTCCCTACTCCGTCACCGTTGACTACACCACCCTGGAAGACAAAACCGTCACCATCAGAGACAGGGACTCCATGCGTCAGATCAGAGCCCCGGTCGAAGGCATCGAAGACGTGCTCTACGAGCTGATCTACAGGGGCAGGAGCTTCGAATCCGCAGGCAAACCCTTCAACTTCTGAATCCCTGCAATCCTAAGCTGCAATTTGAAGCTGCAAAAAAGCTGTAAAATAAGGGCTCTTAACAGGGTCCACAGCAAACTTTTTATTTTTTATTACTTTTTTTATAACACGGACGTGTTATAGTACTAACTGACAGCACTGAAATATCACTAAGCTGATAACACCAGGCTGATAACACTAAGCTGAGAGCACTGAAGTATATCACTAGGCTGACAGCATAAACCAAGAGCATAAACTGACAGCACAAACTGAGGCCACTGGATCGAAATGAAAGACACACTCTTCACGAACGAGCCTTCCTACATCAAGCACCCGCTTATAAAACCCGATACCGTGGAGCAGAGGCTCTACCAGCTCAACCTGGCAGGAAAAGCCCTGGAGGGTCCGAGCCTGGTGGTGCTCCCGACAGGCCTTGGAAAGACCATCATAGCCCTTTTTGTTATTGCTTCCCGGCTCCAGCGTTTCGGGGGAAAAGCCCTCCTGCTTTCCCCGACCAAACCCCTGGTGGAGCAGCATGCGTCTTTTTTCAGGAGGGTAATGAACATCCCCGAAGAGGAAGTCCTGACCTTTACGGGGAGCATCTCTCCTGCGGAGCGGGAAAAGCTCTGGGAAAAAGGCAGGCTGATCGTGTCCACGCCCCAGGTAATCGAAAACGACATCCTGACAAAGCGGATCAGCCTCGAGGACGTAAGCCATGTCACCTTTGACGAAGCCCACAGGGCTGTTGGGAATTACGCTTACACTTTCATTGCGGAAAAGTACTTTGAAGCTGCCAAAAACCCGCACATCCTGGCGATTACCGCAAGCCCCGGGAGTTCCGACGAGAAAATTGCCGAGGTTTGCGAAGCCCTCCATATCGAGAACGTTGCGGTGAAAACGGAAAAGGACAGGGACGTCAGGCCCTATGTGCAGGAAAAGGAAATCGAATGGGTAAAGGTAAACCTTCCACCCGAAATGAAGGAGGTCAGGGACCTGCTTGAAATAATCATGGACGACCGCATAGGGAAACTCGGGGAACTGGGCTTTCCGGTTGCTGCCCGGAAAAACATGTCCAAGAAAGACCTGCTGGCCCTCCAGAAAAGTCTCCAGTCCGAACTACGGGGGGAAGGAAACCCGGCAGTCTTTACCGCCCTTTCGGTCCTGGCAGAGATGATGAAACTGAACCACGGCATAGAACTTATCGAGACTCAGGGAGTGCTTGCCCTTAAAAAATACCTGGAAAAACTCGGACAGGAAGCCTTTGCAAAAGGCGGGACCAAAGCCGCAAAACGGCTGATGGAAGACCTGTACATGCGAAAAGCCCTCCACATGTTAAAAGAAAATATGGGGGAAGTCGAGCACCCGAAACTCGGCCTGGCACAAAAAATCGTATCCGGACAGCTTGAAGGAAGCCCGGAATCAAGGGTTATCGTCTTTACTAACTACAGGGATACTGCGGAAATGGTCACGGATGCCCTTTCCGAAGTTCCGGGTCTTTCCCCTGTCCGCTTTGTGGGGCAGAGTTCGAAGTACAAAGATAAAGGACTTACCCAGAAAAAGCAGGTAGAAATCATAGAGAAATTCAGGGAAGGGGAATACAACGTCCTGGTAGCGACTTCCGTGGCAGAAGAAGGGCTTGACATCCCTTCCACCGACCTTGTGCTTTTCTACGAACCAATCCCCTCGGAAATCCGGAGCATCCAGCGCAAAGGCAGGACCGGGAGGCTTCATAAGGGCAGGGTCGTCGTGCTGGTGACGAAAGGGACCAGGGATGAAGCTTACTACTGGAGCAGCAAAAACAAGGAAAAAAGGATGCTGAACAGCATGCACGGCCTGGAGTCTGCTCTGTGTTCGAAAAAGACCACCAGCCTTTCGGCTTTTGAAAACGGAACTGAAGCAGAAGCAGGTGCAGAAGCAGGTGCAGAGTTCGAAAAGCAAAAGACCCTCGGGGAGTTTGAAGTTCCAGACGAAACAGGGGGCGAAACCCTCAGAGTAGTCATCGACCACCGGGAAACGAAAAGCGGGGTTGCAAAATCCCTCGACCGGATGGGGGTGGGACTGAGCTTCAAGGCCCTGGAGGTCGGAGACTATGTGGTGAGCGACCGTGTAGCGGTTGAGAGAAAACGCACCGATGACTTTGCCAGTTCCCTGATTGACGGAAAACGCAACCTCTTTGCCCAGCTCTCGGACCTTGCCCGGGTGTATGAAAAACCTGTCCTGATTATCGAAGGTGAAGACCTGTTCACCGCAAGGCAGCTCAATCCGAATGCTATTTACGGCTCCCTGGCGTCCATTGCCATCGATTTCGGGGTTTCCATCCTTTATTCCCGGGACGAAGGAGAAACGGCTTCAATCCTGAAAGTGCTTGCAAAGCGCGAGCAGATAGGAGAAAAACGCGAGGTCAACCCCCACGGGAAAAAGTCCGCCAGTACCCTTGCCGAGCAGCAGGAATACCTGGTCTCCGCAATCTCCAACATAGGACCCAAAGCCGCCAGAAACCTCCTCCTCCATTTAGGGTCCGTGGAAGCTGTCATGAACGCCGACACGGAAGAGCTTCAAAAGGTAAAGCTGATCGGCCCGAAAACCGCAGCCAGGATAAGAGAAATCGTAACGAGTCAGTACAAAGGATAAAAAGAAAAAAAAACAGGATTTAAAATATAAAAGCCAGGACCCTGCAGAAATAAAAACCATATAATGACCAGGAGGAAGCGGACAACGTCAGAGGAAAACCGCTTTTATCAGTACATGAAACAATAACATTTAACCCTGCAGACCCCGGAAAATTCCGTTTTTTTAAAAAGGAAATTCCCTGGAGGGAATTCCCACGAGAGAGAACCGGTCTCTTTAATACCTTTTAAGGTTGCAACGCCTTTTCAAATGATGCCCAAGCACGGTACTTTCCGGTTCAGACAGCATGCAGAAAAGGAGGACGATCCACCCGAAAGGAACCAGAAGGACCAATCCACAAAGCAATTCTAGAAAGGTAAATAGATATGAAACCAGACCTCTGGACATATCTCGCATGCTTTCATCACCTCTCAATAGTAAAGTGTGAGTTTCTAAAATATAAAGACTTCTAAAATAAATTTATGAAAAATCGTGATAGATAAAAGAAGGGGTCTGGAACAGGATCCGGAAAAAAGGGCTTTATTCTCAATGATAAATAGTGATATATGAACTGTCTTCAAAGAGAGTTTGAAAAATATTTTCACAATAGAAAAAATACCTTCCATCTGATAACGAAAAATCTTTCCCCCACAGAATCAGGATTCATAAAATGAGAAATAGAAACCCTACCTGAGAAAATGAAGGGCCGGAATTGTAACGATAAATCAGGATCTATTAAAAATAATATCGAAAGTTCTATATTTGTAGAAATATACAGAGATGAAAATACCGAAGTCTTTATAAAAATCTGCAGAAACCTTGACCCAGGCAAATAAGAGGAGAAAAGACAGCAAGAGGGGCAACGGCGTGAAGCGGGGAGGAGCCGTAAACCTGAAAGGAAAAATATGCCCGAAGATAATTTTCCGGCGCATTCCATCTCCTTGCAGCGAGTCAGGGCGCTCTTACCTGAGAGTACCGGGACGATTGTCAGCCTCTAACCCTTAAATCCTCAAACCGTCAGCCTCTAAAATTTAAATCATCAACCAGGGCAAGAATTGAGTATTCATTCCTTTCTTTATTCCTTTCTCAGTATTTTCTCAGTATTTTCTCAGTATTTTCTCAGTATTTTCTCAAACTCTCGATAAGGCTCAGACCTTTTTCAATCAGTTCGAACTCCTCAATGACCCTTCGGGGATCCTTTTCAGCCTGCAGGAAAGTGGCAATGCTGATGAGTTTTCTCAGGAGCAGGGCTTCAAGCTCTGCCCGGTCTCCCTGAAGTTCGAGGACGTCAGCAGGTCCGGCATTTTGTACTGCAGCCTTCTGCCGGGGCAGCTCTTTGCTCTCGGGGACAGGGCTCTGTACCTCTGCCCTGAACTGCGGGACCCTCTCTTCTACTTCCACGGCTGCTTCTGCTCTCCTGGGCTCGAACCAGGAATTCTGACGGCTTTCCTGGACTTCCTTGTTGGTATCATACCAGGGCCTGCTTTTCTCGGGCAAAGTTCCGGTTTCCGGGGCAGGCCTTTCCACGGGAGCTTCCGGGACTGCTTCTATGGATGCCTCTGTTTCCTCTTCTCCTTCCTCCCGGACATCACAGAGTGGACAGATTACCTGACCCTGGTACCTGAACTTCGGAGCACCACAAACTTTGCAGTGCTCGGCAAGCATCGTACCTCCGAGTTCAAGGAAGCGAGCTATTCTTTTTACCTTCTGATCTTTCTCGGAATCCATGTGTTAACCATCCTCTCTGCACACATTCGTACTTCTCTTATAAGATTTCTCCTTTCCGCTCCATATATATTAAGCTACCTCAATTATGCCCTTCGAGGGAAAAACCCCAGGATAAAAGAAGGCATCGGGGTGAAGGAAAATATCAAGGAAAAGAAGAAGACCAGAAAAAAGTAAAGCATCAAGCCAAGAAAAGACCAGAATAAAGGAAAAACCTCGAGTTACTTTCGGATAATGGAGCATGAACGGCATCAAGCCAAGAAAAGACCAGAATAAAGGAAAAACAGAGGGGAAATAAAAACACTATACCAAAAGACAATGAGAAAATAAAAAAAATGATAATATCGGGAATTACCGATAATATTTTATATAACAAACCTGTCTTACACTAAATTAGCTAGCTCTTATTTTACATTACAATTAACCACCGAAGGTGATTTGAATGTCATCAGTTGATTCAACAGAAGTTATCAGGCAATGTCTCCATGTCTTAGAAAGCATAACCAACGACTCGTCGGTTCCCAGAAATATCAGGCGTTCCGTAAACGAAATCACGGATATCCTTACCAATGATTCCGAGCCCCTTTTCCTCAGGGCCGCATCCAGCATCTCCATTCTCGAGGACGTCAGCAACGACCCAAACCTCCCACTGCACACAAGAACCCTTATCTGGAACCTCTCAAGCCAGCTCGAAACCATTCCCGTTGACGAGTAAATCCGTTGATGAGTGAGTGGCACTTAAATTGACACTTGAAACAAGAAAAAACACAATTTCTCAAAGGACACAATTCTTCCAAAGAACAAAATTATCTCTCAACTCTTGAGATAAACCCAGAATAAAAAACCGAATACACACGCTAAAAACGAACTTAAAGCTTCGGAGACGGAAAGCGCGCTTCGAATACGTTTTTAAGACCTCCCTGTTTAAAGCCCAAAAGGTCACCTTGTTCTGAAAAAAGACAGCAGGGAAACGTCATCTTTATAATTCATATATACTGTCGGCTGATGCGGGTGCACTCCGAAACGAGTGCGCTTCCGGGAAAGCCAGGCACAGAAAATAGGGAAAAAATACCCTTTACTTCTTTTTTATCCATTCCGTGTGAAGCAGAATTAGAAGCCTCATTTCGGATCTATTGGAGCTTATCAAAACGGAGTTTATCAAAACGGAGTTTATCGAAAAGGAGCCTATCAAAACGGAGCTTATAGAAACACGAAAAACTCCGGAAACTCCGGGAAAACAGAGAAGTTACAAATTTTAAGAAATATGGATGTCACCGATAGGCATAATATGTTTGAAGGGAAAATTGCTGGAAGTATTCAGCAAACTTTGAACAAATCCTGTACAATCCACAAAGGGAAAGGTTTGAACCGGGCCTTCTCGAGGGGGTAATGAAATAAATGCTCGAAGAAATTTCAGCCAGGGTAAGGGAAAATTTTGAGGCAAAGGATAGGGTAAGAGAAGAAGGACTAAAGCTTTCCCGGCAGGTCGTTAGGGACTGCCGGACCGCTACGTTTGCCCTGCACGGACAGAATTTCAAAAAAGCCGAAAAGAACATCGAAGAAGCAAAAAAAGCCCTTTTCAAGCTTGATGTTCTCTTCGAGGAGCACTCTGACATTTACCACGCAGGCTTTGTGGAACACGCCCAACAGGAGTTTGCAGAAGCCTCCATCCTTTTAGACCTGCTCAGGGAAGAAGAAAAACCTGAAACACTGCCTTCCCCGGAAACCCTGAGCATCGGATATGCAGCCTACCTGAACGGGCTCGGAGACGTTGTGGGAGAACTCAGGAGGCATGTCCTGGACCTTATAAGGACGGAAGCCCTGGAAAAAGCCGAAGTGTTTTTAGGGATAATGGAAAATATCCATGCAGTCCTTATGGACTTTGACTACCCGGACGCGATAACCCGGGGGCTCAGGCGAAAGACCGACGTAGCCCGCGGCCTGATCGAAAAGACCAGGGGAGACCTCATCAACGCAATCCAGCAAAAGAAACTGGAAACGGCAATGAGAGAACTGGAATCCAAGCTTGGACCCGCACCGTTCCCGGAGGAACAAATTGGCCCGGGATCACGGTAAATCACATTAACCACACTAAGCAGACTTCCAGAATTCAGAATACCCATAATTCAAACTTCATAATACAGGATTCCCATAATGTAAACTTCATAATCATAATACAAAATTTCATAATACAAAATTTCATAATACAAAATTTCATAATGCGGAAATCCATAATTCAAACCATAATTCAAACCATAATTCAAACTTCATAATGAGCAGATGAATATAGCACTGCGATAAAGGATTCCGATAATCAATCACAAGAGGATACCCATGAGATTTGATCCAGAGAAGATAAAAAAGGAAACAAAGGAGAACTTTGACCTTGCCTGGAACGAGGGGAAAAACCTGATCAAAACCCCTTCCCTGAACGAACGTTATCCCAGGACTACCCTGAAGTACGGGAAAGCCCACCCGGTCTATGACACCATACAGAAGCTGAGGGAAGCTTACCTCCGCATGGGCTTTGAAGAAATGATGAACCCTCTGATCGTGGATGAAAAAGAAGTCCACAAACAGTTCGGAAGCGAAGCCCTGGCAGTTCTGGACCGCTGTTTCTACCTGGCAGGCCTGCCCCGCCCGAATGTGGGGATTTCTGACGAGAGAATCGCCCGGGTCATGGAGATCCTTGGAGACGTAGGGGAAGAAGGCGTTGACAAAATAAGGAAAGTTCTCCATGCATACAAGAAAGGCAAGGTTGAAGGAGACGACCTGGTCCCTGAAATTTCCGCAGCCCTGGAGGTTTCGGACGCCCTTGTGGCTGAGATGATTGACCGGGTTTTCCCGGAATTCAAGGAACTGGTGCCCGTGGCAAGCACAAAGACCCTTCGCAGCCACATGACCAGCGGCTGGTTCATTTCCCTTGGTGCTCTGCTTGAGCGAAAAGAACCTCCCTTCCATTTCTTCTCAGTGGACCGCTGTTTCAGGCGGGAACAGCAGGAAGACGCTTCCAGGCTCATGACCTATTACTCGGCTTCCTGCGTAATCATGGACGAGGACGTGACTGTAGACCACGGGAAAGCCGTTGCAGAAGGTCTCCTCTCCCAGTTCGGCTTTGAAAAGTTCCTCTTCAGGCCCGACGAAAAACGCAGCAAGTACTATGTGCCTGACACCCAGATCGAAGTCTTTGCTTTCCACCCGAAACTCGTGGGTTCAAACTCCAAGTACTCGGACGGCTGGATAGAGGTCGCAACCTTCGGGATCTATTCCCCGACAGCCCTTGCCGAATATGACATTCCGTGTCCGGTTATGAACCTGGGGCTCGGAGTCGAGCGCCTTGCCATGATCCTCCACGACGCCCCCGACATCCGCTCTTTGACCTATCCGCAGATCCCCCAGTACTGTGAATGGGAGATTTCCGACAGCGAGCTTGCAAAGCAGATATACGTTGACAGGGTCCCGGAAACCCCCGAAGGCAGGGCCATTGGGGAAGCAGTAGTTACCCAGTGCGAACTGCACGGGGGCGAACCTAGCCCCTGCGCTTTCCCTGCCTGGGAAGGGGAAATTTGCGGAAAGAAGGTAAAGGTATCCGTAATCGAACCCGAGGAAGAGACAAAACTCTGCGGTCCCGCAGCTTTTAATGAAGTCGTCGCCTATAATGGGGACATCCTGGGGCTTCCGAACACCAAAAAATGGAAGAAAGCCTTTGAAAACCACTCCGCAATGGCCGGGATCCGCTTCATAGAAGCTTTTGCCGCCCAGGCTGCCCGGGAAATCGAAGAAGCCGCAATGTCCGGGGCAGAGGAACACATCACAAGGGTCAGGATTGTAAAGGTCCCTTCGGAAGTCAACCTGAGGATAGGCCCCATGGCCCAGCGCTACATCACGGGCAAGAATAAGAAGATCGACATCAGAGGCCCTATTTTCACCACGGTTAAAGCTGAGTTTGAATAAAAAATAAGGGACCGAAAGAGGAATGTGCCTCATGCAGAGTGAAAAATCCGCTGTCAAGGGTTTCCCGGAACTCAGCAGGCTGATGGAAACCGGGGAACCCGTATGCGTGACCTTTGAAATGGGAGAAGAAAACGTAAAAGGGAAACCCGGAGAAGGAAAAACTGAGGAAGAAGAGACCGGGAGAAAAGAAGCTGCTGAGGCTCGCAGTGAAATCCTTCCCGAAAAATCCGACCTGCTCTTTTGCGAACTCGTGCACAAAGCCCGTTTCGGGGAAACTTTCAGGATCTCGGGGCAGGGCTGTTCCCCGGGAGATTACGTGCTCGGCCTTTCGGAAGAGAGCCCGGCTGCTTACTACCTGAAATCCGGCAGGTACAGGGATCCGCAGGCTGCTGAAAAGGCGGTTCTGGCACTTCCCAGGTTCGATAAAAAATTCTGTTCCGTAAGAATCGAGCCCCTTTCCCTGAACAAAGGAGATTTTGACGTACTGATCCTTTTCCTGAAACCCGAAAAAGCCATGCGCATCGTCCAGGCCAGCGCATACGCGAAAGGAGAAAGGACAAAAATGGATACCCTGGGCGCTGCTTCCGTCTGCGGGGACTGTACGGTGCTCGCCCTCCGGGAAGGCCTGGGGCTTTCCTTCGGGTGCAAGGGATCAAGGAAGCACAGTGGGTATGAGGACTTTGAGGTCCCTCTCGGGATTGCTTTTGACAAAGTTAAAGAAATAGAAGCCGGGCTTTCAAGCCTTCCCGGGACTCAAGCCTGAAAAAAGGAAAAAACATACAGGTCAAAATACTCGGATCAAAATACTCAGATCAAAATACTCAAATCAAAGCACTCAAATCAAAGCACTCAAATCAAAGCACTCAAATCAAAGCACTCAAATCAGGCTTTTTGCTAAAAGCACCACCTTATCAAAAGTTTCTGTTACAGCACCTAATCCTGAAGCCTTTGCCCCCACAAGGTCGGGAGAAACAATCGTCAGGACCAGGAAAATACAGATAAGGACAACAGCATAACGAAAAGCCTTCCTTAAGACGAAACCTGCTGAAAACCCGGATTTTTTGCCGGTATCGTCATCAATATCTTCATCAAGTCCTTCATATTTAACTTTCACATAGGACCAGTCCGCACTGTTTTGCCCTGCACTGTTTTGGCCTGAGCCGTATGAAACTTCTTTCGACCGGTCATGACGATTCAAACTCTTTTCAGAAGGAAGGTATTTAGACCTCTTGGGTTTTCCGGATTCACCGGGACCTTTGGAGGAGGAAGCAGGGCTGGACGAGTAGGATTCACGATCGGATTTAAAAGAAACGTAGGAAATGCCGGTCAATTTGAAAGCACCCTTAGAACCTGAAACAGGCTGATCGGGAACTGGAGAAATGGACGAGTCCGGAGAAGGTGCATCGGAATCGGAAGAAAACCCCTCGGAATCCTCTGGTTCGGAAGAAGCTTCCACTGCCTTTTCTTCAGGGGGCAGGGACGCGTCGTATACCTTTCTTTTCTGAGGATTTTTTAGAGTCTCGTAAGCCTCTTTGATTTTTATGAACTTTTCATGGGCATCAGGGGATTTAGACCTATCAGGATGGTATTTTTTTGCAAGTTCATGATACCTGTATTCAATGTCTTCAGGGTTTGCAACCCTGGGAATGTCCAGCAATTGATAGTAATCCACTGCCTTTCCCCCTTTGAAAGATCTCATTTGTTAGCTTGAGATGTCAGTCATTGAGCCCTGCAGGCCTTTCGATAGTAACGCTGCGCATATTTCCTGTTGCAAGGTCTCTGGCTGTTGCGTTTATTATGCCGTTGGCATCGATATCAAAAGTAACCTCTATCCGCGGGACACCTTTCAGAGAGGGAGGAATATTCTCCAGGATAATTGTTCCCAGAGCCACATTTTTGGATGCCTCCTGCTCTTCTCCCTGAAGAATCTTACCCCTGACAACCTCCTGGTTGTCATAATGAGTGGTAAAGACCTTACTATTTCTGGTAGGTATCGTCGTGTTCCGGGGAATTATGAATGCCGTCGTGTCCCCTACGGTTTCGAATCCCAGTGTAAGAGAGGTGACGTCGAGGAGCACAAGATTGCCGCCATCGACCTGCTGGTTCCCGGAACTTTTCAGGTACTCGTTTCCGAGGATCCCGGCCTGGACAGCCGCTCCCATAGCCACAACTTCATCAGGGTTAATGCTCTGAAGGGGGGATTTTTCCATGAAATCTTCTACCCGTTTCGCTACGGCAGGGATTCTGGTAGACCCGCCCACAAGAATGACTTCATCAATATCTTGAGGAGAAAGGCCTGCATCTTTCAGGGATTTTTCCATGATTGAAATGGTTTTATTAACAAGGTCCTCGGTCATTGCTTCGAATTGTTCCCTTGAGACCTCCATATCCAGACGTTTATTTTCAGAAATGTAAGGGAGATCAACGTTTGCAGTCATAAGGGAAGACAGGTCAACCTTGCATCTCTCCGCGGCTTCCTTGATACGCTGCATGGCCTCCACATTTTCAGAGAGATCGGTCCCTTCGGCTTCCTTAAACTCCGAGAGCAAATAATCGACGATTTTCCGGTCGAAGTCATCACCACCAAGTTCAGTATCCCCACAGGTAGCCAGCACTTCGAAAACACCGTGTTTGATTTTGAGGATCGATACATCAAAAGTTCCGCCGCCGAGGTCGTAAACCAGGATTTTCTGGTCCTGGACACCGTCTCTCAGGCCGTAGGCAAGGGCTGCCGCTGTAGGTTCGTTTATAACCCTCAGTACATCCAAGCCTGCCATTTCCCCAGCTTTTTTCGTTGCGAAGCGCTGAGAATCGTTAAAATAAGCCGGAACCGTAATCACGGCTTTTCCAACAGCATCCCCAAGGTATTTCTCCGCATCGACTTTAAGCTTCTGGAGAATCATTGCAGAGATTCCGTGCGGTGTATAGTGCTCGTTGTTCAGCGGCACCCTGTAGTCAGGTTTTCCCATATATCGCTTTATGGACTGAACGGAATTCTCGGGATTGGAAACTATCTGCCTTTTGGCGAGTTCTCCCACAAGCAGTTCATTCTTTTTTGAAAAACCTACAACTGAAGGTGTAAGCCTTTTTCCTTCTGAGTTTGTAATGACCTTCGGTTCCCCGAGTTCGATTATTGCTGTACACGAATTGGTGGTCCCAAGGTCTATACCCAATACTTTACTTCTGACTTGAGCCATAAAGTCCCCCAAAATTTTATTATGGAGACATGAGATATTAACTTTTCTATTACAGTATTTTGACCAATCTGTTCTACCAAACCAGAAAATGGACTATATCTGTATTATAATATTTATATTAGAAGTACTTAAGATATTAATTTTTCCATTAAAATATTGAAGTATATTATTAGTTCATACCTATATTAAACTTATTAAATAATTAGACCATTAAACTATTAAAACCTTTCAATCCTTTTAAACCATTAAACTATTAGAAATTTCAATATGTTCAAACCATAAAACCCTTAAAAGCATCATCTTTTAGATTACAAGACCCCCAATCACATTAAATTACTTAGACCATTAAAAGATCAAATTCGTTCAAAACATTAGACCATTAAAAGATCAAATTCGTTCAAAACATTAGACCATTAAAAGATCAAATTTATCCAAAACATTAAACCATTAAACTAGTTAAACCATTAAACCGGTTAACTGGAAAATTGAACTCCGTAAAATCCTCGCCTTTAAAAGATAGGCATCAGCAAATATTTTTTTACAATGAATAATTATGAAGGGTAGTAAAAAACAAGTTTATCAGGAGCAGAAATGTTGAAAAAATTATAGAAATTGACCCTGATGAACAATTTCCTTTCCTGAGGAAAAAGCAGATCCGCCTCAAGTTGACCCCGGGAATTGAGATTTAGAAGAAAGAGTTTGCACCGGCTTTATCGATGAGAAGAGCTGCGGAAGCGCAGATGTCCCACTTAAATCAATGGGATGACTTTATATAGAAGTACAAACATGTAAAATGCGTTTTTAATTCCAAGATACCAATTCACGCTAACGGAGGATTAGATACATGGCAGGACAAGGACAGCCAATATTCATTTTAAGAGAAGGCAGCAAAAGAACCAGAGGCAGGGATGCCCAGAACAACAACATCATGGCCGCAAAGGCAGTAGCCGAAGCAGTCAGGACAACCCTCGGCCCCAAGGGAATGGACAAGATGCTTGTTGACGGCATGGGTGATGTGGTTATCACCAATGACGGTGCTACCATCCTTAAAGAGATGGACATCGAGCACCCCGCCGCAAAGATGGTTGTGGAAGTTTCCAAGACCCAGGACGAAGAAGTCGGAGACGGAACCACCAGTGCAGCTGTAGTCGCCGGCGAACTGTTAAAGAAAGCTGAAGATTTGATCGAACAGGAAATCCACCCCACCATCATCGCCTCCGGGTACAGGCTGGCAGCCGAAAAGGCCACTGAAGTCCTGAAATCCCTGGCAATGACCGTGGAAATGTCCAACCGGAACCTTCTGATCAGCATTTCCGAAACAGCCATGACCGGAAAGGGCGCAGAGTCTTCCAAGAGGATTCTTTCCGAAATCGCCGTGGACGCAGTTACCAGCGTTGTAGACATAAACGAAAAGAACACTGTGGACAAAGACAACATCAACGTTGTCAAGAAAGTAGGCGGCAGGGTAGATGATTCCGAACTTATCCCCGGCATGATAATTGACAAGGAAAGAGTCCACACCAACATGCCCGAAAAAGTCAACGATGCAAAGATCGTCCTCCTGAACTCCGCAATCGAACTCAAGGACACCGAAGTGGACGCAGAAATCTCGATCACCTCTCCGGACCAGCTCCAGTCCTTCCTTGACCAGGAAGAAAAGATGCTCAAGGACATCGTAAACAAGGTCATCGACAGCGGGGCAAACGTCGTGTTCTGCCAGAAGGGCGTTGAAGACCTGGCCCAGCACTACCTTGCAAAGGCAGGCATCTTTGCCGTGCGCAGAGTCAAGAAGAGCGACATGGAAAAACTCGCCCGTGCAACCGGCGGCAAGCTCATCACCAACATGGACGAGATTACCCCCGAAGACCTCGGATATGCCCAGTCCGTGGAAGAAAAGAGAGTTGGCGGCGACAACATGACCTTTGTCACCGGCTGTAACAACCCGAAGGCAGTTACCATCCTCCTCCGCGGCGGTACCGAGCACGTTGTGGACAGCATCGCCAGCGCCCTTGAAGACGCAATCCGTGTAGTAGGCGTGGCAATCGAAGACGAGAAGCTCGTTGCAGGTGGCGGCTCCCCTGAAGTGGAAGTTGCACTCAGGCTCCAGGAATACGCAGCAACCCTCGAAGGCAGGGAACAGCTTGCAGTTAAAGCCTACGCCGAAGCTCTCGAAGTCATCCCGAGAACCCTTGCAGAAAACGCAGGTCTCGACCCGATTGACATGCTCATGGAGCTTCGCTCCCAGCACGAGAAAGGCGTGAAGACCGCAGGTCTCGACGTCTACGAAGGAAAGGTTGTTGACATGTGGGAAGCCTTTGTGGTCGAACCCCTCAGAGTCAAGACCCAGGTAGTCAACGCCGCAACCGAGTCCGCAGTCATGATCCTCAGGATCGACGACATCATCGCCTCCACCCGTGCAGCCCCCAGCCCAGAAGAAATGGGCGGAATGGGCGGGATGCCCCCAGGAATGGGTGGAATGCCCCCTGGAATGCCTCCAATGATGTAAATTTCTGAAAATAAGGTTTAAAATTCGGGCAAACCCCGAAAACGAGAAAAGAAGGTGCGGTTTTTAACTGCCCTTTTTTTCTTTAAAAATTTTTAGCCAGAAACACTTGTTTTCAGGAAAATGCCTGTTGCAGGAATTCAACCTGTTGCAGGTTTTTAACAAAATTTCTTGTGAATCTCCAAGGTTCTTTTATAAGTCCCTTAACCGGGTCTTTTAAAGAATTAAACTACATTAGGGTCTTTTTTAAAAAGATTTGCAAGAAAAACGCACATGATATTCTTCAAATAACAGGCACAAAAAATGAAAGCACACACATACTTTCATGCCAAAAGAATATCAGGACTTTTCAAGACAGTTCAGGATGTCATTTGCTTTAAATTTTGTAGTTATTATCCGTGTCCTGCCCCTCTGTCCTTTCCCTGTAAAGTCAGCGTCCACGTAGTTTAGGGCCTGGAGTTTGTTGACCATGCCGTAAAAGCGCGTGTATCCCAGGTCTGTGAGTTCATGAAAAGAATTATAAAGTTCCCCGGCCTGGATTTCCCCTTTCCTTGCAACCAGTCCCAGGAGGGCCTTTTCAGGCTCAGAGAGGAGGCTTATGCCCCTGCATAGATGCAGCAGTTTGGAAGCCTCATAGGCTTTTTCCACGTCTTCGGAAGAAATTGTGCGACTCCCTCTCCGCTCGGCATTGAACCCGGAACGTTTCAGCAGGTCGATCCCGACCCTCAGGTCCCCTGTCTTTTCCACGTAAGAGACAACCATTTCAAGCACTTCTTCGGAAACCACCTTCGGGTAAAAGCCGTACTTCACCCGGTCCCTCAAAATATCCAGGATCTCCTCATACCCATACCTGGGAAAAGAAACCTCTTCCGGCAAGAAAACCGAGTTGACCCGAGCATCAAGCCGGTAGAGGTCCGAGGCGTCGTTCACGATCCCGATTACCCCTATCCTGACCCCCGGATACTGTTCATGGGCTCGCAGGAGAGAATACATGACCTCATTTGCATGCCCTTCGTAGCAGAGGTAGTTGAGGTCGTCCAGGGCCAGGAGCAACACTTTTTCGGAGGAGATCAGGAAGTCCACAACATTTTCAAAAAGTTTTCGAAAGGCGACCCCGGAGCTAGGAGGGGAAATTCCAAAAAGTTTTTTGAAAATCCTGGAAATAACCGCAAAACGAGTGGAATCAATCTGGCAGTTGACCTTCACCGGCACGACACTGGTAGTGTGGGCCTCGACTTCCCTGAACACCTTCATGACCGCACTGGTCTTTCCCGTCCCCGGGGGCCCCACCAGCAAGCAGTTCATCGGACGCATGCCGCGCAGGGCGGGGCGAAGGGCAAACCTGAGCGAGTTCAACTGAGTGTCCCTGTGGGGAAAATAGTCAGGAAGGTGGTCAGGTTCGAGTACGGAGGGGTCCTTGAAAAGGGTCTCGTCCCAGAGTAGCATGTCGTTATTAGTCAAGAGCAATTACTCCATTCGCTTATGAAAGGGTACACCGGATTCATGCGGTGAATTTTTGAATATTTTTTGGCTTTGGAATTATTTTCTTTTAGATTATACTTAGCTTTAGATTATTTTCATCCTTAAATTATGTAGCCTTAGATTATGTAACTCTAAATTATGTAGCCTTAGATTATTTTCATCCTTAAATTATGTAACTTTAAATTATGTAACTTTAAATTATGTAACTTTAAATTATGTAACTTTAAATTATAATCATCCTTAGGTTTTACATGATGTTTATTGTAATAAATCATATAAGATACAGCTTATAGGGTGTAACTTATTTTAAAATTTTACTCCCATCAACAATTTCGTCCGCATTAAACTTAAAACCCGCTTTATATAAAAAGCAAGTTATAATACGAGAATGACTATATTGCATGCAGTCATATATAAGAAGGGGAAAGCATGGAAATCGAATCGAAGTTTCTTGTGATAGATGAAGCGGACTTCCGAGACCTTGAAAAGTTGTCCAGGTTGGGGGACTATTCCCTTTCCGAAACTGTGATCCAGCCCGTAGAGGACACCTTCCTGGATACGGAGGACATGGCTGTAATGGCATCAGGCTACTACCTGAGGATGCGGAAAGATGTCGGAAAAGAGGGACATTGGGTAACCATAAAAAGTCTGGGGGGGTTCGAAGGCGGAGCCCACAAAAGAGAAGAACATGTCAGTTTTCTGCCTGAGGGACTTTCTCTTCTGGAATGCCCGGATGCCGGGATCAGGAACAGGATTTTCGAACTTAGCGCAGGTTTTGACCTGGGCCCAATCCTGAAACTTAAACAAAAAAGAGCTATCAGCCAGGTGAAACTTGGAGAAAGGCACGTAGCCGAACTCGCCCTGGACCGTGTGGAACTGAAAAGCGAAAACAGGGAAAAGACTTACAGCGAACTTGAAGTGGAACTGAAAAGCGGCGGGACATCCGAAGACCTGGCCACAATCTCAAAATACCTTATGGAAAATTACGACCTGAGCTGGAGCCCCTTTTCCAAATTCGAAAGAGCCCTCCTCTTCGCGAGGAATCTTCCTGATAAGACCCTGCTTACCCACCAGGAAAGGGCTGTCTGCATGCAGCTCAGAGAACACAAGAATATCTACGGGAAACAGGCCGGAATTCTCCTGGAGCTTGACAGGGGCAAATCGAGTTCTGAACTGAGCCTCCTATTTAAAATCTCCGAACCTGAAATCAAAACCCTGAACTTGAAGTTCGAAAAAGAGAGGCTTTCCTTCTTCCCCTTTGCAACGGACGAAGCCGCAGACAGGGAACTCCACTTTAACTCCGGAAGCGGGATACTGGACCAGGGCTGGGAAGCCATGGGTTTCGAGGAATGGACTTCCGAATCCCTCTTTGAACGCTACAGTGCGGACGAGGCAAAGGCAAAAAGGGTCAGAGATGCTGCCCTTACCCTCTTTGACGGGCTTTCCCCCTACCACGGACTTGGACCCGAAGAGAAGGAACTGCTGGCTCTGGCAGCCCTCATGGAAGACATTGGGATTTCCACATCCAGGGAAGAAAAAGCCCGGATGGGTAAGGAAATTCTCCTGAGCCACCCCCTGAAAGGTCTCCAACTCCGCAGTTTACGCATGCTCGCCCTGATTACAGAACTTCAGGACCCCGGAGTCAGTGAAAAAAATCTCGGGCAGGCCCTTAAAGGGTCACATATCCGGCTCCCTCCGGGGCTCCAGAATAAAGCCCTGGTGCTCGCAGCCTTCGTCCGGATTGCAGACCTTCTGGAAACCCAGGCTTCCCCTGTCCGGCCCGGCAGGATCCGGCAGCTCGAAGACGCCCTGGAAATCGAGCTGATAGGAACTGATGCGGAAAAAGCCGGAAAGAAAGCAGCAAAGCGAAGCGAACTCTGGGAATACCTTTTCGGCACAAAACTCTGGTTCACCCCGACGGAGGAATCGTATGAACCCCAAACTGAAGAAGAAAAAGAGGGAGCGAAAGAAAAAGTCGGAGAAAAAGTAGAAGAGAAAAGAGAAAAAGCCGAAAAGGAAAGAGAAGCAGCTAAAGAGAAGAAAAAAGGCAAAGCTTCCAAAAAATTCACCGTCAAACCCGGAGATTCCATGGGAGAAGTCGCCCACAGGATTTTCTCCTACCAGTTTGGTCAGATGCGGTCCCACGAAAAAGGAACCCTGAAAGGGGAGGATATCGAAGAACTCCATGACATGCGGGTTGCGGTCAGACGCATGCGGGCGGCATCAAAGGTCTTTAAAACTTATCTTGACTCAAGGCAGCTGGGCCCGCACATGAAGGGGCTTAGACGGACCCTGGGAGCCATGGGAGATGTCCGGGATCTGGACGTTTTCCGGGAAAAGGCAGAGGAGTATCTGGAAACCCTGCCCGAGGGCCACGAACATGACCTTGAACCCCTCTTTGCCGTACTCGAAGAAGAAAGGGAAAAAGCCCGGAAGACCATGCTTGCGTACCTGAACAGCGAAAAATACGCCCGTTTCAAGAAGGAGTTCTCGGAATTCCTTGAAGTCCCGGGGGCAGGGGAGCTTCCTACCAGCAACAAAAAACATGACGCTCTTCCCCACAGGGTAAAGGACGTACTCCCCTCAGTGATTTATGCCCGCTTCTCCGACATAGGTGCCTATTCCGAATGGGTGGAAGGGCCTTACGTCTCTGTAGAGCGCCTGCACAGGCTCAGGATAGCCGCCAAGGGGCTGCGCTACACTTTCGAGTTCTTCGAAGACGTCTTGGGAGACAATGCAAAAATAATGATCAAGGACTTAAAGGGCCTGCAGAACCACCTGGGAGACCTGCACGACGCCGTGGTCGCAATCGACCTCCTGAGTTCTTACATGAGGACCGGGGCCTGGGGCCTTGCAGAAAGCGAAACCGGGAAAAAACCCGGGAAACAAGCAAATCTTGAAGGAATGGAAGGAATTGAAATCTACCTGGCGTCCAGAGAAGAAGAACTCCGGACCCTTCTCGACACGTTCCCCGAAGCCTGGGCAAATTTCAGGAGCAAAGAGTTCAGGGAAAAGATCGAAGAAGCTATCGAAAACCTGTAAGATGATCCTTCATGAGTTTCATTAATTAAAATTTTTTCAGGTGCCATTCAGCTTTTGTTTTCCTGAAAATTTATCGCGGCAGGCGGGAAGACCCCTTCCTCAACAGCCAGAGAGGGCAGGGAGGAGGGATAGTTGACATCAGGTACTTTCAAGTTCGGGCTCTTCCTCAAGGGTAGAAAAAGGTACAGCCCCCTGTTCAATGATAGTCTTGTACTGCAGATTGTACCCCAAAATTTTTGTGAAAAACTTCTTGTGCTTCTCAAGGTCCCAGAGTTCGAGCTGGCATTCTTTCCGGGCATGCATCTCAAGCACAACGGTGTCAGTTGAGGCGATATAAAAACGGACATGGGAAATGACCCCTGTGTGGGAGCGGTCAAGGCCTTCGGCGATTCGAAGCAGGGCAGCCAGGATACGCACGCTTTTAACGGAACTTTTCTCTAGCCCTGCAAGGTTCGGGTGTTTTTTCTTGGGAGTACCTTTCCTGTGGAAATAGGCAAGATTGGCAATGATTTCGATTTCTTCGGGCTGGAAACCGGGAAGACTGCTCTCCCGGATTATGTGGTAGGCATGGGCCTGGTGGTTATCGTAGGAGAGAAACTTCCCTATATCATGCAGGGTTGCCCCGTACTCTAGCAGTTCCCTCTCTCCTTTCTCAAACTCGTAGATCCCCAGGGCCTGGGCACTGTCAAAGAGTTCCAGGGCCAGCCGGGTCACGGTATGGGCATGCTCTTCATCGAAATGACAGGCCAGGCCCAGCTGCATGATACTCCGCTTCCGGACCGACATCTGGGTGATCATGTAGGAAAATTCGCTCTTTGAAAGGTAATCAACAAGAAGCCCTTCCCTGAGTCCCCGCTTACTGACCCGGATTTCGGAAAGCCCCATTTCTTCCATAAGGGTCTCGATAATCGCAGCCCCGGCAATGATAATATCCGCTCTCTGGGAGTTGATCCCCGGGAACTTCCGGCGCTCTTCCAGAGGCAGGGCACACAGATCCCCGACTATTGTTTTCAGGTCTTCATACCCCAGGAGGTCATAGTTTTCCTGACCCGTTTTGTGCAGGTAGACAAAAGCGATCCTTGCAAGGTTTTCAATGGTCCCCGAACTTCCTACCGCACAGCTTATCCTGTACCTGGAAAGCTCCTTTATCACGAGCGCGGCTTTTCGCCGGATATGGGCCTTGATCATCCTGTAGCGCTCCATGGAAACCGGCCCTGTCTCGTCCGGAAGAAACATGTTTGTTAGGCGGATAGCTCCCAGGTTGAAGGAATGGAGGAAATAGTACTGTTTATCGCCCCCGACCGAGACCTCAGTGCTCCCACCTCCGATATCAATTAACAGAGCTCTGGAGTCCCCGAGCCGAAGCCCGCTCGAAACCCCCAGGTAAATAAGGCGGGCTTCCTCAATACCGGAAATCGGGCAGACTTCCAGGTTTGCCTCACTTTTCAGCATTTCGAGGAACTGGACCTTGTTACTGGCATCCCGGGTAGCCGAGGTAGCCACGGCTATGACCTCTTCAGCCCCGTAAGCCCGGGCAAGTTCCACGAACTTCTTGCAAACAATGACCGCCCGTTGCATAGCTTCGGGCTGGAGGATCCTGTCAATGAATTCCTTATCCCCAAGCCTCACGGATTCTTTCTGTTTGGTCAGGGGTTTATAGGACCCGTTCGGGTTAATCCGGACCAGGAGAAGCCTGACCGAGTTTGTTCCAATGTCTATGAAAGCGACAACCCGACCTTCAGAAGGTTTTTCGGACTCCATTTATGATCACCTGTCAGACCTCACTGCCCTTTTACCTTTTCCCTGGGAAACCGAGTACTCCAAACTAAGTTTCATTACATTTATCACATACTCTATTTGATATTTATTTTCCGGATTTTTTTCTTTATAAGGTGATAGTGCAACTCCTGAAACCCTGCCTGCCTGAAATAAATTTGAAAAAAGGATCTGGAGAAAGCAAAAAAGAGAACGGCAAAAAGAAGGGAGAAGATCTGAAGGTTCGAACTCCAGAAGGGCCAAACTTTTCAGCCCTTTTCGGGCTTGATATCCCAGCATCCCCTGTGCTCGAGCATCCAGATCTGGGAATCGAGTTCTTCTTCTTCAGGCTGCATGTAGACTCTTTCCGACCTGCCGTTAGGGAGTACGAGACGCGCCTTGATGTTGTCTTTCAGGTGGGTCCCCAGGACAACGTCCCGTATCAGGGGTATATATTCCTTTGCTATGGGAAAGACGACTTCAACCCTGTTATCCAGGTTTCGGGGCATGAGGTCGGCGCTTCCCATGAAGATTTCTTCATCTCCACCATTCCTGAAGTAGTAGACTCTGGGATGTTCCAGGAACCTGCCGACAATCGAAGTAACCCTGATATTTTCACTGAGCCCGCAGATCCCGGGCCTGAGGCAGCAGATTCCTCTTACCTGCAGGTCCACCTTTACCCCTGCTCGAGAGGCCCTGTAAAGTTCAAGGATGCACTGGTAGTCCACCAGGGAATTCATCTTGAAGATTATATGCCCGTTTCCTTCTTTTTCGTGCAGGTCGATCTCCCGCCGGATGCGTTCCAGAATCTGGTGCCTTAAGGTTTGGGGGGCGACCAGGAGTTTGGTATAGTGATCTTTTCTCGAGTAGCCGGTCAGGGCATTGAAAAGGTCCGAGACGTCCTTACCTATGAAAGAATCGCTTGTGAGGTAACCGAAGTCGGTGTAGAGTTTTGCAGTAACTGCGTTGTAGTTCCCGGTACCCAGGTGGGCATAGTAACGGATACCCTCTTTTTCGGCGCGGACCACCAGGCACATCTTGGAATGGATTTTCAGGCGCGGCAAACCATGGGCTACGTGGACGTTCTTGCGTTCGAGTTCTTTTGCCCATCCAACGTTGTTTTCTTCATCAAAACGGGCTTTGAGCTCTACCAGAACTGCGACCTGCTTGTTCCTATCCGCGGCTTTCATAAGCGCCTGGATAATCCTGGAGTTGTCATCCACCCGGTACAGCGTCATCTTGATTGCCAGCACATCCGGGTCGTCGGCGGCATGTTCCACGAAATCGATGACCGATTCGAAACTGTCATAAGGGTGGTAAAGCAGGACGTCTCCTTTTCTCAGGGCTGAAAAAATGTTTTCCTTATCAGCAAGCTGGGGATGCTTCCTGGGTTCAAGAGGTTCATATTTCAGCTCGGGACAGTCCAGTTTAGTAAGTTTCATGAGGCTTGAAAGGCCCAGGGGCGCAGCCAACCTGAACATCAGCGAAGGGGTAAGCTCCAGGTTCTCAAGCAGGATATCTGAAACACGTTCCGGCATGGTATAATCGGTCTCAAGCCGGATAGCGGACCCGAAATAGTTCCTCCCGATCCGCTGCTGGACTGCAGTCAGGAGATCCTTGTCCCCGTCCTCGTCAAAACCAAGGTCCGCATCCCGCGTGATCCGGAAAGGATACGCCCCCAGGATATGCTGTCCCGGGAAGAGGAAATCCAGGTTTGCGGCGATAAGCTGTTCGAGCCAGACAAAACGCCCTTCTTTCAACTCATCAAGTTTCCGGCCGGTGGGCCATTCTTCGCCTTCTTTAGGAACCGGGATAAGCCTCGGGAAAAGGGGAGGAATCTTAACCCTGGCAAAGCGCTCCCCGTAATCAGGGTCGTCAATAAGTACGGCAAGGTTGAGGCTTAAGTTGGAAATATGCGGGAAAGGATGTCCGGCATCAAAACCAAGAGGGGTCAGTACCGGGAAAATGTTATTTTCAAAATAGTCCCTTAGCTTTTCCCGCTCCTTACTCGAAAGTTCGAAATAGTTGAAGACATGGACGTCCTTTTCTCTCAAAGCCGGCTGAAGGACCTCGTTCCAGCACTTATCGTGGCTGACAAGCTGTCTGAGAAGTTCTTCCCTGACAGCGCGGAGCTGCTCCAGGGCCAGTTCATCGGGTCGATCCTGCTTTGCCCCTTCAACAATCCTTTTCTGGACCCCGGAAACCCGGACCATGAAAAACTCGTCCAGGTTGCTTCCGAAAATGGAAAGAAACTTTACCCTTTCAAGCAAAGGGCTACGCTCGTCAAAAGCCTCCTCAAGCACCCTTTTGTTGAACTGGAGCCAGCTGTACTCCCGGTCCAAATACAAGCGCGGGTCACTGAGGTCAGGCATACCGGAGCTTTCCACCCGAGATCCTTCAACATTATCCGATAGTAACCTGTCAAAGTCTGCACACTGGATGGGGAAGTTACGCTCCATTACTACCACGCAAGAGTTGATTTTGTTCTTTCTTTAGAGCTATCCTTAACAACGTAAGATCACTGTTCATTTCATTAATTTTTAATATTTATGCTATTTTGTTATTGATGTGATACCGATGCAACAACGCCGAACCCACGGGTCCTGAAAAACCATCACAATTGAGGTTTCCCTATAAATCCAGATAAGGTTCAAAGCTTTAGTTGCCGGAACGACGAATTCCGGCTTGATATGAGCAGCCGAAAACCGTCACACTCTCAGGAAACAACTTCCGGGATATATTAATCTTTTTTCTCAGGCCGGACAAAGCTTTCCGGTCGCCTGTTGAAAGGGAACCACATCTCAATGTAGTAATAGAAAATGGATTAAAAACAACCCCTATATAGGTTTTTGGTTCAACAAAAACCCCAGGAATACCCGGAATCTCCCGAGAAACGTGAAAGTATGTACTGATATATAGAACTAAAGATTTATAACATTATCTCTTAACAAAGAAGAAAAATAAAAAAAGATGAACAGAGAAGACTTTTAATGAAGCGGCTTTACCCCCGGAATTTTCCTTTCAAATGTGCATAAAACTCCTGTTCTTTTCCTGAGGTTTTCCTGAAAAGGCGCTCCACAATCAGTTCGGGCGTACTTCTTGCCACATGGTTGTAGACCGGAGTCCTGTCCACGACCAACTCCAGGTTTGAGTCCAGGCCCTTTGCTTCGATCCCGTCCACCCGGACCTCAGCCTCCGTATCTTCCAGGATCAGCTCCGAGAGGTGAGAGACAAATATCCCAAGGCTTTGCTCGTTTCGGACAAGGTATTCAAGGATGCCCGCAATGATCCTGGCCGAAGCCCCTGGCTCGGTGATGGACTCAAGTTCGTCGGCAAGTACCAGTTTCCCGGAACTTTCGGAGAGCACGGAGAACTGTTTAAGGGTGGTCTCGAAAGCCCCTGCGTCCAGAGTCCCTTTCGATTTCCCGAAATAGTAGAGTTCTTCGATGGGGCCGAGCTCAAGCTTTTTTGCAGGGGCAGGAAAACCCATGTGCCCCAGAATAACGCACTGGGCAAGAAGTTCAAGCAGGGAGGTCTTGCCCCCGGAATTCACGCCGCTAAGGAGCACAACCCGGTTTTCTCCCGCGTCAGGGAAAAAACTTGCCTTTCCGACAGAATAACTGACAGGGTCAATTTCCCCATGCCTGGCTTTCAAAAAAAGGTTTTCCCCTTCCAGAAGCCCGATCCCTGCATCAGGTATCAGCTCCGGCATTTTCAGGGAAAAGTGCTCTGCAAAGCAGCCCACTGAAAAGCCCAGGTCAAATTCCAGGACTTCCCTGACGAGCTTTCCTACAAGCACCCCGTAAGCGGAAAGGACTTTTGCAATTTCCCTTTTCCGAGAAAGCCTTGCCTTTTCCAGCCCTCTGGAAAGTTTCTGCCTGAAGAGCTGGAGCTGGGCCTGGTCGGCCTGGAGGGGATAGGAAATCTCATCAGAGAAAAGAGAGTCCAGCAGCAGTTTTTCATGCGAAAGCAGCCCGAGCTTCCCTGCCAGTTCTTCCTTTACAGCTTCAAGCTCTTCCCTATAGAGTTTGTAGAGCTCCTTTGCCAGCAGGTCCTTGATTTCAATGCCCCCGCTTACGAGCTTGAGGAGGTCCTGCCCGCTAAGGGTAAGGGAACTCTCTTCAAGCGCCCGGTTCATCCGCAGGTTTGCTTCCTGTAGGGCAGTTGCAAGAACGCGGTCCAGCCCTTCAAGGGCGGCTCCCAGACGGTCCAGTTCCGGGTCAAACCCTTCTTTCGGCTTCCCGTCTTCCCCCAGCTTCGAAAGAGCGGTTTCGAGGGTTTCAAGCCCTTCTTCCGACATTTCCTCAAAGAAACTGAAATTACGGCTGCGAAGGACGGATACAACCTGCAGACAGGCCCGGATGCAGTCCAGGTTCCGGGCAAAAAAGGCAAGTTCCATTTCCGGTACTACCTGCCAGAATTCCACCTTTTCCGGGTCAGGGAAAAATTCGGGCTCAAGGTCCTCGGGCATGTCGAAGCCCAGGAAAGTGTTATCAAAAACGATCGTATGGGAATAGCCCCTGGCAAGGTCCACGAATTCGGAAAGGTTCTCCACGGCCTGGACCGGGAGAAAGGCCTGGAACCTCTCCTTTACAACCCCTAAAGTTTCCGGGTCTCCGGAGAGAATGATACGGTCTCTTGCCCGAAGGTTTCCGGGCACGGGCTTAAGCCTCCTGACCCTTGAGAGCAGACCCGGAAATTCCGAATCTCCGGAAAGGGAACGAGCAAGTTCGAGATACTCCTCCACGAAAACCCTTCTCTTCTCGATAAGGGCCCTGCGGGAAGCAGGGTAAGGATAAAAGAGGTTCATTTTGTCCCGGGCATGGGGCGTATGTGTAAAGCTTTTAACCAGTTCGAGCAGGCGGGAGTAGAGGTCTGTTGCCTCTTTAGTCTTCAAAAAATCGGAAATAGAGCAGTCTTCGGCCCTGGCTTTCGCATCCCTGGCAAGGGAAAGGGCAAAGTTATGGCTCACCCCGTTAACCTCGGAAAGCGCGGCAACGTCCCCTTCGAGAATTGCCCTGAGCGCCGCTTCTTCGGTCCCGAAATGTTCGATCAGCCTTTCGGCAACTCGTTCACCTATTCCAGAAAGTTCCTTTACACCTGAAAGCTGCTGAACAGACTCCATATTCAAAACACTTTGAAAGGTTTATGAGGTTAGTTAATCAAAGGTATCGGTTAATCAAAGGTATCGGTTAATCAATAAAAATGAGTGCAAGTTCCTCTTCGAGATAAGGGTGCATGGAAGCCGTATACCCGTGTGTGACCTCGCTGACATTATACATCGCCTTTGGCTCCCCTGCAAAAGAGAAAGTCCCAAGTGCCATTTCATGCGGGATCACGGTATCATTGAAAGAGTGCAGGAGCACGAACCTTGCCGGCGGGAGCTCGGAAAGATAGGTATCCGGGTCAATAGAACGGTAAAAACTGTAGACATAAGGGTCTTCTACCCGGGAAGGATCGATTTCTCCGGTGCCGTAGCCCGCGGTACTGATCCCTACCACTCCCCGCAGGGAGGGGGCAAGGGCGCAGGCAATAATCGCGAACCTGCCGCCGTTGCTTTCTCCGACGATGGCAAGCTTTTCAGGGTCGATTTCCGGCTGGCCGGAAAGGACATCCGTGGCTTTCAGGGCATCGTAAACCATTTTGTATTCGAGAGGTTCGAGCCCGGCTTTGTAAAGTTCAAGGTCTCCTTCCGGGTTTATAGCTCCGAGATTGCGCTGGTCCAGGGTAAGAGTGGCGTATCCGAGCTTCGAAAGTTCCACTGCAAGGCCCTGTTCTTTTTCCTTGCTAATCCCAGCCCCGGGGAGCAGGACGATGCCGGGGGCGCCTGAAGAGTTTGCGGGAGAAGAGTCTGCAGGGGAAGAGCTTGCTGGAGAAGAGCCCGCGGGAATTCTCAGAAGAGCGCGGACATTCTCGCCCCTGCTCTCAAAAGTAAGCAGTTTCAGGGAATCTTCGGATTCCGGGGCGTAAAGATCCTCGGTCACCTCAACAGTGAACGCAGCTTCCCCTCTTTGGGGAAAAGAGAGGATTCCCTCTTCCGAAACGGTCCAGGTTGCCCCGGTGGCTTCGGAGTTTACAGGGTTGTACAGGACCCCGAAAATACCCACAAGTATGAAGAAAAAACCTAATAGAAAAATTACGGGTTTCGGAGCTTTTGCCCCTGAAGAAACGTGATTCGTTTTTTTGTTTTTCCCGGGAATTTGCTTGCTCAAGGGAACCCTGACCGGAAAAAATATGGTTACGGCCAGAAGCCGTTAGCCGCACTCAAGAATAATACTGCCAGTCCCACAATGGCTCCGGCAATAAGCACCGTCTTGGGCTGGACCTGAATTGCATTTTTGTCCGCTTCGTAGTAGCGCATCAGCCCTGCGGAGGACTGAAGGCCGCTGCCTGATTTTTTAGCCATGAGTTAAACACCTTTATTGATCAATGGAAGGTCATTTTTGATGAATATCAGACGTTCGTATAAGGTAGATACAAACAATTGAAATCAAAGTTGAGATCAAACAATTGAACTCGAACAATTGATATTTCTGCCAATTTTGATAATCATCAGGTAATTTACATTTATGATATATAAATCCAGCAGAGTGGATTCAGGGGGTGAACCCGGTAGAATAAATCCAAAAGAATGGATTCAGGAGGTGAAAGCCCGGAAAAGGGAAAAATGCCCCTCAGACGCGCACCTCGTCCAGCAGGAAAGGCGGGTAAAACACTCCTTTCTCCGTGATGACCGCATTCACGTTTTCCATAGGGGTTGCATCAAAGGCAGGGTTGTAGACTTCCACATCTTCGGGGGCTAGCTGTTCGGAGCCGAAGAAGCGAAGTTCGTCGGGGTCCCGCATCTCTATTTTCACACTGCCCTCCCAGCCCTTGAAATCAAAGCTGGAGACCGGGGCTGCAACGTAAAAGGGGATTTCATGCTCCCGCGCAAGCACTGAGTGGGTATAGGTCCCGATCTTGTTAAAGACGGCGTCCTGGGTGATCCGGTCAGCCCCTACGATCACCTTGTTTACAAGTTCCTGGCGCATTGCCCAGCCGGCCATGGAGTCCGTGATCAGGGTGACAGGAATTTTGTCCTGCATCAGTTCCCAGGTGGTAATCCGGCTGCCCTGGTTAAGGGGTCTGGTCTCGCAGGCAATGACCTTGATTTCCTTACCCCGTTCAACTGCGGAGCGTACCACGCCAAGGGCTGTGCCCCAGTCCACACAGGCCATCTTGCCGGCGTTGCAGTGCGTGAGCACAGTGTCCCCATCTTCCAGGAGTTTAGCCCCGTGTTTTCCTATCAGCTTATTGATATACACGTCTTCGTCGGCAATAGCCCGGGCCTCGTAAAGGGCAATGTCCCGGACCCCGGCGACATCATAAGCGTCCGACAAAGCATTCAGGACCCTTTTTACGCCCCAGCCCAGGTTCACGGCTGTTGGGCGGGTTGATACTATGGCTTTTCCCGCCACCTTCAGGTCCCGCATTATGCTGTCCATATCCTTTGCGCTGCTCAGATAAGCTGCAAGAGCAATCCCGAAACCCCCGGCAGCCCCAAGCGCAGGCGCCCCCCGGACCCTGAGGCTCTTGATCGCCTCACAGAGGGAACTAAGGGTTTTGCATTCGATTACCCTGTACTCTTTAGGGAGCAGGGTCTGGTCCACAAGCATAACGGAATTGGACTCCTCATTCCAGTCAATCGTCCTCATGCAAATCACTGTCCGGTGTAAAAATTAATTTTGATGTCACTGTAAAGCTTGATTCTGCCTTAAAGCTGACTCCAGCCAAAAACCTCTGGCTTCCCTTTCAAACCCCACATCCGATAAAAAACTATTCAACTTTCGGTTCAATTTTCCAATAGACCTTTTCCCTTTTTTCAAAATAAAGAAATATTTTAATTCCCGGAGCCGGCAGAAAACTAAAGGTATTTATCGCAATAGTGAAAGACTTTTGGAAGGATTTATAATATAATTTTTATAAATAGTGATTGGACAGCGATTTTTAAATATGTATAAAATAAGTATGTATTTGGGGATATTCAGGGAAAGTTTGTATGAATTAATTTATAGAGTGACGATCTAAATAAGACAAGACTTAAAATTCAACTAATCCAACTCAAATAAATTCAATTCAGCTAATTCAATTCAACTAAATTCAACTTCAAACAAATTAAGATAAGCAGGGTGTTCACCGGAGAGTAAACTTGTATGAAAAAGATAAAAATAGCTATCACAGGGATCGGAAACTGTGCAAGCTCCCTGATACAGGGTATTGAGTACTACAAAAACGATAAGATGCGTGAACCTATCGGGTTGATGCACCGGGAACTGGGGGGGTACAGGCCCGGCGATATTGAAGTTGTGGCCGCTTTTGACATCGACGCCCGGAAGGTGGGAAAAGATGTATCAGAAGCTATCTTCGCTCCTCCAAACTGCACGACGGTTTTTTGTCCTGAGATTCCGGCCATGGGTGTAAAGGTTAAAATGGGAAAACTCCTTGACGGAGTCTCGGGCCATATGAAAAACTATGATGAAAAGTACACCTTTGTGCCCGCAAAAGAGCCTGACTCCACAAAAGAAGAGATTGTGGAGGAACTGAAAAGTTCGGGCGCCGAGATGCTCCTTAACTACCTTCCGGTGGGATCCGAAAAAGCCGTCCGCTTCTATGCCGAATGCGCCCTGGAAGCAGGGATCGGTTTCATAAACAACATGCCGGTCTTCATCGCAAGCAACGAGGCCTGGGCAAAGCGTTTTGAAGAAAAGAAGCTCCCCATCATAGGAGACGATATCAAAGCCCAGCTCGGGGCAACCATTACCCACAGGATCCTGGCAGACCTCTTTGAAAAGCGCGGGGTAAAACTCGACCGGACCTACCAGCTTAATACGGGAGGAAATACCGACTTCCTTAACATGCTCAACCAGGATCGTCTGGCTTCCAAAAGGGAATCGAAAACCGAAGCAGTCCAGTCCGTGCTCTCCCAAAAACTCGAGGAAGAAAATATCCACATCGGCCCGAGCGACTACGTGCCCTGGCAGAAAGACAACAAAGTCTGCTTCCTCAGGATGGAAGGAAAGCTCTTCGGGGACGTTCCCATGAACCTGGAACTTCGGCTTTCGGTGGAAGACTCTCCGAACTCCGCAGGTGTGGTCATCGACGCCATCCGCTGCTGCAAACTTGCCCTGGACCGGGGAATCGGCGGCGTGCTCTATTCTCCAGCCTCCTACTTCATGAAACACCCCGCAATCCAGTACCCGGACGGTGAAGCCTACAGCCGGACCGAAGAATTCATAGCCGGAAGCAGGGAACGCTAAAGAGAGGGCAAAGAAAAGGAAGAAAAACTCTGAGCAGAAATAGACTTTTAAAAACAGCTTTTGAAGCCGGAAATCCCGGAAGTTTCCGGGAAACTTTATACTTTTTTAAAGGTTTTACGGATTTACGGATTTCTTACATCACTACTTTTTCTTTAAACCACTACTTTTTCGTTGGTTTCCACAAAAAGAACCTATCACAGAGAACCTACAACGGAGAATCGATCACCGGAGCCCGTCCGCCGTAATCGTGAACAAGCAGGTGGAACCTTCGGGGCGGGAGCGGTGTTTGAAGAGGATGGCGCGCCTTTTCCCCTCGCCAGTGCGTTCGAGCTGGAGGATGGTCTTTGAGATGTGTTCCATTGAAGTGCCGCCCAGGGGACGCACTCCGCCGGTGCTGATGTCGGAATAAACCTGGTTAGTTATGACCGCGGTAAAGCCGAATTTCCGGGCCAGGGCGTGGAGGAAACCGATCTGGCTTGCCAGTTCCCGGCGACTTTTCAGGCTCTTTTCGTCATCCTCAAGTTCGAACCTGTAGTAAGCTGTAGCAGAGTCCAGGATAACAAGCCCTATGTTCTCACCGGCTATCTTTTCCACTTCTCTTACTGCCGAATACTGCTCTTCAAAGTTCAGAGGCTCGTAGATTATGATTTTTTTTGCAATTTCCTTTGCATTTTCCCCGGCAATCTGCTTGAAACGGGAAGAAGAAAGCCCTTCAGTATCGATGAAAATGACCTTTTGCCCCTGCTTTACACATTCTACGGCAAGCTGGATGCAGACGTTTGTTTTTCCGCTTCCTGCAACCCCGAAAATCTGGGTTACGATTCCTTTTTCAAAACCTCCTCCAAGGAGTTTGTCCAGGGGTTTGCAGCCGGAAGGCAGTAATTTTTCTATGGGATGACACCTCTTTTTACACTTGACAGAGGGTATAACAGACAAATGATATAACATTTTTTTGTAATTAGGTTTTTTATGAAGTGTGATGTCCCCCAGAGAAGAGGGGGCGAAAAGTTGAATAAGTAAAAGGGTCCAGAAACTCGAAACCCGGAAAGCCTGAACAAAACAGCGAATATGTTGAAGTAATAATAAAATGTGGAAAAACTGATAAGTTAAGAACTGATAAACTGAAGAATCAGTAAATTGGAAAATACTGAAAAACGTAGTTCACCTAATTTGTGACCAGAGATGGTAACAAACTAGTATTAGTTGTATACAGAACTGGAATGAAAAAGCGTTATTAAGCTCCAGAACATTTAGAATATCTACACGAAAAGTTGAAAACATCCATTCCAGAAAATGAGAAAAACGAGATCAAATGGGGTCGCCTTCCTAAAACTGCTCTCCATGTCCCTATATTGCGGACACGGAAATTTGCAAGATATAGCTTGAGAGTCAGCTCAGGAACGGCAACTCGGGTGGGGCTTTGTTTTGTTACTGCGATGCACTTTGCATCCGGACGCTCACCCCCCACACACCATAAATAAATAGAATATGTATGGAGAAATACAATAAATAGAAATGTAGAGAGGGTCAGGAAGCATGTCAAAAATAGTAGTCTACACAACAGAACGCTGCCCGAAGTGCAACAAGTTAAAACAGTTTTTGAAAACAAATTCAGTGGACTTCGAAGTCGCGGATATGTCCACCCCGGAAGCCCTCACCGAACTGCGCTTCAATGGGGTATTTACGGTAACAGCACCTGTTTTACAGGTCGATGACACCTTCTTAACCCATGGAGAAATATTCAACGGTGATGAAGTGAATCCGGAAAAATTCCAGGGCATCCTTTAAGGGTCCCTGAAAACAGCAAGTGAAGATGAGTAAAATGACAGGCGACACTCTCTTATCAGATGGCCAGCTCTCCGATGGCCAGCTCTCCGACAACCAGCCCGTGCAAAAAACGCTTGACGGGCTGTCCCTTCCCTCACTCCCGAAGGTCAGGACAACAGACGGTTTTATAGTTAACTGGGACCGGAACATCATTGTGAACCAGCTCCTGAAAGAAACAAAACTCAGCGAGATCTTTTACAACAAGCCCGCGATCACGAAAGAAGAAGCTGTCGATATCGCAAAAGAGGCTGAAAGAATCATCCGCAGGATGAACGCAAAGTTCCTCTCAGGCCCCCTGATCCGGGAAATAGTGAACACAATTCTCCTTGAGAGGGGACATGTGGAGTGGAGGAATATCATGACCAGGGTCGGGGCCTCGGTCTATGATGCATATGAAATTGATACGGGATACGGTTTTGAGGCAAACGACAACGCCAACCAGCTCAACAATGCCGAAACCTCCCACAAGAAAAAAGCCGACAAGATGTCCAAGGAACAGAACCTCCTGCTCATGCCAAAGGAACTTGCCGACCTGCACCTGAACGGGGACTTCCATATCCACGACCTTGAATACATGGGGACAAGGCCATTTTGCCAGGACTGGGACCTCCGCTACTTCTTCTACTACGGGCTCATGCCCGACGGGGTAGGGACCCAGTCAAGTGTGGCAAAACCCGCAAAGAATGCCGAAGTTGCGTTCCTCCACGCGGTGAAAGCCATGGGCTCGGCCCAGACGAACTTTGCAGGCGGGCAGGGTTTTTACAACTTCCTGACATTTCTGGCACCTTACCTTGAAGGCAAGTCCTACAAGGAAATCAAGCAGCTCATGCAGATGTTCGTCTACGAGATGATGCAGATGATGTGCGCCCGGGGTGGACAAACCGTATTTTCCTCCGTACAGCTGTCCCCCGGCATTCCCAAACTCTGGAAAGACAAGCCTGTAGTTGCTATGGGCAAGGTCTGGAACGGGAAACAGGCAGCTCTGCGGACCTACGGGGAGCTTGAAAAGGAAGTACGCCTTGGCTTCAAGGCCATCATGGATGTCATGCTCGAAGGGGATGCCTGGGGCAAACCTTTCAGCTTCCCGAAACCCGAAATCTCCCTTGAGCCGGACTTCATGGAAGAAGACGAGGAATTCAACAGGGAACACCCTGACCTTCCGACATATAAAGAACTTTACAGAATGACCTTCGAACTGGCTGCCAAATTCGGAACCCCGTACTTTGACAACCAGCTTCCGGAATACAGGGGAGCAGGAGAAGGCATTTCATGTTACCAGTGCTGTGCCTACCAGTTTTCCTCAAACCCCACCGATGATGAGGAATTCAATAACAAGCTCTATTTCGAGGACGGGAAACACTTTTCCATGGGTTCCTGGATGGTAATGAGCCTTAACTGTCCCAGGGCAGCTTACAAAGCCGAGCAGGACGATGAAAAACTCTTCAATGAGCTGAAGTTTCTGATGAACAAAGCCATTGAAGTTTTCAAGATCAAGCGGAGATGGATGAATAGCCTCATAAAAATGAACAGGATACCCTTTGCTTCCCAGCGCCCGAAAGACCCGAACACGGGAGAAAAAGGCGCCATGGCGGTGGACTTCGACAGCCTTGTATATACAATCGGGGTTGTCGGGATCAACGAGATGGTCCAGTACCACACCGGGTATCAGATGCACGAATCTCCTGCCGCGTACAAGCTTGCGATCAGGGCGATGTTTGAGATGAAAATGTATGCCCAGAAACTCTCAGAGGAAACAGGCATGGAAATCGCCCTTGCAAGGACCCCTGCGGAAACCACAGCCCAGCGCTTTGCGGTTTCGGACATGCTCCACAAAGAGTACGCAGACAAAGCCGAGCTCACTATCAAGGGAAACCTGGACGCTGCAATGCATGAAATCCACGAAACCCATGACCTGCCCATCTACTATACGAACGGGACCCATATCCCGCCGGGCGCTGACATTTCCCTGGTGGACCGGATCAACTACGAGCACACTTTCTTCCCGGTCGTGGACGGCGGAAATATCATGCACATCTGGCTCGGGGAAGGCAACCCTGACCCTGACGGCCTGCAGGAACTTGCAATGCACATCGCAAAGAACACCCAGACAGGTTACTTTGCCTTCACGCGGGACATGACGGTCTGCACGGACGGTGGCTATGTAGCCTCAGGCCTCCTGGACAAATGCCCGAAGTGCGGCTCGGAGAATGTGGAACACCTCTCGAGGATCACAGGGTACCTCCAGCCCGTAGACGGCTGGAACAAGGGAAAACAGCAAGAACTCCTGGACAGGAAACGCTATGGGACAAGGAACCTCCAGTGAGGTTTTTTTAACCCCTTCTTTTTTAGTACCAGAAAAAAAACGGCAAGGAACGATAGCTGCTATGAAAGTAAACTACGCAAATACGCTTTCCCTCTCCACCATGGACTGGACGGGAAAAGCCGCAGTCACCGTCTTTTTCCGGGGCTGCCCCCTTCGCTGCCCCTACTGCCAGAACCACTCCTACCTTGAAGAGCCAGACCTGAAAGAACTCGGTTTCGTGCAGGAGCAGATCAAAAAGTCCGGGCCCTTCGTGAGCGCAGCCGTGTTTTCGGGAGGAGAGCCCCTTATGCAGGCGGCAATCGTACCCCTGGCAAGGTTTGCAAAGGAACTCGGGCTTTTTGTGGGCATCCACACTAACGGTTATTATCCGGAAAGGGCTGCCGAGCTGCTCGAAAAAGGACTGGTCGACAAGTTCTTCATTGATGTGAAAGCCCCCCCGAATGACCCCGAACTTTACGGGAAAGTCGTGGGCTGGGGAGAATACGAAGCTGTCAGGAAAAGCCCGGCAGAAATTGCAACAGCAGTTGCAAAAACAATCGAGCTCGCAGCTTCCGGAACCTCCGGACTGGAACTCCGGACAACTCTTATCCGGGACTTTATCGGAAGCAAAGAAGAGGTCGCCCGGATAGCTGCCTGGATTTCTGAAAACGTTAAAAACCGGGAAGTCAGCTACGTGCTCCAGCAGGGCATTTCCGAACACAGCATGCGGGAAAGCCTCCGGGAAATCCAGTTCCTTGACAGGGAAGAAATGCTTGAACTCGGGAAAGTGGCGAAGCAATTCCTGGAAAATGTAAGAATCCGGACAACGGAAGAAGGGGAAGAGGAAGTTTAAGGAGAGGAAATTTAAGGAGAAGAAGTTTAAGGAGAGGAAGTTTGATCCTCCTTCGTGAGGATTTCAATCCCCCAAATCCCTTTGCGTGAGGATTTCAAATCCCCGAATACCTTTTTTGCTTTAGATATCGAGTCCCGGGACTCTCACCGACCGCAGAGCGGAGCGAGGCGGACGGCCTTTCCAAAATGTAAATTAAAAAGATTTTACCCAGTTTAATAAGATTCTACCAAATTATAGTCAAAAACCCAAATTCCTTCACCGATCTCAAGTGAAATTTCAACCACGGAAAACACGGAATAAAGGAAATAGGGGCACAATCCTTCCGTGCTTTCCGTGTCTTCCGTGGTTATAAAGTAAGTGTAAGTATTTACATCCGGGACTATAAAAAGATTTTACCCAGTTTAATAAGATTCTACAGTTTTTTAGCCCAAACTCGAAGTTTTCCTCATCTATTTTTAAAGAATTAGAGTTTAAGGTTCAAACCAATTTGAAGTTTACAAAAGTCTTATACCTGTAGCCGATAAACGGTACTGTAACAGTGATAACTGGAAATCCCATAAAATTTTTCGTGTAACCCTTGCAGTTACAAAAATTACATAAGCAATAGAAACTCAGTCCATTTTAGCTTTTAGTCCGGGCTATATCAACCCCTATGCTTATCCTATCCCCCCACATTTACTTGACTACAAAACTAAAAACCCTTTACGACCCTGTTATCATGAACTCGAAAAAAGTCTCTTCTATCGGGGAACGTGCCCTGATTACCCGTCTAACTGAAATTTTCAAATCTCCTGCAGGAAAAGAGGTCCTGGAAGGGGCCGGGAGCGATGACTGCGCCGTCCTTGACCTTGGCGGGGAAGACTGCCTGGTCATCAGTACCGATATGCTCCACAGGACAACGGATTTTCCTGAGGGGATGAGCCCCTGGCAGATGGGCTGGATGTCCGCCGCTGTAAACTTCAGCGACATTGCAGCCATGGGCGCAAAACCCCTGGGAATCCTGACAGCAATCGGCATGCCGGCTGAGACCGAAATAAGCTTTGTTGAAGAGCTTGCGAAAGGCATTCGTGCCTGCGCCGAATTTTGCGAAACTACCGTGATAGGAGGCGATATCGATACCCACGAAGAACTTACCATCACGGGGACTGTACTTGGCCGGATGAAGAAAAACCAGCTGCTCCGAAGAAGCGGGGCAAAACCCGGAGACCTTGTATGCGTGACCGGCTATGCCGGATCTGCCGGGGCAGCCCTTGAGGTTCTCCAGTCGAAACAGAGGGGGCTTGAAAAGGCTGGTGAACAAAATAATAGCCCGACAGGTGAACAGAAAAATGAACAGGGAAATAAAAAAAAGGCAAGCGAAACCCTGATCAAAAGCCTGCTTGAACCCGTACCCCGCACGAAAGAGGCGCAGAAACTGGCAGCCTCAGGTTCCGTCACCTCCATGATGGACACCAGCGACGGCCTTGCCATGTCCCTCCACGACCTTGCACAGGCAGGTCGAATAGGATTCAAAATCCGGGAAAACTCCCTCCCAACCCTCCAGGAAGTCCGGGACTTTGCCTCAACTTCCAAAAACGGCCCTGAAAAATTGCTGGAACTTGCCCTTTACACAGGCGGGGATTTCGAACTCCTTTTCACAATCAATCCCGAACGGCTTAAAAAAGTACAAAATATATGTAAGTTAAGCATCATAGGAGAATGCACGGAATACGAAAAGGGGATTCGGCTTGAACGTCCCGACGGAAGCACCGTTCCCGTGAAACGCCGCGGATACCAGCAACTAAAAGCCGAAAACAATTGACCAGCCCACCCCCATGAAAATAAACATTAAGCGGAAATAATACAAAATTCAAGATTATAAAGATAACATTAAAAACATTGGCTGATAAACCTACAAATTATCAAGCGAAGTCGAAAGAAATCCAACTAGATTAATATTAAATTTACACCGAAGTTTACACAGAATACACAGAAATTACAATTTTTACACAAGGTTCAGAAGGTTCGCACATGAAAAGCCATAAAAAAATGAAGATACTTGCAGCAATTTTAATGCTGGGGTTACTTTGCGGAACCGCATTTGCGGTTCCAAACGTATTAGAATCTAATCCCGACGACAGTGAAACTATTACAAAAAACGTTGGTGAAACACAGGAATTCAACGTTACACTAACAGAAGAAGGAAACGTCACATGGTATGTTGACGGGGACGAAAAAGAAACGGATTCAGGCACCTTCAAAGCTGTCTATGAATATACTGTCAAACTAAGCGAGGAAGTCATCAAAGCAGTTGTAAACAGAAGTCCTGAAGATGACGTCTTCATTCAATGGACAATAGTAGGTGAAGAAAAAGAAGATCTGGAAATCACAGACTTCTACCCGGACAAAGGTGAAGATAACTGGGAAGAAGAAGATGATGGAGATTTAATAAAAACAGTAACTGAAAGCTCTTCCAACAGTACATTCGACTTCAACATTACCGTCAACCAGAACTGTACAATTGAATGGTTCGTGGATGGCAATTCCGTAGACGAAGTCACAGATGTTACATACTCTGAATATGATGAGTTTGAAGCAGGAGAAGAGATTGACGAATATACAATAACAGCAACTGCCACCTCCGATGAGGGAGATAGCGTATCACAATCCTGGATCGTCGACGTTGTCCGCAAAGGATACTACTCAGGCAACAGGATATGGGAAGAAGGCATGTCCACCACCTATACCTGGGACGCCCTGAGTTATTCAGGCTTCTTCTATGACCTTGACGATGGGGAATACTCGGAAACTTTGACCATCACAGGTATAGACGACAGTATAAACGAGGAGGCTATCGAATACTCCACGGAGCCTATGGAAACTGATTTTGAATACAATAACTGGGGATCTTACCAGGTAATCGGTTTCATGGCAGAGAAGTACTTTGCAGGGTATAATGAAAACACGACTATAGAGGGGGAAAGCCTGGACGAAAGCCTGATCAAGGAAGGCGTGCTTGCCAAAGTGCTCACTGACACTGATGACAAAGAGTCCGCTTACTCCGGTTCTTCCTTTATCCTTGAAGACGGATATGCCCTGAACATTGTGGAAGTTGATGTTAATGGGGACACTGTCTGGATCCAGCTCGAAAAGGACGGAGACGTCGTGGATGACGATTTCCTTTCCTCTAACGATGATTACGTTTATGAAGCTGACCTCGGGGATGCGGATGACGTGCCCATAATCATTGCCCACATAGGAACCGTTTTTGCCGGGCAGGAAACATCTGCCGTATTCATAGAAGGAATCTTCCAGATCTCGGACAACTACGTCGAAATCGAGGAAGGAGACAGTTTCGGAGAAATGGAAATAAAGACCGCGTCCAGCTCCGGAATTACAATGAAAAATGAAGATGACGTTAGCCTCGACGCCGGCGACACCATCGAACTAATGGGTAAGATCCTGATCCAGGTAGCCGATGACGACGACACCCTGCGTTTTGCCCCCTACGTGGACATCTCAGAACCCGGCACATATGAGCTGCGCGGAACAGTCTATGACGCAGAGGATGATGACCCCATCCTGACCTGGGACCCTTACAACTTTGAAGGTTTCTATTACAACATTGACGAAGGAATCGGGACCGAAGAGCTGAGGATAGAAGAGCTTAGCGGCAGGGAAATCCCGGACAATAAACTGGTCTACGAGTCAAACCCGCAACCTGTAGAGTTCGAACATGATCAATGGGGCTATTTCCAGGTAATCGGCTTCATGGCAGAGAAATACTTCGCAGGATACATTGACGAGGGAGACGAAAAAACCACTGTTGGAGACGAAGATCTGGATGTGAGCCTCCTCTCGGACAACATCCTCTGCAAAGTCTTGACTGACACTGATGACAAAGAGTCCATGTACTCTGGCTCAGCCCTGATCCTTGAAGAAGGCTATGCCCTGAACATCCAGGAAGTTGATATTAACGGAGAGGTCGTCTGGGTCCAGCTCGAAAAGGACGGAGATGCGGTTGACGACGCCTTTGTCGAGTCAAACGAGGATTATGTCTACGAAACCGAACTTGGCGATGCCGAAGACATACCCCTGATCATTGTCCACTTCTCAAACGTCTTTGCGGGTGCTGAAACCAATGCCGTGTTCGTGGAGGGTATCTTCCAGATTTCTGACGACTACCTTGAAATCGAAAGTGACGACAACTTCGGAGAGATGGAAGTCTCAAGCATCGGAGAAAGCGGCATCACGATGAAAAACGATGACGACATCAACCTTGATGAAGATGAGACAATTGAAATCATGGGAGAGGTCAATTTCAAGACCGCCGATGACAGCACTGTCAGGTTCTATCCCTTCGTTGAGATCGAAACCGACGGTGGAGCCAGTAGGGAACTCAGAATCGATGTGCCTGACGAAATCATTGAGGGCGAGGAATTCACGATCGAAGTGACCGCCGGCGAAGACGAAGTTGAAGACGTGACCGTAAAGGTCGACGGAAAAACTGTGGGCAAGACTGACGAGGACGGGGAGGTCACTTACAGCGACGACGCAGGCACCTACAAGGTCACCGCCGAAAAGGACGGGTACACCACCGCAAACACGAACATCGAAATCATTGAGCCAAAGATCCAGATGACCGTCAGTGTCTCACCGAAGACGGTCTATGTAGGAGACACGATGACCATCGAGGTCCTCGAGGCAATCGGAGGAGACCCGGTTGAGGACGCAGAAATCGCCATTGACGGCGAGTTCCTGGAAGAGACCGACGAGGACGGAACCGTCACCTACTCCACCGACGAACCCGGTACGATCAAGGTCAGTGCTACCAAGAAGGGATATCTGGACGAGAGCACAAACGTGAAGGTAAGGGAGCTTGAAGCAATCTTCGTATACTCCAACCTGGTGATCGACCCGCTTGAGGTAAGAGCTGAAAAAGAGGCTACCATCTCAGTAGATGTTGAAAACACGGGCAACGCCGCAGGAGACACCAATGTGGAGCTTGTTGTGAACGGAACGGTTGCCGGCTCCCAGACTATTTCCCTTGGCATAGGGGAAGGCACCACCGTTACCTTCAAACACGCAGAAGAAGTGCCCGGTACCTACACGGCTAAGGTTGGCGGAGAAACCGGCACCTACACGGTACTCGAAAAGAGTTCTGGCCTTCTCTACGGCCTTGGAGCCCTGATCCTGGCAATCGCCGGAGGAGCTGCCTACATGTTCACAAAAGGCGGCTGGACCGTTGCAATGGTACAGGAGAAAGTACAGGAACTTCTCGATTCCGTAAAACCAAGGAAGTAAAGCCCGAAACATCAAAAAAGTAAAAACAAATTTCAAGTACCCGCGTTAATATTGAAGACGCGGGACTTACCTCTTTTTTAAAATTTGTCCCCTCTTTTTCAATAAAAGTTTTCAACAACGTTTTCAATAGAAGGTTTCAACAACGTTTTCAATAAAAGTTTTCAATAGAAGGTTTCAACAACGTTTTCAATAGAAGGTTTCAACAACGTTTTCAATAAAAGTTTTCAATAGAAGGTTTCAACAACGTTTTCAATAAAAGTTTTCAATAGAAGGTTTCAACAACGTTTCCAATGACGGTTTTTAAAAAAGCTTTCAGGAAAAATTCCCTGCTGAATTTTTAATGAAATGTTCGGGGAAAATTCCTGCCTGATAAGTTTCCTGCCTGATAAGTCCGGAAAATACGTCATTCCATTTTCTTCATGGCAAGCTCGATTGCGTCTATCAGACTGCCTTTTGGGATGATGGTTGTGACCGGGATGTTCAGAATCTTTTCTACCGTGGGGCTTACGATGGGAGCGCAGACAAGGGCCTTGGCCCCATCCCTTTCAGCATGTACGGCTGCAATAATTGCCTCTTCCATGGAAGTTGCCGAGTACTCCCTGATAGTCACCAGCCTGCCTGCGATCTTTTTCTTTGTCTCCACTATGTTATCGAGCACCGAGCGGGCAGCGATGACCGCGATAAATTCTCCACTATCGGATTCCTTGATTTCCCGGATAGTCTTCACTATCTGGCGCAGGGTCTTTATGTTCGGGTCCCTGTTCCCTGAAAGGATCTTGTAGAGGGTGCTTGGGGGGATATTTGCATGCTTGGCAAAATCAACAGCAGTGAGGTTCAGATCTTCCTTAATTACAGTGGAAAGAGTTTTTTGAAATACTTCGTCGGATTCAAATGCAGCTTTAATAACCTTGTCTGCAACATTCATGGAAACGCTCCTGGGATACTGGATAAAAAAACTTGGATGATATTAAAGAATTTACACTTTTTAGTGATTTTCTTCCAAAATGAGAAATATAATCAGATATATTAATACATATGGGTTATAATCCGGGGGCATTTGAGAAAGTATATATAGTAAATTTCAACGAATAATAACACATAGAAGAATATACCCCTTTATTACTCCAGGTTTACCAATTTTGACCGGGATTTTCCGATGAAAAATCCGTCTACCAGCTTATAAACCTTAGTCATAAACCTTTACTGTGAAACCCTTATTGAGACTGAAACCCTTATTGAGAGTGTTAGATAGTGGAAAATTATTGAGGTGAGATTTTGAAAAAATTAGGCGTATTGATCCTTACATTATTGCTCGTTGCATCTGCTTTCGTGTCCGGCTGCGTATCCGATGAGGAAGGCGGAGCTGAAGAGGACGCAGAAGAAGCCCCTGCAGTTACGGAACTGAACTTCGGATACCAGCCAAGCACACACCAGGTTGCGTACATGACAGCCATGGAAAAGGGCTGGTGGGAAGAAGACCTGGCTCCTTTCGGAGTGGAAAAGATCAACGAATACGAATTCCCGACGGGTGCTCCTGAAATGCAGGCCATGCTCGCCGGGGACCTGGACGTGGCTTATGTTGGAGCAGCTCCAGTAATCACTGCGCTTAGCCAGGGGCTTGACGCAAAGATTATTGCTGCAGTCCAGATCCAGGGTTCAGACCTAGTTCTTCGCCCCGAATTCGAGTATGAGACCCCCCAGGACCTGGAAGGGCTCAGCATCGCTACTTTCCCTCCGGGAACCATCCAGGACACCCTGCTCCGCAACTGGCTTCAGGAAAACGGGCTTGACCCTGATACGGACGTAGATATTAAGGCCATGGGCCCGGGAGAAGCCATCAGTGCCATTTCCGCAGGGAGTGTAGATGCCGTCTTCCTGCCCCACCCTGCACCCGCAATCATTGAAAGTGAAGGGAACGGACGCCCAGTTGTGGCCTCGGGAGAGATGCAGGCAAACCACGCCTGCTGCGTGCTCGTGGCAAGCGGGGAGCTGATCAGGGGACACCCCGAACTCGTTGAACAGATTGTCGCAACCCACATCAAAGCAACCGAGTACAACAAGAACAATGTGGACGAAGCCGCCCAGATCTTCGCCGACAAGACCGGCTGGGAAGTTGAAAAGGTGGAAAAGTCCCTTGCCGACTGGGACGGCGCCTGGATCGCTGACCCCGAACTGATCGCAAATTCAACTGTCCAGTACACCCAGGTCCAGTACGAACTCGGGTACATCCAGAAACCCCTGACAAAAGAGGAAATCTTCGATACAAGCTTCTATGAAGCAGCTTCACAGGAAGAATAATGCCGGAGTTCACAGGAAAAACAAAAAAAGCTACGAAAATTGATAAAAACTGATAAAAACAGCTGTCCCTCATATAGGGGCAGCTTAGCCTCATTTTTAATGAAGAAAAGATTTGAAGGACGAAAACCCCTTTCTAGAAAGAAAATTTCAGATTCGGGATTACTTTTCGGAATAGAGAAGCTAGAAGGTTAAAATTTATTTATCCCGTAGCGCTCAGTGTTCCGGAAAAGTAAAAAAGAATCAATACTATCTAACTAGTTATGAATCTTAGACTTATAAAAACGATCCGTGAAAAAGGGATGGAAGTAATCTCTCTGGTCTGCGTAATTGTCCTCTGGCAATTTACTGCAGAATGGATTGTGAAAAACAAACTTTACCTTCCAAGTTTTTATGACGTAGTCCTTTCCCTTCTTACGATTATCGAAAGTGGAGTCATTGTCACCGACCTTTTGACAAGCTTACTTCACTTCGGGATAGGGATAATTGCAGCTTTTTTCATAGGCATCCCCCTGGGAATTATTATGGGGTGGTTCAAAGAAGCAAGTGAGGCTATCGACCCCATAATCGAAATCCTCAGGCCAATTCCCCCTCTTGCCTGGATTCCTTTTGCAATGGTGTGGTTCGGGCTAACCCACCAGGCAGCAGGATTTGTAGTATTTGTAGGGATGATTTTTCCCATCATCATCAACACCTACACGGGCTTTAAGAACATCCCCAGGGTCCATGTGGATGCTGCAAAGGTACTGGGCTGCACCCGAAGCGTGAGCCAGATCCGCTACGTCGCCCTTCCTTCAGCCTTGCCTTCCATTATTGCGGGGATCCGGATTGCCATGGGTGTTGGCTGGATGTGCCTGGTAGCCGCAGAAATGTTCGGGGTCAGCAGAGGAGGGTTAGGTTATTCGCTCTGGCTTAACTTCCACCTGCACAGGATGGACTTCGTGCTTCTGTACATGCTCCTACTCGGCTTTTTGGGACTTGTCATAGACAGGGCCTTCAGGTATTACGTGGATACAAAACTTCTCAGATGGAAAGCAGGGATCGTGGTATAAAATGGGCAGAGTAAGTGTAAAAAACGTCTCACGCACTTTTTCGAAAAAAGAAGACAAATCCGAAACGCAGGCCCTGGAAAACATAAATTTCGATGTTGAGGACGGGGAATTCATCTGCCTCCTCGGACCTTCAGGCTGCGGGAAAACCACCCTGCTCCGAATAGTGGCAGGGCTCGAAACCCAGACCTCAGGAGAAATTACCCTGAACGGAGTCCCTATCACAGGTCCGGACCCCAAAAGAGGTATGGTATTCCAGCAGTATTCCCTCTTCCCCTGGAGAACGGTCATCGACAACATCACCTTCGGGCTTGAAATGCAGGGAATAGGAAAAGGAGAAGCCCAAAAGCAGGTGGAAAAGTACCTTGACCTCGTGGGCCTTGAGCAGTTCAAGAACAGCTACCCTCACGAACTCTCAGGAGGCATGCAGCAGCGTGCTGCCATTGCAAGGGCTCTTGCCAACGAACCAGAGGTTCTCCTAATGGACGAACCCTTCGGAGCCCTGGACGCCCAGACCCGGAACATCCTCCAGGACGAGCTCCTGAAGATCTGGGAGCAAAAACACGTAACCTTCCTCTTCGTAACCCACAGCGTGGACGAAGCAGTCTTCCTCTCGGACAGGATCGTTGTCATGACTTCCAGGCCCGGAAGGGTAAAAGAAATCATAAAAGTGGACCTCCCCCGCCCGCGGAGCCGGACCAGTCCCGAAGCCAACCGCCTGAGGGACAGGATCCTGAAACTCCTGGAACAGGAAAGGTTCACAAGGTAAAGGGAAGAAGTAAAAGAAATAAATTAAAAAAGTAAAGAAAGAAGTTAAAAACGGAATTTGGGTCACTCTTCGGCCCTAACAACCACTTTTGTGAGAGGCTCTACTTTTTTGATCGTGACCTTTCCCACAAGTTCAAGGGTACCCCCTGAGTTTACGGAGCCCACGGCACAACCAGGCCGCATGTAAATGTCCCCGGCGCAGGATGCGGAGTTTGCCCTGGCACCGTCAAGCAGGATAAGTTCCGAAACAGCGTCTATGCTCCCGAGAACCTGTGCCCCGGCACAGACCAGGGCACTTTCAGCTTTCACATTCCCCTGGACCACTGAGCCTTTTCCAAGCTCGAGCCGTCCCGTAACCACGAGGTCTTTCCAGAAATTAACGTCCTGACCGACAATCAAGTTGCCTTCAAGCATCAGGGGCTCATCGAAAAACGCTCTTTTTTCAATCACAAAGGTATTGGAGTGGGGGTGGTACTTGATAAAACACTTCATATGGAATCACTCCGGGACCTGCCCCGGGCCTTGAAGGTCCTGAGGGAACCTTTCATATCATCAGTAAAAACTTTGTTAGCTGAATTTCGAAATCATATTTTATCCTCTATTATATAATAGCATCGAATTGAGGTATAGCATCGAATTGAGGTATAGCATCGAATTGAGATGTCGACTCAACTGTGGGTAAAAAATTCAGTAAAAGCAAAAGGGAAAAACAGAGCAAAAACGCAAGGGAAAAACAAGGAGAAAAAAATTTCCAGATAAAGAGAAAATAAGCAAAAGTCCCAGGAGTATACAAGAATTAAGAAAGAAAAGACTGAAAAAATAATCTGAGAAATTATTTTTCAGTCTAAGTTCTTCCTGTTCCTGTTTATGCTGCTTACTCAACCAGGCTTGCAAACCCGTATTTAGGGAGTACTCTTTCGACTTTAATCCGGACTTCATCGCCAACTTTGGTTCCGGGGACGAAAACGACAAACCCTTCGATACGGGCAATACCGTCTCCCTGGCGAGCAAGATCCTGAATAGTGACATCGTAAACTTCGCCCTCTTCGACAGGGGCAGAGTGACTCTCTTCTCTAAACATGGAAACCATTCCTTTAATTGAATTAATTTAATTGCTTTATTCCGCTAAATCGAAAATTACTCGACAAGACTTCCAAATGCAAATTTGGGGAGTACTCTTTCGACTTTGATCTGGACTTCATCGCCAACTTTGGTTCCCGGAACAAAAATTACAAAACCTTCAACGCGAGCGATGCCGTCTCCCTGGCGGGCAATGTCTTCGATTGTGACATCGTAAACTTCGCCCTCTTCGACAGGAACAGAGCGGCTTTCTTCTCTGAACATAAAAACCATTCCTTTAATTGCTTTATTCCACTAAATCGAAAATTACTCGACAAGACTTCCAAATGCAAATTTGGGGAGTACTCTTTCGACTTTGATCTGGACTTCATCGCCAACTTTTGTTCCCGGAACAAAAACTACAAAACCTTCAACACGAGCGATGCCGTCTCCCTGGCGGGCAATGTCCTCAATGGTGACATCGTAAACTTCGCCCTCTTCGACAGGAGCAGAACGACTTTCTTCTCTGAACATAAAAACCATTCCTTTAATTAAATTGATTTAATTGAATTGCTTCGTTAATCGAAAATTACTCGACAAGACTTCCAAATGCAAATTTGGGGAGTACTCTTTCGACTTTGATCTGGACTTCATCGCCAACTTTTGTTCCCGGAACAAAAACTACAAAACCTTCAACACGGGCGATGCCGTCTCCCTGGCGGGCAATGTCCTCAATGGTGACATCGTAAACTTCGCCCTCTTCGACAGGAGCAGAGCGACTTTCTTCTCTGAACATAAAAACCATTCCTTTAATTAAATTGATTTAATTGAATTAATTTCCTTAATCCGCGATTACTCGACAACGCTTGCAAAAGCGAATTTGGGAAGTACTCTTTCGACTTTAATCTGGACTTCGTCGCCAACTTTTGTTCCCGGAACAAAAATTACAAAACCTTCAACACGAGCGATTCCGTCTCCCTGGCGGGCAATATCTTCAATAGTTACATCGTAGACTTCGCCCTCTTCGATAGGAACAGAGCGACTTTCATCTCTAAACATAAAAAATCATTCCTTTAATTTACTTAATTGCTTAATTTCTTTAACTTTAATTAATCAACTCAAAAAAGCTCCATGCGCCAGAAAAGTATAAAATAGTACTTAGCAAACCAAACTTGAGGAAATCAAATTTAGGAAGTACGCCTCCAACTTTATTAACTGAGCCCCAACAGAGCTTCGGATAAGTCAACTAACTGGTCATATTCAGATGCACTTGTATATAAGAGTTTGCTTTAAAGGGTCCAGAACGAACAAATTAAAGAAGTATATAAGAAAATCGTAAAAATTCTAAACCCCGAAGTACTGGTTGCCCACTTAATGAAAATATTGAGGCATACGAGAAGGGAGATCTTCCAAAATAAATAAAGATTTAATAAAGATTTTATTCATGAAAAGTCAAATTTTAGACATGGGAAGTAAATTTTTTAACTGATGTGTGAAAAAAGTAGGGAAAAAACAGAGAAAAAACGGCAATTATACTTGAAAGGACCCGAAGAAATCATAAGTTTTGGCATTCGTACCGAAATTTATAAATAATGGAGATACGTTATGAGGTTCGCTCATTCAGGCAGGAAACAAAGCGTGGGCCCGTAGCTTAGTCAGGCAGAGCGACGGACTCTTAATCCGTAGGCCGGGGGTTCAAATCCCTTCGGGCCCGCTAATTTACTTCCTTTTCTGAAGGGTTTTTTTTCAGAATTGCTTTTTTGGCAAAGAGCCTCATTTTTACTTTCGTTTATCCTTTCGTTTATCTTTTCGTTTATCCTTTTGTTTATCCTTTCGTTTATCTTTTCGTTTATCCTTTTGTTTATCCTTTTGTTTATCCTTTTGCTTTTTCCATTTCTGTCTTTTTCCTTCAACAACAGCCTGAAAAGCCTTTTTAGGGAAAAATCAATCTGAAATATAAATAGAAGAAATGCATTTTATCTCACATAATCTACATGGGAATTCATTGAAATTTTCGAGAGGGAAGCTACAGTTTAATAATTTTCACCCTTAAACATTATCTCAATGAAACTGGACCCTATAACTTCAAACAATATCACTGTGAATATTACCACTGGAGCGTGACCCTGATGCCAAAAGTAAGCGTTGAAATCCCCCAGGAACTCCTGGAAGACCTGAACAAACACGTGGGAGAAAACAAAAAATTCGTGAACCAATCCGATGCTATCCGGACCGCTATCCGGAAAATGCTTGACATGATGGACGAAATCGATAGAAGGCACGGCAGGTTAAATGACTGAAAAAAGAATGAAAAAGAGAGTGGAAAAACACAATTTTAAAAACCTGTTAAATATTTAAAACCTCACCCCTTTATTTCCACTGTGTTTCAGCATCAAGTGCCTAATTTTTTAGAGAAGATGCAAATATGCAAGGTTTCCAGTGGAAAAAATAGGTATTCAGGGTATTCAGGGGAACGTGCATCGTTACAGGCATTCCCTGAAATCCTTGATGCCCTGAGCCACGTTTGAGAGTAGCATGAAAGATATCTTCTGGTTCGGCCAGGAACCAAGTCCGCAGTCCGGGCCGACGTATTTAATAAGATTTCCGAAGCGCCTGTAAGCAATCCTGAGCCGCTTTGTAATCACCTGTGGGGTCTCAAGTTCCGTGACGATTTCGGGCAGGTACTCCTGCTCTTTCCAGACGTTTGTGTTGTACTTTTCGTTCAGGGCGCCTGCAAGAGTGTAGATATCAGTCCTTGCAATCCCGACGCGCAGGAAAGAGTCCGTGTCTTCAAGAACTTTTTTGTCTATAAGGTCCATATAAGAAGGTGTGCCTGCAGATTCCATACCGATGACATTGATGGTTGGGGTCTCACAGGCCAGGTTGTAGTAGAGGGCGGAATGGAGGTGGATTTCCACGTCAGCGCCCCATTTACTCGCAGCCTTCGAGCAATCGGTGAGGGCAGAAATAATCTGATCATTATCAAAAGCAAGTTCAGGGTTCAGCCCGATGCTGGGCTCGTCAATGGAGACAGTGGCAATTTTGAAGTTCTTTGCCGATTTCATGGAATTACGGACGAATTTGTTAACATTTTTTGCAAAAATAGAGTAAATATCCGCATAATTCCTCCCCCCAAATTCCTTGAGGTAAAGTTCGGCAGGCCCGGTCACGCAGATCCTGACCTGCAGGGTTTCCCCGAATTTTTCTTTGTAAACCTTTGCAACGCTTTCTATGGCATCAAGCTCTTCGATCCTGGCACACTCAAGCTTCACTTCAAAAGGCCCGTCACAGCAGCTCTCATCCCGGATCACCTTCAGGAACTGCTCATTCATGTCCTGGTACTGGGGATAGGTGGGGACCTGCACTCCCGCATCGATTTTCTGCTGGAAAGCGTCATTAATTACCGTGAAAAGTTTTTCATCCTCCTCCCTCGTCTTAAAGGCGTTCTGGACCCATTCCTTACTCACACCATCAGGGAGGGGATAACTCCCGATATCGTCAAAGATGATTTCTTCCATGTCCAGTTAGTATACCTTGGAGGATTTAGCATTATTGGAAAGACTCTATAATTATAAAAAAATTGATGTGGAAATAGAAAAGCCCTGAAAATCCGAAAAAACAGAAAGAAAAAATAAAAAACAGAAAGAAAAAATAAAAAACAGAAAGAAAAAATAAAAAACAGAAAGAAAAATAAAAAACAGAAAGAAAAAATAAAAAACAGAAAGAAAAAATAAAAAACAGAAAGAAAAAATAAAAAACAGAAAGAAAAAATAAAAAACAGAAAGAAAAAATAAAAAACAGAAAGAAAAATAAAAAACAGAAAGAAAAAAAGGAATGATTGGAAATTTTATTCCGTGCCCCTGTTTTCAGCATTAAACGCATCAATTCCTTTTGCCGTGTTCTCTAGCAGCTTGAACGCAAGTTCCTGGTCAGGCCAGAAAGCAAGGCCACAGTCCGGGCTCGCATACCTGATCCGGTCCCCGAGGACAGCAAAGGCTGTTTCAAGCCTCTTCTTTATGACTTCCGGGGTTTCCATTTCAGTTACGATCTTTTGCATATACTCCTTTTCCTTCCAGGCATTGACCTCATACTTTTCGTTGATGGCACCGATGAGGTTTCCAATATCAGTCCTCGAAACCCCGAGCCTGACATAGGTACCTGACGTTTCCAGATACTCCCTGTCGAAGAGGTCAAGGTAAGAAGGAGTTGCTGCATATTCCACCCCGATCACGTTTATCGGAGTTTCACAGACGACCTTATACTTCAAGGGGGAATGCAGATGGATCTCAACATCAGCCCCCTGCTGCCGGGCATAGGTGGAAGCCAGGGTAAGCGCAGAGACGATGTCAGGGTCAAAAAACTGGATCCGGTCGTTCATCCCCAGGCTCGGTTCATCCAGGGCAATGGTCCTGATCTTGAAGTTCTTTGCAGTTTCAAAAGCCTTCCTGACAAAGCGGTCAATGTTCATGGCCATGTAGTGGTAAGCGTCCCTGAACATGCTAGTTCCGAAAGCCTGGAGGTAAAGGTCGGTGGGGCCCGCCACGCAGACCCTGACTTCCAGGGTTTCCCCGGTCTCCTCCTTATACCGCTTTGCGACCTCATCGATGATTTCAAGCTCAAGGATCTTCGCGTTCTCTTCTTTTAAAACATAGGGCTCGTAGCAGTTCTTTTCATCCTTGATGATATCCAGGAACTGCCCGATCATGTCCCGGTACTGGGGGTAGGTGGGGACATGAATCCCAACATCGATTTTCCTCTGGAAAGCCTCCCTGACGAGGGAAAAAAGCTTTTCATCCTCAGCCCTTGACTCAGCAGCAGCCTTGAACCAATCCCTTGTAACGCCCTCAGGGACCGGGAGGCTGCCTCCGTCGATAAATGTGACGTCCTGCATATTCAGTATTTAATATGTTAGCCTGTATTATAACTATTGGAATTGTTCCGGGTAAGAATTGTATCGTGAAATTTTAGAAGTGAAGAGACTTTGTTCAGGGAATCCGTTAAAGTATCCGTTTTAAAATATTCTGACCAGTTTCCGGTCCAAACTTCCCGGAAATCATATAAGTTTGATTATTTTTAGTTAAGGGATTGGTCTCCAAAACCACCAGTCATTTCAATGAGAGTGTCTCTTTTTTGTTTGACCAGTTCTCGATAGCTCGTGCCCAGCGTTCTCCATAAAAATTGACTGAAATAACCTGAAAACCCGCATAAAAAACGTTACATCAAGCTTTCATTTGTAAATTTCCCTTCGGTGCCCGACTTTAAGTACGAGTATCACCAGACTGCTGCCCTGAATCTCCAGAATCACCCTGTAGTCACCGACTCTCAGCCGGTAATTTGGAGACCCAACAAGTTTTGTCACATAACGGTAAGGATCTTCCTGAAGCTCCGAAACTTTACGGAAAATGCGTTTTGCTAGCTGACGGTCCAGTTTTCTAAGCTGCTCTGCCGCAGGTTCGGACCAGATGATTTGAAAACGCATCAAAACCCCATTCTCAGAATCCAAGTTCTTCTTTCAGTTTTTCGTGCGTTACGTACCTGCCTTCTTCAACCGCTTTTCGGGCAAGTTCAATTTCTTTTTTTGTCTCTTCGTTCAGTTCCTGAACCTCTTCTATCAGCCTTTCCAGGACGTCATTATAGGTTTCCCGCTTGTAGATTTTCATGCGTTCCAGAACTTCTTTCGTGCTCTGTTTAACCTGGATGGTCGTCGTTTCAGCCATATTTAGTTTTATGCAAGGTTTTTACTTATAACTTGCTATAACTGGCTATAACAAATTATAGCTGGAAAAGAGATAAGGCAATTTAAGATTGATAGGAGATCTTATCCAAAGCTACCAGAATGCCGCACTTAACCGTTTTTGTCCCGTTCGCTTGCGAACGGTCTTTCCCACGCCAAAAACTAAAATGAAAAAAAGAGGATACCAACATACCGGAAAACAAAATTTGCAGCTTACACACGAAACCTGACAACCGATCAATACTCAGAAAGCGGATACACACCAGTGCTCCCAATGATCCTCCACACATCCCCCTTCTTTCCGATCCAGAGAACGACGGTCCACCCAACCCTGCACATGGAACTGATTTCTCCGGAGACGAGAACAGGCCCTATAAGCTCCTTTGAGACAATATAATCTTCAAGCCATAACTTTCCGGGCTCGATTTTTTTGATGGTAAAGCGACTGTTCAGCTCTTCCGTGTACTTCCCGCGCGGAGACTTTCCGGCATACTCTGACATCAGCCTTCCCACTTCCATTGTTGCCGGGAGATCGGCCTTGAGCTCGTTTACACGTTCGTTTGTTTTCTCATACACTTCATCGGCCATGTATCCCTTCTCATGCAACCACTGCACCAGCTTGTGCATGACCCTGCCCACAACTTTCAGGAAGTTTTTGCTGGTTGCCGCGTTCAGGATAACGTAGCCGCCGAGGAATTCCTCCATTTCCGCGTACCCGATGTGTCGGGGCCCGAAAATATCACAGTACTCCAGGTCTTCCTCTTCAGAAAGTTCCTCGTAAAGGTCCAAGCCCTCCTCTTCTAAGTCCTCATCTTCCAGACGCTCCGGGCCATAAATGTCAAGGAAACGCTCAAAATATTTCATGGTGGTTTCGTAGCCGGAATAGGACTGGGGTTTCAGGTTTTGTTTTTGCTCGATCAGGAATTCCTCTAAAACATCCTGAATGGTCTTTTCAACCGTGTTTTGCATGATATCTCTCCCTTATTCATCTAGGCAGCACATACCCGGTTTCCAGAATCCTCCAGACCCTGCCCGTTTTCACAGCCCACATTGAAACGGTCCAGCCCACCTTGCACTTCGAACTGATTTCCTCGGAAACGATGACTGGCCCTACGGTCTTGCCTGATTCAAGATAGTCTTCGAGCCAGAGTTTTCCAGGCTCGATTTTCACGATATCGAAATATGCGTCAAGGTCACTTGTGTACCGGGTTTCAACCGGGTGCTCCCGCACATAATCAAAAATCAGGTCGCTTACTTCCCCGACTACCGGAAGGTCGGCTTTAAGCTCTTTTACGCTTTCGGACGCTTTTTTATATTCTTCATCCGCCATGTAGCCTTTTTCGTGAAGCCACTTCACCAGCTTGAGCATGACCCTGCCAGTGGTTTCCATGACTGTCCTGCTGCCTGCAATTTTTTTGACCATAAAATCGGCAAGAAAGTCGTCTATTTCTGAAGAACCGAGGTGTTCGGAGCCAAAGACTTCCCAGAACTCCTTATTTTCAGAATCTGATGACTCTTCATAGCGTTCCCTTTCTTCCCTTTTAAGGTGCTGGTGTCCGTAGCCATCGAGGTATGTCCTGAAGTAATACATCGCCTCTTCGTAGCCCGAATAGGTTTTGGGGCTTAAACGGCTTTGCTGTTCGGTCAGGAATTCCTCAAAAATTTCCTGAATTGTTTTTGTAGATTCGGTTTTCATGCACTCCCTCTTTCTGTTCTTCCTTTTCTTTCTGTTCTTCCTTTTCTCTCAAATATCTAAAGGGCGATGTTCAACAATTCAGAAAGGACCTGGACTTTTCATTAAGGGCAGCGCGAAGAAACACTTTCAACCATTACTATCTGCCAGAAATCCCCGGTTTTTACTATTTCGAAGTTAAGGTACCAGCCCACCTTTGCCAGCGAACTAGCCTCTTCCGAAACCATAACAGGCCCGATTTCCCTGTAAGGATCCAGGTAATCCTCTACCCACAGCTTTCCGGGTTCAATCCTCATGATCTCGAAGTCTCCAGATTTCCAGTCGGGATTCTCTTCGACCGGATGTGAATCCACATAATTGCAAAGCTTAAGCCCGAATTCCCGGACCTGGGAAGCGGCTTTTTTCTTCTTTTCCCTGATACCCCCCACAACTTTGGCAAGTTCACTATAATGGTCAGGCTCAACGTAAGCTTTTTCAAGAGCCCAGGGCAGGAATTTACGGAAAAACCGCCTGGAGGTTTCAACGAAAGTTGCACTCGCTCTAAAATCATTAATCAGATAATCCTCAAGGAGGTATTCAATATCATAAGCGGAGATGTACGCAAGGTCAAAAATCTGGCAGTATTCTTTGCGCTCGTTCTTGTGCTTCTCTTCATAGAGCTTCTTATCTTCTTCATATAGCTCATCGGGGACACACTCATCCAGATACTCCTCGAAAAGCGAAATTAAATTTTCATAATCCCTGAAGGTCCGGGGACTCCTGCTAAGCTTCTGCTCATTTAGAAATTCCTGGAAAGCTTCTTTTATCGTCTTCATGATACCACTGTAGGGTTATCGTTTTCCCGGTTTTTCAGGCTTTTCCTGAATATTAGAATTTCAGGCTTTCAGCCACCTTAAGGACAACAGGAACGCCTTTTTGAAGCTCACCGGGACAAACAAAATATTTGCGACAAAATATTTGCCGATTATTCCTGTTCTCATTTTTAAATCACTGTCATGCAAAGGCCGGCTGCCTTCGGCACCCGGTGAGAGCCCCGTTCTCTGAAAATCCAGCCGAAAAAAGGTACCCTGGAGTGAAAAGAGAAGGAGGACAAAAACAAAAGAAAGAGGGACAAAAACAAAAAAGGAAAGAAAAGGAAATTGGAGAGGAATTATCCTCTCGATCTGGTTTTCTATTTTTTCACATCGATTTTTTCAAATAGAGCTCTTCAAACCGCTTTCTTCACATCGATTCCGGCGCACCGATTCCCAGGGTATCCAGGGCGTTTGCGATCACAATCCTTGCGCAGTCCGCGAGAACCAGCCTGGCAGCCCTTACCTGCTCGTCTTCTGCGGCTATTACGGGGACGAAGCGGTAGAACTGGTTGAAGGCGTCGGCGAGTTCCCGAGCGTAGATGGCGAGGGTGTGGGGTTTGAGTTCCCGGGCGCAGTTGTCGATGATGCTGTCGAAGAGTGCCATCTTCTTGATCAGGGCAATCTCGCTGTCCTCGACAAGGAGGGAGGAGTCGATTTCAGCATTGGGAGCCCAGGCAACCTCTTCTTTTGCTTTTTCGAGGATGCTGGAGGCACGGGCGTGGGAGTACTGGATGTAAGGGGCGCCCTGCTTTTCGAAGTCCATGGCTTCTTTCCAGTTGAAGACCGTGGACTTTTCTGGAGAGACCCTGACGATATCGTAGCGGACAGCGCCCATGCCGACCATCTCGGCGACTTTGCGCTTGAACTCCTCAGAGGTTTCCGGACGGCGGGACTCGACCTGCTCAAAGGCCTCTGTGGTTACTTTGTCAAAGAGGTCGTCGGCGCTGATGAACTGCCCGCGGCGGGTGCTCATGGAGCCTTCGGGAAGGGAGACGAACTCGAAGATCACGACTTCAGGTTCCTGGATGCCGATAGAGTTCAGGGTAGCCCTGAGCTGGCCTGAGATCAGTTTGTGGTCGGCCCCGAAGACGTCGATTATGCGGTCGGCCTGGGTGGCTTTCCACTCGTGGTAGGCAAGGTCCCTTGTCGTGTAAAGGGAGGTCCCGTTCGAGCGCTGGATGACCAGGGTCTTTTCAAAGCCGTAGTCTGAAAGGTCTACAACAAGAGCTCCTTTGTCGATGTCGGTCCTGCCGGTAGCCTTGATGCGCTCCACAATATCGTGCACGGCCCCGGATTTCAGGAAGGTGGATTCCTTTACGAATTTGTCGTGGGAAACGTTCAGGCGCAGCAGGGTTTCCTTGATGCCTGCAACGGAAAGGGAAACGGCCTTGTCAAAGCTCTCGATGGTCTCGACATCCCCTGCCTCCACTTTTTCCATAAGGGAGTCGATGTACTCCACGGATTCCGGACGCTCTTCAAGAGCGGCGTTGGCTTTGATGTAAACCTCGGCAATGGCAGAGTCCGACTTTTTGGAGAGATCCAGCTCAAAGCGCTCGCAAGCCCAGGAAACAACGGCAATCTGGCGGCCCATATCATTGACATAGTACTGGACCTCTACATCGTACCCTGCGCGCTTCAGGATCCTGGCGAGGGTGTCCCCTATAATGGAGTTGCGGATGTGCCCCACATGGAGGGGTCCGTTCGGGTTTGCGGAAGTGTGTTCAAGGAGGATTTTGTCCTTCGGGGCTCCGCATCCGAACTTTTCCTGCTCGGCCCGGACGGCTTTCACAGTCCCTTCCAGGTAGCACCTGGAAGCCCAGAAGTTGATATAGGGGCCTACGGCTTTTACTTCCCCGACATAGGAACCGTCAGGGATTTCGATCTTCGAGGCAATAAGAGAGGCAAGCTCTTTCGGATTTTTCCTGGCAAGGCTGGCCAGCTTGAAGGCGGCCCTGCTCGCAAGGTCGGCATGGGGAGAGGTTTCGAAATAGAGTTCGGAATCCTCGATTTCAAACCCGGCACTCTGGATCGCGTCTTTTAAGATTGATGCAGCCTGAATTTTAAGTTCAAGGAACAAGAGAATCACCTATGAAAATTATTAAATTTAACCTGCTAAATCTGATATTAAATCGGAAATCTGATATTTCATATCTTTTGGGATAATCCTGATGGAATGATCCAAATGGAATGATCCTATCTAATTTGATCTAATAGAATAATGATTTGATTAAAAATTATTGGATGAATAAGGAATTATTGGGCAGTTTTAGGCAAATTATCCGATGATCAGGAAATTACCGGGTAAATTATCAGATGTGGAACCCGGATCCGCGTCAAAAAGAGAGGAGAAAGGTAGAAGGGCTCAAATTCCCGTGTTGTACCTCAAGATTGCGGTAATTCCGCCAAAGGCAGTCATGAGCTGAGCCCCCTCCTCGAAATCCGTGGACACGAAGAAAACTTTTGTCCCGCTCTGGTCGCAAAGTTCGGAGAGTTCGTCTACAATGTCCGTTACATCCGTGACTTCCAGGGAGGAGCCGCATTTAGGGCAGTTCCCGGCGGTAGGTGCTGCTTCTCCGGGTTTCCAGTGCCGGGTCCACTTGTTTTCAAATCCACAGACACTGCACTTCGTGGTAACCCTTTCAGCCCGCAAGTCTTCGGAGAGCAGGAGCTTTTCCACAGCCCCGATTTCAAGGTTTGCCCGGACCTGGTCTTCCCCATAGGCTACTTTTCCGGAGTCGGAAATCAGTTCCTTGAAGAAGTCCTGGACCACATTTTTCTGGGCAGTTAGCTCAAGGTCCTGGAGCTTGTCCGCAGCTGCGTTTACAAGCTCAGACAGGCCCGATTCGTCGGTGTAGGCAACGTCAAAGAGCCCGAGGATCTTTTTCAGGATCTCGTGGTGGAAAAACTCCCCGTCGTAGAACTCTTCTTTTGTAGGGGAAGGCCCGCCAATAAGGACGCCTTTAAAGTCCTTATGATCGACCGACATGAATATATCACTTGCAGCGTCCCCGATCCGTTTGTAGAACTCGTGGATCGCAATGAGCCTGAGCTGCTGGAACCTGTGTGCACTCTGCCCACCTTTCCTCTGCTTGCCCGGAACCGTGGAGGTCAGGCGGCGAAAAGACTCGATCTTCTTTCCGGTAAGCAGACCGACGGTAGCCTCCCTGCGGTCCAGGACCAGCAGCCCGAAAGTGCTCTTGTCCTTGAGCATATCTTCAAGGGGTTCGAGGTAAAAGGCAGAGTCACAGTGGTACTTGTAAGTGATAATGGGGTCAGGCGGGTAAATGACCTCGCTTTCCATGCTGGTCTTGTTCGCTCCGATGTCCACAGCCCCTGTAAAGTAGACGATCCCGTTTTCAGGCACCTTATCCAGATATCTGAGCCTTGATAAGAGGGACTCGATCGCACCCTGCACGTTTGTCTTGGTAAGCTTGGACTTGATATTCGAAGCCTGCCCGTGTTCATCCTTTAGCTGGTTTGTAACATCCGAGATCTGCTTATCATGAGGGATATAAAGGGAGATCAGTTCAGTGCCTCTCCCCCGTTTATCCCGGAGACCCTCAAGTTTCTTTTTGAACTCGTATTTTTCGTGTGCTGATTGTTCAGTCATTTTTGAAATTCCCCGATGAAGAAAGTGATCTAACGATAGTTAATCTAAGTATTAATCTAATTATTTAGTCAATTTAATTTTCAGGTAGATAATTCAGTCAATTTAATTATTAATTAGACAATTCGGTTATTTTGATCATTAATTGGATGATTCAGTCAGTTTAATTATTTAACATAACATTTCTATGAGCGTGCAGCAGATACCCGGCAGATACCCGGCAGCAAATAAAAACTATAGCAAGGATTTGATGCAACCGTGACTGCAAAAAGCTGTCTTATTGCCCGGATCCCGGGCACAAAAAACCGTTCCGAACGCTAAAAACCTGCGGGTAAGAAGCATACAACTTTGCCTGCAAAAATCTTTAGACAGACATCTGGCATGCTACTGAAAAACCTTTTATTAAATAGCAAAACCCCGCTCAGGTTCGCATTCCGGAAATCGCACTAGATGTGAGACATGTTATACTCAAATTGGATAGCATTTGGATACTATTGGATTAAAGTAAATAACCCTGATAGGTTAGTACCTTATTGAAACTTGAGTTTATATGTGTTTCCATTCTCCAGACATAAATAATATATTCAAGGCATTATAAAAAATTCCTATTATAAAAATTTATCTCTAATTTTCCGGCCACACCTTGAAAAAAAGAAAAAAAGGGAAAACGGAAAGAAAAAGAGGGAAAGAAAAAAAGGAAAACGGAAAGAGAAAACGGAAAGAGAAAACGGAAAGAGAAAACGGAAAGAGAAAACGGGAAAGGGAAAAAGGAAAGAGAAAAAGGAAAGAGAAAACGGGAATAATCAAGTCTCTTTATTTTCCTCTAATGTTTTCTTTCTAACCGGAGACTTCTTCCCATCCTTTGAAAGCAGGACCACCCGACTTATCTCGGATTCATCTGCAATTTCATAACCCAGGTGTTTGGCGACCTGCTCCGAAAACTCCAGCACCTCCGCATGGGCCGGCATGGCAGAGCGTTCGAGACGGAGCCTGGAAAAGCCCAGATGCATGTAGGCCTTGATTTCCACGAAATCAGGAGAGGCTTTTTTGATGAGTTCGGCATAGCCTTCGGGGTTGAACATGTTCACTCCCTTGACAAGGGTTATTCTGATAACTGTCCTTGAGCTTTTCTCCTTCATGAGGGCCAGGGACTCGGAAATTTTGTCCCAGAGAGCGGGAGATTTCGGCTGGCAGACTTTCAGGTAGGTCGCCTGGTCCGGGGCGTCAAGGCTCATGTAGAGCTGGCAGGGATTGACTTTTGCAAACATCCCGGGGATTGTCCCGTTTGTGACCAGGAAAGTGGTAAAACCCCTTTTCTCGTATTCCTCGATGAGTTCGGGAAGGTAGGGGTACATCGTCGGCTCTCCGGAAAGGGAAATGGCAACGTTATTCGGGTCGTTTCCCTCAAGCCAGCGTTCCTTAAGGGCGTTTGGAGAACCTCCGAAACCCGTAATCAGTTTGCGCTGGCAGGCAATGCTCTCTTCCACGATCTTTTCAGGAGAATCCCATTCCCCGGGTGCAGGGACCGGAACCTCAGTCGGACGCCAGCAGAAAAGGCAGCTCTGGTTGCAGAGAAGGGTAGGGGTCATCTGGAGGCAGCGGTGGGACGCAACCCCGTAGAACTTTCCCTTGTAACAGAAACCTTCGTCATTCATGGCTTTTTTGAGCCAGAGACAGGTCTTTACCGCGGAATGGGAGCCTGCAAGGGCATAGCCCTGTTTTTTCAGAAGGGTCTCAAAATCCGGGATGTCGAAGGGAAGGGGTGGTTTGCCCGATGATTGGTCTTGGTTCTGGTTTTCCATTGACATTTCCGCCATATTAATCCTTTGTCGTATATATAAGGTTCGCAAAATAATTTTGGAGAAAGAGTGAAAGAGTGAAAGAGTTATTCATCAAACTTCAGAATCGTGACCCCGAAGTCCGCAAGGTCCACAACGGGCACCTGGGCCGGCACTGGCATGAGGTTGACACGCTTCTGGAACTCGGTCTGGGACTGCCAGGTCCCGGAGTTGACCAGGAGGACGTTCTTGTAGCGCTGTACCCCCAGGGTGTGCACGTGGCCGGTGTGGATTATGTCCGGGACCGGGTCGATTATGAAATAGTCCTTCTTTTCAGGGGATATGGAGACCCTGCTCCCGTAGGTAGGAGCAAGGTGCCTGCGCTTTATCATCTCAAGGACGGCCCCTGCAGGTTCCTGGTAAGACACTCCGGGGACGCTTGCCACAAGGTCATCGATCGAGCGTCCGTGGTAGATCAGGATGCTAACCCCGTCAAGGTCCACAAGAGCGGGGTTCCCAACAAAAGTGATGTTTGGAGGGAAATGCTCCCGGATTCGCTCCGGAAGGGCGGGCTGGGGCTCTGCCTGGCGAACAGCGTCGTGGTTGCCAGGGCTGATGATGATCTGGATGTGTTTCGGAATTTCCCAGAAGTACTCGGCGGCTTTCCTGTACTGCTCGTAGACGTCCAGGATAGTGAGTTCCTTGTCCTGGTCAGGGTAGATCCCAATCCCGTCCACAAGGTCTCCTGCAACAACCAGGTAGCGGACTTCCTCCGCCATTTTCTTGAGGGCTTCGGAATCTGAGTCTCCTTTCAGGAAGTCCAGGAAATTTAACCAGGAATCTTCCATGAACTGAGCACTTCCCACATGTACGTCCGAGATCAGGACAACCTTTCCTTTCGCTCCGGTCCTTCGAAGCGCACTGTTAGGGACATCGGGCTGGATGATCTTGCTGGCCATCATAAGGCCTCCGTCATTGGTGACCGAACCCGTGACCCCGATGACCTCGTCAAGGAGGATGCTTGAAGCCAGTTCGAAGAGGTCCTTATCACTGTTCCGCACCAGAACGGGAAAAGAGCCGGTCGGGTCTTCCAGGGAAAGGATCCTGTGGCCGTTGGTTGTGGTACTGGTATCTGAGACCATCCCGATTATCGAGATCTCCTCAGAGCCTTTTTCCCCTCCTCCCCGCCTGAAACTCCGGCCTTTCAGGCTCTCTATGGGCCGCGCATTGATCCTGCCCCTGATGATCTCGGAGAGCCTGCTGTACCTGTCCCTGAAGTACTGCACAAACTGCATATACTCTCCCACGCAGGTGGAATGCCCGGTGATGTCGGAAAGCACAGTAACAGGGTTCGGGCCGCCGATAGAACGCACAACTGAGGAAGGAGAAGAAGAACCTGAAGCCATCCCTGATGAAACGGCAGAAAAAGGCCTGTCCCTCGAAGCCGGGAACGGAGCCGAAAAGAGAAGCGAATTCCCAGATCCTGAAGCTGAATTTGCCCTGCCTGCAGGGCCAGAAGGTGCCGATAAAACCGGATCTGAGCCAGCACCTGAAGCAGGGTCAGGGAGAGCCCCCGGAACTGAACCGGAAACGGGAACGAATTTGGAACCAACGGCAGAATCGGGAACCTGATCTGAAACAGGGTCCAAAACAGCATCCGGAAGGAAAGGATCCCCTGAAACGGAAAGCCTCTCAATTTCATCAGAAACCGAATCCCGGCCAAAGTCGGAACCAGGGACATTCCTGTCCTCTCCCGAAATAGCAGGTTCTGAAGAAGCGCCTGTAGCGCCTGCAACATCTGTGGCTCCTGAAACCCTTTCAACTCTCGAGGCTGCAAAGCCTGCCAGGTCAATGTGCTCAGCTTCAATGACAAAAACAGATTCATCAATGGTCGAAAGGACGTATTCGAGAAGGAGCCCGGAAACATCACTTGCTTTGATGAGTTCCGCGGCTTCCGGGCTTATCTGATACCCTTCCTCTGCAACCGCCCTTATGATATTGATTTCATTCATGGTTCCGACCCGATTCTGGAAATGATTCCGAACACTATTCAAAAGTAATTTGAAGCTGATTTGAAGTTGGTTGAAGTTGGTTGAAGTTGGTTGAAGCTGAACTGAAGCATTAATCATCAAACTTTAACCGGATCAAAGCCTCAAGGCAAAGACCTGCTTAAAATATAAAAATTAATGTGATACAAAATTCATGAAATATTATGCTGAAGAGTTTGATGAAATTTTTGATCATCAAAGAAAACTTTAGCCTCCTTCAGCATAATATTAAAAGGTACATACATATTAAGAGTTACATACCAAAACTTACAGGTGGACGGCCTGGAAACCATTAAAATGAACAGAGATAGTTCTCTGTAGGACCATCCGCCCATCAGTAGAAGATGATAACTATATAAATATCATGACTGAATGAATAAATTGAAAGTTAATATATGATAAAAACAAATTGTAGTTACGTTAAGAAGAGTAGGGTGGGGAAAATTAAGACAAAGATATAAATTGTATTAGATGGACATGGGTTGCCAACAAAAATATTAACATAAATATAATAAAGGGAAAAATTAAATGGAAAGCCGAAAGAAACTGATGAACCGAATAAAATATAAAACAACATCAGAAATAAAACGGCATTAAAAATTGAAGCGATATCAAGGGAAAAAGACTGATTATGAGCGAAGCTAACAAGGAAAACAGGATTCAGGGAGAAGAAAACTTCTGGGTTTCCCTAGGAAAGGACATGCTCTCAGTTGTGGCTGTCCTGATCGCTTTCATGATTCTTTCCAAACTGGCATTCGGGCTTTGGACTCCCATGGTAGCTGTGGAGTCAGGAAGCATGGAGCCTCATATGCAGGTAGGGGACATCATCTTCATCAAGAATATCGACAGGGTCGAACTGGTCACCAACGAAGATGGGGAAAGTTCCGACTATGAGTCCTTTGGAAACTACGGGGACGTTATCCTCTACCGGCCCTACGGGCAGGAAGGGGTAACTCCAATAATCCACAGGGCCATGTACCACGTCGAGGCCGGGGATCCAATGTGGGAAAACGGTCCAATTGCCCCTTATTCAGGGTACATCACCAAAGGGGACAACCCTGTTACGAACAAACACTTTGACCAGGAAGGACAGATCAGCTATCATGTGCCCGTAAAGGAGGAATGGGTAATAGGAACCGCAAAGTACAGGATTCCTTACCTGGGGCATGTCAGACTTCTCTTCTCATGAACCTCAAATACAGGGGCAGTAAGGCTGTCCCTTTCATAAATCTCTAAAGGCTCCATCAAATGAACTTCTAGATACCTGTTCATCAACTTTTAGTGGCCTTGATATCTACTTCACTTCCTGTTTTTACTTCACTTCCTGTTTTTACTTCACCTCCAACCCGGCTTTTTCAGGGTCTTCTTTTGCAAACCCATACCCTTTTAAGGAAGCACTTTCTTTTCAGAACTTAATCCAAAGTCTTTTTGAATTTTTAATATATCACGGATACATCATTGAGCATAGCATAAAACAAAAACACCACCTAACCACTCTGAAAAACGGTGGCCTCAAAAACAAAACAATCCTAAGAAAAATGAAGCTCAAAAAACTGACAATCGGCAGTACCGAACTTCCGGGAAACCTTCTTCTTGCGCCTATGGCTGACGTGACGAACCTGGCTTTCAGGCTGCTCTGCAGGCAGTACGGGGCTGATCTCACGTACACGGAAATGATCAATGCAGATGCCCTGATCAATGAAAACCGGAAAGCGCTCATGAAGGGGCTGACAGATCAGGAGGATTGGCCTTTTGGGGTTCAACTTGTAGGGAATTCCCCCGAGTCCCTGAGGGAGGCTGCGCTTTTAGTGGAGGAAGAGCTCAGGCCTGTGGTGATTGACGTGAACATGGGCTGCCCTGCAAAGTGCATCACCCGGGCAGGGTGCGGCTCGGCACTTCTTAAGTCCCCTGAAATCGTGCACAAAATAATATCCGGGCTTGTAGACTCTCTGGAAACCCCTGTTAGCGCAAAAGTCCGCATCCTGGGAAGAGAAGAAGAAAGCCTTGAAATTGCCCGACTAATAGAAGACGCGGGGGCTCTGGCCCTGACCGTTCACGGGAGGACGGCTGAGCAGATGTATTCCGGAAGCTCGGACCTTGGACAGATCCGGGCGATCAAAAATGAAGTTTCTATTCCCGTGATCGCAAACGGGGACATCAGGGATGAGGAATCTGCAGAACATGCCCTGGAGTTTACCGGCTGCGACGGGCTTATGGTCGGACGTGCGGCAATGGGAAACCCTTTTATCTTCTGGCGGATCAGGCACTACCTGGAGACCGGAGAAAAGCTTGAGCCTGACCCGCGGACCCGGCAGTTCGAGGATTTTGAAGCCTATATCAACCTTCTGGAGGAGTATGGGATCCTGTCCTCCATCAATCTGCGGATGCAGGCCCAGTGGTTTACAAAGGGGCTGCACGGCTCGCGGCATATCCGGGAAAAAATTAACGGTTTGAAAGATGCAAAGTCCATAATTGAGCTGATGAAAAGTTCCTGCCGGAAAGAGTATTAAAATTTTTAGACCTATTAAGAATATATGGATTGTCTACGAAAGAAGTAGGGAAAAACAGGCTCATAGAGCAGGTTAACCCTGAATAAAAGTAAATTAAATTCATCTAAAAAATAATTTGAAATAGTAAATATTTAAAACAACTCTCTTAAACTCACCGAAAAACTAATAATAAACTACACTATTATCCATGAACATCGGGACACCAAACGGCGTGAATATATAATTGAAAATATGCTAAAAGCAATTTTAGGCACATCAAGAATAATCAAACAATTACAATATTTTCAGGTTAACAAAGCCGTCCCAAAACATTAACTTCATATCAATGTCATACAGAAGCCACGGTGTCCGGAGATTACGGGAGATTCGAAACCGGATCTGCCGGATATGACCAATCAAGATAATTGAATCAACGGTAGGTACAGACTGGCTGGCTGTACAACAACTACCAAAAATCAACTAAAACTTAAACTACTGAAGCAGCTACCGAAAATCAACTAAAACCTAAACTACTGAAAAACGGCTAAAAAATCACCAGGAAAAACAAATTTGTGTTTGAGAGGAGAGCTCAGATGAAGGAAATCAGAATACACGGCCGAGGCGGTCAGGGTTCCGTCACTGCAGCTGAACTCCTGTCCATTGCAGCCTTTGCGGACGGGAAATTCAGCCAGGCCTTCCCTGCTTTCGGGGTGGAGCGCAGAGGCGCCCCCGTTCAGGCATTCACCAGGATCAGCGACATACCCATAAGGCTCAGAAGCCAGATCTATACACCCGACTACGTGATTGTCCAGGATGCCACCCTGCTTGAAACAGTAGATGTTGCAAGCGGGATCAAGGATGACGGGATTATCATCATCAATACGAAAGAGAAACCGGAAAACCTCAAGCTTGAAACAAGGGCAAAGGTCATGGCCGTGGACGCAACAAAAGTCGCCCTCGATATCATGGGCAGGCCCATTGTGAACACGGTCCTCCTAGGAGCCTTTGCCGGGGCCACGGGGGAAGTCAATGTGGACTCCATCAAAGACGCCGTGAAAGAACACTTTGCCGGCAAGGTTGGAGAAAAGAATGCCGAAGCCATCCAGAAAGCTTACGAGCTGACCCGGGAGAGATATGCATGAAGATCGTTCAGGGTGGAGTCTGTGAGCCAGGTTCAACACTGGTAAACAAGACAGGAGGCTGGAGAAACTACCGGCCGGTCTATATCTATGACAAATGCACCAAGTGCGGTATTTGCGAAATTGTCTGCCCGGACATGTCCATTAGCCCGAAGGGCGACGGCTTTTTCGAATACAACTATGACTACTGTAAAGGCTGCGGGATCTGCGCCAACGAGTGCCCTGCAAATGCAATCGAAATGGTCCTGGAGGAGAAATAATGGCTGTTAATGTTGCAGACAAAGACAGGATGGTTGTTGTGGAGGGTTCTTATGCAGTCGCCCACGCCGCAAAGATCTGTCGGCCGAATGTGATTTCCGCATACCCGATCACTCCCCAGACCCATATCGTGGAAGACCTCTCCCAGTTCATTGCGGACGGGGAAATCCCTAACTGCGAGTACATCAACGTGGAGTCCGAGTTCTCGGCAATCTCCGCCCTGGTAGGTTCTTCCGCAGTCGGAGCAAGGAGCTATTCCGCGACCACTTCCCAGGGGCTTTTGCTCATGCACGAGGTGCTCTTCAACGCTGCCGGGATGAGGCTTCCGATCATCATGACCGTGGCAAACAGGGCAGTGAGCGCCCCGATCAATATCTGGAACGACCACCAAGACGCAATCTCCCAGAGAGACACCGGCTGGCTCCAGCTCTATGCCGAAGACCTTCAGGAATCTGCGGACATGCTTCCCCAGATTTTCAAGGTCGCTGAAGACAAGGACGTCCTCCTGCCGGGCATGGCCTGTATGGACGGGTTCATCCTTTCCCACGTCTACGAACCCCTGGTGCTTCTGGAACAGGACCTGACCGACGAGTTCCTGCCAGCATATGACCCCGAACACGTGCTCGACCCTGCAAATCCGATGAGTTTCGGTGCCTTTGCAGCCCCGGACACCTATGAGGAGTTCAGGTTCCTGCAGGAAAAGGCAATGCAGGCAGCTCTCCCAAAGATCGAGGCCGCGGCAAAGGAATTCGGAGAAATTTACGGCAGGTTCCACGGCGGGCTTATCGACGAGTACCTGACCGACGATGCAGAGGTCATTATCATGGCCATGGGCTCGATTCTTGGCACTATCAAGGACGTTGTGGACGAGTACAGGGCAAGAGGCGAAAAGATCGGCGTCCTGAAAGTCAGGTCCTTCAGACCATTCCCGAAGGAGCAGATCAGGAAAGCTATCAAGGATGCGGCAACTGTTGCCGTGCTCGACAAGAACATCTCTCTCGGGACAAACGAGGGTGCACTCTTTACCGAGACCAAGTCCTGTATGTACAACAGCAGGTGCGACATCCCGATCATCGGCTACACAATCGGGCACGGAGGCCGGGACATCCCCAAAGAAAGCATCGCAAAGATAATCGAAGAAGCCAAGAAGGTTGCAAGTTCCGGGATCAAGGTTGAAAGCCAGTTCCTGGACCTCAAGGAGGAATTGCTATGAGCAAACCCGCACCCAAAACCTACCTTGCCCCGGGGCACAGGGGCTGTGCAGGCTGCTGTGACGCCCTTGCAGCAAAGTTCATGCTCATGGGCGCAGGGTCCAACTGTATCGTGGTGAACCCCACAGGCTGCCTTGAAGTCATGACCACACCCTTCCCGGAGTCTGCCTGGCAGGTTCCCTGGATCCACTCCCTCTTCGAAAACGGACCTGCAGTCGCCTCAGGAATCGAAGCCGCCCTCAAGGCTCTTGGCAAAAAAGGAGACACAAAGGTCATCGGAGTCGGTGGAGACGGTTCAACCATGGACATCGGGATTAGATCCCTTTCAGGCGCCTTTGAGCGCGGCCACGACATGCTCTACGTCTGTGTGGACAACGAGGCTTACATGAACACCGGGATCCAGAGAAGCTCCGGAACCCCCTTCGATGCCTCCACGACCACAACCCCAGCAGGTAAAGTCTCTTTCGGAAACCCGCGCCCGAAGAAGAACATGCCCGCCATCATGGTAGCCCATGGCTCCCCTTACGTAACCACCACCTCAATCGGCTACCCCAGGGACATGATCCGCAAAGTGAAGAAGGCAACCGAAATCGAGGGCGCGACCTACGTCCACGCCCACGCTCCCTGCCCGACTGGCTGGGGCTTTGACGGCTCAAAGACTATCGAGATGGCAAAACTCGCAGTCGAGACCTGTCTCTGGCCCATGTACGAAATGGAAAATGGAGAACTCACCCAGGTCAGAAAGGTCAAGCACCCGAAACCCGTCGAGGAGTACCTCCGCGCCCAGAAGCGCTTCAAACACCTCTTCACCATGGAAGGCGGCGAGGAAGAAATCGTAAAAATCCAGGCCATAGCGGACTGGAACATCGACTACTACGGGCTTCAGTGAAAACTGAAGTCTAAATTTTTTATTTTTGTCTTCTACAAACTTTAGTTAGGATTGAAACCTAAATTTTGTATATTTGTTTTTATTTTTTTCCTGTTTTCCGGTTTCTTTTGGGATTTTTTGATTTTTAACCCACATGTTTATTTTGGGAATTTTCCAGAAATTCGTAAAATCTTCTTTAGAAATTTTATATTTGTACTATTTTTTGACTAACTCTTCATTTGAAGTTTCTAAATTTAGGCTGCAGAGACTGTATATTTAGGCATCATAGACTACATAATTGGAACTTTTCATAAATCTCGTTAAGCACACCGGGGTACAGCTGTGAAATGCAAAAATATGAAACAAATATGAAACAAATATGAAACTAAAAATGAGACTAAAAATGAAACTAAAAAATAGGACAATGTTCCCTATGAAAAAAATTCACCACTATTTCAGAGACTATAGGAATTGAGTCCCAAACTACCAAAACCAGGAAAAGCAAACCCTGAAAGAAAATGAAATAAAAAAAACCTTAAAAAACCTTAAAAAACCTCAAAAACACAAAAAATAGGATTTAAAAGCCATATTAACAAATTAAATCCCATCAAATTTTTTCCATCCCAAATTATATATTATCTAGTATCTTATTAGTGATATTATTGGGAGTATTATTCTCTAAAACACGAAAAGTTTCAGATGATTAGGGATTCAATAGGGAGGTAGAGATTAAAAATTAGTATTTGTTTAGTTTGAACTTTCGTGTCTGAAATATGGACTCTTTGAAGTAATTTGCCATAAATATTATTTTTTAAAATACATTACGTAGTGGGGGGAGGATTGAAAATTGGCATTTGTCCGGCTTAGGGTATCCTATCGAAAAATGCTGATTTTTTGAATTCACTTCTACACTATCGATTAAAAATTGTGAGGAGAAAACTGGAAGTGAATAAATGAATAAGAAAATTGCAAATACTGTGGCAATACCCATGCTATTGCCGACTTTGGTACTGAGAATGGCCAGTGCCACAACGCTAACGAATAGATTGATGAACATACATTGGCGTCTCAGGAAACCCGATATACGTTCGGCGTTCTTACTGATGCTCTCATTGATGTTGAGCATGACCATTGCGCTGCCTGCAATGCCAGCAGCTTCAGCAGCCTCCGGGGACTTTTCTATTGACTTTGTAGCAGCATCCCCTGAGTCCTATAACCACCTAACAGGAGGTGGCGCCTATGATAATCGAACCATCGGCGTGGACAAGGATGTCGTAGAGTCACTTGAAGGCGGTGACTTTGCTTGTGGGGACATTATCACGTTCTTCGCTACCGTCGCAGTAGATAATACCCAATCAGCAATTGATGACGGGCCACAGACCATCGAAATGAACTTTTCGTTCCTGGCTGATACTACCGGACAGTCAGGTGCAGCCATCGGGGACATCGTGAACGTCAAGGTTAACTACGGCACAATCGAAGACCTGATCCCCGGTGAAAACGACATTGACGACGGGATAATTGATGACGGGGGAAGTGTGGCAACACTTACAGATGAATACCTAACTGGCCCTCTCTTCACAGCAGGTTCGGAACTCCACGGTACAGTGGAACTCACTGACCTCGATGCCGGGGAGCAGGTAGTGGTTCGGATAGACGTCAAGCTCTTCTGCCAGCCTGGCAGTAACCCCACCGGAAACCTGCAGGGAGCTCTTACAGATGCCCGGTTGACTTTTATCCAGGATAGTGTTCCCGTAGAACCTCCAGAGGCCATCCCTGGTGGTGAACAAACAATTCCCTTCAGGCAGATTGGCGACCTAGAAGCTCCCGAGCTTAATATTCAGAAGACTGTGACTACATCCGACGGCACCTGTCCCGGCGTGGAATCGCTGACAGTGACCACAGGTGATACGGTCAAGTACTGCTATGTAGTGATCAACACGGGATCTGCTCCACTATATAATTTGAATGTTATTGACGACGCAGGCACACCCTCAAATCCAGCCGATGATTTCACTGTCACATTGTCCTCAGGGCTGACTGATATCGATGGGGACGGGACTGCAGACGACCTTGCAGCAGGAGGTACAGCCACAGGCACGGCACTGGTAACTCTATCCACCGCAGGCACTGCCATCAACACCGCTACAGCCACAGGGGATGACTCCATCATCCAGCCGACCACGCTGACTGATAATGACACTGCCACCGTGATTGTTGAGTTTGTGCCAAACCCAGCATACACTATAGAAAAGACAGTAACGGATGTAGCGGGACAGGGACCGGAAGGGAACGTAACTGGTGTGGGAGATGTCATAAGTTACCAGATAAACGTGACCAATGACGGAAACGTTGACATCACAAATGTAACTGTGACGGATCCATTGCTGGGAACACTGACAGGGCCGACTGGAGACGATGTGGACCCGGGAGTCCTGAACGTAGGAGAGACCTGGACATATACGGGGACCTATACAGTAACCCAGGAAGACATAAACAACAATGGGAACGGAGACGGATTCATAGATAATACGGCAACAGTGCAATCGGATCAGCTGCAACCGGAAACGGATAGTGAAAAGGTACCCATAGAAGGAGCACCGGCATACACTATAGAAAAGACAGTAACGGATGTAGCGGGAAAGGGACCGGAAGGGAACGTAACTGGTGTGGGAGATGTCATAAGTTACCAGATAAACGTGACCAATGACGGAAACGTTGACATCACAAATGTAACTGTGACGGATCCATTGCTGGGAACACTGACAGGGCCGACTGGAGACGATGTGGACACGGGAGTCCTGAACGTAGGAGAGACCTGGACATATACGGGGACCTATACAGTAACCCAGGAAGACATAAACAACAATGGGAACGGAGACGGATTCATAGATAATACGGCAACAGTGCAATCGGATCAGCTGCAACCGGAAACGGATAGTGAAAAGGTACCCATAGAAGAGGAACAGGCACCCATAGAAGAGGAACCAGCATACACCATCAACAAGACGGTAACGGATGTAGGTGGATAGGGAGCAGAAGCCAGCGTAACAGACGCTGGAGATGTAATAAGCTACCAGATAACCGTGACCAATGATGGAAATGTTGACCTGACAGGAGTTTCGGTGAAAGATTCACTGATAACACTTACAGGACCTACAGGAGATGACAAGGATCCAGAAGTCCTGAATGTTGGGGAGATATGGACCTATAAAGGGTGTTACACAGTAACCCAGGAAGACATAAACACAAACGGAGATGGGGACGGCTTCATAGAAAATACGGCAACAGTGGAATCGGATCAGCTGCAACCGGAAACGGATAGTGAAAAGGTACCCATAGAAGAGGAACAGGCACCCATAGAAGAGGAACCAGCATACACCATCAACAAGACGGTAACGGATGTAGGTGGATAGGGAGCAGAAGCCAGCGTAACAGACGCTGGAGATGTAATAAGCTACCAGATAACCGTGACCAATGATGGAAATGTTGACCTGACAGGAGTTTCGGTGAAAGATTCACTGATAACACTTACAGGACCTACAGGAGATGACAAGGATCCAGGAGTCCTGAATGTTGGGGAGATATGGACCTATAAAGGGTGTTACACAGTAACCCAGGAAGACATAAACACAAACGGAGATGGGGACGGCTTCATAGAAAATACGGCAACAGTGGAATCGGATCAGCTGCAACCGGAAACGGATAGTGAACAGGTATCCATATAGGGAGCACCTTCATACAGCATTAACAAGACCGTAACAGATGTAGCAGGTCAGGGACCTGAGGGCTACGTAACAAATGAAGGAGATGTAATAAGCTACAGGATAACTGTGACCAATGACGGAAACATTGACCTGATAGGAGTTTCGGTGAAAGATTCACTGATAACAATCACAGGACCTACAGGAGATGACAAGGGTCCGGGAGTCCTGAATGTTGGAGAGATATGGACCTATAAAGGGTGTTACACAGTAACCCAGGAAGACATAAACAACAATGGGAACGGAGACGGATTCATAGATAATACGGCAACAGTGGAATCGGATCAGCTGCAACCGGAAACAGATAGTGAAAAGGTACCCATAGAAGAGGAACAGGCACCCATCGAAGAGGAACCAGCATACACCATCAACAAGACGGTAACGGATGTAGGTGGATAGGGAGCAGAAGCCAGCGTAACAGACGCTGGAGATGTAATAAGCTACCAGATAACCGTGAACAATGATGGAAATGTTGACCTGACAGGAGTTTCAGTGAAAGATTCACTGATAACACTTACAGGACCGGCAGGAGACAATGTAGATCCGGGAGTCCTGAATGTTGGAGAGATATGGACCTATAAAGGGACCTATACCGTGACCCAGGAAGACATAAGCACTGATGGGGGCGGAGACGGATTCATAGAGAACACGGCAACAGTAAGCAGTAACGAGCTCCCGGATGAAAACAGCTCTGTGGAACAGGCAATTGACATTAAAGAGACCGATGAAAATACCGCGACTGATGAAAAAGATACGGATTCAGAATCAGACACAATAACTTCTCCGGAAGAGAGTGAAGATGATGATTCCAAGGACGGTGATTCCAGAGACAGCGGTAGCAGCCACCGCAGCGCAGGAAGTCGAGGTGTTGGCGGCAGTTCCCCTGAGCCTGCAAAAAACATTGAGGTTAAGGAACTTTCGCAGGTCTTCATAGAAAACAGCAACAATGTAGAAATCAATTTCAGAAAGAATGCCACCTGCGTTATGTCTGTTAACTTTGACGCAAAGAAAACTGCAGGCAAGACCACAACCATCGTCGAGATGCTGAAGGGAAAATCCTCACTGGTTTCCGAAATGCCTACCGACGCAGTTTACAGGTATTTTAATATCTGGATTGGAAACAGAGGGTTTGCGACCCCAGAAAATATCGAAAACGCGGTTATATGCTTCAAGGTCGAAAAATCTTGGCTACAGGAAAATGACATCGATGAATCTTCCATCATCCTTAACAGGTATAATGATGGAAAATGGGACAAGGCTCCAGTCAGCCTGCTAAAGCAAGACGATAAATTCCTGTATTTCACAGCCGAAACTCCTGGATTCTCTTCCTTTGCAATAACAGGTAAGATGAGAAGCGTTTCGGAAGAAAATTCAAAGAATATACAGCCTGAATCAGAGCCCGAAATGCTTAATGAAAAAGGTATTGGAAATAAGGGAATGGGAGCTGAACAGGAAGCCGAGCAGGAAGAAAGCACAAGTGCACCTGGATTTGAAATAGTTTACTGTATGACCTGCCTGCTTGCCCTATTCCTGTATAAAAGAAAGTAAAACAAGCAAATAAGGAAAAAATAGAGCGAAAGGAATTGAATTAAGAAAAATAATTGGATGAAGGCTTGATCCCTTCATCTTATTTTTTTTCATTCAGACTTTTGGTTTCTGAATCTTTTTTAGCCTCAACTTCTTTTTACCGGATTTTTAATTTTCAAGTCTGTTTTTAAGGTTTGATGCCTACTTTTTTGACTATGACCTATTTGTGAACTTTCGGTTTTTTGCTGATAACCGGGGTTACGTGAATGGTGTATTCCGGGCTGTCTTGTCCCGCGCCTTCGGCGCGGCTGGAACAACAAAACCTAAAACGGTATATATCGACGTAAAGAGAACCAAAATATGCTACCCAAAAAAATAAATATCAAAATAAACATCGTAGACACAAGTGAAATGGAGAAAAGATTTTTGCGTTGAAGGGGTAGGCATCTGTGTATAAGATACCGTTTTTAAAGAACCGTTTTTAAAGAACCGTTTTTAAGACACCGTTTTTCACAGATGCCTTGTATGCCAAATGCTTTTTACTGAATATAAGACTAAGGGTGTACTGAGATTTTTTACAAAATATGAGAAGTGCCGCGAATTATTAATACAGTGGAGGTTTCCACATAAAATCAGCTTCATGACCCTGAAATTCAGAATTTACCGGCTTCATGCTCAGGCAGGAAACCTGCGATTCACGGGATGATTTTCCCTGAAGTAAGAGCAAAAGGAAGGGAAAATGAGCGGAAAGCTTTCGGTAATTATGACTTTTTTAACGTTGCTTAATTTGTGCATCCTAACTTATTCCGACTCTCCTTTACGTAAACTTCTACGGATATCAGCCGCCTCCGTATGAACCACACAAGCTTCATCAATCTGGCCCCTGCTGGAAAGCAAATTACCCATGTTGTCTTTGACTTTTGCCAGAGAAGAAAGGTGCTGCACATTTACGGGATCTGCTGTAAGCAGCTTTTCATAAAGCCCAAGTGCCCGGTTGAACCTTTTTTCTGCATCTTCCGTTTGCCCGAGTCGGAAAAGGAGCTTTCCGATCTTGTTTTCATTTGACGCCGACCATTCAGTAAGAACGAGGTCTGCTCCGCTATCTTCTACAACACCAGTATCGTCGGCATCGCCGACATCGTCGGTTTCAAACAGCTTTATGACCTGAAGGGATTTTTCAAAATATCTCAGGGACCTTTCGAAGTCTTCAAGGCTTGAAAAGACATCCCCTGCCATACTGTAAATGACTACAAGAGCCTCGGGTTTTCTGGATATGAAGGCAGAGTGCTCGGCCCGGACAAGAAAGTCGAGGGTTTCTTCAAGGTTTCCCTGCTTGTAGAGAGCTGTGGCTTGCTGCAGTAATTCGAAAGGGTCTTCTGACGAATCGGGAGTGTCTGAGATATCTGAAGTGTCTGAGGTGTCCGAGGTATCTTCTTGCATTTTCTTTCCTTACCATTAAGAGAACGTTTGGGTATAACCAAATATAAAAATAAAAATAAAGTTGTTTTAATCTGACATACACAGACATCTTATTAAGATTTGTCTGCAATATAATATGCAACTCGCCATTATTTAAGTCATGTTTTCCGAGAATCAATGAACATCTTTTCCGGAGATGGCTAAATGACCTCAAAAGGCTCAGTCTTCAACGACCTTCCCTCAAGTTACGACATCCTGCAAAAACAATGCCTTCCCAACTGGCAGGCCTTCTTCTCTACAATAATCGAATTTATCCCTGAATCAATACCTGAGTCGGTTCATGAAAAAACAGAGGGAAAGAATGAGAGGCAGAACCAGAAAATCGAGATCCTCGAACTTGGGAGCGGGACCGGCTTTTTTACGAGCCTGATAAGGAAAGAAAGACCTGATGCCAGAATCACCTGCATTGATAGAAACCCGGAAATGCTAGCTGTGGCAAAGGAGAAGCCAGAACTGCAGAAGAACGTCACCTTTATTGAAGGAGATATTCTGGAAGAGTGTGAAAAGTGGAAAGAAGAAACCGGAAGGCACGAAGAGCCAGGGGGGAAAGAAGGCCCGGAGGGAGAAGGAAAGTTTGATGTCGTGGTTTCCACGCAGTGCCTCTGCTTCCTCCCCCAGGATGCAAAGACCCGGGTTTTCAGGCGGATTTATGAGGCTCTCAAGCCGGATGGGAGCTTTATTGAAGGGGACATCTTCAGGCCCGGGAGTGAATGGAAAGAGGAGATTTACAGGGCTCACTGGAAAAAGTACATGGTTGAGCAGGAGCTCACTGTTCAAGAAGCTGAAGAGATGCTGCAGACGTTTGACGACATTCAGGAAAAAATCGATACTCATAAGAGGTTCAGGGAGAGGATGGAAGAGGCAGGGTTCGAGCGGATTTTCTGTCCTTACTGGTACGAGATGTACGCTGTTTTTGTGGCCCGCCGGTGAAAAATAATAATTGAGTTATATTTCAATAGTGAGCTTTTCTGAACTTGTTTTCGAGTGGAAATGAAGGGGTTAAAAACTTTTTAGCTAAGCTGCCTATTCACTCATTTTATATTTTAACCTTTCGGGCTGCTGGCAAATTTCGGTAAATTTAATCTGGTAACTTAAGTGAAAAGAAGTGAAAAAGAAGTGAAAAAGAAGTGAAAAAGAAGTGAAAAAGAAGTGAAAAAGAAGTGAAAAAGAAGTGAAAAAGAAGTGAAAAAGAAGTGAAAAAGAAGTGAAAAAGAAGTGAAAAAGAAGTGAAAAAGAAGTGAAAAAGAAATGAAAAAAGCTGATTAGATATCAGCTAATGGCAAATTCCTTCTAAGATCTGGCAAAAACCCATCCCTGTGTAAAGCTATTTTGTAATCGTTTATTGCTCTGCACATCTTTTGTGTATGTTTTATGCAATCGGAACTTGCTCCCCCTTTGAAAAGCAGCTTTTCCGTTTTTTCTATAAAATCCGGGTAAATTAATACCAGGTCTTCTTTGGTGTGCAGAAACAGGGCTGCAAAATCCCTGTGAATGCTCATACTTCTTTTTAGCAGTTCAACGTTGAGGTGGCCCTCGGACAGATAATTATTGAATTTCATAAAGGTATAAAAATCTGCAATGTTCTGATTTAAGGAGTTTAAAATCGAATGTAACACGTTGTCTGTTTCAGGAAGGCAGATATTTGGAAGGTCCAGACGTTCACCTTCGAAATGTTCGTTTTCTTCTATGTTTTGATCCTGGGTTGTATCACGGTCCATTTTATCACCCTGGGGTATGTTTTTCTTTTTTTTCGTTTTAATAGGTGGCACTGATAATTTTTTTGCTACAAAGAGTCCAGGCATTCTACCCGTTTTTAGCTGGCGACTCATAGGGGATGTGTATTTATATTTTTCGATTTTGTCCTTTTACAAGCCAGGTTACTTCCCAACCTGAATACGAGATTCTCCCTTTTTCCTTATTGTGCCTAAAAGTACTGTTTTTCCTTTGTAGCTTTAATACTGGGGCTTTGTTTACGGAAGTTATGTAAAGTAAACTGGATACGTATAAAGAAGTCTTGCATTTCACTCTATATAATATTTTGGTTATATACCTAAAATATTATAATTATATAGAAATATACATAGTGAAAAGACATTCAATTTAAGGCACCCCTCCCTTCAAAAACCTCCATCCCGAAAGCCACCAGCCCGTACACAAGGCTCAGCACCAGGATGATCGTGGCCCCCGAAGGAGCGTCAATTGCATAGGAAAGCCCTATTCCCGCAATACTGATAACGATCCCAAAAACGGTGGATATCAGCATCATCCGCTTCAGGTCATGGGTGAATTTACGGCTGAGAGTGGCTGGGATAGTGAGGAGCGCAATTACCAGGATGATCCCGACGACCTTGATCAGCACAACGATGGTCAGGGCGATGATACAGAGGAGCAGGAGGTAAAGCTTCTGGGTCGGGACTCCCTGGACGGTGGTGAACTCCTCATCAAAGCAAAGCGACAGGAACTCCTTATAGAAGAGATAGACTACACCTACAATTACCAGGTCAAGAGCGAGCATCAGGTAAATATCAAGGCGGGGGACAGTTAGAATGTTTCCGAAGAGGTAAGTCATGAGGTCGGGGGCATAACCGGGAGTTAGGTAAACGAAAATTATGCCTATGGCCATACCCAGAGACCAGAGGATGCCAATAGCGCTGTCTTCGGGGATTTTAGATTTCTTGCTCACCGTACCCATTACAAGGGCTGAAAGGATGCTGAAAGGCAGAACCCCGAACATGGGATTGATGTCAAGGTAATAGCCAAGCCCGATCCCACCAAAAGAGGCGTGTGCAATCCCGCCGCTGATGAAGACAATCTTCTTGACAACAACGTAGACGCCGATTATCCCGCAGGCGATGCTGGCCAGGACGGCGGCAGCTAGAGCATTCTGGACAAAGCCGTACTGCAGAAGCTCAAACATTTTTTCTTTCTCCTTTTTCAGATCGCTCTTTTAGATCGCGCTTTAAATTCACTTTTTCAGAACCCTCCGTCATCATCAGGACCCCCCGTTGTGTCTTTCAAGCACCCTGTGAGGCACTCCATGGGCAATAAGTTCAACAGGGCACTGGTAGGTGGCCTCAAGGTCCTCTACAGGGATTTCCTTGGAGTTGTGGTAGTGCAGTTTGCGGTTCAGGCAAGCTATCTTGTCCACGTAGACGGACACTGCACTCAGGTCGTGCGTAACCATGATGATTGCCATGTCATTTTTGAGCCGGTCCAGCAGGCGGTAGAGTTCGTCCTGCATGTGAGGGTCAAGGCCGGAGTTGGGCTCGTCCAGAAGCAGGAGTTTGGGGTTTGTGGCAAGAGCCCGGGCAATAAAGACCCTCTGCCTCTGCCCTCCCGAGAGCTGCCCGATTTGACGGTCCCTATACTGGTACATCTCCACGGTCTCCAGGGCATCCTCAGCAGCCTTCTTATCTTCATCACTGTATTTTTTCAGGAAACCTGTGTGGCTCATCCTGCCGGTCAAAACGACTTCCCAGACACTGATCGGGAAGTCAAAGTCAAAACGCTTGTACTGAGGAACATAGCCAACCAGGTCCCTGCTTTTTTCCGACGCCTTACCGAAGAGTTTTACGCTTCCCTTATACGGCTTCAAAAGCCCGAGGAGCACTTTTAAAAGGGTTGTTTTTCCCCCGCCGTTAGGACCGATAATCCCTAGCAGGCCCTCCGGCTTTTCAAGTTCCAGGTTCACGGCCTCCAGAATCACCTGGTTTCCGTAACGAACCCAGACATCCTTAAGCTCAATCACTTTCTCCATAAACTTCCCGTCCGCCTTCAATCATCCTTTTTTTAGCTTTATACTGGAACTTTACACAAGGTTCCTGGCAAAGATATCGGATACTTCATCCATGTTTGAGACGTAGTCCTTTGCCAGGGGGTCCACTACAACGACTTCGCCCCCGATTTCCTCGGCAATTGCATCCGCACTGCGGGTGCTGAACTGGGCCTGGACAAAGATAACCTTTACGTCCTTTTCCTTTGCATCGGAGATCAGGCGTGCCAGGTCCTGCACACTCGGCTCTTTACCTTCGATTTCAATGGGGATCATTGTAAGCCCGTACTCTGCAGCAAAATACCCCCAGGACGGGTGGAAGACCATGAAACTCCGCCCTTCCTTCCCTTCCAGTTTTTCCCTGATCCTCGCATCCAGAGCGTCCAGTTCTTCAAGGTAAGAATCCCTGTTTTCGGCGTAGTAGGCTTCATTTTCAGGATCTATTTCCACAAGCCCAGTGTAGATATTCTCGACCATGATCTTTGCATTCACAGGGGAAGTCCAGATGTGTGGGTCCATGCCCACGTGAGATTCAGCTTCAGACTCAACTTCATGCTCAACATCTTCCTCAGCTTCACGCTCTCCGGCATCTACCCCGGCATCTTCCTCAACAATTCTCCCTTCCAGCTCATCATAGTGATTATGGGCTGCAATTTCCCTTAGTTCAACCCCTTCCGAGCAGTCCACGATCAGAAACTCACTGTTTACGGCCTCTATTTTGTCCATCCAGACTTCTTCAAATGGAAGCCCGGACCCGACAGTAGCATACATCCTGGCTTCACTAACATCTCTGAGCTGTCCGGGAGAAGGTTCATGAGTTGCAGGGCTTGCCCCCGGAGGGATCATAACAATGACCTTCACCTTATTTCCCCCGACCTTCTCCACAAACTCGGCCTGGGGCAGGATGCTCACAGCCACCACAATGGGCTCTTCGTCCTCGCCGGTTTCAGCCCCCTGTCCCGCAGAATTATTTTCAGGAGCCGTATCCGCACAGCCGCTGGCAAAAAGGGAAAAACCTACAACCAGCAAAACTAATATAGGCAAAATTTTAAGTTTCATGCTCTAATCCCACTCTCTTCATCCTTGTTTTTCAGCATAAATCCGGAATCTATCAGGTCTGGTACATTCCAAATTTGGTCTAAGCCCAAATTTTTAAAACATTTTCATTAATAGTTGGTACTTACCCAAATTATAATCACGGGTCAATCTACTTAGAGGTCGCCCTATTTGGGGGTAAATCGATTTAAGGGTTAATCGGTTTATGGGATCAATCGATTTATGGGATCAATCGACGGTCATTCATGCCGGTGCTCATCATGGAAACACTTTTCGTGCGTGATTTCTCCACACACTCCGAACATCGGGTGCCCCATTGCACTGCAGATCTTGTCCACAGCTTCCTTTGAAACGTAAGCTTCGAACCTTGAGACTTCCTCACAAGCCTCTTCCGAGGAAAGCCCGTAGTGACTCAGGAGAAGGCTCATGATCCTGTGTCTCCTGATCAGGAACTCCGCATACATCTCCCCCTGCTTCGTTAAGTCGACCCCTTTGTAAGGAACATGGTTCAGGTAACCTGAAGCTGCAAGCTCGTTAAGGGTCTTGCTTGTCGTGGAAGGATCCACTTTAAAGCTGGAAGAAATTTCAGTAGTCTTCACTGTCCTTCCTTTTTTTAAAATGAATTTCAGGTAATCTACTTTCCGGGGAGAAAGCTCGAGACCCGTAATTACCGTCATGAAATAGTATAATAAAAAAACAGATATTTATTTCTTTGGAATTTTTTGGTACTACCCCAAATTTTCAGAATCTTATGTGAAAAAGGAAAAACGTTGCAGGGAAAACCATTGCCTTTAAAATATCGAAGCCCTGCAAAAGTTGAGATCAGAAAACAAGAGGTAAGAAAAATGGATAAAAAAGGGAATAAGAAAACAAGAGATAAGAAAAAAGGGAATAAGAAAACTGGCAGATGAACTGATAATGCATTTTTTTCAGTAACCGATCAAATAGACTCCGCAGACAAGCAGGAAACTAACAACACCCATCAGGGCTCCTCCCAGGGTATATGCCCTGAATACCTGCTGAGGCTCAATTTCAGCCAGTTCCCCGAAAATCCAGAAAAAGGGGTCATTGACGTGTGAGAACAGGAAAGTGCCCGATGCCATGGACAGGATGAGAATTTCCACAGGAAGCCCGAGTTCGGGCAGTAGAGGCATCATAAGAGAAGGAGCAACGAGCATTGTCACGACCCTTGAGCCCTGAACGGTCTGGAGGGCAGCAGCAACCAGGAAGGGCACCATGATATGGGGAAGGTTCAGCTGCATGAACATCTGTCCCAGGGCCTCCCCGGAACCTGTCATGGCAAGAGTTGCCCCAAGAGCCCCACCCCCGCATAGATCAAGGAGGACAACCCCACCCCTTCTCACGGCTTTTTCTATAAGAGTTCTGAGCACTTCAAGTCCCAGCCTCCTCCCGGAAAGAAAGGAAAGGAGTACCCCGATCAGAAGAGCTATGTTCGGGTCGCCGAAGAACATGAGTAGCGGAGGAGGGGTTTCAAAGATCGCGCGGGAGAGAATAAGGAGTAGGGGGAAAAAAACAGGAGCATAGGCTTCAAGCCTTCTAAACTTTCCATTTGTCTTTTCCAATTCCCCTTCCTTGATTACTGACCCCTTGAGCCCTGAAAGCTCCTGTTCACTTTTCCTTAAAGGCCCTAAAGTCCCTGCCCCTTCACCAGCACTGAATTTCCTGGCATAGAGGTACCCTGCAATGGACGTGGGAACTGAAATCAAAAATCCCAACAGGATCAGGAGGTTAATATTTGCCCCAAGCTCTTCTGCTGCCGAGATTATCACGGGGGAGGGGTAGACAAGATTGAAAGAGGCAAGCGTACCCAGCGCCAGGGCGGTTGCACTAGAAATCGAGGGGGTGTTGATCCTGGCTGCCAACTCTCTTGCGATCGGAACAAAGATAACGTAGGCCAGGATGCAGCACATCACGGGCACGGAAAAGAGAAAACCGAGGAAATTCAGAGCCAAAAGAGGTTTCCTGGAAAAACGAATGATATCGTCGGCAATCACGGAGGTACCCCCGGTCCTCTGGAGTACGATTCCAATGATGCTCCCACAGGTAATGATAATTGCAAAGTGGGAAAATACCCTACCCATACCCAAACTTACCGTTTCCACTGTCCTGAGGGGTTCACCTGCCAGAACTCCCGTGAGGATGGATACCGAAACCAGGCTCAGGAAAGGATGAATCCTGAATTTTGCGGTCAGGAGCAGAATGCAGATGAGGGCAAAAAGGAAGATAAGAACCGGATTCATGCAACTTAGAATTTCATCCGAACATATAAAAATATAGTTGAAGAGAGAGATTTGTTGGGGAAAAAAGTTTGTTGGGGAAAAAAGTTTGTTGGGGAAAAAAGTTTGTTGAGGAGAGAAAGTTACTGTTCTACAAGGTTTTGTTAGGAAGGGAGGGAAAGAAAAGAGCAGAAAAAGGGTGCTAAGGGGCGGAAAGAAAGGAGTGGAAAAAAGGTGGTATTATCAGGTAGTTTCTTCGGGCAGAGAAAGCTGATTGAGTTCGTCCACTTCTTCTTCTCCAAGCACCTTTTCCAGTTTCAGGAGGATGAGAAGCCGACCATCCAGCTTTCCGACTCCTTTCAGGTATTCGGCATTTATTTTTGACTTTATCATTTCAGGTGTAGGTTCAATGGAAGAGAGAGGGAGCCTCATGACCTCTTTCACGGAATTTACGAGCATACCGATGACAGTATCCCCTACTTCCACGATAATGATTCTGGAGAGCTCATCGCGCTCCTTCGGGCTGAAACCCAGGCGGATATTCAGGTCGATCAAGACAATGATTTTTCCCCGCAGGTTGATCAGCCCTTTTACACACTCCGGGGCCTGGGGGACCCGGGTGATCCTGGGAACCGGGATAATTTCGGAGACCTGCATAATATCGACCCCGAATTCTTCTCCCGAAAGCTCAAAGACCACAAGCTGAAGTCCCTCATCCGACACTCCCGAATCCTGTCCTGATGTTTCTTCAAACATGGCAATTCCTCAATAAGGGGCTTAATCTTCCTTGTTTTCCGGCCTTTCTTCAAAATCCCCAAGCTTGAACTTTTCGGTGGCTCTCCTCATTCTTTCCCCGAGCAAAGAGAGTTCGTTGGCCATACTGGCAAGTTCTGACATTGAAGCGCTCTGTTCCTCGAGAGCTGCCGCAGCTTCCTGGGTTCCGGCAGCGGACTGCTCCGATATTGAAGATATATCCTCCAGGGTAGAGGTAATCTCTTCGATGGACGCAGACTGTTCCTCAGTAGCTGCTGCAACGTCCTCGATCATGTTTGTGATCTCGTTGACCGTGGAAACAATCCCGTTGACCATCTCAAGAGCCTCCTTCACGGAACTGGAACCGACCTTCACATCACCCTTGCTGGCTTCTATAGACTCTACAGTGTCACCTATAACGGTCCTGATTTCATCGATCAGTCCTGAAATATTCTTGGCAGCACCCCCGGATTCTTCGGCAAGTTTGCGGACTTCATCGGCTACAACAGAGAAACCTTTCCCGTGTTCACCTGCCCTTGCAGCCTCAATTGCCGCATTGAGTGCAAGCATATTGGTCTGGTCTGCAATCCCGGTAATGAGCGCCACAATCTCATTGATCTGCCATGATTTGACGTCAAGACCTTTGATCACGCTTTCGGTTTCATCTACGGAGGACTGGATACGTCCCATTTTTACCAGGACTTCTTTGGAAACGTTCCCGATGTTGTTAACCGTATCATTTACAAAGTTTGTGTTTTTAGAAACTTTCTGGGTATTATCGGCAACTTCCTGGATGTTGTGGGTCATGTCCTGCATTGCATGGGTTATATCCACTATTTTTGAAGTCTGCATTTCTGCGCCGTGCGAGATTTCAGTTGCAGTATCCGAAATCTTTCTTGATGCAGAAGCTACTTCCTCGGAAGAAGCAGACATTTCTTCCGAAAGTGTGGCAAGATGGAGTGAACCTTTCTGGACTTCCCTGATAAGCTGGCGCAGGTTTGCAACCATGTTGCCGAAGGCTTTGGAGAGAAGGGATATTTCACTGCGGGAAGTGCCCTTGATTTCAACAGTTAGATCTCCTTCAGATATTTTTTCGGAAGCATCTAGCAGTTCGTAAATCGGCTTTCTGTAAAGGTTCAAAATCACGAAAACGAGAAAACCACCGAGAAATACCGAAAAGAGCGTTACCAGGAGGATTTCATTGATAGACCCGCGGATCAGGGTGTTCAATTGTTCCCTCTGATCAGCACTTGCAGCCTTAGTGACGGTTTCTACCTGCCTGGCTATTACCAGCATATTTTCCTCCGCCTCATCTTTCCTGTTTTCCAGAACTACAAGTCGCCCTACATCTACACGGATTTTCTCGGACTCAGAAATTACCATCTCTGCACGATCAATATTTTCCTGCTTTTCCAGGCGTAAACTTAAATCAGCAACCTCCTCAATGACAGCCACTGCAAGCTGATCATAATTTTCAACGTGCTGCGGGTCTCCGGTAACAGCATAACTCTGATATTCACTTTTGGCCTGCAGCATCATTACTATAATTTCCTGTGTATCCTCCGCATTGGACAATTTTTCAATAAGAACCTCATTTGAAGCCCCTTCCTCAGTATATTGCTTATACTGCTCCATCTGGTCCAGATAAATCTCTTCGACCAGCTGCAACATTTCTCCCCTTCTTACAACAAACCCACTTTCTAAGGCAGCCTGTTCCTCTTCTGCCTCAACATAATCATCAAACTCTGCCCTGAAATCACTGGAAGCCTCCAGAGCAAACTCCATTCTGCCTTGATTTACATCGTCGAGATAGTCTGCATATATGTTCTTCGATATTTCTGCCTGTTCGGGCACAAGATCCAGATACTTATATACATCATCTTTTGCTGCCGGATCTCCATTAATAATATAGTTTTGCTCAGAAATTACAGCATATTCCATACTATCAATAATAAAGGTCATATTTTCAATGGCTCGGGTCTTTTTCTCAACCTCATCCATACCGCTGTAACCCGTGTACCCAACAAAAAAGATCAAAACCAGAAGAAGGGCAAATCCTATTACCACGTGCCCTATTTTTGTGTTTTTAACCGGAGTTTCTAAGATCTTGAAAAATAAAGGCTCTTGGCTACGATAATTTGAAGTCTAATAAAAAATTAATTAAGTTAACGATTTCAACTTGGGATATACTTCCCAAGTTGAAGTTTTGTAAATATTTTTGCAGTTTCTTTGTTCATTTCTTCTATAACAAACTCTGCATTTTTCTCTTCTTTTGCACTATAGACAAGACTCATTCTTATCTTTTCGAGATTAGTGGCCAATTTTTGAATTGTCAGTTCAGGATCATCAATCAAATGGAGTAAATAATTGTGGAGCAGTAATCCCATTACACAAAGAAACACGTGTGCTCTTATCTTCACATCCTTCCTTACATATACAGGTTTTATCGGTATCAGTAACCTGTCCTTTAGCCACTTTATGTCCTCTTCAATCATATTTCGGGAATCATACATTTCCACAATTTCTTTTGTTGCAAGGTTTTCCTTATCAGTAAATACAACAGTCTTTCCCATCCCTGAAAGAAACTCTTTCTCCCGACTTTCATTTAAACTGAAATTAAGTTGTAACTTCCCTTCATTTTCAATGACATTGTAATCAAAGAGTCCTCTATATTGCTTTGGTACCGTATCAACGACCCGGTTCATAAGGCCTTTTGATGTCATTTTTCTTCCCCTTCCTTTGTGGTTAAGCCTTGATCTTAGTTCTTCGATTTTCTCCAGAATCATGACTCTTTTTGTTTCCCACTCATGCATCTGTTTTCTCCTGGTAATTTCACTGTACTTTATTGCTCCGGTGAAATTCTGTTCATACCATTTCCCCATAATACGATGAGCTTTAATGATATTGTTTTTTCCATTTTCCCATTCCTCTTCAAAGTCGGACAAAGGAATTTGAAACAAATCTTTACACATCGAAGAAGGTAGAGCCCCAACAACATGCATTTTATCCAGAACATGTTCTATGTTATCTATTGAGTTCATTCCCCTATCAAAAACGATAGTAATCTCATCAAGAGGAATCTCGATTTCTTCTACACGTTTGCAAATGTTGTCAATTAAACCTGAAAACAAAGTTACATCAGGTATGTTTGCCGGGTAGGTAATTGTCTGAAAAGGAATGTTCTTGTTTGAAGTTGTTAAGCCAACACCTATCAGGTTCTTATCATACCGTTTATCCTTAGAGAACCCCTTTTTTGGGAGTTCCTCTCCATGCTCGATATGAGTGTAAAAGTTAGTCGTGTCAAATGTTAGTTTAGTTGGCCTTATTCCTTTTTGGATTAGTGTTCTGGAGACATCAATTTCGATTTTACGGATTGTTTCTTCATCCAATCTTTCCATGTAGTTAAGGAAGTTCTGACTTGAGAGTTTATATGAGGGATTCCAGAAAAATTTGAGTAAACTTTCTTTGAAGTATTCATCAAGAACATTCCTGCTAAGGATATGTTCGGATCTTCCGATGATGATTAAAAGGAGATATTCTGCAGGCGTAAGGCCTTTTATGCTTTTTCTGTCAATGTGTTTGTTCATAGCTTCAATGAGGCCTACTTCTTCAGCTGCCTTGAGTAAGGCAGCTGGTTTGCCAAAAGAGTAGGATGCTATTCTTGTTTCTTTTGTTTCCATTATGAGGTCATAAACTTGGTCAGCAGTCCCAACATACTTTTGAATTGTTTGGACAACTTTTCCATCAATTCGTTCATTCTTTATGACGTAAAGGTATTTGTGGCCCGATATAGTTTTAATCTTGAAGTGCATATGTGTATTATACCCTACTTATTAATAAATTTTTCTAAAATATTAGTTTCTATTTCGAAAAAATAATGTATATTGATTGTTTTTTTTATCAATTCATATTACAGATCTGATAACAATTATTTAATTATAGTTAGACCCTACAGGAATGAAGCCGCAAGATATCGTTTTTAGTCACAAAGTATAAACTCCGGTTTAAGCATCTTTTTTCACCTTAGCCTCCAACCTGTCCGTATTAAAGCCTTTTCCACCCTGCATAATCAAATTTCCAGCCCACCAGCGGCGTTTGCCGGAAAAGTAAACTGAATAAAATAAATATTCAAGCTCATCCTGTTAAAGATTGTTTAGTCCGAATATCTCGATAGGTATTATTTTTAAGAATTCATAAATTTTTTGATACCTTTGGTAAATAGGCGATTAAAATCGTGAACTCTTCCGGTACTCTCAGGAACCGGACTTAGGTACAGGACTTGGGAATCGGACTTAACCTGTCAGAAATTCTTCGATCTGGGACCTGAAAATGCCGAAATTTATAGGCTTGGGCAGGACAGCATAGCATCCGGCTTCAAGGAACTGCTGTTCACTTTCAGAATCACTGTATCCTGTTACGGCAACCACCCTGATGTCCCTGGTCTCAGAATCACACTTTATTATTTTAAGAAATTCAAGACCGTTCATCTTCGGGAGTTCCATATCCAGCAGTATCAAATCAACTCTACCCTCATTAAGCACTTCCAGTGCTTCCACCCCGTTTTTTGCCTTCTTCGGCTCATATCCAAAAGACTTCAGCAGATCTGCCTCAATCATAAGGTTAAGTAAATTATCCTCAACAACAAGGATTTCGGACATATGACTCAACTCTCAAGATTAACAAGCTCTCAAGATAAGAACTCTAAAGATTAAAGAATTGTACCAGAGTAAATGATTGTACAGGTTGGCTATATTACAGACCAACCAGCTTTTTCAAACACTTGTTTACTATGATTTTACTGCTATCGTACACCATTGTTCTGAATTACGTGAATATTTTCATTGTATGTAAATATTTTCATTTTGTACGAATATTTTCTTACACAGTTTCCGGAAGTGTTGTTAATTGGAATTTAGGATATAATAGGTAAAGGGATAAAACAAAGGGATTAAGACACCACAGATAGATTACCCCAACTTGCAAAGTACTATATAAACTGTAGAAGAATATAAAGTTATTTATCATGACATATTTCATGATTTTAATATTAAAACAGAATTTAAAAATTCGTTTTCTTAAATACGAGAGACTCTAAGATTAGTTGGTAGCTTGTTTACAAGTTATCAAAAAAGTTTAATATAGTACGGCCAGCATATTATTTACGTGATTAGACAAAATTTTGATTGATATCACCGAAGACTTCTGATATCTTACACTTTCGGTCTCGAATCGGAAAAAATTCATTATTTTTCCCTCGAGACAATCATTCCAGCAATATATCTTATAGTCTCACTTTCAAAACCTGGAACAAGTTGTAAATCGCTCGATTGTAAGTAGTTTGACTGTAAGTTGTTTATTTTCATAAATAAGAATCTTCATACGTTCAATCAGAGGTTGGCGAATGCCACTAGCAGTCTGTAAAGAAGGATATATGAGAATATAAGCGAATATCTAAATTAAAAGCGGGAATTTGCAAGAAATTTAGTAAAGTGCGGCAATTAATATAAACACTTGTTCGTAAAAACAATAATTATAAAAAACACTAGTAAAAAAACTAGTAAAAACACTATAGTAAAAACACTATAGTAAAAACACTATAGTAAAAACACTATAGTAAAAAAACTAGTAAAAACACTAGTAAAAACACTATAGTAAAAACACTATAGTAAAAACACTATAGTAAAAACAGCTAATGCTGGAAGTAGCAATAGTAAAAATGGAAAGAAGATAATTTATTGTCGCTCGCTTCATAAAAACTAAAAAAGGGGAAAGACATGGCAAGGATTATGATCGTGGACGATGCCGAATTTATGAGGATGGTGATCAGGGACATTCTCGTAAAGCAGGGACACGAAGTGGCAGCTGAAGTAGCTGATGGAGAATGTGCAATTCAGAAATATCAGGAAGTGAAACCGGACCTCGTGCTGATGGATATTATTCTGCCGGATATGGAGGGTACCAAAACCCTGCAAAAGCTTCTTGACCTGGATCCCGAGGCGAAAGTAGTGATGTGCTCTTCCCTGGGACAGAAGGCTGTGGTGATGGAGTCCATAAAAATAGGTGCAAAAGACTTCATAGTTAAACCCTTTGAACCCGATAAAGTACTGGAAGTAATCAAAAAGGTCATTGAACCGGATAATTGAAAAAACACTTTTCGAAAAAGTACCTTAAGGACTTGCTTCAAGACAAAGACCTTCTTTAAGATGAAGTGCTGAAATGACCATTACTGCACTTGTTGTAGACGACTCAGCCCTGATCCGAAAAGTCCTTTCGGATATATTGAACAACGACCCTGAAATCGAGGTAATAGGGACTGCATTCAATGGAAAGGACGCACTTGGAAAGATCAAAAAATTCAGGCCCGATGTCATACTTCTAGATAATGTGATGCCCGTACTTGACGGTCTTAAAGCCCTTGCCAGGATAATGAAGGAGTACCCGACCCCTGTGATAATGGTTTCCGCACTCGGGGAAAAGGCTGAAGAAATAACCCTCACGGCATTTGAATACGGAGCTGTGGACGTAATTCCAAAGCCTGAAGGGGTCTTCAGCCAGAGCATTCCGGAAATGGCGGAGGAAATCCGCAAAAAAGTTAAGACCGCCTCAAAAGCCAATCTTGACAACCTGGAATGCATGCAGCCCCCGGAAAAAGAAAGACTGGACAAGATTAAAAAGGCAGAAAGAAAGGTAGGTGACGAGACCTTTTCAGGCACTGTAAAAAACGTTATTGCAATCGGCACGTCCACAGGGGGTCCCAGAGCCCTGGGAAAGCTTATAAGCGCCCTTCCGGCTGATCTTCCCGCAGCAGTCCTAATCGTACAGCACATGCCTCTGGGCTTTACGGCATCCCTTTCAAGGAGACTTAATGCGAAGTCAGCCCTCGAAGTCAGGGAGGCAAAGGAAGGAGATGTGGTGGAAAACGGAGTCGTGCTTATTGCACCCGGTGACTATCATATGGAAATTGTCCGAAAAAAGGTAAAAGGAAGGGAAAAAGATGTTGTCCGCCTGAGCCGGGCACCCAAAGAGCTGGGTTCAAGGCCTTCCGTCAACGTCCTTTTCAGGTCCATTGCCCCTCTTTACGGCCCGAAAATAATCTCGCTTATCCTGACGGGAATGCACTGTGACGGAGCGGAAGGGGCAGAAGAAATCAAAAAAAAGGGTGGCAAGGTTATCGCCGAAGCTCGAAGTTCATGCGTTGTATATGGAATGCCGGGAGAAATAGTAAAAAGAAAGCTTGCCGACTTCGTGCTCCCACTGGACAGGATTGCGAAGGAGCTCTTGAACATGATAAAAGATGCTTCTAACTAAAGATGCTTCTGGCTAAAAATGCTTCCGAAATTTATAATTAATCACAAAAAAGGGCTAAGTAGAGCAAAATAAAGAACTTCCTAAAGTTAAGGATCGAATGGGAAAAGATCATGGATCTGTCAAAGTATATGGGCATTTTCAGGGAAGAATCCGAAAGAAACCTCAAACAATTGAACGATTCACTGCTTGCACTTGAGCAAAACCCTGAAAATACGGAACATGTGAATATAGTGTTTCGTCTGGCCCATACTTTCAAAGGTATGGCAGCGACGATGGGATTTAAGCAAATCGTCGAGCTTACCCATGAAATGGAAAATCTGATTGAAAGAATCCGTACCCAGCAGCTCAAGCTAGATGCCTCTCTAATCGACCTTCTGTTCGAATGCCTTGATTCCCTGGAAGGGCTTGTGGAAAACGCCTGTAAAAATGCAGGCATCAAACCTAGCAGAGGTAAAACCGGTGAGGAAGAGAAAAGCAAAACCTATCCTGACCCCGGAGAAGTTTTGAAAGCACTCAGAGCCATAAACACACCCATAACTGCAAACACAAAAGAAAAAACAATAGGGAAGAAGGTTTTTTCCAGAGAGGAAGAGGCTGAAAAAGAGAGAGAGACTAAAGAAGAGAAAAATAGTGAAGAAGTGCCCCTATATCCAGATGAAGAAACTTCTCAATATCCGGCAAGAAAAGATTCCCTATATCTAGGGGCAAGAAAAGAAGTTCCGGAGACAGGAGAAGACTCCTCAATAACAGAAAGCTCCTCAACAACCTTTTCAATAACAGAAGAAGGCATCCCCACTACAGAAATCGAATTTTCAGAAAAAGAAAGGGCATTAATGGAAGAAGCGGAAATGGATGGGGCGAAGGTGATGCTCGCCCACATTGCCCTGCAGGATACCTGTCTCCTGAAATCCGCCCGTTCAGCCCTGGTAATCCGTAAGATTTCGGAAAATGGGAAGATTATCAGGACCTTTCCGAGTATTAATGAACTTGAAAAAGAAAATTTCGGGCTTGATTTTGAAGTGGTTTTTTCAACAAAAAAAGATGGATACACCATCAAAACCGAAATTAGCAACATTTCTGAAATAGAAGACGTGTCAATAAGGAGTTTGAGCTCCGAAGAGGGCTACGGAGAGGCTTACAGAGAACCTGTCCCTGTACATGAAAAAACCACTGGAAAATTGTCTGAAACCTTATCTGAAACATCATCTGAAACATCATCTGAAAACTTATCTGAAATATCATCTGAAAACTTATCTGAAGGCCCTTCACTGGAAAAAACCAGGTTTGAGCCGGAGAAAATGGAAGGTGAGGCAGTAACAGGCGGAAAAATGCCTTTCTTTTCCAAACCCAATCCGAAAATAAAGAACATCCAGAGCGTGAGGGTTAGCACTGAACAGCTTGACAAGTTGATGAACCTTGCAGGAGAACTCGTGATCACGAGAAGCAGGATCAACCAGCTGACTCTGGACTTTAAATCCAAGGAACTGGAGGAGACACTTTCGGAACTCCGAAAACTTACCGGGGAAATGCAAGAAGAAGTGATAGAAGCAAGGATGGTGCCTCTTGACCATATTCTCAATATCTTCCCCAGAATGGTAAGAGACCTTGCAAAGTCAGAAAACAAGAAACTCGATTTCATTATAAGGGGAAAGGAAATCAAGCTTGACAGGACCGTTTTGGACGAAATCGGGAACCCCCTGGTCCATCTCCTGAGAAATGCAGTAGATCACGGGATTGAGAGCCCGGAAAAGCGCCTTGAACTCGGGAAAAAAGAGACAGGGACGATAATGCTCAAGGCTTCGAGACAGGAAAATTACGTCATCATAAAAATCGAAGACGACGGGCAGGGAATAGACCCGACAGAACTCCGGAAGGCTGCCGAAGAACAGGGGATTATCTCCCGGGAAGAAGCGGAACAGCTTCCTGACAGGGAAGCAATGCAGTTGATCTTTAACCATGGTTTCAGTACTGCCAGCAGGGTCACTGATGTTTCTGGCAGGGGTGTGGGGATGGATGTCGTAAAAAACCGGATTGAAAATCTCGGAGGGTCCATAAAAATCGAATCAAAACCCGGGAAAGGGACCAGGTTCGAATTAAAACTGCCCCTGACTATCGCCCTTTATCAGGCCATGCTGGTAGAAGTCGGGAATGAAAGGTATGCAATCCCCTTCACCAACATAATAAAAAATATAGAAATCCAGAAGGAAGCCGTTCGGCATATCAACGGCGAAGAAGTTACTATGGAAAGCGGAAAAGTGCTCCCCTTACTAAGGTTGCACAGTCTTTTTGGGTTACCCGTTGAAGAGAGAGAAAAACTCGTTGTCGTAGTAGCGGAAAAAGCTGGACAGGTTATAGGAATTGTAGTTGACAGACTGCTGGGAAAACAGGAAGTTATAATAAAAACTTTCAAAAGCAAACTACTTGAGGAGACAAAAGGGTTTGCAGGTGCGACAATTATGGGCGATGGGAATGTGGTCTTGATCCTTGATATCAATACTCTTGTCTGAAAAAACTACTCACTGAAAAATCTCCGGAAAGCCCTCTAAAAAAATCTCTAAAAAAATCTCTGGAAAAAGCACTAGAAAAATCTGGAAAATTCTCTGGAAAACAATTTTCTTAGATACTGGAAAATGTGGACAAAATGGAAAATGAGAAATTAAGAACCGATGAAATCCAGGAGGAAGACCCGGATTTGGAGCTGCTGAAGAAAGCCATCAAAAAAAATCTAGGCTTTAACTGCGAGCAGTATAAGGAGTCTCATTTCAGGCGTAGAATTAACGTACGTGTCAGAGCCACCAATTCAAGTAGCTATGCAGAGTACCTTAAAATCCTTAAAAAAGATCAGGATGAATACAGGAATCTGATTGAAGCCCTTACCGTAAATGTCAGTGAATTTTTCCGGAACCCAGAAACCTATACGGTGATTGAAAAAGAAGTCCTGCCAACCCTGATAAAATCCAAATCCAAGTCACTGGTGAAAGCAATTCGCATCTGGAGCGCAGGCTGTGCAGCAGGGGAAGAAGCTTATTCCCTTGCAATACTGCTGCACATGCTTCTGGAAAAGGACTTTGGGAAATACAGGATAAGCATTATGGGCACGGACATTGATTCTTCTAGCCTGGAAAAGGCGAGGAAAGGTGTCTACAGTGAAAACTCACTTAAAAACGTGGATGAAAAAACAAGGGAACGCTATTTCATAAAGAAAGACGAGATGTACCAGGTCACCGACCAGTTGAAGAACATCACGCATTTCAAGCAGCATGACCTGATATCCGGATCGAAGTTGAGTCATTTTGATATGATTATCTGCCGGAACGTCATGATATACTTTAATAAAGAAATCCAGGAACAACTGCATCTTGAATTTTATAAATCCCTGAGCCAGGGGGGCTTTTTCATAATAGGAAAAGCGGAAACTCTGCTCGGAACAGCAGCCGGTTATTTCAAGCCTTACAATACAAGAGAACGCCTTTACGTAAAGGAAAATGAAGGAAATATCCATGGGAAAAGAGGAGATATCCATGGGAAAAGAGATCAGGAAGCTAAGTAACTTCGAGTATGGAGCATTAAAAGAGATCGGAAACATAGGGATGGGGAGTTCTGCAACTTCCCTTTCAAAGCTCACACATACTGGTGTCCACGCCAATATTTTGGGTGCAGGGTTTGAATTAATTGAAAATATACCGAAAATCACGGGCACCTCAGACTCCCTTGTTATGGGAACCTTCATGCATGTCAAAAAAGAGTTGAATGGTTATATCCTGATCTTTTTCCCTGAAGACAGCGCCAGAAATCTCTGCCAGGCCATAACCGGAGAAAGTGAAGCAAACCTTGCGGACAGGATTAACAGGTCTGTGATCGAAGAGGTTAGCCACATCCTCGCAGGGACTTATATCACCTCCCTTGCGGATTTTTTACATATAGACGTTTCCATTTCAACACCTTACAATGCATACGATATGTTAGGCTCAATCCTCAATTACGTGCTAACTGAGATGTGTTATAAGGCGGATTTAGCTCTCATACTGGATTCCGAATTTTTGGTAAAAGAAAATAAAATAAAAGGAATTTTTGTTACCCTTTTTGATCCGGTTTCCCTTGACTACCTGTTAGAAAAAATCAATGGAATGTTAAATAATCCATGAAATAAACCATGAAATGAGGACTATCAAACAGGAAAATAAAAGCCGAACTTAACTATACAATGAATATTGACAGGAAAAGGAATTGATCGGAAAATTGAAACAGAAATTAGTTAAATCAGGTATGAAAATCAAATTTGAAGTGTGTTCCATGCCCTCTCAAGTTCAGACATTTTCACCCGGCAGGCCTGCCCTGAATGGGGTCCGGATGAAGGCAAAAATCAATCATATCCCTCACAAAGGAGGGCTTTGAAAAATGCCTGATATGCCTGATTCCAGCTTGATTATTGTGGGGATAGGAGGCTTTGCAATAGCCAGAAGCCCTGCAAGACTAAAAACCTCAGGACTTGGCTCCTGTGTAGGAGTAACGATCTATGACCGGAAAGAGCGAATCGGAGGTCTGGTCCATGCAATGCTTCCGAGTGCAAAGGGAGATCGCCTTGAGAACAACCCTGCAAAGTACGCAGACTCCGGGATAGAGTACATAATAGAAGAAGCAATAAAAACAGGAGCCTCCAGAAAAAGACTCGAAGCAAAAATCGTCGGTGGAGCAAGCATGTTTCCGAATACCTTTTTGAACATAGGAGAAAGAAACATAAAATGTGCTAAAAAAACGTTAGCTGAACTCGGTATTCCGATTGTTGCGGATGACACCGGGAAAAATTACGGACGCACGATAATACTGGATGCCTCTAATGGAATTCTTTATGTAAAAAGTGCTCTCTACGGCTGCAAAAAGATCTAAGGTTGTACTTAAAAAGCGAACTTACAACCGGTCATTAACACTACTTCCTTACACTACTTCTTTACACTACTTCTTTACACTACTTCTTTACACTACTTCATTAAACTACTTCATTACACTACTTCATTACACTACTTCATTACACTACTTCTTTACACTACTTCATTACACCACTTCTTTACACTACTTCTTTACACTACTTCATTACACCACTTCATTACACCACTTCATTACACCACTTCATTACACCACTTCATTACACCACTTCATTACACCACTTCTTTACACCACTTCATTACACCACTTCATTACACCACTTCATTACACCACTTCATTACACCACTTCTTTACACCACTTCTTTACACCAATTCCTTTGAATTGAACTACAAGAATATCTTCAAGGTCATTCAAAACTTCTTTGAAAAAAGGTCCATTTCCATTTCTCTGAAAAATTATATATCCAATATAAATATTATAATTGACATTAATAATACGAATAGTATTACAAAGTTTAGCATGTACTGCGTAAACGGGTGATAGTTGCGATTGAAACTGCAAATGATGGGAGGAAATTGCAGAAAACTCGCAGATGAACTGCAGAAAATCGCAGGTATACTTCCATGTCGCAGGTATACTTCCATGTGGCTGTGTTCAGGATGCCGGCAGACTGGCAGGAGCAGCGTCAGACAGTTTCAGACCGTTGCTAACAGATGCAAACAGGTAACAGTGCCGGATAGTGTTGAACAGTACCTGCCCTGATATATTGGTACATGCGATATTATATGTACAGTAAGATATGTACAGTAAAGAATATCCCAATACAGCGATAGCAACCGAATAACAGTAAAAACAACAACAAAATAACATAAAACAACCGAAAAAAAAGAACGAGGGATTTATATAGAACTCAATGGCGTAGAAATCGAAGATACATATGCAGAAGCGTTTCCGATCAAGATTGCAAGGGTCCTCATAACCGGTGCTACAAAGCGCTGGGCTCAGGTGGCAGCCAATGAAGCTACCGGCTTTGGGACTTCCGTTATCATGTGCCCCGCAGAAGCCGGGATCGAAAGGTTTGCAAGCCCCAGTGAGACCCCTGACGGCAGGCCCGGAGTCTACATCCAGATCTGCACCTTCGGGTACAAGGCACTCGACGAACAGCTTCTCGAAAGGATCGGACAGTGCGTACTGACCGCACCCACCACCGCAGTATTCAACGGGCTCCCTGAAGCTGAGAAACAGTTCAACATAGGATTTAAACTTAAGTTCTTCGCAGACGGTACAGAGTCTGAAACCGAAATCGCAGGCAAGAAGGTCTTCAAGATTCCAATTATGGAAGGGGACTTCCTGGCAGAGGAAAACATCGGGGGCATAAGTGGGATTGCCGGTGGAAACTTCTTCATCTTTGGAGATTCCCAGATGAGCGCCCTCACCGCAGCCGAAGCTGCCGTGGACGCAATTGCCGAACTTGATGGCTGTATCACTCCCTTCCCCGGAGGCATCGTGGCCAGCGGCTCCAAGTCCGGAGCAAACAAATACACGTTCATGAAAGCCACCGCCAATGAAAAGTTCTGCCCCTCCATCAAGGACAAGGTAGAAGGCACTGAAATTCCGGCCGACGTCAACTCTGTATATGAAATAGTAATCAACGGGATTGACGAGGAAAGCATCAAGAAGGCAATGAAAATCGGAATTGAGACCGCAGTTACCGTTCCTGGTGTAAAGAAGATCACCGCAGGAAACTACGGCGGAAAACTCGGCAAGTACCAGTTCAAGCTGCACGAGCTCTTCTGAGCCCGGCTGCTTTTTCCTTTCTTTTTATCTACCGTATTTTTCCTTTCTTTTTATCTACCGTATTTTTCCTTTCTTTTTATCTACCGTATTTTTCCTTTCTTTTTATCTACCGTATTTTTCCTTTCTTTTTATCTACCGTATTTTTCCTTTACTTTTCTAACGTATTTTTCCTTTACTTTTAACGTATTTTTCCTTTACTTTTCTAACGTATTTTTCCTTTACTTTTCTAACGTATTTTTCCTTTATTTTTCTGTTTTACCCCTTTCTTTTCCACTTTTTCAGATACTCTTTTTATTTTTCAGATCATATTACTTTTAGAACATACTCAGATAAGTGACATATTGCTTTTCAGGACATAAAGTGGATAACTTTCAGGACATAATCCCTCTTCAGGACACACTCGCCTTTAAGGGTTTCAGGAAGTGTGATTTTAACACCGGTGATCATAAACAAAGTGTAAAATTAAAAAAACCAAAAAATAAACGGAGTGGAAAAACTGAACAGAACCAAACTAAATTACATGGTGGACTTTTGTCTGACAATTCTGTTTCTAATCGTTGCCTTCACAGGCCTTTACATGTACTTTTTCATACCCTCGGGAGTCCCCCATGGTATGTATGTCGTCTATATGGGGCTCACAAAAGCCACATGGCTCTGGATTCACAACAAATCCGCAATCCTGATGACAATTATCGTAGCTTTCCATCTCATCCTCCACTGGAGATGGATCGTGTGCACAACGAGAAATTTCTTCAGGAGGGAAAAAGTGAAAACAGAAGTATTCGAATCCGTTTGTGAGCCCGAATGAATGTTTTTTAAGGAAAAAAATTAGGAATAAAAGAAAAAGAGAATCAGAACCCTAGGGCACTGAAACCTGAAAGAATAACTTCCCGCGGGTCGATGCCGGTTACCTGCACCATGACATAGGCACCTAGGAAAGTTCCTATCACACTGCCTACGTTTGCAAAGCTGGCTACCAGAAGGACTCGCATAAACCTGTTTTTGAACATTTCCCCGAAGGTATCGATCCCTGCAAGAGCCTTTATGTCCTCGGTGGTCGGGTTACGCTGTTTTGCTTCGACGAGACCGGCAAACCAGCCTGCGGCCATCATGGGGTTCAGGGAAGTCAGCCAGGCCACCAGGAAAGCCGTGACAATGGAATAGGGGTGACCACCCGCAAGCAGAGTCCCGGCCGCACTCAGGGTTCCGTTGATAAGGAACCACCAGCCAAACGCTATTAGCAGGAGTTCCAGAGGTGTGCCCGAGAGGAACAGGAGCAAAAACACCGCTATGGCCAGGGCGACAATCCCGAAACCAATTGCTTTGCCCGCACTGAAGCGCTTTTTAGGGATTTCCATGAGATTGCGCAGGGGAGGAATGCTCTTCGGCTCCTGGAGGTATTTGAGAACCCCGGGCTTGTGCCCTGCCCCTATAACCACAACAATAGTTTTGTTCCCGCCTGCTGCTGTCCTGAGAATACTACCTGCAAGGTAAGCATCCCGCTCATCTATCAGGACTTCGGCCGCAGTCGGGGCAAAGTCCCTGAGTTCACTAACAAGGGCCGTGACCACATCCTGTTCCGTGATGCTATCAATATCGATATCAGCTCCTTTCCCGATTCCGATCAACCCTCCGACAAGAGAACCAAGCATTCTGATTTTTTCAAGGAACTTCATCCTACCCCAGAAACGCTGGAGCGTAATCTGGATGTCCCGGTCTATAAGGGCTACCCTAGCTCCTGCAGCCTCAGCCTCCTCAATTGCCATAAGCATCTCGGAACCTGGTTTGACACCCATATCTTCCCCGATCTTCTTCTGGACATAGGCAAGCAGCCAGTGGATCAGGTAAAAGTAGACCTTTCCTCCACCCAGGATATCTTTAATAGGGAGCTGCGTCTCCGGGACATTACCCTTCAGGGAATCATAGCGCCCCCGGCAGAGTTCAACAGCCACAATGTCAGGCTTTAACTTCCTGATGGTTGTCTTGACCTCTTCCACGCTCTTCTCCGAAACATGAGCGGTACCTATGATCACTATTTTTGAAGGCTGACGCTCAGCCTCCCGGGTTTCAACAACCTGAACCCCCGGAGTGGACTGAAACTTTGAAACGGGAGTTGAACCGGCCAAAGGTTCTGCAACAAAGCCAGAGCTCAGGTCCAGCTTTCCCTCGACCACAGTTCCTGCCTCAGCCGCAGATTCAAGTACCTCCGCCTCGGCATTCTCCGGCTTGGAGGCTGAAGAATTAGACAGTTCAGACTTTCCTGCAGAAACATCACCTTCCGCAGATTTGGTAGCAAGTTCATCCACAGAGTATATAGAATCCTGAGAAGAACTCTGAAAGTAGTACTCAGGCTCTCTGTCCTGAGAATCTGTGACATCGGATTTTTCCATTATCAGTCTCTCTGTTGCGGCGGCCCAGAAAAGAGAAAAATTTTTCTGAACCCTGAAACCGCTTCGTTTAAAGATTTAAAGATCTGGAGTATGGTAATTACCTGCCAGCAATTTATAATTTTTTGCTCCTTGAAATTTTTTCCAGAATCTTGAACAGTAAGAACTCAATCCTGCAAGAACTCATTTGTAAGAACTCATTTGTAAGAACCTATCCAGTTATGGATCCTATAAGAACTCATTTGTAAGAACTCATTTGTAAGAATTCATTTGTAAGAACTCATTTGTAAGAACCTATCCAGTTATGGATCCTATAAGAACTCATTTGTAAGAACCTATCCAGTTATGGATCCTATAAGAACTCATTTGTAAGAACCTATCCAGTTATGGATCCCATAAGAACTCATTTGTAAGAACTCATTTGTAAGAACTCACTCACTCATTAGCTTCAGGGTCCGCACAAGATCTGTCCTGGAAAGGATTCCAACCAGATTCCCATTATCAATGACAAGGAGCCTACCGATATTCCGGCTCGAGACCAGTTTCAGAGCATCGGTCGCATGGCCGTCAGAGGGTATGGATACAATATCTTTAGTCATTATATCCGAGACAAGAAGCACAGGCCGCTCGAGTATGGGAACCCTCTGGACATCGGTAAAGCTCACTACTCCTTTCAGGACACCGCCTTCCATGACAGGGTAACCCATGTGTTTATTTTCGAACATGAAGTGAACCAGGTCTTCAACACTCATGGAAGGGTGGACCGAGACCACAACCGGGGTCATTATATCCCGGATAACTATGTCTTCGAGGGTCACCGAAGCCTGAGTGGAACGTTCTTCTTCCGATGCCCCGACATAAATGAAAAGGGCTATCAGGGGGAACCAGAGGTTGCCAATCAGGATACCGAAAATAGCCATAAGGATTGCAAAGAACTTCCCGACAGCTGCCGCACTTTGGGTAGCCTTTACGTACGACATTTTCCTGGCATAAAGTGCCCGGAGCACCCGGCCCCCGTCCATGGGAAAAGCGGGCAGGAGATTAAAGACTCCAAGCACCACATTCATTGCCCCGAGGATCCAGATTGTAAGGAAAACGGGGTTCTCCGCAAGCGCCGAGTTAGGAGATATGAAGGTTCCGTAAACGAAAAGACAAACGAAACCTATCACCAGGCTCGTTAAAGGCCCTGCAAACGCCATCTTGGCTTCCTGTGAAGGTACCCTTGGCATCTCTTCCATCGACGAAACACCCCCGAAAAGGAAGAGTGTAATGCTGTCAATATTGACCCCGTACCGCATCGCCAGGTAGGAGTGTGCAAGTTCATGCAGAAGAATGGACACAAAGAGCAGGATAGCTGTCAGTGTCGAGAGCGCATATCTGGTCAGCGGAGGCTCAACCCCCGAAAACCCGAAAGGCTGCGGATTGATCGCAAAGACGTACGCAAAAACGGGCAATATCAGGAGAAAAGTAACGTGTAGCTTGATTGGTATGCCCATTACACTTCCGATTTTCAATGAAGATTGCATAAATAAAATCCCCCTCTCATTAAGATAATTTTAATCAGGAGATCCCTGATCCGAAGACCCCGGATCCGAAGAATACATAATATACTCAAATCCCATGTACTACTCAAATCCCCATGTTATTACTTTGATAATAATCCTATAGATATTTACTGTACATAATAACCCTATAGATATTTATTGTACATAATAATCCTATAGATATTTACTGTACATAATAACCCTATAGATATTTACTGTACATAAACTGAAGTCCAAAAGAGTGACCTGAAAAAAAGATCGTATAAGATCAGATCCGACCATTCACATAGTTAGAATAAAAACCTGACCGAATAGCCTGCGCTCAGATGTAAGCCGCTTGAAACCCAATCCACTTAAAATCTACCGATATTCCAAAATCACTGGTTGCTTCAGAACCATCGATTAACTCAGAAGCCAGCTAACTAAAAAACCAGTTAAGTCAGAGAAAGGCTAATCCAAAGTTTAAGGTATTTTAAGGCTCTTTCAAAGTCCGAAGCCGTTTCAAAGTTCTGCTACTACTTTCTCCAGAGCCTTCAGGAATTCTTCGATATCCTGGGTTGTAGTGTGGGGCATGAGGACGAGGCGGAGGGCTCTGGGGCTGCGGACAATTGAGACGTTCCAGCCGAATTTTTCATGGAGCTGTTCCCGGACAAGGTCAGGTTCGGGCACACCGAGGGCGACGACGTTCATAACAGGGGTGAGCAGGGGATAGAAGCCTAGTTTTCTGGCACCTTTTACAAGTTTTTCAGTAAGCTCCATGCAGTATTCCACGTTTTTCCTGTATCCTTCCCTTCCAAGGTGCTTCATCACAGCGTAGGTTGCAGCAACTGAGGCCCCACTTCGGGTGCCTGTGAGGGTGAACTGGGATTTTGTGGTGAGATAAGGAGTTTTGACCTGAAGGGAATCGAGGAAGCTGTGCGACCTGAAGAGCAAAGCTCCCGAGGGAATTGTGGAAAGGCCCATCTTGTGCGGGTCAATGGCGACGGAAGTAACACCTGGCACTTCAAAGTCGAAAGGATATGACTTTTCAAGGAAGGGAATTACAAAACCCCCAAAAGCAGCATCAATATGCAGGAAAAGGTCCTTTTCAAGCACAAGTTCAGAGAGACCTTCTATAGGATCTACCTGCCCGAATTCCGTGTTTCCGGCTATTCCCACAAGCCCTATGGTATTTTTATCGGTTAGTTTTTCCACGGAAGCCAGATCAACCCTGAAATCAGGGTCCAGACCAGCCCTTCGGATCTCTATTCCAAGCATATTTGCGATCTTATCAAAAGAAAAATGAGCCGAATCCGGGATTACGATGTTGGGATTTGTGATCTGAGGTTTTCTGTGAGCACTCAGGTTCTTCATTGCCCTGATTGCCTGGATATTGGATTCTGTCCCCCCGGTTGTAAGATAACCACAGAACTCCCCGTCGGAAAACTTACCGGAATTTCTAAGGGAAGGAGCATGGAGCAACTCTCCCAGCATGCTGATGACTTCCTTTTCAAAACCATAAGTTCCCGGAAAGAGCCCGAGATCCCCCAGGTTGGCCTCAATAAAAAGCATGTGAGCCTCCGCTGCAATTGCATGGGGATGAGTGCACATTGAACTTAAAACACGATAATAATCTGTATCCTCTGATTTCGCCTTTTTCAGGAGGGATAAAACCTCTTTTTCAGAAAGACCCTGCTCATTCATATGGATAAACTAAAAACAATTCTATTTAAAATACTTATGGAATGTGTTTATGAAAATTCTTACAGGAAGATGGAATGCTCAAGACACTCCAATGTGAATTTTTTAAAATTTGTATGAAGTTAGTTGTTTTGATTACCTGGAAAAAAAGAGTTAAAAAATAACTTTAGAACGAGATTGAGCAAATAGAATTTTAGTAAGAAGTTTGCAGAGAGGGACCCCATGATTTCCACTGGAAAACGTTTCTAATGGAGAACAGAAATTAATAAAATAAAACTTAGCAATGTTTTTTTTCATTTTTTCATTTTTCCATTTTATTTTAAATCCCTCCACAAAATTAACTTTTTTTAACAAAATATATATACAATTAATGTTATAACACAACAACATTGTTTTGTTACCATAACTAAATAAAACTTTGTTTTATTTCGTTACCCAAAATTTCAAAACCCCTCCAGTCGAAATCATGGGGTCCCGGTCCTATTTAAAGGTTGCACTGGAAATAAAGGGGTCTACATAACAGAGCTTTTATCTTTACAAATTTATCTTTTTACATTTAGAAAGAGAAAAAGATCAAAATTGAAAGAGATTAGCAAACTAAAATCTTTGAATTTTTTTCAATTTTTGTCTTTTCTAATTTTTGTCTTTTCTAATTTTTGTCTTTTCTAATTTTTGTCTTTTCTAATTTTTGTCTTTTCTAATTTTTGTCTTTTCTAATTTTTGTCTTTTCAATTTTTGTCTTTTCCAATCTTTCTTCACTTTTGTTAAGCGCTTTCTTCAATCTAGGTGAAATTGACAGTTCAGGCCGAATTTTTAGAAATAGAATAGACAATAGAATAGACAATAGAATAGACAATAGAATAGACAATAGAATAGACAATAGAATAGACAAATTCTTAGGAAATCCAAAGCGAAATATTTCCAGATTCTCGCTTATTAACTTATTAATTTCCATAAAAATAAATAAATAAATAAATAAATAAATAAATAAATAAAAAATTTCAAATTTAAGTTATGAACCGAAAGGTCTTAACTAACCCCAACTCACAGAGTTGCATTTTTTGAGGAACCTTAAATAGATTTGCTGCAATCATTGCTTTTTTGACTAATAAAATGTGGGAAAAACCAGGAGAAAAATCAGGAGAAAAGAATGAAAACTGAGAGAACTCAGGTGGAAAAAAGTTATAAAAATGATCTACCAGTTCATTCTCCCCGGTTCCATCTTATTTCAGGAAGATTATACTGATAGATCAAATTTGCCGTTTTTCTTATTTTTGTCTTCTTTTTATTTTCGTTTTTCAGAGAATTGAATATTTACGCTTCAGGGATTCGACATCTTTTTTGTGATTTTTGCCCCGGTGGCTCACATCTGCTTTACGCGGTCGAACTCTTTCTGGATTTCTGCTGAGGGGCCTTCCTTGTCCAGGATGGTTATGACGTAGATCACGATGCATGAGAGGACAAAACCGGGCACGATTTCATAGAGGTCGAAGATCCCACCTGAAAGCTGCTTCCAGAGGATAACCATGAGGCCACCGGAAACCATTCCTCCCAGAGCTGCGTTCCTGGTGGTCCGCTTCCAGAAGAGGGAGAAGATAATTATCGGTCCGAAAGCTGCTCCGAAACCTGCCCAGGCATAGGAAACAAGGCCCATGACCGAGTTGTTAGGGTCCCTGGCAATCATGTAGGCGATCGTGGAAATTGCGATAACGGCGAGTCTGCCGAGCCAGACCAGCTCTTTTTCGCTGGCGTCCTTTTTCATGACGATCCTGTAGATATCTTCCGTAAAGGCGGAGGCGGCCACAAGGAGCTGGGAGTCAGCGGTACTCATGATAGCCGCAAGGATGGCTGCAAGGAGGATTCCTGCGATTACCGGAGTGAACATGGTGTTGACCAGGACCATGAAAATCGTTTCACTGCCCCCGGCTCCCAGGAATTCGGGGTGGAGGTAGGCCCTTCCTACAAGTCCCACGACGACGGCGAATATCAGGGAAATTACGACCCAGACCATGGCAATGAGCCTTGCCTGCTTGATCTTATCGGGAGATTCGATGGCCATGAAACGGACCAGGATGTGGGGCATTCCGAAATATCCGAGTCCCCATGCCAGGTTTGAGACCAGGGGGATTGCGCCTCCGGCAAGGGCAGTCCAGGGGTTGAGTAGCTGGGGGTCAATGCTCTGGATCAGGTCCAAGGTTGAGCCATATCCACCCATTCCTTTCATGGCCATAGAAGGCACCAGGACGATGGCGCAGATCATGAGTGCACCCTGGAAGAAGTCGGTCCAGCAGACAGCCATGAACCCTCCCAGGAAAGTATAACTGATTATCACCAGGGCACCGATTAGAAGGGCTTGCTGGTAGGGGATGTCGAAAACGGTGTTAAAGAGCTTTCCTCCGGCCACCAGTCCCGAGGAAGTATAAAGCAGGAAGAAGACCAGAATCAGGATGGCTGAAATAATCCTGAGGGCATGGGTATTATCCCTGAACCTGTTTTCGAAGTACACGGGGATAGTGATCGCGTCGCCTGCAACCTGGGTGTACTGACGCAGTTTCTTAGCCACAAACTTCCAGTTTAGGTAAGTCCCGACGGCAAGACCTATCCCGATCCAGATGGCTTCCATCCCGGCCAGATAGGCATATCCGGGAAGCCCGAGTAGCAACCAGCCGCTCATGTCCGAGGCCTGGGAACTTAAAGCTGTAACCCAGCTGTTCAGTTTTCTGCCTCCCAGGATATAATCAGCGAGATTCTCAGTTTTTCGATAATAGAGAACCCCGATAGAGATCATGAAGAGTAGATATAAAGCAAAAATAAGTATGATACTAAAACTATCCGATACCATTGTTTAACTCCATTTTTTTAAAGGGTTTAAAGGGTTTAAAGAGTTTAAAGGGTTTTGAAGATTTTTAACGAATCTTTAAAGGTTTTAATTTCCAAATCCTTTTCTATAATTGTTTCATTTGTAACTTTTTCTATAATTGTTTCATTTGTAACTTTTTTTATAACCTGTTCCATTTGTAACTTTTTTCTATCGGTTGTTCTATTTGTGATTCTTTTATACAAATTCGTTCTAGACAGCTATGTTTCAGATTTTTGAATTGCGATTCCTAATTTGAAGCAAATATACCTTCAAGATACATTCAGTAGTATTTATGCAATAATTATTAACACAGCAAATCTATGTAGCAAATTTATACAGCAAATTTATACAGCAAATCTATGTAGCAAATTTATACAGCAAATTTATACAGCAAATTTATACAGCAAATCTATGCAGCAAATCTATGCAGCAAATCTATGCAGCAAATCTATGCAGCAAATCTATGTAGCAAATCTATGTAGCAAATTTATACAGCAAATTTATGCAGCAAATCTATGCAGCAAATCTATGCAGCAAATTTATGCAGCAAATTTATACAGCAAATCTATGCAGCAAATCTATGCAGCAAATCTGAATTTGAAGCCCTGCTTTGTTATTAAAAATCCATATTTCAGGGATTTTTTATGTTTTTTAGGAAAGTCAGGGGTTGGAAACTGACTTATGTAATTATTTTTTATTAACTAGGGTTTTTCGTACTGCAATACAGCTGTATATTTTTATATCTGATTGTCCACATTTTTGAATACATCCATGTATCCTTATATTTTTATAAGTTTTTTGAATTTTTCATTATTTTACCTGTCATTATACAAAATTTCAGAAAATAATTTTATATAGTTAGGATTGAGAGATTGAATGGCTTTTTCCTAAAGTTACTTCTGATTTCCTAAATTTACTCCTGCTTTTTATGCCGTTGTTTTTAACCTTGGCATTTTTTTTATTTTCATACAGTTGATTTTAATATTACGATCTTAAATAAAAAATATTTTTATTGTTTCAGTGGAAATGAAGGGGTTATAATTTATCTAATTTTTTCCACCCGAAAGAGGGGATTCGGCCTCACTCTCCATTAATCTCCCATTTATGGCCTGATCTCCAAATTTTTATTTCAATCTTAAGAATGCCTTTTCCTATTGTTTTTAGCTTGGGATTTGATGGTCTCGGCCATT